>CAVOJV010000001.1:0-131992 GCA_963696325.1 uncultured Gammaproteobacteria bacterium
GCCATCAGCGGTCCTTGGCCAACTCGTCTGGCGGGGGTTCGACGGATGCACCTTTCAGTTTGCCTTTCCACATGCCGATCGCGAATTTCGCTCGCTCGATCAGCTGATCCCGCTCCACCTCGTGAAAGTTGACACTCCAATCCGAAAACTCCCGCCAGCCGATCGTGAAGTGTCCAGCGCTCACGACGTATACCCGCCCGTCTTTTTCGTACGGCACACGGAACGGAAATGTATCGGTCATTACCGTGGGATCATTACTGTCTTGCTTACTCACTCCGCGGTCCCGTGAACTGGCCGCCGTCTCCGCCTCGCTGTACCTTTGCGCCTCCCGATCCGACAGCAAGGCGATCAAGTTACTTCGGGCTGCCTGCGGATTCTCCTGTATGGCGCGCAACAATTCTGTACGCCGCCTCGCGCAGGCGGTCGCAATGCTCTCCGATGCAATCGCAGGGCTCTCCGCCGCAGTCGTTCCAGGAATTGAGTGTCCGTGATGTAAATTCCGGCTCGAACTCGAACGTAATCCGACAGGCGGCCGCGAAGTGATCTCCTTCCCAAGTCGCGATCGCGAGTGTTGACGTCAACCTTGGTGAGTAGATGTAACGCTCCTCGAACATCACCGGCGTTTGATCGATAGTTCCGAATGAACGATCAATCATGCAGTCCGAATCGCCATCCTCTCCTTCGTCACGAGGGGGTCCCTGCACAATCTGTGCCTTGCCGTGCTTTACTTCGAAGTAGATCGAGACGACACAGTGCATCGTGCCGCTTTCCGAATGAACGGCATAGACTGCCGTCGTTGGTAACCGTGAGAACGCCACTGGGTACACGCCTGGCGACGATCCGGACCAATCTTTCAGTGCCGCGGGCAATTCAATTGCCGGACTCTGGCTTCGCGCCCACGCATCTAGGTCCAATGCTCCCATGTCCAATGCGGCATCGTTGGGTGCGACGGCAATGCCGGTCTGATCCGAGCTTGTCAAAGTCGCCAGCGGGGACTTGTCGCTTTGAGTGGGCAGTTTTCGGAAGCGGTCCACTGCAGAGCTACAGCTTGCGGTCATGCGACCGACGGCCTCGTCTCTCGCTGTCGACGCCATCTCGCTGTCGAGGCTCTGTGCTTCGCAGAGTGAAAAGCTCAACACCATGACGGCTGACACACTGATGGACTTCACCTTGGTCATGGGAATTCGTTTGAGACTCATTTGATTCGCAACAACGTCTCGGCACTATAGTAGCGGGACTTATCGCGACTGGCTGTGATCAATGTGGTAGACAAAGGTGTCGACTGGACCGAAAGGCGGCGACGTACGACCTTCGACTGACGTGACGTCCGCTTCGGGTCGATTTTTCGCCTACGACGTCCGCTATCGGGAACGGTAAAAACGGCTAACAGCGGACGGATTGAGGGTGAATACCCTCGACGAGAACCTTAGGGAAAGCCAATGCCGGCGAGTGCCATGTGATCCAGACGACAGCATTCGCAATCGAGCCAGGCGAGGACGCTTCGACAAACCCCGGGCGATACGGCCGGGCGCTTGCGAACTACGTCGCCGATCAATTCCGTGCCCGAGGGGAACCTGTCGAGGCGGTGATACCGGAGGACTTCGGTTGGTGCGTTCTGCTTGGCCAGAAGCCGGCGAAGAAGTTCATCTGCTGCGGCAACCGAGATGAACGCACCGACGAGTGGATGGCGTTCGCGGTTGTTGAAGCTGGCCTCGTCCGACGCTTCCTTGGCGGCGTGAACGTCGCAGCTGAAACCGAGCGCCTTTCTCGTCTGCTGGGCGAAGTCGTTCAGGGTGCGCCCGGCGTCACGGCCTACTCGACTGAGCAATAGGAAGTTCCGCTTGGGGTCGATTGTTCCCGTAGATGGTCCGCTTCCGGGAACAAAAGATCGGCCAGAAGCGGCCATACGAGCCGTCGCTGCCAGACGGCTAACAATGCCGGTGCAGCGGAGGACTGCTAGTATCGTTTCACTGCTTGCGCGACATGCGTGAGCGTGCATACGCCGTAGGGAGAACACTGATGATGTCTTCCCTGATTTCACCACGAATCCTATCCAACGCCGGGCACTCCGTCGGAATTCATCTTCTGCCACGTTGACCACAACCCGACACCGTTCCTTCCGGCAAAGAACAGCACCAAGGGCGATAGAACCCATCCCAGAACAGGGATGAAAAATAACGGGACAGCGATAAGCAATGGGAGAAATATGGACGTGGCGAACAGCGTCATGTACATGCGTCCCGCCGTCATTCTGTAACTGGGACCACCTTTAGCAACTATTGCCAGCATCACTTCCGTTCTTGGCAGTTGCTTGAATGTATAGATGCAGACGTCATTGCCGTTGTTCTGTGCAACGAACGGCGCCATCGCCTGTTCGCAACAGCGAATCTTCTTGAAGTGCGTCGCACCAACCCGCAGCTCGTACTCGATCGCGACTGGTACTTCAAATGAACTCACGACCCGGTCGCCAATGACCGTCTGGGAACCGACGGTACCGCCACCCTCTACCGAACCCAGCTGTAATGTCCCACAGAATTTTCCCATGATCGCTCCCCTGACTTTAATTTGTTGGACAAATGCTTTCCCGGCCGGCACTGCCATTGGTGACTCCGGTCAATTGCACTTGAATTCGTAGCGGTGACGCTACGCCCGGTGCACGGAGGCGTCAACGCGCGGGTATCTGGGCGCGTCCATACCCCAATCACACGCAGCACCCTTCCCGTTCATAACTATTGGCAGGCTGGCGCTCGATTGACAACGCCGTTGGACTGTGAAATAGCGTTGTGGGCTGGCTCACAACGATCTAACAACAATTCGGCTGGAGACGCACCATGGAAAAGCACTGTGGCCTGCTTGGCAGGGTTGGCAACCTGCGGGGAGGAGAGACGATCGCGCAGGTGGACGAGCATGGTCGAACCAGATTCATCGGGCAGGTGAAGGTCGCGACGGAAATCGACGTCATCACTATCGGCTCCACAGACCTCAAGAAAGTTCGCTGCGAGGGAGTCCTTTACAACGAGCTGGATCCGGGTCGGCAGGCATGTCTTTACATCTACCGACACTTGTGGCGAACACCCGTCCTGCTGGGCATCCGGTACGACGACGAACAGCAGAAGCGAATGGTCAGCGATGCCTACTATCGCGGCAGCTTGTTGCAGTACGCAGTGCCACTCGCGTTCATGTACTCCATTGGTTGCTGGATACTCGGCATGATCGTTGGCATGGTCATCGGCATGGGGCAAAGCAGCGTGCCACCAGTCCTGGGCCTTTTCGGTGGTTTGGGGCTCGCCTGGTACTCCGCGTACCTGTTTCGAGCCGACTACCAAGCCGCCAGGTTGGACCCGTAGGCGCAGCGCAACTCACACCGCTGCCGAATCGGACCTGACTCCGCTCTCGAACGACCGCTTCGGGTCTATTCTGTTGAAAAACTCGGTTTCTCGGTGCTGGGTGTTGATTTGCATTTAATTCTGACCCACTTTCGGTAGGGATTTGCATCCAATTTTGACCCACGTGTACACCCCGATCCTGCTCTGGGGAGCAGGAGACTTGAGGAGTGATCGACGTGGCATTACTGAGTGTGATTCGGCGCTGGCATCTACGCGAAGGAGTATCGATTCGCGAGATTGCCCGGCGCACCCAGCTTTCCAGGAACACGATTCGCAAGTACTTGGCCGACGGCACGCTGCAGCCGGCGTACCCCAAGCGCAAGAGCCCGAGCAAGCTCGACCCGTACAGCGAGATGCTCGCCTCGTGGCTCGAGCGGGAGTCGACGCGCGGGCGTAAGCAGCGGCGCAACTGGCGGCAGTTGTTCGACGACCTGATGGCGCTCGGCTACCGTGGCTCCTACGACCGCGTGGCCGCCTTCGCGCGAGCGTGGGAGCGCCAGCGCGATCAACAGTCGCGCACGAGCCGCGGCACCTTCGTGCCGCTGGTGTTCGCCCCGGGCGAGGCGTTCCAGTTCGACTGGAGCGAGGACTGGGCGGTGGTCGGCGGCGAGCGCCAGAAGCTCGCCGTGGCGCAGTTCAAGCTCTGCCACAGCCGCGCGTTCGTGCTGCGTGCCTACCCGCAGCAGACCCACGAGATGCTGTTCGACGCCCACAACCACGCCTTCACCGTCCTCGGCGGCGTGCCGCAGCGTGGCATCTACGACAACATGAAGACGGCGGTCGATGCGATCGGGCGCGGCAAGGCGCGCACCGTCAACGCCCGCTTCCGCGCCATGACCGGGCACTTCCTGTTCGAGCCGGACTTCTGCAACCCGGCCGCCGGCTGGGAGAAGGGCCAGATCGAGAAGACCGTGCAGGACTCCCGGCCGCGGATCTGGCACGAGGTGCCGAAGTTCGCCGATCTCGCGGCGCTGAACGCGTGGCTCGAGCGGCGCTGCCAGGCGCAGTGGCACTCGATCCGCCACCCCGAGCAGCGCGAGCGCACGATCGCCGAGGTCTGGGCCGAGGAGCGGCCGCACCTGATGCAGATGCCGCCGCCGTTCGACGGCTGCGTCGAGGACCTCAAGCGCGTCTCTCCGACCTGCCTGATCGCCTTGGAGCGCAACCGCTACAGCGTGCCCGCTTCCTTCGCCAATCGCCCGGTGAGCGTACGCGCCTACGCCGAGCGGATCGTGATCGCGGCCGAGGGCCGCATCGTCGCCGAGCATGGCCGGGTCTTCACCCGCGGCCACGACCGGCCGGCGCGCACGATCTACGACTGGCGCCACTACCTCAGCGTGGTGCAGCGCAAGCCCGGCGCCCTGCGCAACGGCGCGCCGTTCCGCGAGCTGCCCGAGGGGTTCCGCCGCCTCCAGGCGCGCCTGCTCAAGCACCCCGGCGGCGATCGCGAGATGGTCGAGATCCTCTCCCTGGTGCTGCACCACGACGAGCAAGCCGTGCTCTGCGCCGTGGAGCTCGCGCTCGAGGCCGGCGCCGTCTCCAAGGAGCACGTGCTCAACCTACTTCGCCGACTCACCGAGGCCGAGGCACCCCCGCCGATCGACACCCCCGCGCGGCTCACGCTCCTCGAGGAGCCCGTCGCCAACGTCACCCGCTACGACCACCTGCGAGGGGCCACCCATGGCTGAAGCACTCGTCACTACCCTCAGGTCGCTCAAGCTGCACGGCCTCGCGCAGGCCGTCGCCGACCTCGCCGCGCAGCAGGGCCCGGCGTTCAAGCAAGCCGAGCGCATCCTCGCCGACCTCATCAAGGCCGAGGTCGCCGAACGCGAGGTGCGCTCCGTCCAGTACCAACTCAAGGCGGCGCGCTTCCCGGCCTACCGTGATCTCGCTGGGTTCAAGTTCGAGCAGAGCGCCGTCGACGCCGCCCTGATCCACGCGCTCCACGGCGGCGAGTTCATCGCGCAGGCCCAGAACGTCGTGTTCATCGGTGGCACCGGCACCGGCAAGACCCATCTCGCCACCGCCCTCGGCGTGCAGGCCGTCATCCACCACCACCTGCGCGTGCGGTTCTTCTCCACCGTCGAACTGGTCAACCAGCTCGAGTGCGAGAAGGTCGCCGGCAAGCACGGGCAACTCGCCAACCGCCTCGTCCACGCCGACCTCGTCATCCTCGACGAGCTCGGCTATCTGCCGTTCTCACAGGCCGGCGGCGCGCTGCTGTTCCACCTGCTCAGCCGTCTCTACGAGCGCACCAGCGTCGTGGTCACCACCAACCTGAGCTTCTCGGAGTGGGCCAGCGTGTTCGGCGACCCGAAGATGACCACCGCGCTCCTCGATCGGTTCACGCACCACTGCCACATCGTCGAGACCGGCAACGACAGCTACCGCTTCAAAAACAGCTCAACCCAATCAGCGAGGAACCGAAAACCGCGAAAGACCGACCAACCCTGAGCCATACTGCGGCTCACTGAGGCGGGTCAATGTTCGATGCAAAACCCGGGTCAGCTTTCGGTGCAAATCAACAGATGTGAGCGCTCCGCGAGCGCCAAGGCCCAGCGACTGATCCGATCCGTCCTGCTTGGCGCCGTGCGCAACGCCGAGCGTGCGCCGTGGATCAGCAGCGTGCGCACGTACTTGTCGCCGCGCTTGCTGATACCCAGCAGCTTCTCCTTGCCGCCCGAGCTGTGCTGCCGAGGCGTCAGTCCCAGTGCCACCGCCAGATCACGACCGTTGCGGTACTGCCTCGCATCGCCGACCAGCGCGTACAGCGCGCTGGCGATCAACGGGCCAACGCCGTTGATCTGCATGAGTCGCCGGACGGGCTCGTGCTCACGAGTGATCGCGGCGACTTCCTGATCGAGCTCGCGCACCCGCTCGTCGAGTTGCTTCAGATCACGGTACAAGCCGGCCAGCAGCGATCGAAAGCGTACGGTCAGGCCATTCTCCGCATCCTCCAGCCATTGCGGCACCGCTCGCCGCAGGGAGCTGATCTGTTGAGGCGCCACCAGACCGTACTCGTACACAAGCCCGCGCAACTGGTTGGCCTTCGCCGTCCGCTCCCGGATCAGGCTCGATCGCACGCGATGCACCGCCTGCAGATCCTGCTGCTCGACGGTCTTCACCGCCACGAACCGCATGCTCGGCCGGCTCATTGCTTCGCAGATCGCCTCGGCATCGTTCGCGTCGGTCTTGTTCGACTTCACGTACGGCTTCACGAACTGCGGGGCGATCAGCTTCACCCGGTACCCTTTGGACTGCAGCAGTCGCGCCCAGTGATGTGCGCTGCCGCAGGCCTCCATGCCGACCTCGGCGCCTGGCTCGACGTCGCGCTCCAGATCCGCGATCCATCTGCTGCGCTTCAAACGCTTGCACCAGGCCGGGCGCTCCGCCCGATCCACGCCGTGCACCTGGAAGACCTGCTTGGCCAAATCCACACCCACGCGAGTAAGCTTCATGACGACCCCTCCTCATTCCGTGACTGGTAATTACACACCTCCAGTCTGGCACTCGATGCCGTAGGAGTGGGGAGGGGTCCATCCCATTGCTTGGGGTCGCGTCCGGCCTGTCGCGTAGCGGTAAGATCGGCCAGGAGCGGTCCTTGATGCCATGAACTGAGCGACCTGGAACCGGCCATTCAAGTGATCTCCGGCTGGCAATCCCGCTACACTCGGACGCGACAGGGAGGACAGCGTGACCGACGCGAGCGAAGGGGAGAACGATAGCTCCTGGGCCAAGCTGCGCCGCCGCAAGGTGGTGCAGTGGGGCATTGCCTACGTCGCCGCAGCATGGGGCCTGCTGCAGGGGCTGGCCTACCTCAGCACGGTGTTCGCATGGCCGGCGCAGTTGCAGCGGCCGTCCACAGTTGCGTTCATGGTGGGCCTGCCGATCGCGCTTGTGATCGCCTGGTTCCACGGTGATCAGGGACATCAGCGGGTCAGTGGCCGGGAGTTTGCGATCCTGACAGTGCTGCTGCTGCTTGGCGGCGGACTCTTCTGGCGGGTCGGGCAGATGCCGGCGACTCCAGCGGGCACTGCGACGACGCCGACCGCGGTGCAGGCCCCGACCTCAGTGTCAACGGGGATCTCCATCGCGGTGCTGCCATTCATCAACATCAGCGAGGACCCGGCGAACGAGTATTTCTCGGACGGCCTGTCCGAAGAACTGCTGAACGTGCTGGCTCGCGTGCCGGAGCTGCGAGTCATCGCGAGGACGTCCTCATTCGCCTACAAGGGCCGGCAGGTGCAGATTGCGGACATCGCGCGCGAGCTGAACGTGGCGCACGTGCTCGAAGGCAGTGTGCGCAAGGTCGGAAACCGCGTGCGCGTATCCGCGACGCTGATTCGCAGCTCCGACAGCAGCAACCTGTGGTCGGAGACCTATGACCACGCCGTGGACGACAGCTTCGAGGTCCAGGACGAGATCGCCGGGAAGGTGGTCGCCGCGCTTCGTATTAAGCTGCTGGCCGACGTCAACGGGGGCCTCGACGCGGGCGGCACCCAGGTCGGCGACGCCTACGAGGCCTTCCTCCGCGGCCAGTACGAGCGGAACCAGGGCAACGCGCCCGAGATGCTCGCAGCCGCCGTCGCCGCCTTCGACCGGGCGATCGAGCTCGATCCGGTATACGCGAAGGCGCGGGCGGCACGCGCGTTAACGATCGGGAACCAAGCCATGAACGCCTACGTGCCCTTCGACGAAGGCTTCGGCGATGCGCGCGACGAGGCCCTCCGAGCGATTGAACTGGCGCCGGGACTCGCCGACGGCTATCGCGTGCTGGCGCGGATCAAGCTGTACGGTGATCGTGATCTCGCCGGCGCCCGCGAACTGCTCGCGCGGACACGCAGCATCGGTGGCGAGGACGTCGCCACGCTGCGCCTGGAGATGGACCTCGCGCTGCGCGAAGGCCGGTATAACGAGGCAATCGAGGCAGCGCGACGAGTGACTGTGCTGGATCCAATCGCGCCGCAGTCGCACACGACACTCGGCATCATGCTCTGGTACGACCGGCGCTTCGATGAAGCGCAGACCGCCGCCGACCGCGGTCTCGCGCTTGCGCCGGATCGGCCCGGCGGACGCTACGTGACGGCGGTGATCGCCTTGTCGCGCGGCAACGCCGCGCGAGCCGTCGCCGACTGCGAGCAGGAAAGCATCGACTGGCAGAAGAAGTCCTGCCTCGCGATCGCTTACCACCGCGTCGGGCGGGCCGCGGACGCGAAACGACAGCTCACCGAGCTGCAGAAGGAGTCCGGGGACGGCTTCGCGTACCAGTACGCACAGATCTATGCCCAATGGGGCGACGCGGCAGAAGCGTTCCGCTGGCTCGCCATCGCCGAGAAGGTCAAGGATCCCGGCCTGATTCTCGCGCACGGCGACCCGCTGCTCGATCCAATCCGGCAGGACGCGCGCTTTGCCGAACTGATACCGCCTTGAGGTTCTTGGAGCCCATCACGGTGCCCACCCCGGAGCGCCCGGCGGCGCGGTGCAAGTCATTGATCACGCCACAGAACAACACCCCTTTTTCAGCGGCTAAACCGATGGCGGCAATCCGCAGCAAGGGGTCCTGATGCTGCTTATGCAGCCAGGCATCGGTTTCCCATACTGATCTGCCCCAAATCTCGGTTGCCGGTAGCAGTTCGGCCTTCTCGTTCTCTACAGACAGATACACCGGCTGCGGGGCACGGCCTTCGAAAATGATCATATCCCAACCAGCATTCTTCAACTCAGCCCCGAAGAAACCGCCGGAGTTGGAGCAGGCAATGGCCCCGGTCAGGGGACTCTTGGTGATGACCGAATAGCGCCCCCCCGTGGAAGCCATGGTGCCCGTGAGCGGCCCCGTGGCCATGATGAGCTTGTTGGCCGGTGACATCGCGTCGACCTTGGGATCGACCTCCTCCACCAGATACCGGGTAGCCAACCCACGCTGACCCAGATAGTCCCGCGCCCACTCCATGTTCAAAGGCTCAGCCTTGCAGGTGCCTTCGCTCAGATTCACACGCAATACTTTCTTCTGCCAACCCATGTTCGTACCCTCCTCAGACGCGAGCGCCGGTGTCGGTCTTGGCGGCCCAGGCGCGCATCCGCCCCAAGCCGGTCCAATTGGCATCGACATAGGTGATCGCCGACGTGGGGCAGGCCTTGGCGCACTCCGGATCGCCACCGCAGAGGTCGCATTTAATGACCTTGCCGGTATCCGCATTGTAATTCACAGTACCGAAGGGACAGGCGATGGTGCAGACCTTGCACCCCACGCAGACGGCCTCGGTCACCTCCTTGGCGCCGGTTAGCTTGTTCAGGGTGATCGCCTCCACCGGGCAGGCATGCAAGCACCAGGCTTCATCGCATTGCGTGCAGGTATAGGGAACGAAACGGCCTTCTTCATGGAAGTCAAATACCTTGATACGGGACTTGGCAGGATTGAATACTCCCTCGTTTTCCAAGGAACAGGCCATCTCGCATTGCAGACAGCCAGTACATTTCTGGGGGTCGATATGCAGCGATCTCATCAACATCAACGTGGTCCTCCTGCGGAAACAGTGTTTTAGTGGTTTGTCCGACCGTCGCGAGAGACCGGTGTCATGGGGCGGTACAAGCTCATCGCCTGCCGGAATGCTAGCGGCCCGTGCAGTGTTTTTAGGGTGTTTACTCATCGGGCGCGTTTATTAAGTGCAATAACAGAATTAAGTCTAGCAAAAATTATGCTCGCTTATAGACAACCCGGGCGAATTGCATTATGTACCAGGCATTAAGCCTTATTAACCAAGCTATCGGCTCATTTTACCGGCAAATCCGATAGATCAAAAACAAGTTCATTGCTTCCCTGCAGGCACAAAGTGTTGCAAGCTTGTCGTCACTGTAACATGTGGGATACAGCACGCTAGCTTGCTTGTCACCAATATCACAATTGAGGAGTCCTCGCCTGCATTGAACTTTTCGCTGCGTATCCCGAGGAAATGAGAACTGGCAAATATTCTGCTAGGATTTGGATTTGGCGCAACAATCGAAAATACTTTTGATTCTTGTGGCGTGGCTATTTACTAAACCAACTTACAAATCAAACGATACCCAATTAAGAAGGATTCATAATCATGCCGAAATATATGATCGAGCGGGAGATTCCGGACGCCGGCAAGTTATCTCCGGCGGAATTACAGGGAATCTCCCAAAAATCTTGCGGCGTTCTCCGGGAATTAGGACCGAGTATTCAATGGGTGCAGAGTTACGTCACCAGTAACAAGATTTACTGCGTGTATGTCGCGCCGAACGAGGAGATGGTGCGCCAACATGCCGAGCAGGGCGGCTTTCCCGCCGACCAAATTTCCGAAATTCGCTCAATGATTGATCCGACCACGGCCGAGTAAGCGAGCGGCTACTCTACCAACTCCCAGGTGGGCTAGCCTACCTGGCGACTGCCACGCGAGGGGTACGGGGACACTCCGTCAAGCCCGATCCAGGATCCCCAATTCTTCGAGCCTTGCAATTGCCTTCACCAAGGTCTCGCGGCTAGCCTCGGGGAATCCACGGCTTGCCAGAAAATCATCCAACGCCTCTCCCAATGGACGCACACTGTCCAATCCACTCACGAAATTCACCACGTCATGGGAGTGCAGGACATACAGGCGGCGGTTGTCGTAACGATAGACCAGACCACCAAAACGTTCGCGGCGAATCGCCACGCCTGGCGCCAACCGGTAACAGACACTGAGATTCATTTGAGCATCCTACCGGCGTCCACCTTCAATTTCTGTCCGGTGACGTAACGCGCATCGTCCGAGGCCAGCCAGAGGGCCGCATTGGCTACGTCCTCCGCTTCAACGAGTTTCACCGGGAGCGTATGGCCCAGGAAAATAAAATCAACCAATTCTTCCCTGGCCATACCAGCGGCATGGGCCATGCCGCTGATGATGTCGGTGTTGACGGCCGTTGGATGCAGCGTATTGACGGTAATGTTGTATTGGGACAGTTCCTGGGCCAGCGATTTGGCCAACCCGATGACACCCCATTTGGATGCGCAGTAATGTGCCATGCCGGGCTCGCCGCGCAGTCCCGCAACCGACGACGTCATGATGATACGGCCACCCGTCTGCTGGGCCAGCATCTGTGGCACGGTATACTTGACCGCCAGCCAGTATCCCTTCAGGTTGACATCCAGCATGATGTCCCACCACTCTTCGGTGATGTCCCAGGCCAGAGCCATATCGGCGATGCCCGCGTTACAGACCAGGATGTCAATATGCCCGAACACCTCGACAGCTTTTTTAACCGCCAGGTCCATTTCCTTGGCGCTACGCACATCAGTCACGATAGCCAGCGCTTGGCGCCCTTGCGCTCTGACTAGACTGGCCGTCTCATCCAGATCCCCGGGCGTGGCCAGGGAGTAGCGCGGATAGGGCAAATCCATACAGATATCGAGCGCCACGATATCGGCGCCCTCGCGAGCCATGGTAACGGCATGCGCCCGCCCCTGGCCGCGGGCAGCACCGGTTATAAAAGCGACTTTTCCGTCCAGTTTGCCCATAGGACTCAACCTGTTATTGACCCCTGTTCCTGCACCGACCTGCGCTGCGGGCCCGCACTGCATACCGGACCAGTCCCGATCGGCGCCGGGAGCCTTTACCGTCCTGTGTGAGCAAGCCACGCAGCGGATGGCTAACATTTAGCACGTGCCTGAACCTCAGTACACTCCACACATACCGTCGATGCTTACCTCCTCAATGACCAACTCCTCGATGACCTGAGGTTTCTCAACCACAGGTGTTGCGTCCTTAAAAGTCGGGGGGATGATGGGCACAGGCGACAGTTGGCGTTCCAGTAGCATCCTCGCAACATCTGCTGCCAGGGTCGATACGTTGTTTTCGATCTGAGTGATCATGGTGTTGCTTACCTCATGTTGCATACGATTACTTTAAAGAGGATGTTTCTGCTGAATGCCACTTCGGGTCACTTCGCAGGCTTTTACAGTTTCGCCGTACAGCTAAACCGAAACAGGTTACTGCCCAAGAGCACGAAAATTCCGAAACGCCCTGGCATGGCTACCGAATTCGCCATCCCATGCTTTAAATATAGAACAAATCTGCTGTCCCAGATCATTATCCTGAAGCATAAATAGCCTTATCTCCCCAATCGTATGATCGGCAACAGCGGTTGCAGCGTGCCGCGTCTCAAGCAACCCCGCCATACCCCGAGTTGATAGGCCGCCATCTCCAGCCAGTACAGGGCCATGAACACAGGGAGTGACAACTTTGGTTTTAAGCGCCGGTAATCGCACGCGGGTGCGACCAGCAACAGGACTGCGAGTGCCGGCAGCACAGTGGGCCAGCACAGCGCCGCCGCGAGCAGCGGCAAGCCGTAATAGCGCGTCGCGTTGGCGCTCAGGTGATACAGGGACGCCCCATGCTCGCGTAACACAGCCTCACACACCCGCCGCATCGTTAAGTTGACACCGGCGCGGTGCAATTGGTGGCGCTTTTGGATGGACTCGACCACCAGCAACGCCAGTGCCAATGCTGCTAACGCCAGGCTCAGCGGCCATGCCAGCATGAGCGCCGCCAGCATGGCCAGCAGCAACATGCTGACTTTCGGTAACCGCATGACCCGTCGGCCCTGAGGGTGGCGGCGCTGCAAATCGGCTTCGGATGAACCATAGTCGGCCCGCCGGCCCAGCAATGCTCCCAAGCGTACCCGATGATAGTGCACGATCTGGCCCTCGGGCACATAGCAGGCGCGTGTCCCGGTACTCAAGGCACGCCAGATGAAATCCACGTCTTCCCCCAGGCGCATATCCGCGGCAAAACCTCCCTGGGCCAGCAATAGACCTCGACGCACCAGCAGATTGCAGGTGGGCAGATACGCTATCGCCTCGCCTGGCCCCACATTGCCGCCGGCAGATCCCATATCCAGGGGCGAACGCACGGCTTCGAACACAGCCACCGGTCCCGCCGGGAGAGGCGCTATCACTCTGCCACCCACAATCCCTACGGCGGGATCATCGAGATAGGGAACCAGGGTATGCAGCCAATCGGGATCCGCCACACAGTCGTTATCGATGAAGGCCAGCACATCGCCACCGGCTTCCTTGGCGGCCCGATTGCGTGCCGCGGATTGACCGCTATTCTGCTCCTGGCGCAGCAACCGCACAGGCAGATCCGCCAAGCGCCGGATGAGCGGCGGCTCAGACGCGTCATCCACGACGATGATCTCCCGTTGCCCGGCCGGATAGTTCAGGGCCAGCAGCGACTCGACACAGGCCCGAGTGGCCGCGGGCCGCCCGTGCGCCGGGATAATGATGGAAACCCGTGGCCACCGTCCTGTGACCGGCGGCTTTCTAGCCAGCAACCGGCACCCGGCCAGGCTGTCAAGAAAAGTCAAAGCATCCGCCGGAGACAGACTGGGCAAGCTGGCGACAGCCTCGGCGACGGTGCGCTCGCCGCCGAGACCGGATAGCAGGGCAAACGCCTGGGGATTCAACCGCATGACCAGCAAGGGGCGCAGACAGAGCAGCAGCCCGCCCTGCTCGCCCGGAATCAGTTCCAGGCCTGCCTGGAGCCTATAACGAGCGGGTTCTCCGCGCCGAAAAACCAGGATCGCGCCAGCCTCCCGCTCCAGCCACAATCCCTCGGCCTGGAGGTAGCCCAGCAATGCCGCTGAGTCATGCTGGAAATGCATGGGATGCGTAGCGTCGGCATCCCGAGGCAGGTGAACAAACAGCGTACCGCCGAGGCGCAGCCCGGCCGCCAACATCGCCAGTACGCCCTGGGGGTCGGGCAGATGCTCGATGACATCCACGGCGCTGATAAAGTCAAACGCCTGTGCGGGAATTGTTGATGATTCCAGGAAGCGCGCTGTCAGGCCACGGCGCGCAAAGCGCCAGCGCGCGTAGTCATGCAAGCGCGGGTTGATCTCAACCAGCGTGACGGAGAGTCCCCGCTGGGCCAGCAATAATCCCAGCGAGCCGATGCCGCTGCCAAAGTCCAGCGCTGTGCGGGCGCCATGGGCAAGCGCCGTTTCCAAGGCCTGCCACTGAATGAGCGCGCTATTATCCGTCCCGAGCGCGTGCCACCAGGTCAGGTCGTAGAGGTAGTCATCCGCCTGCCGGTAAAAAGCCACCACGGCCTCGGGCGTGACTGGTTCAGCGAGACACCAGGATCGGGCCAGCGTAACCGCAGCGCCGCGGCAGCGTGGCTCCACCTGGTTCACTGGTTGCCCCAGGTAGTCAGCCAGCTCGACTACCGTCGCCAGCGGAGGCAGCACGTCAAAAGGCAGGCATTTCATAGGTGATTGTTCACTGCGGACAGCGGTTCTCGCCAAGTCGTCAGTCGTTGCCGGTAGTCCGCAATTTGCTCGGCCAGATAACGGGCGCCACGGGCGCCTTCTGCGCCGCGCGGATCGCCCAGTACACCCGTCGGCGTTAGCGGTCGCAAGCCGGCCTCCAATAGCCGTAACATGACCTCCGCCATGTCACCGGTGTAACCTGGGACAGCGTGCTCCATGCGCACCAGATCGGGACGCAAATGCAGCATCTCAGAGGTTTCACCCTCGCCCGCATGCAGGCCGACAGCCTCGGCGGACACCCCGTCGGCCTGCGCCAGCGCCAACAGAGCATTGGCTACCACAGTTCCCGGCGCAGGAATCCAGACACGCAATGTTGGCAATTCCTCATTGAGACGGGCGACGGCCAGCGCCAGCGCCCGATCATTGCCGCCATGGGCCGAGAGCAGGACCAGCCGGTGTACACCCCAGGTCGCCATGCGCCGGGCGCAGTCTACGATCACGTTAGCCAGGGTTTCGTGGTCCAGGCCAAAGAGACCCGGAAACCCGGTATGCTCGTCGGAACAGCCAAAGGGCAGCGCCGGCGCAACCAGCGCCTGCGGCAAATTGAATCCCAGCCGCTCGGCCAGCGCCGTCGCCCGGAAGGTGTCGGTGCCGAGCGGCAAGTGCGGACCATGCTGTTCGGTCGCGCCTAGCGGCAGGATGACCGTGGTCATGCCGCCGGCGACGGCGTGCTCCACTTCCGGCCAGGCCATTTCAGCAAGCAAATGTTTCACCGGGATTGTTCCAGAAAGCCGCGCTCACGCAGAAAGGCGATGATGGCATCGGCCATTTCCTCCGGGGGTCCCGCCACGATCTGACCCGATTTGCTGGCAACACCGGCTGACATGATCTGCGCAATGCGCTCATGGGGTGGCAGACTGCCATCGGGTATGAAAATCGCGCGTGGCCGTGGACGGGGTGGCATGACCTCATGCAGAGATACCGCCGGAAAGTGCAAGTCCTGGGCCGAGAGCCCCAAATCCGCCAGATGATGAACGGGAATCGTTGCCCGTTTTGCCTGCATCAGGCCGGGCAGGCTGGCATGACGCAAGCGGGCCAAACCGGGTTCAAGTCCAAGTACCGCCGGCAGTTTGACCTCGCCCTCGGCGCGTGCGCCGCGGGCAAGCCGGCGCCGCACAAGGGCGTGCCCAGCATGAATCTCGAAGTGGGTGACGTCGGTCACGACCGGCCAGTCAAGATATTCGCCCAGTAGCGCTGGCACTTTTCCCGAACCGCGGTCAACACTGCGCGCGCCGCAGAGGATAAGGTCGGGCGGTTCCCCGGTGCGCAGCGCGGCGGCCAGCAGGATCGAGGTCATGGGTGGTTTCGTATAGCTGCTGGCCTCGTCCCACAACCGTAGCACCGTGTCGGCGCCGACCGCGAGGGCGTCGCGCAACACCGCTTCTGCTGCCAGTGGACCGACCGTGAGAACGTGAAGCGTATCTGACTCCGCGCGCAGGCGCAGCGCCATCTCCAGCGCGGCCTCGTCGGCCGGGTTGGTAATGTACAGCGTGCGTACAGCATCAATAGCGCCTGTCAGCGGATCGACTTCGACGGTATCCAGATCGGGTACATATTTGAGACAAACAGCAATGCGCATGAGCCCCTTCTCCTTGACAGTTGACAAGTTACGCTCTCGGCATCCCGCCCCTGTTCAGGACTCGCGGAAGGTGACACCGTATCCCCCCTTGGGATACGACCAGTTGATCGCCCCTTCCTGATTGCAGGCGATATAACAGGTACCGCACTCGAAACATTGTTCGTAGTTGAACAGAATGCCCCCATCGTCCAACGGCACGAACAGGTTCGCTGGACACACGTATACGCAGGAACGTACCGAGCAATCCCGGCAAATCTCGGTGTTGACAACGATGTGGGGCGTATCGTCGACCCTAAACCGACCGGTGCGCATCTTTTCTTCATGGGTCGTCATTACCATAGATAAGCCCTCGCGGCATGATAGAGATCTTGCAGTACGTAACGCGGCTTGACCCGAAAGTGGCGCACCGTTTTCATAAATAGCGGGAAAATCTTCTGCTTGCGGCCGCCATCCACACGAAAAAGTGTTTCAATACCGTAAGCTGCCAGGTCCGGATACAAATTCTGCAGCCGCTCACCATTCACAAATGAGGGGGTATGCCGAAACGACCGAAAATCGGTATACACATGACGCTGCTTCAAATAGTCCTCATAGCGTGCCATAGTTCGGGCCGAGAAGTCGCCCGTGCGACACGCATCGATAACGGTTTCACCCGCAGCCAGACCCGACTGCAACGCGTAGTTCATACCCTCCAAATACAGGCCGGCGGCGAGGCAGAAAGCCGCGGCGTCGCCAGCTACCAGCATGCCGTCGGTGTATAGCGTGGGCATCATGTTCCAACCCGCTTCAGGGATGAGATGCGCGGAGTACTCTCGCAATTTGCCGCCGCGCACCAAGGGCGCGACCGCCGGATGGGCCTTGAACGTCTCCAGCAATTCGTAGGGCCGTTTCTTTTGCTCGGCGAGCGAGGAAACCTGGCCGATGATACCGAGCGACAAGGAGTCACGGTTGGTGTAGAGAAACGCTCCACCGCGGACATCCTCGGTAATGGCGCCCAGATATTCCAACGCCATGCCCTCGTTGCCGGAGAGGTGAAAGCGTTCCCGGATAATCGCTTCATTCAAGCCCAGGACCTCCTTGACGCCCAGCGACATCTCGTGGGCGTGAAACTCGCGCTGCAAACCGGCCTTCTTGGCCAGGAACGAATTGGCGCCATCACAGGCGATAACCACCTTACCCCGCACCTCACCCTGCTCCCGCCGCACACGTACACCCACTATGCGGCCGTTTTCCCGCAGCACGTCATCGACCACCGAGGCGGAAAGCAAAAACGCTCCGGCCGCCTCGGCCTGCGCGGCGAACCAGCGGTCGAACTTGGGGCGCAACACCGAGAAGCCGTTATAGGGCGGCTCGGCGTAGCCCGCTCCCGCCGCCCGGAAGTCCAGGGCAACCGACGTTTTGGGCGACATGAAAGCCACGTCGCGCCGGCAGATATAGCGTTCGACAGGGGCCTGCTCCCACCAGTTGGGGATCAACTGGTTCATGATCGCGCTGCCGTAAAACACCCCGCCGGAGACGTTCTTGGCCCCTGGGTACTCGCCACGTTCCAGTAGGAGCACCCGGAGACCGGCGCGGGCAGTGATGAGTGCGGCGGCACTGCCGGCCGGACCTGCCCCAACGATAATCACGTCGAATTGTTCGGGTACTTTCGTGGTATTCGGAATCATGTTCTTATGCTTTCGGTAGCGTGGCAGATGGCAAGCCGCTCAGCGGCCCGATGCCTGCAACGTAAGGGTGGGAACCGCGGAGGCCGGCGCATCCTCGCCACCGGGAAACTGTTTCAGCTTGGCGATCAAGGCCGGCACGATCTGATGCAGGTCACCCACCACGCCGAGATCCGCCATTTTCAACAGCGGTGACGTGCGGTCGGTATTGATGGCAATGATGGTTTCGCTACCCCTGATCCCGGCGATATGTTGGCCCGCACCGGACACGCCAAACGCGATGTATAACTTGGGAGCAACGATCCTGCCCGTCGTGCCGATAAACCGTTCCACCTCCAACCAGCCGCGATCGGCAATCACCCGGGTGCCGCCCAGGGCGGCACCCAGCAGATCGGCCAAGTGCTGGAGTTGCTGCACGCCCTCCGGGCCGCCAATCCCCAACCCGCCCGACACGATCCGCTCGGCCTCGGTAAGATCCACCGTATGCGGATCGGCGGCGAGTGTGCGCAGAGTGCGGTCGCGGAAAGCAGCGGGATCAATGGCGGGCGTCAGGCGGGTCACCTGGGCACGTCGCTCCGAATGGGGTGCGCCCACACCACGCACGCCGGGCACGAGCATGACCCCCACCATCGTGGCCAATGGCCAGATGAGCCGTTCGTGGCACAGACCCCCATGGGTGGCGCGGATCATTTCAGGGTAGCCGTCGGCGATGATCTTCACCCGTATGCAACTGCTCACCAGCGGGACCCGCCAACGGGCCGACAGCCGGGGCAGCCAGGCGCGCCCAGGGCCGGTATCCGGGGCCAGCGCCAGCAGCGCATTGGTCTCCCGCAGCACGGGCGCCACGGCCGCCAACCACCCATCCGCACTGAACTGCTCCAGGGCCTCGTGCTCGATGACAGTCACCTGATCCGCGCCGTGGGCGGCCAAGGCATCCGCCAGTGGCGCAACGCCGTGTCCAGGGAGCAGGACATGCACGCTGGCCGCCAGCCCATCGGCGACCTCGCGCCCCTCTTCGACACATTCCAAAGTCGACAGGGTCAGTTCGCCATGCTCGGTTTCGGCGATCACAACCACGGTTTTCTTCATCAGATTGCCCTCCCCGCTCGTTCGCCTTCGAGGATGGCCGCGTGGGCCCGGCGCGGCGCCACGCAATCACCGATTCGGTACAATGCCGGCACGCGACCCTTCAGCGCTTCGTATAGACGGCTGTCGACTTTGCGATGGATCGCCAGCACGACCGTGTCCGCCTTGGCGAAATTGACGAGCTGGCCACTGTAGTTGTGCAGCGCCGTCACGACACCGGCCTGAATACTCAGTACCGAGTGGTTCGGAGTACATTGAATACCCAGCCGCCGGGCCTGTCGATACCAGTTTTCCAAGTCCAGCGTCACGCTTAGGTCCTGACCCACATAAAGCGTCGGCGTGACCACCTCCACCTGGCAGCCCTGTTCGGCCAGGTACTCGGCGACGCTGGTCGCTTCGTGAAAACCCAGCCGGTCTACCACTAGCACCCGCTTGCCGGGTTTGATCTCGCCGGACAGGATATCCGTGACATCGGCGACCTCCGGACCGTCGGCGCCGGGAATGGCGCTGCGATCAGGAACCGACCCGGTGGCGATGACGACGGCGTCGGGCTTTTCCGCCAGGACCGTCTCCGGCGTGGCGATGACACCCGTGCGCACCTCCACCCCCGCCTGGGGAAGTTCATGCAAGAGATTGCGCACGATATCGCCGAATTCCGCGCGGTTGGTCACCCGCACCGCCCACACGACCTGACCGCCCAGTTGGGGTTCTTTCTCGAGCAAGGTGACGTGGTGACCGCGCCGGGCGGCGATGACGGCGGCCTTCAAACCGGCAGGACCGCCCCCCACCACCACGACCTTTTTGGCGGTTTTAGCAGGTTTCAGAGTACCGCCGCCATACTCTTTCTCCCGACCGGTGGCGGGTGTTTCGATACAGCCCATCCAGCGGTTCAATCCCATCCGGCCCACGCATTCCTGGTTGCAGGACAGGCACAGGCGGATGTCGTCCGCGCGGTTTTCGCGGGCCTTGAGGGCAAACTCGGGGTCGGCGATCTGTGCGCGCACGATACCCACCAGATCGGCATGTCCTTCCGCCAGAATGCGTTCCGCCTGGATCGGGTCCTTGACCCGCCCGACGCCGATCACCGGCAGCCGCACCGCCTTGCGAATGGCGGAGGGAATGAACATGGCGTAGTTAGGCGTGATACGCATCGAGGCTTCGATCATGTACAGGGTCTGGGTCGCGGTCCCGATGCTGGTATTAATGCAGTCAATCAGCCCATCCGCCTCCAGAATACGGGCCGCTGCCACCGCCTCATCAAGGGTGATCCCATCGCGGATCAGCTCATCACCGCACAGACGCACGCTCATCACATAATCCCGGCCTACGGTCATCCGGATGGCCGCGATGATCTCGCGCAGCAGCCGCATGCGGTTTTCCAGGTTGCCGCCATATTCGTCGGTGCGATGGTTAGTATTCCGGGACAGGAACTGGCGGACAATGGACGAGTGCGAACATTGCAGTTCCACCCCGTCGAAGCCACCCTGCCTGGTGTAGTCCGCCACCCGGGCGTAACCCTGCACGATCTCCTGGATATCCTCGTGTTCCACCGCTTTCGGCACTTCCCGGAACATCGGGTCGGCGACCGCCGAGGGTGCCCAGGCCGGCAGACGGGTGAACATGCCGCTGCTTTGACCCCCGTTATGGTTGATTTGAGCGAGGATGGGAACGCCTTCGGCATGCACCATCTCGGTGATATGGCGGTAGCCGGGTATCACCCTCGGGTGGAAGGCGTGAATCAGTTTCTCGTAGGGGTGATCCGTGGGGTGGATGGAGTGTTCTTCCGTGATGATCAGGCCGGCGCCGCCCCGCGCCCGTTCCCGGTAGTAATAGGCATGCCGTTCCGTGGGTAGAAAATCCTCGGCATAGTTGGTCAGGTGGGCCGAAAAGACGATGCGATTCTTGACCGTCAGACGACCAACCTTAAGCGGTGTAAACAGAAGTCGTGCTTGGTTGCTCATGCTATACCTCCAGACCAACCCGATAGCCTTCGAGTATCGCCTGGCTCAGATAACGCGGCGCCACGCAATCGCCTGCCCGAAAGACCCGTAAACCGGCCCGTTTAAGAGCAAAATAGAGCGTTTCGTTGGGCACCTCATGAGAGACATCCACGACCAGATCAACGGCTTCGATGCGTATTTCGCGATGGTCAAAGTGATCGAAGCCGATCAAGGTTCGCGCGGTGACCTGTCTCACATCAATCTGTGGTCGAAAGACAATGCCCTTGGCGCAGGATCGCTGGTTCCAGGGGGTTAACTCCAGCGAGGCCGTCAAGCGCTGACCGACAAACATATCGCTGGTCACCACCTCCACCCGCCAACCGTGATCGGCCAGCCATTCGGCCACACCCATGCCGAGCTGATCACCGATATGGTCCAGCACCACTGCCTTACCACCCTTGCTTTCCGGCACCTGACCACTTAATACCTGGCGTGGAGTCACCACGGGAGCGGCGTCCTGGAACACGACCTCTTGGAACGCTACCCCCGGATAACGGCCGGGGATTCCACCGATGGCCACCACAACCGTATCGTGGGGTTCAACCCGTACCGTCTCCAAGGTCACTTCAAAACCCGTTTTAATGACCACGTTGAGCTTGCGAACTTGCGCCTCCAGCCAATCTACCGCCAAGGCTAGCCGCTCCCGACCTGGCGCCGCCGCCGCCAGCCGCAAGCTACCCCCCAATCGCTGCGTCTTTTCATACAGGGTCACCGTATGACCGCGCGAGGCTGTCACCCGGGCTGCTTCCAGACCTGCGGGGCCAGCACCGACCACAATGACCCGGTGGCGAACGGGGGCGGGGGTGAGCGGCGCGAACTCGGGATCATGCTCATAGCCGGCAGCCGGGTTGTTGACGCAACTCAAGCGAGGGTTTTGCACCAGGCCGACAATATTGTCCTGATTAGAGAGCAGGCAGGGGCGGATATCTTCCGGACGACCCTCGCGCAGTTTATTAGGGAGATCCGGGTCGGCAATCAAGGCCCGCGTCATCTCCACGGCATCCGCTTGATTCTCCGCCAGCAGGCCGGCGGCCATCCTTGGATCGACGATGCTGCCCTGGGCAAACACGGGCAGCGCTACCCCGGCCTTGATCAGGCCCGCCAGGTGGGCGGCGACGCCCGGCGGCTGATACAGACCCGGCCGGGTCATGTGCCCGCTGTAAATGCTGCCGCTGGTGACGCTGATAAAATCCAGCATGCCGTCGGCGGCGAGCAGGCGGGCGATTTCGACGGCGTCCTCGGGTTTGATACCGGCCCAGGGAGCATATTCGTCGCCGGCCAGGCGCAGCCCTACGCTGCCTTGTTTGCCCACTTGGTTGCGCACGGCGCGAATCACCGCTCGAGCGAAGCGCAGCCGGTTGGCCAGATCGCCACCGTATTCATCCCTGCGCAGATTGGTCAGCGGGGACAAGAACTGGCGAATCAGGCTGTCCTGCCCGGCATTGATCTCAACGCCGTCCAGGCCGCCTGTCACGGCGTGCCTGGCCGCCTGCGCAAAGCCGTCGATCACCGCCGTGATATCCTCGGCTTCCATCTCCTTCGGCAATTCACGGCTGTTGACTTCGGGCACCGGCGAGGGCGCCCACAGTGGGAGCTGGGAAACATGGCTGCTGCCCTGCATGCCGCTATGGGTCAACTGCGCCAGCACCAGCGCACCCTGGCGATGAATCGCCTCGGCTACCAACTGGTAGCCGGCAATCACCTGTTCGTCGTAGCCGAAAATGACATATTCATAAAGCCTATCCGAGGCGTGCACCACACTGCCTTCCAGCACAATCAGCCCCACGCCACCGGCAGCGCGCGCTCCGTAATAGGCCGCATGGCGCTTCTCGAAGCGGTTGTGGGTGGCGAAATTGGTCTGGTGCGCGGCGAAGACGAACCGGTTAGGCGCTGTTTTGTTCCCCAGTGGCAAGGGAGCAAACAGTCCCTCGTACATATTTTGCAGCTTACTCATAGCGTTGCCTTATGCAATGCACTGCGATCTTGCGTGTTGCTTGGATCGAATCAACACCTAAGCGGTACCTACTGACAGTGGAGTGGGCTTAACCGGTATCGGGAAAGACCCCCCGTTCTGAACCACGCAGTCCGGGTCCGGGGCGTCCAGGGATTGACCGGTGAAATGCTTGACGGCGATACAGCCGCCATGACACTGATCGTAGGCATTGCAGGTTGGGCAACCGCCGCCAACCTGCCAGTGCCGCAGATGCGCAAACACCGGCGAGTGACACCACACGTTCGCGAAGCCGCCGGGTTGGCGCACGTTGCCCCCGGAAAATTCCGGCGCCAGCAGGAAGGGACAGGCATACACCTCGCCCACCGGGTCCACGCAACAGACGATGCGCCCGGCTCCGCACATATTCAGTCCCTCCACGGGCTGGCCGTAGGCCGAGAGGTGAAAAAACGAGTCCCCGGTGAGCACATCCCGATGATTCAACAACCATTCGTAGAGCCCACGGGTTTGCGCGCGGCTTGGGCGCAGCTCATCCCACACCTCGCCACCGCGTCCGGTGGGGCGCAGTCGGGTCAGGCGCAGCTCCGCCCCATAGTGCTTGGCCAGCGCGTAGAGGTCGTCGATCTGCGGGTAGTTGTGGCGCGTGACGGCAGCATTGATCTTGAAGGGAAACCCGTGCTTGGCCAGGCGTTTCATGGCGGTCCGGGCACGCTCGTAGGAACCGTCGCCGCGGACGGGATCGTTGGTTTCCGCGGTCGCCCCATCGAGGCTGATCTGCACGTCGAGATAATGCCGCGAAGCGATCCAGGCGGCGGCCGCGTCGTCGATCAAGGTTCCGTTGGTGCTGAACTTGACGCCGATGTCGCGTTCCAGGGTATAGTCCATCAGCTCGAAGAAATCTCGCCGGCTCATGGGCTCGCCGCCGCCAACGTTGATGTAAAACACTTTCATCTCCGCCCATTCATCGATCAAGCGCTTGGCCTCGGCGGTGGTCAGTTCCTCGGGGCGGCGCTTACCCGAGGAAGACAGGCAGTGCACGCAGCGCAGATTGCAACCGTAGGTTATCTCCCAGGTTAGGCAGATGGGGGCGTTCAGTCCCTGGCGGAAGAGCTCATAACTCATAAGAACCTCGGTGGTTATTCAGTCGGTCGATAACGAGCCAGCCGCCATGGTGCTCGAAATAGCGGCAGGCTCCTTCTATAGGCAGCCCCAATGCGAGCAGGCGCTCCCGGTCGAAGACTTGCCGGTGCCCAAACCGCGCATCGGCTAGCGACTCCAGGGGCACGGCGACAATCAGCCGTTGCCTGGTCAATCGCCACAGGTTGATCATGGCCCGCGCGGTCTGGTCCGGCTCCAGATGTTCCAGCAGGTGAATGGCGGTGACGACATCGAACGATGGCGCCAGCGGAGACAATTCCTGGTGAATGTCGGCGGCGAGAATATCCGCGCCGGTGAAGCGAACATTCGCAATCTGCCGCTGCCGCGCGTAATCATTGGCGAGCGCGACCAGCGCCGGATTTAGATCACAGGCGATGATGTCTGCCAGGTTCGCCGGTTCGCTATCGCGGCAATCCGCGAGCAATAAGGGCAGAAAGCCAAAGCAGGTGGCGACATCCAGTACCGTAAAGGGTTGCAACGAAGCGCGCGACAGTGCCTCGGTGAGGCCGATGACTTGCTGATAAATGGCGCCGAAGTCGCCGATGAAATTTGGCTCGGCAGCGTGATCTGCCGCCGCCTGAAGCTGCCGATCCAAACCCGCGCACCGCAGCGCTGCCAAGGTATTGTCGTAGAACAGGTGCCAGGCACGACGTTCGTTGCCGTCCATGGAGCGGACGATCTCGCCCACATAGCGCTCGAAGATTTCCTGCTCGCTGTAGGCATAGCTATCAACGGCATCGGCAAGCCCCGGCCTGGCAAAAAGCGCCAGCAATTCATTGGCCACGTAGTAGCCGATATTGTTGTCGATCTGCGCCGGCGCGAAATCATGAACCACGACGATATCGTCCGGGTTAACCGTCTCCATGACCGGCTTGAGGCCGTAGAGCGTAAAGTGATTACTGCTGGCAACCGGCTTGGCGCGTTGCGCCAGGCACTCAACCAAAACACCGTGCCGATGGCGTGACAGGGTGAGCGGATTCATGGCGCAGCCACCCCCTCAGCCATGGAAAGGCGTTGCCACGGAACGCCGCAGCAGATCCTCGGCCACTCGCCCCAACTGTTTGAGATTGCGGACCACTTCAGCACGATGGCAGATCGGCTCATAAAGGGGCATGTCCGAACTGCCCAACCCCCAACTGCCTCGTGGCTCCGGCGACAGCCAGAGCAATTGCTTAGCGCGGCGGCGAATTTCCTCCAGCGCCCAGGCATTGGGTGGATTACGGTTACCGCGACCGTCGCCCAGGATAATCACCGTGGTCTGGTTGGTGACGGTCCCCAGGTGCCGCTCGCAAAAAATCTCCAGGGCCCGACCGTAGTTGCTGT
This sequence comes from uncultured Gammaproteobacteria bacterium, assembly GCA_963696325.1. Taxonomy (GTDB): domain Bacteria; phylum Pseudomonadota; class Gammaproteobacteria; order Competibacterales; family Competibacteraceae; genus CAVOJV01. Next base: position 25,476 of record CAVOJV010000001.1, read on the forward strand.
TGGCATCAGTATCGATCAGCCCACCGCCGAAGACGGCGGCGATAGCCTCGTCGATGCTCAACTGTTCGAAGTACTGGCTGGCGTCGGCTAGGTCGCTGACGAACACGAAGCTTTTCACCTGCTCGAACAGCGCTTGCAGGCTGTAAACCAGGTGCAGCATGAAGCGCGCGGTATTGCGCACCGACAGGCTGACATCGCAAATGACCGCGATGCGAGGTTTTTCCTTGCGGACACTGGTTAGTACCGGATGAAAGGGAATACCGTCGTACATCAGGCTGGCACGCAAGGTGCGCGCGACATTAATGCGCCCGCAATGACTGACGACCCGACGATAGGAGCGGGCACCCCGCATCTTCCGCCCCAACCGGCGGACGATCTCTTCCATTTCACGGCGCTCGGTTTCCGTGAAGCGATAATCGTAAGCGGAGTGGACGGGCTCCTCAGCAGGGACCTGGCCGCGCTGCAGAGCCATCTCACGCTCCACATAGCGCTTCAGCAGTTCGGGCAGATTGGCGATGATGCCATCGATCTGAGTGGCGAGTTTGTTGAGCAATCGCTCATCCACCTGCAGGTCGCGGAGATCCTCCAACAGCGCCTCGGCGGCGTTTACCAGCAGATCCGCATCAAGCTGTTCGAGAGCCTCCTGAAAGTTCAAGTCACCGGGCTGGGCGATGTTTTTGACGCGTCGCACATTCATTTGGTGCGTTACCCGCTTCATCACCTTGTCGAGAAGCCCCTTGTTGCGGTTCAGAATCAGATTCTGACTCAGGGCCGACAGACTGAGCTGATTGGGGTCCTGATGCGGGTTGAAGCGGGTCACCATTTTGTCGGCATCGAAATAATCCCGGATCTTCATGGGTTCGCCATGGGCATGTTCACCGTCGGTATTGACGACGCTCTTGTCGTCCGGCTCGAATACGATGCGTTCCGGCTCGGCGGGCTCGCCATGATGGTGGCTGTGATCATGGCCATGCGCAGGGTGGTGAGATCCGGTTGGCAAACTGAAGAACAGTTCGAACAACTCGTCGAACACGGGAATATCGTGCATATCCTTGATGAGCGTGCTGCGCAGCACCGTGCGCACCGTCTCGCGGTCGGCCAGGGTGACACAGGCCAGCGCCTGCATGGCATCGATGGTTTCGGAAGGCGCAATGCGCACGCCGTTGCGTTTGAGAACGCAGATAAAACGGTTGATGGCGGCGTCCATCACTAACCTCCGGCTTTGCCGTCGACGCGACCTCGATAGGTGCCGAAATACCGTGCTGTGTGTTCCCGCTTGCGCTCTTCCACGTCCTGCAAATCAGGTTCGGCAGGCACTTGCGGTGGACGCAGTGGACTTTGGTTATGGTGATGATGCCCATGAACGTGATGATGATCATGGCCGTGATCGTGATCGTGATCGTGATCGTGATCGTGATCGTGGCTGTGGGAACCCTCCAGCAGCCAGTTAACATGCTCACTGACCTGGCGGGTGTCACGGTCGTACTTGACCAGCAATTGCAGAGTCTCTTCGATCAATTCGCGGTTGAGCCACTCGGCGTTTAACAGTACCAGAGCCTGCGCCCAATCCAGGGTCTCACTGATACTCGGCGCCTTGCGCAGGTCCAGGGTACGCATGCGGCGGATAACGTTCACCACTTGCGCAGCCAGCGTCTCGTTGAGTGCCGGTACCTTGAGCCGGACAATCTCCAGTTCCCGTTGCTCGTCCGGGTAGCCGATGAACAAGTGCAGACAGCGCCGCTTCAGGGCATCGCTGAGATCACGGGTATTGTTGCTGGTGATCACGACGTAAGGCGGGGTCTTGGCTTTAACGGTGCCGATTTCCGGGATACTGACCTGGAAATCGCTGAGCACTTCCAGCAGGAAAGCTTCGAACTGCTCCTCGGCGCGGTCGATCTCATCGATCAGAAGTACCACCGGCTCGGGTGAGCTGATCGCCTGGAGGATGGGGCGGCGCACGATAAAATGCTCGGAGAAAAACACATCTTCGTGCTGGCGGAGTTTCTCGACGGCGGCGTGCAAATCGTCGACATCGGTAAAGAAACGACTGATTTTATCGCGCAGAATTTGTGTGTAGAGTAATTGTTTGCCGTACTCCCACTCGTACAGCGCCCGCGTTTCATCCAGCCCTCCATAACATTGCAGGCGGATTAACTGACGGTCCAGTGCCTGGGCGACCACCTTGGCCAACTCGGTTTTGCCCACGCCCGCCGGACCCTCGATCAGCACCGGTTTGCGCATCTGGAGGGCAAGAAAAGCGACGGTGGCGAGCTTGCGGTCGCAGATGTACCGCTGCGCACGAAGCTGTTCAATCGTCTGCTCGATGGATTCAAACATAATTCGACCCCCAGCCTGGGCCTGGCTTCAGCGAGGCCAAGCCCAGCACCTTAACGACAAAACATAGATGATGAGAGCCGACTTAGTAGTAAGAACCCGTCAACGCATGCCGTACTACCGGAGAAACCGCGTCGTAGGTGACCTCGCGAGCGTTGCCTGGGGTGGAACCGTCACCCAACAGGTGCTTGGTGATACGATCAACGTCGCGCTCGTCGCCCACGATCTTCTTGCCGCCCCACTCAGCATACTTACCCAGACCCATCCGGGACTTGGTATAGGGAGGAGTGCTGCAGAAGTTGGCGGGAACCCCCACATCCTTGCTGAGCCGAATGGCCGCCTCCAAGGCGCGTTCGGCCGCCGTGACATCCGTTAGACCGTTGACATTTTCGCCCATCGCTACGGCGATGTCGCGGAACCGCTTGTAGTTGGTCGGCATGTTGTACTCCCAGACCCGCGTTAGACGCGATGGCGTTGTTCAGGCCATGGTGAGTGTCATAGTAGGCGCTGATGGCGTGCGACATGGCGTGGATAATGCCCAGACCGCCGCTGTTAAAGGCTTGGGCCGCCATATAAGAAGCATACATCATGTTATAGCGGGCTTCGTAATTCAGCGGTTCAAACACCGTGCGGCGCAGATTCTGCGCAACCACTTCGATAACCTTGAGGGCGCTTCCCAGGCTGGGCAGGAAGTCGATCCGGGAGACGTAGGGCTCGGAAGCGTGCGCCAGCACGTCGAAACCGCAGAAGGCCGTCAGGTCCTGCGGCATGGAGAAAAACAATACCGGATCGTTGATGCCCAGGGTGACCGGGCAGTTGTCGTCGAAGCCCAGCCATTTGTAAGGCGCTTTCTCGGAGGTCGTGTCGGTGATCACGTAGGCCCAGCTCGTCTCCGACCCGGTACCCGCCGTGGTGTTGATGGCGATATGTGGTGGATTGTTGGGGTTTTCGGACTTGTTAAAACCATCGAACTCGTTGATGTTGCGACCATCATGGGCAACCACGATACGCGCCCCCTTGGTAGCGTCGGTGACGCTGCCGCCGCCCACCGAGATAAAGCTGTCGCACTTCTCCCGGGTGTACATGTCGGCTAATTCCATGACGTTGTAGTCCTTGGGGTTGGACTCAATCTTGTCATAGACCACGACATCGACGCCCTGGTATTTGACCTTGCCGACAATGTCATCGATGATGCCAGTGCCTCTGAGACCCGAGGTGGCCAGCAGTGAACGCTTGAAGCCGAGTTTCTTGGCCTCGACGCCAACCATCTCATATGCTCCAGGACCAAGTATGCCGCGCGGCATACGGTGAAACTCTTTGATGGGAAACTGCCAGAGTGTTTCTACTTGCATTATCAAACCCCTTTGGATGGTTGCGGAAGATTTTCCGCGGTTTGTTTAGCGTCCCCTAGTGTGAGGAGACTCTTCGCTTATCTTTGGCCACCTACCTCAAGACATAGATCGCCGCGAAACCAGTTATCGAGTGTAAAACGACGGTTCAAACCGGTATTACATGTCTGGCTTATTGAGCAAGCATAGCTGCAAGAAGTACGCCCAGCCTTGTCTGCCGTGGCGTTTTGTCCTCTATCAAATTATTTTTTATGGATAACTTCTAATAACCACTGTAAACCCTGGAAGCAACATGCACTAAGCTCTGCTATCATTGAGTGTGAAAAAACCGTGACACAATCGTGACAGATTGAGCACGAATCGATACAAAGGACTTTTGCTAGCGCAATAAAATAATGGAATAGCAGCCGCACCGAACCACCTCAGGCAGGAGAGATATTCATGTTAGAGGCCTTAGCTATCCGCCATGCGGCACATGTCTCAGGCGTCGTTCGAGAAGGTGCCAATAGTCCCCTCGTAAAGAATAATATCGCTTGTTCTTGGGTACGTTGCATGGACCATTACGGTATCGACCCTGCCCAACCTCACCATTCCCTCGTGATCGAACATAGCCAACTGCTGGAACATCGGCAGAAGCTGGACGGGCTGCTGGAAACCGCCAGCGTCGAAATGAACAATTTGTATCAGCAGATCTCCGGCTCGGGGTTTGCCATTCTACTGACCGACAGCGAGGGGGTCATCATCAGCGGCGTCTCCGATCCCCCGCTCGTCGAGCTGTACAACGGCGCCGGGCTGCGGATGGGGGCTCTCTGGAGCGAAGAGCATGAGGGCACCAACGCCATCGGCACCTGCCTCATCGAGAAGCAACCTTTGATCGTTCATCGCGACGAGCATTATCGCATCCGCAATATCCAGCTCACCTGTTCGGCCTCGCCCATCTTCGACCCCTATAGCAACCTTCTGGGGGTACTGGACGCCTCCTCCGTAAGCTCCCAAGATTCCAGGCAGAGCCAGTTCCATACCTTGGCACTAACTACCCTGGCGGCCAAACTCATCGAAAACTGCTGTTTCCTTAAGCATTTTCAAAACGCTTGCGTGTTGTACTTTAATACTCGGCCAGAGTATGTAAGCCTGCCGAGCTCGGGTATGCTGGCCTTCGACGGGGAGGGCCACATTCTTGCGGCCAATCGAAGCGCTCTGCACCAACTGGCATGCCAGAATCACCGGCAGCTGATCGATCAGATCATTAGTGATATCTTTGATATTAAAATGGATTATTTGATGGGATGGGCTTGCTACCAAGCCAGCACCGTCTGGCCAACCCATGACCGGCATGGCAAGCGTTATTTCGCCATGGTGCGTGGTCCCGAGCGTTATGCCCACACGGATTCCGCCACCCCGCGTAGCTCTGGACGCGATGTGCTTACGGACCGGTCCCTCGGTATTGTCGAACCCGCTCCGGCGCCGCTTTCAATGATCTTGGAAGGATTGCAAGGCAGCGATCCCATTATGATCCATAATGTCCGTTGTGCCCGTCGGGTTATGAACAAGAACATCAGCATCTTGTTAAACGGTGAGACCGGCACCGGCAAGGAGGCATTCGCCAAGGCGATTCATGCCGCCAGCAATCGTGCAGCGCTTCCCTTCGTGGCGGTGAATTGCGCGTCTATTCCGGAAAATCTCATCGAAAGCGAGCTGTTCGGTTACCGGCATGGCGCCTTCACGGGTGCGCGCAGGGAGGGTCTGCGCGGCAAGATCCTGCAAGCCAGTGGCGGCACCCTGTTCCTGGATGAAATCGGCGATATGCCACCACAACTACAGACCCGCCTGCTGCGAGTGCTGGAAGAAAAGGAAGTCTTGCCACTGGGCAGCGAGACACCCCTTTGCGTGGATTTGCACGTCATCAGCGCCACCCACTGCAACCTCCAGGAACGGGTAGCCACGGGCGAGTTCAGGGAAGATCTCTACTACCGTCTGAATGGCCTTACCTTGACGCTACCAGCTCTGCGGGAACGCCCTGATCGCGCCATGCTGATCCGCGGCGTTCTGGCGGCGGAAAGCGACGGTGAGCCGGTGTGCATGAGCGAGGCAACTTTCGCAGCGCTCCATGACTATTCCTGGCCTGGCAATATTCGCCAGCTTCGCAACGTCCTGCGGACGGCGGTAGCACTCAGCGAGGATGGTGTTATCCGCCTCGAAAATCTACCGTCCGAAATCGCCCGCCTGCCACCCAAGGAACAAGCCCAGGGCATTGACGCACCCTCTTTGGTCCGGCAAGAAGATGTTCTGTCTAATTCCGAGAAAGAGGCACTGTTGCGGGTCTTGAACCAGCATCGCTGGCATATCACCAATACCTCGGTGTATCTGGGCTTAAGCCGCAATACCTTGTACCGCAAGATGAAAAAACACGGAATTAAGGCACCCACCTACGTTTGAACATACCCTGTGCCCGCCGTGACAAACCGGATCAGGGCGTTGTCACGAATTCGTGGCAACGCCCTCCCGCGCATTCACGGCGCCGCCTGGTTACCTTGGTCATAGATCAATACTATTTGCCAACCGCCAGGCTCTTTCCTTGACACAGCGGATCGCTAGGGCAATTCCGCCTTTTTCAGCAACAAATCAACCACCACAATCACTTCATGGCCAACGGTGTCGGCAGCGGCCCATTCTCCCTGGCCAACGCCATAATCCGTGCGTGAGAGCGTCAGTTTGGCCTGCAACCGCGCTGTTTCACCCTCAACGATAAATGTGAAAGGGAAGCGGACCTCCCGAGTGACATCGCGGATCGTCAGCCTGGCCTTGGCCTCATAGCGGGTATCGCCGACAGGGGTAAACCCAAGGGTCTCGAAGCGGGCGGTCGGGAATTGCTCCACATCGAACCACTCCGGAGTGGGGAGATTGCTGTCGCGATCGGCGCTATTGGTGTCGATACTGGCGACATCGATAAGGACGTTGAAACTGCTGGCGTCCAGTGTGTCTGGAGCAAAGACGACGCGGGCGTCGAACTTGCGAAATCGCCCGTCGAATTCGCTACCGGTCTGGGTCGCGATAAAGCCCAGGCGGCTCTTGGCATAGTCCACTTGCCAGGTCGTTGCGGTCCAGGCGGGCTGGGCGAAGCAAAGCAAAACGAGTATGGCTGGGCGACAAAGTCGTCTCATTGGCAAAGTTACTCCATCCCCGGAATATCGCGTCGGCTGCGCTGGCCCGGCAGCATGCGCGCCAGCACCTCGTCTCTGAGCACAAAATGATGTTTCAAAGCGGCGCCTATATGCATGAGCAGCAGCCCCGCGACAATCCAGAACAGCCACAGATGCACCACTTCCGCCTGCCCCTGCACGACCTTGTCTGGCCCTACCAGAGGGGGCAGCTTGAACACCCCGAATACCTTGAGCGGAAAGTTCGCCGCCGAATTGATGACCCAGCCGCTGACCGGCATCGCCAGCAACAGCAGGTACAGCAGCGCATGAGTGCCGTGCGCCAGCACTCGCTCATAGGGTTTGAGCGTCTTGGGCAGGCGTGGCGTGGGGTTGAGCAGCCTCCAACACAGGCGCAGTACCATCAGCGCAAGAATCACGATGCCCAGCGACTTATGCACGAAGTACATCTCAAACTTGGCCGGCGACTTCGGCCAGGCGGTCATGATCCAGCCCAGGGCCATCATGACAAAAATGGCGAGCGCCAATGTCCAGTGAAAGCATTTGGCGCCGGCACCCCAGCGCTCAGTCGTATTACGCAGTTGCATCCAGTACTCCCGCTTGCCACGTCATTGCAATAGTTCAGAAAAAGCGTAGATAGGATTCCAATACTTTGAGCGTATATACACTGGTGGGAGGTATATTGTACTGACTGGGATCACCCGTCATCCACCAGGCGGCCGCCCGCTGCACCGCGACAACTTCATTGTTATTGCTGGCGGCGAACTGCTCACGCAATACCCGGCCCATGACGCAGACCAGAGTCTGCCGGGCAAGCCGGGGATTGGACTCGAATTCGGTCGGGGTAAGTTCCCGACCACTGCAACGCTTCGACCAGCGGGCAATATTGTCCGGTTTGATTTTCCAGTCGCTGTAGAGTCCGTCATTGGGGATACCGGTGTTCGGCGCCGACAGCCGCAACGCTTCCACCAGGGCTTCGGCCTTGGCATCCGCAACCTGGGCGTGCGCGGGCAACATCAGCAGCAAGACAACCGGAACAAATACTGTCCTCACCGATCGGTAACAATGATCATACCAGGACCGGGCCCAATGATAGCTTATACACATAGCGATGCCTTGGTCGTTGTGCACTACGCCAAAACCGGCAGGTGCTTGCAGACCCAACTTCTGGTCTGGACAGTGCAGGATCTCGTTTGCAGCTTGCCGTTAACCGCGGTAACCGCCTTCCACTGCCCCTGAAAGCCATACAGAACTGGCCTGAAGTTTACCGTGCCGGTTTCATAATCGCCGGCTTCGGTAATGCCGACATTGATCTCGCCATCGCCCACCCCGACGTCGATCTGGGCCGTGCTATAGCGACCGGCCTGGTAATCCCGGGTTTCCCGATCATCGATGAAATAAGCAAGCCTGGCGGGCCGTTGCTTGCTGAAAATGTGCAATTCAATCTCTTGCAGAGTGATGAGACTATTGCGGATGGGACCATTGTAGTAAGGAATGATGGAGCCATCCCGGACAAACAGCGGAACTTCCTCCAGTCCAGCCGCGTACTGCAAGATTCTATTGCCTTCGAGCCACTCACCCTGGTTCAGATCGAACCACCAGCCTGGCGGCAACACAATATGCCGGACCTGACACTTCCTACCCCCGACCATGATTTCCCTGCCCTGTCCCTCGCCTTCCAAAATGGGCGCTACCATGATGCTGTCACCGACCAGAAATTGGTCATCCAGGTCTTCAAATTCCTTGCCGTCATAGTCATACAACAAGGGCCTCAACACCGGATCGCCGCTCAGGTAATGGACGAAGAAGCACTGATAGAGATAGGGAAGCAGACGGTAGCGGGTCACGACAGTCTCCCGCACACAGGCCAGGCATTGGGGATTGAATTGCCAGGGTTCCTGGGGTTTCGAATTCCACACGGAATGGTTGCGGAAGAACGGGAACAAGAACCCTGCTTGATACCAGCGAATCAGCAGCTCGGCGGTGGCGTGTCCCATGAACCCCCCCACATCCGGACCATTGAAGACTACGCCAGACAGCCCCAGGTTGAGGGTACTGGGAATCGCCATCCGCAGGTGCTTCCAGTTGCTGGCATTGTCGCCGGTCCAGATCGCGCTGTAGCGCTGTGTGCCCGTGCAACCGCTGCGGGTCAACAGGAAAGGCCGGGTCCGGGGGTCGAGCTTGGCAAAAGCCTCGCGGCTGGCCTTGGCCATATAATGGGCATATTGATTGTGATACTTGGCGTGAGGTAACTGGCCGTTGGCAAAGCGCATGTCCTCGGCGGCACTGAAACCGGTGGCGGGATCATTCATATCCAGCCAGACGCCATCGACGGCGTTGTCGTTCAGAAACTTCGCCAGCCACGCCGCCCACCAGTCCCGCACCGCTTCCAAGGTAAAATCCGGGAAGACAGTATCTCCCGGCCAGACTCTGCCCACATACTCCTTGCCGCTGACCGCCTTGCAAAAGACATCCTCGGTTTTGCCGCTGTCATAGACCGGATAGCCGCGCTCCAGCTTAACCCCCGGATCCATGATGGTGACGGTGCGGATTCCGGCTTCTTTCAACTCGTTGTTGAGTGCGGCCGGATCGGGAAACTCTTCTCGATTCCAGGTAAACAGACGATAGCCGTCCATGTAATCGATGTCATACCACAAGGCGCTGACCGGGATATCGTGCCGTCTGAAGTTTTCCTTCAGCGCAATAAAGTCGGCCTCGGATCGATAGCCCCAGCGGCACTGATGATAGCCGATGCTCCATACGGGTGGCACCTCCGCCCTGCCGGTAAGCGCGGTAAAACCCCGGACCACATCGCGCAGCCGCGGGCCATTGATTAGATACACCTGGGTATTGCCGGCCATGGACTGATACAGCCATTGCCCGGCTCGGATTTTCCCTATATCGATGATGGCCCGGTCCGCATTGTCGAAATAGACGCCGGTGTGGACAGTGCCGGTTTTGATGATGGCGAAAGGAATGGCGACATAGGCGGGATCATAGTCATCGCGATCGTAGGTATGGGGAAAAGCAGCGACCACGTCCACATTCCAAAAATCCAGACTATCGCCGTGCTTGTTGAGCCGCCGGGTACGCTCCCCAAAGCCGTAGAAGCCCGAGGCGCCACCCATCCTGAAATTCAGCAGAAACTGCTCGCCATTGATCCCGATGCCATCCTCCGTGGTCTCCAGGACGGCGCCCGTCGCCATGCGGATATGCAGCTGCGCCGGACCGATAACAATCGTGCTGCTCCGGGTCTGAAAACACACCCCCTCATCCAGCGTCGGGCTTATGGACCGGCCTTCACGGCAGTCCTCTATGATCGCATCGGAATACTGGCGCTTGTCGGCCACATTGGCATTGTCGAAGCTCAAGCGGGTGCAGCAATCGGTGATCTCCTCGCAACGGATCTGCAGCCTGAAGGAATTACCCGCCAGGTGGGCGCTGTCGCCCAACACGAACAGCGAGTTGCCGTAATCGAAGTTAAGGGGATGAACCTTCTGGCCAAAACGCATGTACGTTACCCGCTCGGTGGAAACCACCCGCCGGTCGGAAGGCAAGCGGGGAACCGTGACCTCACGTCAGGAAATCACTTCATGGATGCAGAGAATATTGCCTTCGGTATCGTCAAACCAGGCGGCTTTCTCGGCCCCCAGCACACAGACATGATTGACTGTCTGCAGGCCCGGAAAATCATAATCATTGAACACCACCCCGGTTTCCTTGAGTTCCCTCAGCGTGGCGGTAATGTCCTTAACCTCGAAGCTTAGCGCGGTGTGGTCTGCCTTCGTGCCGGTCTTCCTCTGAAACAGGGCCAGCAGCGCGCCATTGCCACAGGCGTAAACAAACTTCCCGTCGGGCTTCAGGCCCCGCGGGGTAAGTCCGAGCTTATTCTCGTAGAAATCCCTGGCGCGGTTCATGTCAAGAACAGGCAAAATCGTTGTGACTGGGGCGTTAGTTAACACCTCTCTACCCTCCTCTGTGCAACGCTCAAACAGGAACTTCCATCACACCCTCGCTAACCATTACCGAAGCTCCGCCAACTCGAATCGCGGTAATCCTGCCAGCGGCTTTATCGGCCTCGACTTCAAGGATACTCGGGCGTCCCATCTCGAAGCCCTGTTCCACCACCCACCGTAGCGTTCCAGCGGCGGTAGTATCGCGAACCCCAAGATAGCCGGCCAGCGCGGTCGCCGCCGCGCCGGTAGCAGGGTCTTCAGCGACCCCCATAGCGGGGGCGAACATCCGGGCACGCAGGTGCGAGTCGTTGCGTTCCGCCTCAAATGTGAACAAATAGAGAGCGGAAGCCCAAAAGGAAGACAACACTGTTTCCCACGGCTCTCGATGGAGGCGCGCCTGCCGCAGGGCGTCGCGATTGCGCAAGGGAACGAAGAGAAAAGGTACGCCGCAGGAAACCGCCTGGGGTGAATACTGTCCTTCCAGGATATCGGCACCTTCCAGCGCCAAGACCGCCGCGATGGCTTCGGTAGAAGGGGGGGTGGGACCAAATTCCGGGAGCTTGGCCGCCGAAAGTTGCGCAAAAACGGGGTTCCCGTCTCGCGTGAAAATGGTTACACCTACTGGACCGATGCCTTCCTCAAAAATGTGGCGCGTTACTTCCGAATCCAGGGGAATATCACCGATGGCGGCGAGAACATGCGCCGCGCCAACGGTCGGATGTCCGGCGAAGGGCAGTTCCATGGCCGGCGTGAAAATGCGCAGACGGCGCGTGTGCGCTGCCACGTCCGGGGGGAAGACAAACACGGTTTCCGATAGATTGAACTCCCGCGCGATCGCTTGCATGCGCTCGGCAGTCAACCCACGGGCATCCGGAAACACCGCCAGCGGATTGCCGCCAAAGACGTGCTTGGTGAACACATCCGCCGTGTAGAAACGATAACGCACTATCCCCCCGTCATATTCATGTGGCGCATGATCACAGGCTGCGCCTGGAGATTGAAGTCGTGGCCCCTGGGCTTGATGTCCATCGCCTGAACGATGGCGTGTCGCAAGCGCTCAGGTTCGCCTGGATGCGCTCGCAGCACTTGCCGTAAATCCACCGAGTGCTCCTGGCCCAGGCACAACAGCAATCGCCCTTCCGCCGTCACCCGTACCCGGTTGCAGTCGCCACAGAAATTGTGACTGTGCGGAGAAATGAAACCGATCCGTGAAGCCGTTCCCGGTACTCGGTAGTAACTGGATGGCCCACCCGTGGTCTCGGTGGTTGGGACCAGGGTTAAATGTTGTTCCAGATCGCGGCGGACCAGTTCACTGGAATAATAGACTTCGGCCCGGTCGTGATCGCCGATTGACCCCAGCGGCATCTCCTCAATGAAGCTGATGTCCATGCCGTTAGCGATGGCAAACCGCGCCAATGCCACCACTTCATCGTGATTGCGGTTTTTGAGAATCACCGCGTTGAGCTTGATGCGCGCAAATCCTGCCGCCTGGGCGGCGCGGATGCCGCTCAGCACCTTCTTTAGATCACCGATCCGGGTAATACGCCGGAAGCGTTCCGAATCCAGGCTATCCAGACTGATGTTGATGCGCTTGACGCCGGCATCCTTGAGGGGAATCGCCAGCTTTCCTAATTGCGAACCGTTGGTGGTCAATACCAATTCCTTGAGGCCAGCCAATTGCCCCAACTGTTGAAACAACCAGAGCACATTCTTGCGCACCAGTGGCTCCCCTCCAGTGATGCGGATCTTGACCACTCCCAGTTCCACGAACGCCCGCCCCAGTTCAGCCAGTTCCTCCAAGGTGAGAATCTGCGCCCGCGGCAGGAACGCCATGTCATCGCTCATGCAATACACGCAGCGGAAATCACAGCGGTCCGTCACCGACAGCCGCGCATAGGTGACGTGACGCCCAAAACGATCCACGAGCTTGGAAGCATCAGCAGGGGTATGGCCGGAAATGGGATGCACGTTGGGCTACCTTACAGTAGATTGAATAACTGCACTTTGGAGAAGATTAGTCACAGTGTAGCAGTAAAATCAATAAGCACTCCCCCTCACTATCTTGTCTGTTGTCAAGGCGAACCGGCAATAAAAACAAGGCCCTGACCAAAGCCTCATCGTACGGAAGACGTTTCCTTGAGTGCGGGGAAATCGACCAGCCCTTGGCGCTCCGGGGTAATGGTCAAACTACTTGCCGGTAGGCCATTTCCGAGAAATAGGTCCGCCATTCAGGTAGAACTTCCCCACCTGATTGAGCGCCGAACACGCCCCTGCTATCCACTCTGGAACCGGCCGCCTGGCCGTTGCCTGCCTCCCACATCGAAGACCTGCGCTTGGCGAGTGCCAAGCTGTCGGGGGCGGCGGCCGTGGCCCATTGGCACGCCCACGGCTTCCCGGAAGCGTGCTTACCCTCACCGAGCACGCTGGCGGAGATCCTGAATCGTCACGGTTACCGCCGGCGCCAGGTGGTCAAGGCTAAACCCCCCAAAAACTCCCGGAAGCGGCTGCCCTCTTTGCTAACCTCGCCGAACCGGATGGCCAGCGCCTACCCACACCGGATTCGGCCCCGGACGGGCAGGTCAAGTGCTTGGCTGTCGACACCCCTGCTGGACTGGGCAAAAGCATGCCTTGGAAAGGCATTCACCCCCTCGTCAAACTGACCCGGACGGTCTACCAAAAAGGCATTTCACTCACCAAGCAGGCGATGCGGGAGGGTGAGGCCAGAGCGGAGCGCAACCCCTCCTGCCCAAGAGGGACATCCTGGTTCGGCCTGCATGAGTGGTAGAATCTTTTTCGGAATTGGCCTAAATTCAATGGGCTTTGGAACTGCGCCGCCGCGGCGGCGGCACTGACCCTGGCCGCCAGCCCCGGGTGGGCGTTGTATGAGGTACCGCCGAGCTGTCAAACTTGATCAAGCGGGAGCTGGATCACGGTCAGCGGCAACGGTCCAAGCACGGCTATGGAATCGTTCACTCGAGCATAGATGCGTCACTTGGCAAAGCGGCGCAATACTGGTGGAATACGGGCAGCAACAACTGCGCTTTCCTGACATTTGAGAATGCGAGCAAAAAGGATCGTCAAGGCGGAGATCGTTAAATCCGAGTATTGCCAGAATTATATCTCTGGTAACTGGAAGTCAATGCCCAGCGGAAGCCGCCGTGGTGCCACGGTCGGTGTCCGGGACAAAAGGTGAATCTCAGCGCCCGAGCGGGCATGAAGCCAGGCTGTCTGGATTCGATGATGACCTCGCGGGGATGCAGGAACACGGGCGGCTACAGGAGCGACGACACCTCCTTCCGCATTTGATGGAACGGGCCGACCGAGAAGTGTGTCTCCGTGGCAACGCGCCAAGGGCGTGTCGACAAGCTGGCGTGCATCTTCGAAGGGAACTGCAAATAAGACTGTCGCTGCCCGTTGCCAGCCCACGGGAAATAGGGAAATAGGGGACAGACCACGGTTAATCATAATCGCCTAGCGAGGCGCTTAAGCGACATTGAGGAATCCACATGAACACGTTTCGTTCCAAATCAATGACCGTTTCCAGTTTCCTGGTCCTGGCCTTGGGTTGCGGGGCATTTGGAGGTACGGCCATGGCGCAAGGCCCTTCGTATGCCTGCGACAAGGTGCGCGCCGGGAGCATCGAAGAGATGGTCTGCAAGGACAGCGGATTGTCCGCGCTCGACCGCAAGCTGCTGGGGTCTATGCCGCGGCGTCCAAGAAGGCGGCCAACGAGCATCCGCCCGTGCTCAAGGCGGAGCAGCGCGGCTGGGTCAAAGGGCGCAACGACTGCTGGAAGAGCGACGACAAGCGCAAGTGCGTGGAGGACGAGTACCAGCGCCGCATTGCCGAGTTGCAGGCAAGATATCGTCTGGTACCTGGCAACGGCCCCATCACCTATGCCTGCGACGGCAAGCCGGCCGAACGAGGTCATCGCCACATTCTTCCAGACCGATCCCCCAACGTGATCGCCGAGCGCGGGGACAGCGTCTCGCTGATGTACCTGCAGCCAAGCGGTAGCGGAGCCAAGTACCAGGGCCGCAACGAAACCTTCTGGGAGCACCATGGCGAAGCGTTGATCACCTGGGGCTATGGCGCACCGGAGATGCGCTGCAAGAAAACACCTTGAGGGGGAGCGCTGGGCATTGCGGACTCGCGGAACTGACGGGCTGAAGCGTCTGAAGTCGAATTCGTGGGGGTCTCCATCGCCGCGAGATTTACTGATACTTTCAATACCATGAGCGTAACCGACAGCTAACAACCGCTGCAACTCGGACCTCACCGCTGCGCGGTTCGGCCAGCCGGTTAAGCTTTACGATAGGCGAGTTTCAGAATTCCTGGAGGCCGTGTATCCTCTGCGGTATGGCGACCTACCGATTCACCGACTGCTATGAAAATGAAGTTTTGCGCAAGCGGCCATATTTACGGCCATATTTAAAGTTCGCAAGCGCCCATATTTAAAGAAGGAGTGGCGCATTCACGTACTGGAAAACCCGATTAAATCTGAGCCGCAAGAGCATAATCGCTTTCGCTTTTGGGCTGCTGTTCCAAAGCTAGGCGGTCGGTTCCTGCGAGTAATTACACTGGCGGATAAGGCCACCATCCATAACGCATTTCCTGACCGACGGTTTAAGCCATGAAGCTAAACTACTATCCTGACACCGATTCGCTCTACATTGATTTGGCCGAACAACCCAGCGTGGAAAGCGTGGAAACTTCCGAGGGCGTAGTGCTCGACTATGATGCCAACGGTCATCTGGTTGGCATTAACAGCGACAACGCCAGCACCAAAGTGCAACTTAAGCAACTCATTCTCAGCAAGCTGCCGTCCCAAGTTCAAACTATTCTCTTCTGATCAGGCGCTCAAGGGGACGGCTCCCTTCGGTCGCCGTCCCTTAGCTTCCTGGTTGGCTTCCCATAGTGAGTCCGATTCGATGATGACAAGAAGGGAGTTCATGGCTACAGCCGCGCTTGCTGGTGGCACACTCGCTGTCCATGGCTGTTCCTTCGGCAACGGAGAATCGGAATATACGAAGGCGGTCCAACAGACCTGGCGCCACACCGAAGGGGGTACATCAACGCAGTCTTCCCTCATGGGGGAGTTGGTGCGCTACGCGACCCTTGCGCCGTCCAGTCATAACACGCAGTGCTGGAAATTCAGGCCAAGCGAGAGATCAGTCTCGATCCTACCTGACTTTGAAAGACGATGCCCTGTCGTTGACCCGGATGATCACCACCTTTTCGTTTCGCTCGGCTGCGCAGCCGAGAACCTGATCCAGGCCGCATTGGCAAAGGGTTTTAATGGCCATGTCTCATTCGTCGTTGGCACCAGTGGCTCACTTGAAATCAGCCTGGAGCCAACTAAGGCGGTCACTTCGCCACTGTTTGAGGCGATTACCAGGCGGCAATCGACCCGGACTGAGTTCGACGGTCAACCGCTCTCCAACGCGGAGTTGAAGCTCTTGGAGAGGGCAGGCACAGGGAATGGAGTGCAAGTTCTTCTGCTCACCGGAAAGCAAGCGGTGGAGAGCATACTCGATTACGTGGTTCAAGGAAATACCGCGCAGATGCGCGACCCTGCTTTTGTCGAAGAATTGAAAGCATGGGTTCGCTTTAGCGACGCTGAGGCAGTGCGTTTAGGTGATGGGCTGTGCTCACGTTCCTCAGGCAATCCGGCTGTGCCGCGTTGGCTGGGAAGCATACTGTTCAACCTTTTCTTCACGGAAAAGGCCGAGAACGAAAAGTACGCGCGACACATTCGTAGCTCGGCTGGGATCGCGGTCTTTGTCTCAACAGCAAATGACAAGGCACACTGGGTTGAAGTGGGCCGTGCCTTCGAGCGCTTCGGCTTGCAAGCAGCGGCCATTGATGTTCGCACTGCGCATCTGAATCAACCTGTCGAAGTGTCCGCTCTTCGATCGCAGTTCGCTAACTTCCTGAGCATTACGACTGGAAGGCCGGATCTTGTTGTGCGGTTTGGTCGTGGACCTGAGATGCCCCGGTCACTGCATCGACCTGCCGAAGCGGCATTGGCGTGAGCCTTCAGGAACCTAACTTCTCGGTCAAGCGGACGCTCGTAGACTCACGCCGCTGAACCGCGGCGTTGGGCTTACTGGAAAGCGTGGCGGATGTTGATGTCGTCGTAACAACAGAAAGCACGTCATGGTCAAAGTAACGTTGTTCGTTCGTCTGGAAGCAAAGCCCTGGAAAGAGAAAGAGGTGGAGAACTTTCTCTTGGGTGGCCTTCCAATCGTGCGGGGCGAGCCAGTCACTACCGCGTGGTTCGGAATCCGCTTGGGAGGCGACAGCTATCCTGGCACAGAAGGTTAGCGTCCCGGCGGCGCGGGCTTAATCAGAATTTCTTAAGGGAATCATCTGCCAGCAATTTCATAAAATCCTCAGGGGGGACCGGGCGGCTGAATAAAAATCCCTGGAATATGCCGCATTGATGCTGTTTCAGAAATTCGAGTTGGGCTTCGGTTTCAACACCCTCGGCGACGGTCTCCATAGCCAAGCCGTTGGCGAGGGCAAGAATGGCCCTGACGATCGCCTGGCTACTGCGCTTTGATTCAAGGTGACGCACGAACGATTGATCGATCTTAACGACATCCAGCGGAAGCTCTTGGAGATACGATAAGGACGAGAACCCAGTCCCAAAGTCGTCCAGGGCCAGCGTAAGCCCCAAGCCTTTGAGAGCGTTCATCCGCGCGATACAGGTGTTGGCATCCCTGATGACAACGGATTCGGTGAGTTCCAGTTCGACAAATTTCGGATTCACGCCGGTTCTGGAAAGGATCTCCGCAACCGTTCCCACCAGTTCGGGACGCCTAAACTCGATCGCCGAGAGGTTGACAGAAACGCGCAACGGCCCCAGGCCTTGCGCGTGGCACGAATTTACCCACACGCAGGTCTGTTCAAGAGCCCAGGCTCCAATCTCAACGATTAGACTGGTATGCTCCGCCAAGGGTATGAATTTCGCCGGCGAGATCATCCCTCGCTCGGGGTGCCGCCAACGAAGCAATGCTTCGGCTCCGACGATCCGCCCGACCAAATCGACCTTGGGCTGGTAGTAGAGCAGAAGCTCTCCGTTGGCAATCGCACCGCGCAGTTCCTGTTCCAGTTCGATATTTTCCAGCGCGGCCGCATTCAGTTCCCTCGAATAAAATCGAAAATTGGCGCGCCCCTCGTTCTTGGCATGGTACATGGCGGCATCCGCGTTCTTGAGCAAATCCTGAGGGTTGTCGGCGTCGCTGGGGAATACGGCGATCCCAAGGCTCGCCGTGAAAGTCATGGGATGCCCGGCAACCACCAAGGTTTGCTTAAGGGAGGTCAGGATTTTTTCGGCGATGGTGCTCACAAACGACACCGGGTTGGGGTGGTTATGGAGATCGGTAATGACGGCGACGAATTCGTCTCCGCCCATCCTGACGACCAAGTCCGTGGCCCTGACGCAATTGACAAAAATCCGCGAAACCTGGGTCAACAGTTCGTCGCCCGCCGCGTGTCCCAACGAGTCATTGACGGTCTTGAAGCGATCCAAGTCGATAAAAAACACCGCTAGCTGGGTATCATCGCGCCGTGCCCGCGCCAACTCCTGCGCCAAGCGATCATTGAGCACCAACCGGTTAGGCAGACCCGTCAGGGCGTCGTAGTGCGCCTGCTGGTAAAGTTTCTCTTCCCAGGCGGCATTGGAGAGGGCAACGGCGATGCGGTCACCGAAATTTCTCGCCGCGCTTCGCGACTCCGGGGGGATCGGGTTCGACGCTTGATAGCCGAGGCTAATCGTCGATGACAACCGCCCCTTAATAAGAACCGGAACGATCAAGTACCTCCGGTTGCCGGAAATGCAGAGGACTTGCAGATAAGCCGGTAATTGCCCGCCGATAGCGATGTCCATCGCACCGTTCTGGACTGCAAGCAAGCCATCGACATCCTGTTCACTGAGCGTCATCGGTCCCGTGAGGGTTTCGGTACCTAGTCCGCCTCGCCGGGTCCGAATGTCCCGCACGAGGCAGGTGTCTGGATCGATCCTGGCGATGGAAATCAAATCGCAAAACAGAATGTCGGGTAGGCGGCTCAAGGCGGTCTCGACAATGTCCTCGGCATTTAATGCCGAGAGAATGTTACGGTCGATTTCCGCCATGGTGGACAGCATATCGAACTGGCTGCGCAAGCGACGGGTCATATCGTTAAACGAATCGGCTAGGGATTCGAATTCGTCGCCGCTTTCGATGTTCACGCGGCCACTGAAGTCACCGTCCGCAATCCTGAGGGTCGCGGCTTTTAAGCGCTCGAGGGGAGTCAAATACTTCCCGATCAGTCTCGTACTCAGATACGCGACGATCAGGACGGCGAGCGCGATGACGGGTGGATAAATCGCGCTAAATTGCCGAATGGCCGCGAAAGCCAAGGCTTCCGGCTGACCCTGCACAATGGTCATGTCGGGGGCGGAAAACAACGTCTTAATGGGGAGCTTCCAATAAGCGCCCACATAAATGGCATCCCTATTTTTCCAGGTGAATTGCCCGCTGTTGGTTTGCGAGAAACGCGCCCTGACCTCGGGCGGCAGGCCGAAACCTTGCTCCGAAGCAAACAACAGCCAGCCGGCGTCGTCCAGCACCCATAGGACGTTAGGTTCGATGTCTGCCGCCTGCCATACTAGCTCGGGTTTCAGTTCACCCAATAGGATGCCTGCTTCGGGACGGCGCTCGACGAGGTTGATGGCCATCCATAGCCGACTACCCCCTGGCTCCGGCCCGGCGATCGGTTTGATGAGGGTCTTGCCAGAACCGATCTCTCGAACCTCCTGTTCGGACAACTCCGGAATAAACTCGGTCTCCCTAAGAAGCGGGGTTTTTTCACCGTGGGGGTCGATGATCGCCAAGCCGGTGAATTGAGCCGCAAGCCTTTGTTCGCGATCTAACGCGATGCGGCCGAAGCCTTGGCTCGATCTCTCAACTTGGATCGCCACCAGACGCAGGACGTTTTCAACTAGGGTCAGTCGCTCGATCAGCTGCAAGGCGTAGTCTTTACAGCCGCTCTGGAGAGACTTGGCGGTCTGGTCACGAAGCTGTTCACTGACCTGTCGGAACGACAGCGCCCCAAAAATCCCGATGGGAATCAGCGCCGCCAGAACGAACGAAACCAAGATGCGGCGCGCAACCTTATTGCCGATCAGCGACAGTCTCGGCGCCATTGATCGGGGTTTACTCAGAAATCAGAGGCAAGCCCGACGAAACCGCCGTCACGTGCGCGAATAATATCGTCCAAGCTGTCCTTTTGGCTTATTTGCTTCTTGGTGACGCCGTCCTTGCCCACGCTGTAAAAGTCGTAATCCGTGTTGATCGGATTTAATTTGTGATCCTTTCTTACATCGCCTTTGATGCCATGACCGCCATTCTCGATATTCAGGTAAACATACGCGCGTCCCCAGGGATCATTGCCATTGTTGGGCAGCCTGGAAGCAATGTCGGCAAGAGTCGCGGGATAACGGGAGTGCACCGTATAAAACCGCTGGATTTCGGATTGGATCATCATTATGTCAGCGATCGCCGTCTTGTTTTTCGCGTTATCTATATATCCTTTATAGACTGGCAGGGCAATTAAGCCCAACACCGCGACGATCGCTACGGCAACCACGAGTTCCAAAAGAGTAAACCCGTACCCTCCAGCGTTTCCATGCATGCCCTGTGTGCTCCTTGTTGCACCCAAACATTCTATCGAAAAGTGTAGCGAGGGCAATAAGAAACCGCGTTTACCCCAAAGGTCGTGTGCCAGTGCAGTTTTTTTTGCCCATGCGCCCGACCGTCGCCGCCCCGCCTGTACACCTCACACTTTCAATTGAACCCATGTCGATGCTGTCCTTGTGAACGTCCAAACCGACATATAAGCTGCTGCATTTATCCATGGCCCGTCTCCTCGCAAATTCGCAACGACCCGGCTGACCCTCGGCCCGGTGCATGGGTATAAGGCGGCACGCCCTCAGCGTGCAACCTACGGTTTTGCAGGCGATGGGCCGCCCAGATTCACAGAGCCATCTTGTCTAGAAAACCGGAGTCAGCTTGGTATCCCCACGACTAGTCACAAAAATAGAGTCCGAAGAGCCAACCCTTCGATTAGCAGTTCTAATTGACGCTGACAACGCTCAAGCAGCCGTCATTGAAGGTCTTCTCGCGGAAATCGCGAGATTTGGGGAAGCAACGGTGAGGCGCATATATGGCGATTTCACTGCCCCAACGAGTTCCTCATGGAAGAAGGTGCTGCAGCGATACGCTATCAAGCCGGTTCAACAGTTTGCGTACACGACCGGAAAGAACGCCACGGACAGCACGCTGATCATCGACGCGATGGACTTGCTATACACACGAAAATTCGATGGCTTTTGCCTCGTCACAAGCGACAGTGATTTTACAGGCCTTGCGATGCGATTGCGTGAGGAGGGGCTCACGGTGCTCGGATTTGGCGAAAAGAAAACACCGGAGGCGTTCCGCAATGCCTGCCACAAGTTCGTGTTCATTGAAGTCCTTCGTCCAGGCACCGCAGCCGATGCCGGGCGGTCTGCCGCCAAAAGTTGAGAATGAGCCAAAGGCCGCTCCACCTCAGACACCTACCGAGGCAACAGAGCCAAAGCTTGAATTCCCAAAAAAGTTCGTCCTGACTGCACTTGAGCAGTCAATTGACGATGCTGGATGGGCACATCTTGGTACCTTCGGGAGCTACCTTACCAAGCTACAACCCGACTTTGACTCCAGGCTATACGGCTACAAGAAGCTCTCTGATCTCGTCAAAGCAAAGACAGATCTCTTCGTGACAGAGGAACGGCAAGCACCGGGGTCAAATCAAAAGGTTTTATACCTTCGTGCGAAATAGTTTTCTAACCCGGCAGTTACCGGGGACGCTGCGCGATAGAGCCGCGCAGCGCCGGTTGCTTCTGCGTCGGGCGTCAGCAGGCCCATTCCAATGACATACGAAGAGTTCAATCATCTAGCCCGCGGAATCGAGCCGCTAGCCGCCGTTATGACGCTACTCGTTGGCGGGTAACCGTGGGCTTTTAACCCTCGGCGCCCACACCACCTAGCATGCGGGTTCGCTCTAGCCGGTTCACAAGAAGGAAACACCCGACGGTCTCAAGCATACCCATGCACCTTCATCTTAAGATCATGCACGGAGAGTAGGCCCTGGCGTTCTGGATACCGGCTTGCGCCGGTATGACGAACAAGCGTGGTAGCGCACCCGTCGTGTTGTCGCAGACATCGTACTTGCCATCATTCCGCAAGCTGCCGCGGTCCTGGCTGCGCCAGCACCTGAGCGATGGGCCGCAGCGCCATCCACCATTGATCGCGGGGACGCTGGTGATCCGGATCGACCATTTGGGGCAGATCCGCCAGATTATGAAACTGGACCTTGCCTTTCTGCAAACCGATGAAGGCGCCTTCGGTCCGCACCTGACCCACCTGTTCACTCAGGAATTCGACGCAGCGGGCGGCCAGGCGGGTCGCCTGGATGCGGTCGAACGGCGTGGGGTCGCCGCCCTGTTGCAAGTGTCCCAGCACCGCCTGGCGCACCTCGAAAAGACCACGGCCTTCCTCCTCAAGCAGGGCGGTCATGAAACCCGTGGTGTAAACAGCATTGGCCTGCTCGTTGCGGATCAGCAAAGCCAGGCGCTTGCCTTTTTCAAAGCCGATTTTCAACTGCTCCAAATCCGTCAGCAAATCTTTGAGAGTGACTCCTTCCTCATTCAAATACACCCGTTCGGCACCGGTGGCCAAGCCGCTCATCAGCGCCAGATAACCGCAGTAGTGCCCCATCACTTCAACCACAAAGGCACGCAGCGTGGCGACCGCCGACTGTTTGATCTTATCGACGACTTCCACGATGTTATTCAGGGCGGTATCGGCGCCAATGCTCAGCTCCGAACCCGGCAAATTGTTGTCGATGCTGGCCGGCAGACAGATGATGGGAATGTTGAATGCCGGAAAGTTTGGCCGCTCCTGGTAGAGGCGGTGAGCCGCCTCGTAGCCATGCCAGCCGCCGATGATCAACAGCCCCTGGATTGCATGCTTCTGCAAGGTGAGCGCGATAGCCTCGTAGTCATTACGGTCCAGAACCTTGCGGTTGGTGCCCAGTTCGGAACCACCTCTGGAAGCCCAACCGGCCACGCTCATCCAGTCCATGGCTTGGATATCGCCCTTGACCAGCCCCTGGAAGCCATCGCGGACACCCACCATGGCGTGGCCCTGGTCGAGACCCAACCGGATCGCCGCGCGGGTGGCCGTGTTCATGCCCGGCGCCGGCCCGCCCGCGTTGAGCACCGCCAGGCGGCCAGAGGGCTGGACGGATTTCGGCGTGTGTGGCAGGACCTGCACCAGGGTCCAGAAGGTGCGAAACGCCTCCTTGAAGCTGCCACCCCGCAGTTCCATGGCCTGGTCATAGTCACCCGCCGCGATCATCTTGGCGACGGCCTGAGTCTGCTCGACGCAAGTCATCAGGGGCGCCTTGGCGATGCGATTGCCCCGCATGCCGATCAGGCACGGTTCGGCGGCGGGCGTGCTCGACAGCACCTCTTCCACCGCCGCATGGCCCACCAGCGTGCTCATATATCGGTCGAACGCGCTGGGCGCCCCACCCCGTTGCACATGCCCGAGAATCGTCGCCCGCACATCCGCCTGCAGCCGGTCCCTGAGCACCTGCTCCACGTCGACACTTTTAATCGGGTTGCCGTGGCGGTCCCGCGCACCTTCGGCGATCACCACGATGCTGTCGCGGCGGCCAGCCTCGCGGCCGGCTCGCAACGCCTCGCACATCGCCTGTTGCCAATCCTCCATAACCGGCGGGCTTTCCGGAATGAACACCCAGTCCGCGGCAGCGGCCAGTCCGCCCATCAAGGCCAGATAACCGCAGTTGCGGCCCATGACCTCGACTATAAACGTACGCTGGTGACTGGCGGCGGTGCTGGTGATGGCATCGATGGCTTCGGTGATGCGGTGCAGGGCCGTATCGGCGCCGATGGTCATGTCGGTGCCGAACATGTCGTTGTCGATGGAACCGACTAGGCCGACGATACCCAGATAGGGGTGGGCCTGGGCCAACTCCTGAGTGATCGTCCCGCTCGCGGCCAGTTCGGTCAGCAAGCTGGACCACTCCTGGCGAAACAGATTGGCTCCGGTCAAACTGCCGTCGCCACCGATGATGACCAGGTTGTCTATCCCACGCCCCAGCAGGTTGCGGGCCGCCTGCAACCGCCCGGTCCGTTCTCGAAAGGCGGGACAGCGCGCCGACCCGATGATCGTGCCGCCCCGCTGGATAATGCCCCCGACGGACTCCCAACTCATTTCCCGAATGCGGTCGCCGCCATCCACCATGCCCTGGTATCCCTCATAGATGGCGTAGACGGGTACCCGTCGGTCCAGGGCGGTGCGCACGACCGAACGCACCGCGGCGTTCATTCCCGGCGCATCCCCGCCGCTGGTCAGGACCCCCAGGCTTTTCGTGCGGCTGCTAGGCA
The DNA here is from genome assembly GCA_963696325.1 of uncultured Gammaproteobacteria bacterium. Taxonomy (GTDB): domain Bacteria; phylum Pseudomonadota; class Gammaproteobacteria; order Competibacterales; family Competibacteraceae; genus CAVOJV01. The sequence continues at coordinate 49,774 of CAVOJV010000001.1, forward strand.
TGTTGGCATTTCCCCTTCGATAGCTATTAGAGTGTGTTAGATTTTTATGATGCTAGCCTAAAAGCTGTCACCCAGAATCTAGTTGCATCGTGATTTTAATCAGGAGAACCCCCGTGAAGGCAGTGATACTACACCAAACCGGCGGACCGGCGCAGTTGCGCATCGAGGAGGTGGTCACCCCGGCCGCTGGGCCAGGGCAGGTGCGGGTGGCCCTGCGCGCGGCGGCTTTGAACCGCCGGGATATCTGGATAATCCTGGGCCTGTATCCCAACATCCGCCTACCCTGTATTCTAGGTGCGGACGGGGCGGGTGTCGTCGACCAGGTCGGGCCAGGGGCCGATCCAGCGCTGCTAGGGCGCGAGGTCGTCATTTATCCGGCCTATGACTGGGGCAATGATCCCCGCTTTCCAAGCGACGGTTTTCGCGTCCTTGGCATGCCCGATCCGGGCACCTTCGCCGAGTTTATCTGCGTTCCCGCGGAGAACGTATTCGCTAAACCGGGGTTTTTGAGCTGGGAGCAGGCCGCCGCCGTGCCGCTCGCGGGCCTGACCGCCTGGCGGGCCGTGGTTACGCAGGCGGCGGTGCGAACCGGGGAAACCGTGCTGGTCACCGGCATCGGCGGCGGCGTGGCCACTTTCGCGCTCCATTGGGCCCTCGTTATTGGGGCCAGGGTGTGGGTGACCAGCGGCAGTCAGGCCAAGCTTGATAAGGCGGTGGCATTGGGCGCCGCCGGCGGCGTCAATTACCAGTCTGCCGACTGGGTCAAGGCGCTGGCCGCGCGCGCGGGCGGCATCGATGCCATCATCGACGGCACCGGCGGCCCCAGTTTCAATGGGTATCTGTCGCTCTTGAATTACGCCGGGCGTATGGTTGTCTATGGGGCGACGGCGGGCAATCCTCCCGAAGGTCTGCAAATGGCACGCCTGTTCTTTCGCCAGATGCAGATCCGCGGCACGACCATGGGTACCCCAGAGGAATTCGCCGCCATGCTCAACTTTGTGTCGGTAAAGCGCATCGAACCCGTCGTCGATTGCGTCTTCCCCTTGGCTGACGCCATAGCTGCCCATCAACATGTGCAGGCAGCCAGTCGGATGGGCAAGGTAATTTTGCGCCACCAGGGCTAGCCCCGCCGATCTGGAGACCAACCACACTCCTGATGTTCTTGAGCTATTATTTGGATGGAAGGCTATAGCAACCGCACAGGCTGAGTGCGCGGTTAGATGAATAGAATTGGTCATTTCGCACGCAACCGTTTCAAGCAGACGACGCCAAGCACCCCTATGAACCCGAACCCGACAAGACGGCAGATGATTCTTAGTATCAGCCTATTTACCTCCGAACTGAGCGGTTGTGGCGGCGGGGGCGGCGATAGCGGCACCACCACTACGCCCATCAGCAATACCGGGACAAATGTGACCCTGGCTTGGGATGATCCCAATCCCCCCGAAAAACAGGTTCTTGGTTATCTGGTATATTTTGGAGCCGCGCCGAACGATACTCCCCAATTGCTCTCGACTTTATGCATTGGCTCAGCTGATATTAACGCCAATGCTCCTTCTGTCAGATACAACGCCAGCACTCAGCTTGGACTGCGTCCTGGCGATAGGGGATGTTGCAGGGTTAAAGCCTTTAACAATTCAGCAGAATCTGATTTCTCGAATCTCGCGTGCCTATCCATATCCACATGAAATAAACATTCAACCCGGCATAAACAATTCATCAACGAGGAAGAGCGCAATGGAAATTCAAGGTAATACGTTTCTGGTCAGCGGTGGCGGTTCGGGTCTCGGGGGAGGCTACCGTGCGGATGCTTGCCGAACACGGCGGCAACGTGATCATCGCCGATATCAACCGGGAAGGCGGCGAGAAACTGGCCGCCGAACTGGGCGCCAGGGTCCGCTTCGCCAGCACGGATGTCAGCAGCGAGGCTGACGTACAAGCGGCCATCAAGACCGCCGTCGACAACTTTGGCGGGCTGCGTGGCGTGATCAACTGTGCCGGTGTCGCGATAGTCACCAAGCTGCTCAACAAGGACGGTACGCCCCATTCGCTGGAGCTGTTCAGCAAGGGCGTGCAGGTGAATCTGATCGGCACCTTCAATGTCATCCGGCTGGCGGCCAAGGTCATGGTGGAAAGCGCGCCTACCAGCGAAGGCGAGCGCGGAGTCATCGTCAACACCGCCTCCGTGGCGGCTTTCGACGGGCAGATCGGCCAGGCATGTTATGCGGCGACCAAGGCCGGCATCGTGGGCATGACCCTGCCCATCGCCCGTGAGCTGGCGCGTTCCGGCATCCGCGTCATGACCATTGCCCCCGGCCTCTTCGAGACGCCGATGATGGCCGCTATTCCGGAAGCCGCGCGCGCGTCGCTGGGACAACAGGTCCCCTTCCCTTCCCGGCTGGGACGCCCCGCCGAGTTCGCCGCGCTGGTCAAGCACATCCTCGAAAACCTGATGCTGAACGGCGAGGTCATCCGCCTCGACGGCGCCATCCGGATGGCTGCCAAATAGCCATCCATGCAGATCTGCAGCCAGTTCGACAGCGGCAATATCGAGGTCATCGACGCGACCGACCCCGGCAATCTGCAATTACGCATCCGCAAGGATAACGCTTCGGACTTCCTGCAGTGGTTTCACTTTCGGCTGACCGGCGCGCGGGGCCGCTATTGCGTGCTCAACATGGTCAACGGCCATGAAGCCACTTATCCCGATGGCTACCGCGATTATTGGGCGGTCGCGTCCTATGACCGCCAACACTGGTTCCGCGTGCCCACCGACTTCGACGGCCGCGTGCTGGCGATTCGGCATACACCGGAGCGTGATTCGGTCTATTACGCCTATTTCGCGCCCTATTCCATGGAGCGCCATGCTGATCTGATAGCCCGCTGCCTGGCGTTTCCACGCGCCTCGCTGGAAGTGCTGGGCGAGACCCTGGACGGTCAGCCACTGGAACTGCTGCGCATCGGTGAACCGGCGGCGAACCGCCGGAGCTGCTGGATCATCGGCCGTCAACACCCGGGCGAAACCATGGCCGAATGGTGGATGGAAGGTTTTCTCGACCGGCTCACCAACCCGGACGACGCGGTAGCCCGGGTGTTGCTCGAAAAGGCGGTGTTTTACTTGGTGCCCAATATGAATCCGGACGGCAGCCGGCGCGGCCATCTGCGCACCAACGCGGCTGGCGTCAACCTGAACCGGGAATGGCTGGAACCCTGCCTGGAGCGCAGCCCCGAAGTGTTCCTGGTCAGAAACCGTATGCACGAGACGGGGGTGGATTTCTGCCTGGATGTGCACGGCGACGAGGGCGTGCCCTACAATTTCATCGTGGGTTTTGAAGGCATTCCCTCGGTCACCGCCGCCCAGCTTAACCTACTCGAAGGCTACCAAACCCGGCTTGCCGAGCTTAATCCCGAGTTCCAAACCAGCCATGGTTACCCAAGAAATGCCCCCGGCCAAGCCAATCTGACCATGTCCACCAATTATATCGCCGAGACCTTCGGCTGCCTCGCCATCACGCTGGAGCAACCCTTCAAGGACGCCGCCAATCTGCCCAACCCGGCTACCGGTTGGTCGCCAGCGCGCTGCCGCCGACTGGCGTCCGCTTGCCTGGATGCGTTGTATTCGTTGGTGGATCGGTTGCGCTGACTCACCTGCTCCTTGGCTTAATTCCATGCTAATATTTTAAGTATGGCAACTTTTATCGGCGAATTCGACTGTAAACTGGATTCGAAATCCAGGATAGTCGTGCCTGCGGCTTTGAAAAAACAACTCCCTCCGGAGGCCAATGGCCGTTTCGTCATCAACCGGGGTTTCGAGAAACACTTGGTCTTGTATCCCAGCAATCAGTGGGAAATCATCTGCGCGGAAATCAACCGCCTGAATCTATACGTCAAGAAAAACCGGGAGTTTGTCCGCTATTTCTACCGCGGCGCAACCGAACTCTCGCTGGACGGCAGTGGCCGCTTGCTGCTACCCAAACGCTTATTGGACTACGCGAGTATCCAAGAAAACATCATCCTGTTCGCCTATTCCAACCGCATCGAATGCTGGGATAAGGAGCTGTACAGCAACCTGCTGGACGACGAACCCGCGGACTTCGCCACATTGGCCGAAGAAATCATGGGTGATAAACAAGAACGCCTCAACGATAGCTTATCGAACTATCGAGACCCGCATCCCACCTTCCCACCCCAGCGGCATTGATACTCGGGCTCAGCGGAGACCCGCGTCCGCATCAGCGTTTTGTTATTCTCGCCCTAACCCTCTCGGGATAGGGCGCCAAAGAGTCTTCATGATATGAGTTCCGGCTGTCCTTCCGCATCCTCCCGCTGGCAATTCTGGATCGACCGTGGCGGCACCTTCACCGATATCGTCGCCCGCCGTCCCGATGGCCGCCTCCTCACCCACAAGCTGCTTTCGGAAAACCCCGAGCACTACCCGGACGCCGCCTTGCAAGGTATCCGCGACCTGTTGGGTATCGCCAAGGACCAACCCATGCCGGCGGAACAAATCGAAGTGGTCAAGATGGGCACTACGGTAGCCACCAACGCGCTACTGGAGCGCAAGGGCGACCGCACCCTATTGCTGATCACCAAAGGCTTCCGTGATGCGCTGCGCATCGCCTACCAGAATCGCCCGCACCTGTTCGCCCGCCAGATCGTGCTGCCGGAACTACTGTACGAACGCGTAGCCGAGGTAACCGAACGCCACGGCGCCCATGGTGAAATCCTGATCCCTCTGGACCTGGACAGCGCCCTGGTGCCCCTGGAAGCCGCCTATCGGGATGGCATCCGCTCGGTGGCCATCGTGTTCCTGCACGGCTACCGTTACCCGGCTCATGAACGCCAGGTGGCCAGACTCGCCAAAGCCTCGGGCTATACCCAGATCTCCACTTCCCATGAGGTCAGCCCCTTGATGAAACTGGTCAGCCGGGGCGATACCACCGTGGTGGATGCCTATCTCTCCCCATCCTGCGCCGCTATGTGGACCGGGTAGCCGACGAACTGGGCAACGCCCGCCTGCTGTTCATGCAATCTAATGGCGGACTCGCCGACGCCCGCTGCTTCCACGGCAAGGACAGCATCCTGTCGGGGCCCGCCGGCGGCATCGTGGGGGCCGTGCGTACGGCTACCAATGCCGGTTTTGACAAGCTCATTACCTTCGACATGGGCGGCACCTCCACCGATGTCGCCCATTACGCCGGGGAGTACGAACGCGCCGTCGAGACCCTGGTGGCCGGCGTGCGGATGCGGGCGTCCATGATGCATATTCATACCGTGGCGGCGGGCGGTGGCTCTCTCTGCCAGTTCGACGGCGCCCGTTTTCGGGTCGGGCCGGAATCCGCCGGGGCCAATCCGGGACCTGCCTGCTACCGCCGGGGCGGTCCCCTAACCGTTACCGATTGCAACGTCATGCTGGGCAAGCTCCAGCCCGAGTTCTTTCCCCACATCTTCGGCCCCGGCCAGGACCAGCCTCTGGACCAGGATATCGTCATTGCCAAATTTCAGGCTTTGGCCAAAGAGATCGAAGCCGCCACCGGTAACGCTCGATCCCCCGTGGAAATAGCCGAAGGGTTTTTGAAAATCGCCATCGAGAACATGGCCAACGCTATCAAGCAGATCTCTACTCAGCGCGGCTACGCGGTCATCGAATACACGCTGTGCTGCTTCGGCGGCGCCGGCGGCCAGCACGCCTGCCTTGTCGCCGACGCCCTGGGCATGCGAAAGGTCTTCGTTCATCCCCTGGCCGGGTTGCTGTCGGCTTATGGCATGGGGCTGGCCGATCTGCGGCTGCTGAAGGAGCGGGCCATTGAAGCACCACTTGCAGACGCGCTGTTGCCCACACTGATAACAGCGCTAGACGAACTGGAAACCTTAGGCCGGGCCGAAATGGAGCGGCAAGGCATTCCCGCGGATCACATCCAGGCCGTTCGTAAAGTCCATCTGCGCTACGAAGGCAGCGACACCGCTCTAAGCGTGAATTTCGGCGATCGCTCGGCCCTGATCGAAGGCTTCGAGGCCGCTCACCGCCAGCGCTATGGTTTCGTGATGCCCGCTAAAAGCCATATCGTGGAGGCGGTCGCGGTGGAAATCATCGGCGTTACCCAGCGCATCAGTGATCGAGTGGTGGACACGACACCCCGCCACCATGAACTGCGATCGGCTGCTACCGTCACCCTTTACGCTGCCGGTGAGGCCCGCCAAACTTCCGTCTACCGACGGGAGGCTCTGCGCCCTGACGACCGCCTTGATGGCCCTGCCATCGTCATCGAGAGTGGCGCCACCACCGTCATCGAACCCGGTTGGCAGGCGCAGGTGACGGGCCAGAACCACCTCGTCCTCAGCCGCGTCATTCCACTGCCCAAGCGAGTGGCGGTAGGTACCGACGTGGACCCGGTGATGCTGGAAGTCTTCAACAACTCTGTTCATGTCCATCGCCGAGCAGATGGGCGTGACCCTGGCCAACACCGCCTGCTCGGTGAACATCAAGGAGCGCTTGGATTTCTCCTGCGCCCTGTTCGACCGGGACGGGCAACTCATCGCCAACGCGCCTCACATACCGGTGCATCTGGGCTCCATGGGCGAGTCGGTGCAAGTGGTGATTTGGGAAAACCAGGGCCAGATGCGCCGCGGCGACGTCTACGTGCTGAACGCGCCTTACCATGGTGGCACGCACTTGCCGGATGTGACGGTGATCACCCCCGTGTTCGCCGCCGCCGGACCTGAGATTCTGTTCTACGTCGGCTCCCGAGGCCATCATGCCGATATCGGTGGCATCACGCCCGGTTCCATGCCGCCGACCAGCACCACCATTGACCAGGAAGGCGTGCTCATCGACAACTTCAAGCTGGTGGACCAGGGCCGGTTCCGGGAGCAGGAACTCCTCGAAGTACTCGCCGCCGGCCCCTATCCGGTTCGCAATCCCCGCCAGAACATCGCCGATCTGCAGGCCCAGATCGCCGCCAACGCTAAAGGGTGTTCAGGAACTGCAAGCGCATGGTGGCGCACTTCGGGCTGGCAGTGGTCAACGCCTATATGCAGCACGTCCAGGACAACGCCGAGGAACAGGTACGGCGGGTGCTGGACCGGCTGAGGGATGGCGAGTTCGGCTACGCAATGGACGACGGCGCCATCGATCCGGGTGGCCGTCCGCATCGACCGTGCGGCAGCGTGACCGCGACGGTGGACTTCACCGGCACCTCGCCGCAGCAGGCCCAGCAATTTCAATGCGCCGACCGGCGGTCTGCCAGGGCGGCGGTACTCTACGTATTCCGCACCCTGGTGGAGGCGATATCCCTCTCAACGCCGGCTGCCTCAAGCCCATTGAAATCGTCATTCCGGAGGGCTGCCTGCTAAACCCTCGCTATCCGGCGGCGGTGGTGGCGGGCAACGTGGAAACCTCCCAGTGCATCACCGATGCCCTGTACGGGGCACTGGGGGTGATGGCGGCTTCCCAGGGCACCATGAAAACTTTACTTTCGGCAATACGCGCTACCAATACTACGAAACGCTCTGCGGGGGCAGCGGCGCCGGACCGGGTTTCGACGGTGCTTCAGCCGTGCACACCCACATGACCAATTCCCGGCTCACCGACCCGGAGGTGCTGGAGTGGCGCTTCCCGGTGCGGGTGGAGGAGTTTCGCATCCGTGACAATAGCGGCGGTACTGGCCGCTGGTCCGGAGGTAACGGCGTGGTACGACGGATTCGCTTCCTCGAGGCCATGATCGCTTCCATCCTGTCTGGTCACCGGCGGGTGCCGCCCTACGGGATGGCGGCGGCGAGCCGGGCAGAGTGGGCCGCAACACGGTGGAACGGGCGGACGGACGGGTTGAGGAACTGGGAGGCACGGCCAGCGTCGACATTCAGCCCGGCGATGCCTTCGTGATTGAAACACCGGGAGGGGGTGGGTATGGTGCGAGGTAAACGCTTCAAAGTCATTTTAAAAACGTTAGAATGATTCATTGAATGCCATCATCCCCTGCCGATAGGCCGCGCAACCAGGCAACCCCAATGCATCCACAGCCACCCAAACTCCTCGACATGATTCGCGGCCTTGTCGCTATCCCCTCGGTCAGCAGTGTCTCGCCGCAGTTCGATCAAGGCAACTGGGCGGTGATCGAACTGCTGGCGAGCTGGCTGAAGGATCTGGGTTACGCCGTGGCCATTCAGCCTATTGTAGATCGTCCCAACAACGCCAATCTCATCGCCACGCTGGGCAGCGGCCCCGGCGGACTGGTGCTGGCCGGCCACGCCGATACGGTGCCCTATGACGAAGGCCGCTGGCAACATGATCCCTTCGGTGGTCTGATCCAGGATAATCGTCTCTACGGCCTGGGCACGGCGGATATGAAATCCTTCCTGGCGCTGGCCATCGAGGCCACCCGGCGCTTCAATCCCAGCGATTTCCGCCAACCCCTGATCATTCTCGCCACGGCGGACGAGGAAAGCAGCATGAGCGGCGCGCAGGCCCTGGCGGACGCGGGCCGGCCGCTGGGTCGCTATGCGGTAATCGGCGAACCCACTGGCTTGCGCCCAGTGCGCCTGCACAAGGGCATCCTGATGGAAGCTATCCACGTGGAGGGTCATGCGGGCCATTCCAGCAATCCCGCTTTGGGCATCAACGCCATGGAAGGCATGTATTTGGTCATGGGCGAGATCCTGAAATGGCGTGCGGAACTGCAGGAACGCCATCACAACCCGCTGTTCGAGGTCAGCGTGCCCACGTTAAACCTGGGACATATTCATGGGGGCGACAACCCCAACCGTATCTGCGCCAATTGCGAGTTGCACATAGACCTGCGCCCCCTGCCGGGAATGCTGACCGATGAACTGCGCGCCATCCTGCATCAACGCCTGCGGCGGGCCCTGGCGAACAGCCCGTTCAAGCTGTCCTTCATACCCTTGTTCAAGGGTATAGAGGCCATGGAAACGCCGGCAGCCTCGGCCATCGTGAAGGCCACCGAGGAACTCACCGGCCTTACCGCCGGGGCGATGGCCTTCGGCACCGAAGGGCCTTATCTGAACAAGCTGGGCATGGAAACGGTGATACTGGGCCCCGGCAACATTGCCCAGGCCCATCAGCCTGATGAGTATCTGGCGCTGGATACGCTCAATCCCACGCTGGACCTGCTTAACCAGTTGATCACTCGGTTCTGCATCCAGCCTTAGGGCTTGGGCTACGCTCATGAATAGCCAAACCTACCGGGCGGACGGTCTGCTATTGCTCACCGCGCTGATCTGGGGAACCGGTTTTGTCGCCCAGCGCCTGGGCCTGGACGCTGTCGGCCCCATGCTCTACAACGGCCTGCGTTTCGCGCTGGGCGCGCTGATCATCCTGCCGTTGGCGCTGCGCCCCGATCACCGCTCCGCCTCTCAACGCCTCAGCGCCCGTTCCGCCCTGGCCGGTAGCATGCTGGCGGGGATCATTCTGTTCACCGCCGCCTCCCTGCAACAGTTCGGCCTGCTCTTTACCTCTGTCGCCAACGCTGGCTTCATCACCGGCCTGTACGTAATCATCGTGCCGCTGCTCGGCCTGTTGCTTGGCCACCGCAGCGACGCCTGCGCCTGGCTGGGGGCGGTGCTGGCAGTGGCGGGCATGTATCTGCTCAGCATGACGGAGACATCCGCCATCGCCTTTGGCGATTTTTTGCAACTGGCTGGCGCCCTGTTCTGGGCGGTCCATGTGTTGGTGTTGGATGCCCTCGCCCCCCGGACCCATGCCATTCGCCTCGCCTGCCTGCAGTTCTTGATGTGTTCACTGCTGTGTCTACTGGCGGCAGTACTCACCGAGCCGATTGCTTGGACAGCTATTCTCGCGGCCGCACCGGCAGTGGCCTACGGCGGCGTGCTATCGGTGGGTATCGCCTACACCCTGCAAGTGGTAGCGCAGAAGGACGCCAGCGCCGCACATGCCGCCATCATCATGAGCCTGGAGGCGGTGTTCGCAGCGCTGGCCGGTTGGCTGGTGCTTGGCGAGACGCTGGGAAACCGGGCCCTGCTGGGCTGTGCCCTGATGCTGGCCGGAATGCTGGCAGCGCAACTCCTGCCGCTCTATCGCGCTCGTCGTGTTGCTGCCACCCTGGATCTGCCGACACCCTAAAGCACTTACCGGGCACCGAGTATCTCCTTCTGGATGCGGGCAATTTCGTTAAGGAACTCACCGACCTGCTTGGCGACAGTAAGCGCCCCCAAGTGGGTTACCACAGCGAAGCGATCCCGCGCTTCTCCGCTTTCGATGTATGGACCTTGGTAGTGTTGCCAGAAAGACGGTTTATCGAACCCTACCGGGCCGCCGTTGAGATCGCCGCTGTGCAACACCAGGATGCCGCCGAACTCATCGCGACCAATCGCACCCCCTTGCTTAGGCCTGAAACCAATCCGGCAGATGATCGTCTCGGCTTCCCAAGCAAAGGGATCTTCTTCGCTCAACCCGAATACATTCCATTCCCAGGGATCCTGACTGATGTACATCCAAAAGCCATATTCTTTCACCCAGGCGACATCCTCGACATCCGTTTCCGAAGGCTGGGAGTTCGCAAACCGCATTTTAACATGGTACTTTTCACGCTCGTCGTACTGAAGCCTTTCCCTGAACAATTCATGAGCCAGCCGAATATTGACTTCTTTCTGGAGAATTTTGATCGCCATAATTGATTCACCCCACCGGTTTTCCTGAGCGGTCTTATCGAGAGAGGAATAAACTCACCAACCCGTATAATCATTATTCTAATTAATCCTTACAAAGAATAGGAAATTTTAGTCTTAAAATGGCGATTCATCAGTAATATACTGATTTAACAAGTGTAAAAAAAGCGGGAAAACCTTGAACGAGCAATCCTTTGTGAACTGGTTTCGCCAGGCGGGTCCCTATATCAATAGCCACCGGAACAAGACCTTCGTGGTATTGTTTAGCGGCGAGGCGGTCTCCGATGAGCGCTTTTCCAGCCTGATCCATGACTTTTCCCTGTTGCACAGCCTAGGGATAAGGCTGGTGCTGGTGCATGGAGCCCGCACTCAGATTGAAGAACGACTGCGCGAAGCTGGTCGAGAACTCCACTATGTCAATGGCTTGCGAATCACTGACGGCGAAGCCCTGATCGGTGTCAAGCAGGCGGTAGGCCGGGTGCGTATCCGCATCGAGGCCGCGCTGTCGATGGGACTGGCCAACTCTCCCATGCAAGGGGCTCGTATCCGGGTCGTGTCAGGGAATTTGGTAACCGCCCGCCCGCTCGGTGTGCGGGAAGGCGTGGACTACTGCTTTACCGGTGAGGTGCGACGCATCGATACCCAGGCCATTAAGACCTGGCTCGATAACGACGCCATCGTGCTGCTTTCTCCGTTAGGGTATTCACCAACCGGCGAGATCTTCAATGTCAGCGCCGCAGAGGTAGCCACCAGCGCCGCCAGCGCCTTGCGCGCCGATAAACTGTTATTGCTCTACGAAGGCGCTGGCCCGCTGGACAGAGTGGGAGAGCCGGTCCGGCAACTGAGCCCGAGTGACACCAAGTATTTGCTGGCTGAACATCAGGAACTGTCCAAGGACATGGCTCACTATCTCAACCAGGCCCTGCACGCCTGCCGCGCCGGGGTGCGCCGCATTCATCTCGTCAGCCGGGCCGTAGACGGGGCTCTATTGCTGGAATTGTTTACCCGCGATGGTGTGGGAACCCTGATCACCGCTGATATCTACGAAGGTATCCGATCGGCGACTATCGATGACGTCGGCGGTATTCTGGAATTGATCCGCCCGCTGGAGACCAAAGGCAGTCTAGTAAGGCGTTCTCGGGAGCGGTTGGAGATGGAGATAGAACGCTTTACGGTCGTGGAGCGGGATGGCACCATCATCGGCTGCGCCGCCCTGTATCCTTTTCCGCAAGAGCGGCTGGGAGAACTGGCTGGTGTGGCCGTGCATCCCGATTATCGCAATAAGGGCCGGGCCGATACCTTGCTGCGGTTCATCGAGGACAAGGCTGTGAAACACAACCTGCAGCGGTTGTTCGTGCTCACCACCCACACCGCCCACTGGTTCCAGGAACGGGGTTTCGAGCCGGCGGATATTAGCGATCTGCCAGTACAGAAGCAGGCCATGTATAACTTGCAGCGCCGTTCCAAGGTCTTCATCAAGAGTCTTTGAGTGTGCTCTGTTCAAAACCGAGGGCAACCAGCGCGAGGGCTCATGAAAGTGCTAAAATTAATGTAGTATTTCGATGTTTAGGGTTAAGACTACCTGATGATGTCCAAACAGCAAGCGACGATCCCCTACGCCGACACGGCTTTTACCCGCTGTGTCCTCAGCACCCCGGAAGAATTCTTGGATCTGGGCAAGGCCGCCTTGCTAATTGCCCAGGAAGCGTACCCAGGGTTGGACGTGAACGCCTATCTGGCACGCTTGGACACCATGGCCACTATGGTAAGGATGTGTTTACCCACCCAGCCTTCGGTGCCAGAGACCATCCTGGCCATTAACCATACCTTGTTTGACGATCAAGGCCTTACCGGCAACCTGGAGGATTACTACGATCCCCGCAACAGCTTTTTAAACGATGTCATGGATCGCAAGCTGGGGATTCCCATCTCGCTGTCGATCGTTTATCTGGAGGTAGGGCGGCGTGTAGGCCTCGCCCTCGAGGGAGTGGGCTTTCCAGGACATTTCCTGGTCAAACTGCCGCTTGCCGATGGAGACCTGCTAGTGGATCCTTTTAATGGTGGCAGATCCCTCAGCCAAACGGAACTAGCCAACCGTGCCGCAGAAAGATTTGGCGCGCAGTCCCCTCCCTCTCACTCATACCTTCTCAAACTGATTGAACGTATTAGTAAAAAGGAAATTTTAGCCCGCATGTTGCGCAACCTGAAAAACATTTACCTACACAAGCACGAGCTGACCAGAGCCCTCTCGACCAGCAACCAGCTTCTGGCCGCGGCCCCCCACAGCGCCATGGATATTCGCGACCGCGGCATGATATTGGAGTACCTGGAATGCCCCCACGCAGCAGCGACTGATTACCAACGCTACTTGCAACTGGCGCCCAATGTCGAGGATTACGACGAAATTCGCAGCCGGATGATCGGCTTGCGCAAGATAATCCCGTCCTATAACTGAATCACGCGAGTTTTTCAGAGCATACGATCATTTGGCATTCCTCCATAGAGTTGATCTAACCTTTATGAACATCAAAGACGATCTGGTCCGCCACTATCGTTGGCTTCGTCAGTACGGGCTCAACGATTCCCACAGCGGCAACGCTTCGATTCGCAATGAGGACTCTATCTGGATTACCCCCACTGGTTGCTGTGCAGATACCGTTACCAGCGGCGACCTGGTGGAGTGTGATAGCAACGGCATGGTTGGCAAGGGCGCTTCCTTGGACGCACCTTTGCATATCGCCATTTATCAGGCTAACCCGCTGACCCGAGTCATGTTACATAGCCATGGCCCTTACAGCGTTGCCATGACCATGGATACCGAAGAGTTCACACCCACCGACTTTGAAGGGCAACTCTATTTCAGTCGGGTACCGGTGATCACTATTCCCTACGACCGCTACCTGGAGGATTCTCCACGGTTGGTGGCCAAAGTCCTCGCGGAATACCCGATTGCGGTGGTGCGTGGTCATGGCGTCTATGCTTGTGCAGAAAGCCTTACCCTGGCCTACAAGTGGGCCTGTTCACTGGAACTGTCGGCCAAAACCGCCTTCATCGCCCGGCAAGCGGGAAAAATCTGAACTGTCCGCTATCGTCAGATTTCTAACATCTCGAAATCTTCCTTGCCTGCACCGCATTCTGGGCACCGCCAAGCCAGCGGTACATCCTCCCAGCGCGTGCCGGGCGGAATACCGTCTTCCGGCCAACCTTTTTCCTCTTCATAAATGAAGCCACAAATCACGCACATATAGGTCTTCATAGGTTCTCTGCACGATGCTAAAAAGAGCTGCATTTTCCCATGTCTACCCGACGAGTGAAACCCGCCACAAAATGCCAAAGTTAGCAATTATTGGAGCATCACCGATGACGGTGAGTCGGATTGACTAGCTCCTCCCGCCGCATTCACGGCCTTTATGCCATCACCGAGGCCGGTCTGATTGCCGCTGACCGATTTGCGGAGGCGGTGGAACAGGCCATTCTGGGCGGTGCCCGGCTCATTCAGTATCGTGACAAAAGCGCCAATCTCGAGCGGCGCCTGCAGGAAGCCAGGGTGCTGAACACCCTCTGCAAGGTCCATGGCATACCGTTGATCATCAACGATGATGTCGAATTAGCGGTGACGGTAAGCGCCGCGGGCGTGCATCTGGGCAAGGACGATGCGGACCTGACGAGTGCGCGGGCACGGTTGGGAGAGTCGGCCATCATCGGCGTCTCCTGCTATGACCGCCTGGACTTGGCGATGGCCGCCGAGCAGGCGGGTGCCGATTATGCAGCCTTCGGCAGCTTCTTCTCCTCTCCTACCAAACCTGCCGCAGTGCGCGCCGATGTCGAACTACTGCGGACGGCGCGGCGGCACTTAAGCTTTCCCATCGTGGCTATCGGCGGCATTACCCCAGCCAATGGCAGCTCACTGGTGGCGGCCGGAGCCGATTGCCTGGCAGTGATCAGTGGGGTATTTGGCCAGGACGACGTCCGCAGTGCCGCCCGCGCCTATGCCGAGTTGTACGACTTTAACGCTAACGCCACACCACGCAGGAACGCTCCATGACTCGATCCCAAGACCTGTTTGCGGAAGCCCAGCACTATATTCCCGGCGGTGTAAACTCGCCGGTGCGCGCGTTTCGCGGCGTCGGCGGCGAACCAATCTTCTTCAAACGCGGTCACGGTGCTTACCTGTACGATGAAGATGATCGCCGTTATATCGACTTTGTGGGTTCGTGGGGACCCATGATCGCCGGTCACGCCCATCCGGAGATCGTCCGCGCCGTGCAAGAGGCTGCCGCGCACGGCTTGAGCTTCGGGGCCCCAACCGCCAACGAAACCGCGCTGGCGAAAAAGCTCTGTGAAGTCGTGCCATCCATCGAGCTGGTACGCATGTGCAACTCCGGCACCGAGGCCACGATGAGCGCCATCCGCCTCGCCCGGGCTTTCACGGGCAGAGACAAGATCGTTAAATTCGAAGGCTGTTATCACGGCCATTCCGATTCCCTGTTGGTGAAGGCAGGCTCCGGCGCCCTTACCCTGGGCGTGCCTACTTCTCCTGGCGTCCCGACGGATCTGGCCGCTCATACGCTGACCATGACCTTCAATGAACTGGATGGCGTGCACGAAGCCTTCCGGATGCTGGGTGAGCGGATCGCCTGCATCATCGTGGAACCGGTGGCCGGCAACATGAACTGTATTCCGCCCAATACCGGCTTCCTGGAGGGACTGCGGCAATCTGCGACGAGTACGGCAGCCTGTTGATCTTCGACGAAGTGATGACGGGCTTCCGGGTGGCTTTAGGTGGGGCCCAGGCTCGCTACGGAGTGATGCCGGATGTCACGACCCTGGGCAAGGTCATCGGTGGCGGCATGCCGGTGGGTGCCTTTGGCGGCCGGCGCGACATTATGGAGCAACTGGCGCCTCTGGGTCCGGTCTACCAGGCCGGCACCCTGTCCGGCAACCCGGTAGCGATGGCAGCGGGACTCGCCACATTGAAGCTGATTTCAGTTCCTGGTTTCTATGCGGCACTGGAGGCCAAGACCCGTATCTTCGCGACAGGCATGTTGGCAGCCGCCCGCGCTGCCGGCATCCCGCTGACGGCCAACCAAGTGGGCGGCATGTTTGGCCTGTTCTTCACCGAGGCAGCTGTCACCTGTTATGCGCAGGCCACGGCCTGCAACATCGAACACTTTAAAGCCTTTTTCCATGGCCTGCTCGAAGCAGGCGTTTATCTGGCGCCCTCTGCTTATGAAGCTGGTTTTATGTCCGCCGCTCATACTGACGCGGACATTCAGGATACCCTAGCGGCGGCGGAAGGGGTGTTCGCTCGGCTTTAGGCAGCCCGCATCCAGTTGCGCAGTGCACCTGTCAACCCCAGTCCGATGAACATGATCAGCGTCCAAGCTGGGATGCTAAGGTTCAGGAAAGCCCAGTCGATGACGGCGCAATCCCCGGAACCCTTCAGGACTCGACGGATGGTATCACCGATGGGAAAAGTTTCCAGCATATACTCCAGGGTCGGCCCACAAGCGGGCACCTGATCGGGCGGCAAATGTTGTAACCAGACATGGCGGGCCGCGATGGCCGCCCCTGCGGCAGCGGTCAAGGCGATCAAGACCCCGTACACCCGAGCACCAGCGGCAGCGGGGTTATGAGTAGCCGCCGCGAGAAAAATCAAGCCCATGACGAACATGGCCAGGCGCTGAAAGATACAGAGGGGACAGGGATCTAGATGCAGATAGGACTGAAAATAAAGATAAGCAATCCCCAAGCCCGCCATACAGATGATGAAACCCGCGCTATTGAGCAGCCGCCGGGATGGCAACCACAGCGGGCGAGCCGCGAGGGCGATGGTTTGTTCTTGCATAGACTGAAAAGTCCTCTTGGCCAGTTATAGTCGGATTACTTCTGATCAAAGCTCATCAAGGTAGTCGATACCGCCCAACTGACGCATCTGCCTCAAGATCCAGGACTGCCGTTCGCGCACGTAGGCGGATGGAGCATTAACTGGGTAATACAAAGGATTAGGCAATACCGCTGCCAGCAGGGCTGCCTCCTCTGGCCGCAACTGTTGGGCTGATTTATTAAAAAAGCGCCGGCTGGCGGCTTCCACGCCAAAGGTCTGCTCACCCAGTTCAATGATGTTGAGATAAACCTCCAGAATCCGCTGCTTGGGCCACAGCAACTCGAGGAGCACCGTAAACCAAGCCTCCAACGCCTTGCGCAGCAGGCTGCGACCATGCCAAAGAAAGAGATTCTTAGCCACCTGCTGGCTGATCGTGCTGGCCCCGCGCAAAGCTTTACCCTGGGCTTTGTCTTCCAGAACCTGCTGGATGGCTCGAAAGTCAAACCCCCAGTGCGCCGGAAATCGCTGGTCTTCTCCAGCCACCACCGCCAAGGCCATGTGGGGAGAGATCGCGCCGTAGGGAACCCAGGTATAACGAAGCAGCACCGGCACCTTTCCCTGAGCCATCCACGCAGACTGAATATAATGCTGTAGCATATAGCTGGACAGCGGTGGCGCTGCCCAGCGGAAAACCATCACCAGCAGAATCGAGACTATCACGAACACCAGCAGACAGCGGTAGCTCCACCGAAAGACCACCTGGAGCGGAAATCGGCTTTTGACAGGGGATTGATGCTTAGAAAGCAAATCCAACCCCTCTCCATATAGTTATGGCTATTCCCGAATCGATAACGCCCCGATATGTGGATGACCCCAGGCCAGGATATGCAGCCGTCGCAGGGTATCCTGATCCGCCAAAAGTTCCCGTTTTTCGGCCGCACTCAAACTGTGCGGCCCGTCTTCTAGCAGTTGATAGATTAAACTTTCCAGGTAATGCCGACGCCGTCTGCTCGGCGCATGCAAATGCGCCGGTAACAGCGCAATGTGCAAGGCATTCACGAAAGGCTCGATAAATGCTTGACTAAAACGGCCGGCACCCGCCACGGGCGGGGCCGGCATTTCCGCATCCTTGCGCATATTATCCCGCAGAAATTGCAGCACCTGAGGAAGGCTGGTTTCTTGGGGTGTTAGGAACAACCCCCACTTCCTAGCCTGTCTGCCCAGTGTCATGCTGCTCGAAAACATCGACAGGGGAATCGCCAACACCAGCCCCAGCAGGACCGGGGTAAACCACCAAAAGAAAGTTGGGACATACCAATAAGTCGCTGCCCCAACAACGATGCCCAGCAAGGTCTGACCACCGTGCGCAAGGACCGCCTCCGTAAAGCCGGTTTGATGGTCGCCTCGCTGTTGCGGAGGCCAACCGACATTGCGCCTGAACAGAATGGCTAATACGAACTTGGTTTGAAACAGCATGAGCACGGGTGCCAGCAACATCGAAAACGCGCTTTCCAAGATTAGACTCAACCCCGCTCTAATGAGGCCGCCGAAAGATTCGCGCAAGTTGGTATCCGCAATCAACAATAGCCATGCCAGCAATTTAGGCAGAAACAACATCGCAAGAGTAACCACCAGGACGGTGGTCATTTGAACGGCGTAGGAAATCGGCCACACCGGAAACAGGCTATCGCCAAAGAAATAAATCGGCCGCGCCAGCGATTCGATAAAGGCTTCGAGGCCGGTTACGATCAGAAACAACAGCCAGAGCGGCGAAGCCAGATAAGACATCACCCCCATTAGAAAATGGACCCGGCTAACGGGGTGCCAACCATGAGCCAGCACCAGGCGACTGTGTTGCAGGTTGCCCTGGCACCAGCGACGGTCCCGCTTGGCATAGTCAATCAGGGTGGGGGGAATCTCCTCAAAACTGCCGCCCAGGTCATAGGCCAGCCACACCGCCCAGCCGGCCCGCCGCAACAACGCCGCTTCGACGAAATCGTGGCTCAGTATCTCGCCGCCAAACGGCTCCTTACCAGGCAGTTTAGGCAAACCGCAGTGGTCAACAAAGGGCTTGACACGAATGATGGCATTGTGGCCCCAATAGTTGCCTTCGCTCAACTGCCAGAAGTTCAGACCGGCGGTGAACATGCGCCCATACACGGCGCCCGCGAACTGGAGAACACGGGCAAACAGCGACTCCCGGTTTACGGGCACCGGCGGCACCTGGATGATGGCCACCCCTGGATTGCAATCCATCAGCCGAACCATCTCGGTCAGGGTCGCGCCGGCCATCACACTGTCGGCGTCGAGAGTGATCATATAGCGGTAGCGACCACCCCAGTGGGCGCAGAAATCGGCGATATTGCCGCTCTTACGACTGGTATTTTGCGGACGATTGCGGTAAAAAACTCGCCCCCGGCCGTGCAGATCGCGACACATCGCGTGCCACTGCATTTCCTCCTCGACCCAAATGTCCGGATCGCGAGTATCGCTGAGGACAAAAACATCGAATCGTTCATGCTGCCCGGTTTCTACGAGGGACTGGTAGATAGCCCGTAGTCCAGCAAAAACCCTTACCGGATCTTCATTGTAGATAGGCATGACCAATGCCGTTCTAGCCGGGGGCTCCACCCCGGCATCGGTTCGCGCTTGCTCCCCAGTGGTTGAAATCGCATAGCGGTCGCGCTGAGTCAGGCAGATCACAAACCCGATGGTCGCCGTCCAGAACGACACGCAGATCCAGGCGAACAGAATGGCGTAAAGAACCAGTAGGAACAACTTCAGCGGGCTGATGCCACCGGGCTGGAAAACGCTGGCCAGCAAGCCCAGTGCAGCCAGGGTCGTTATCGCGACGAGAGAGAGAAATACCAGGCGTCGGATTGCGTGCCCCGTCGGCATGAATTGCAGCGGATTAGCCATCAGCGTTTCCCAAATATAGTAAATAACTTGCCGAAACTGACCCACAAAAAATGCAGGCAGCGGCGCCCCCAGAAGAGCAGGTTCAATGAGAAGAGATCGATCCTTTGGGGCTCCATGGGCAACCCGGCAGGCGCCGGAACCGCCGGTGCGAAAGCCCCTGGCAAAGCGGCGACCAGCGCGCGTTGATCAACGCTCAGCAAGGCCGCGGGCCAGTCTGGTGTCGCGCCACTGAGCAAGGCTACCCGCGCCATCGCCAGTTCCTGCGCCAGCGGTTTATGATCGAACTCCAGTACGCTGGCCAGCCATTCATCCAGCATCGCCAGGGTTTCCTCGATGGAGAAAATGGCAAGATCGATAACCGCTGTTTCCGCTTCCAACGCATCGACCCGCTGCATCACCCGCCGCGTCAACGCGGTCAACTGCTCTGCATCCGTTACCCCGAGTGCACGCCAATAGGCCGTCACCCGGTTAGTAACTTCACCCCAGGAAAGTGCCGGCTCGCGCTGATGGCCAGCCGAGGCGACCAGAGAAAGCGCCAGCGCTGCGCTGGGGCCATGAGTCGCTGCCTGGGGTCGCAAGCCTATTTTTTGTTCCACTGATAGCTCCATGTTTCAGTCAACACATCCGCGCCCAATTTTAAAAAACAGCGCAGATCGACGGGGTCCGCGGATTGGGGTAGCAGTTCGAAAGAAACCCGCCAGCCGTTGGTAAACGGGTTTTTTTGCACCACCGTATTCGCTATCTGGCCCGACGAAGCATTGATCAATGCCGTCACTGGGGCATCGGCAGCCAGGCTTTCCAGGTTCTTCCCACCAAAATCAATGACAAACCCACGCTTGCTGGGATCTAGATCACCCGCTCCACCGGCGCCTATGCGGGTAGCCAAGGTCCGTCCACCGGGGGGTTTGCCTTCCGGATCCATCTCAAAACGCAGGCGATAGTCAAAGGTCAGTGCTTGCCCAGCCTCGGTCGGCTTCTCCGGAACCCAGAAAGCGACGATATTATCGTTGCGCTCCGCCTCGGTAGGAATTTCGATAAGCTGCACGACCCCTTTACCCCAGTCGCCAAGCGGCTCTATCCAGGCGCCGGGACGCTTTTGATACCACGCCTCCAGATCCTGATAATTGTTGAAGTCGTGATCGCGCTGAAGCAGGCCAAACCCGCGCGGATTGACGTCCTGGAATGAACTGATCTGCAGCCTTCTCGGATTGTCGAGGGGCCGCCAGATCCACTCGCCGCTGCCCGTCGCCATCAACAGTCCATCGGAATCGTGCACCTCTGGGCGGAAATCATCCACGAAGCGCTCGTTTAACTCACCATGGAAAAACATGCTGGTCAACGGCGCTATGCCAAGCCGCTGCACGGAGTCTCTCATAAAGAGTTCGGCCTTGACCTCGATAACGGTCGCCAAACCGGGCTTAATGACAAAGCGGTAGGCGCCAGTGGCGCTTTTGCTGTCCAGCAAGGCGTAAATCGTGAGACTGGTGGCATCCTTGGCGGGCTTCTCGAGCCAGAACTCCCGAAAGAACGGAAACTCCTCCTCTCTAGGAAGCCCGGTGTCGAGAGCCAATCCGCGCGCGGAAAGGCCATAATTCTGGTTTTGGCCCACCGCTCGGAAGTAACTGGCACCGAGAAATACCGTAATCTCATCGTAGCGGCTATCCTGATGCAAGGGATAAAACACGCGAAACCCGGCAAAGCCAAGGTCGGCGGGCATGTCGACAGGCACCTTATTGTGGCCGTAATCAAACAGCGTGTTGGCATAAGCTACCGACTTGGCCTCGCCATTTTCCACGACGTTGATCTTGACCGGCCACAAAAACAGGAATCCCAGATGAGCAAACCGCACCTCGAAGGGCAATCCTTCGTCTCGCCACAGCGCTTTTTCGGGGCTAAAGCGGATGTCCCGATACTGATCGTAGTTAAGCTCCCGCAGAAACGGCGGAAGCGCTTTCTCGTTTCCCTCAAAGGGTTGTGACGCCAGAACGGAGGCACGCCGATGCACATCCGCGAAGTTAAAGCGCTTGGGAGCGACAACATCATCAGGTGGGGGCACAGGTAATGGCGCGCCAAAACCGGCCGCCATAGGCCCTACCCAGATACCAACCATAAGAATCGCATTAAGAAACGCTCGGAAATTCACCGTTGCACCACTCTTCTGAAAGGGTTTATGTTTAAGTTTTTTTTAAGTCTGAACAACGTTCCACCGCTGACTGTTAATAGCACCGTTGTCTTGCAACCACAGCCAGTCTGCTGCTGGAGTCCAGTCACCGGCGTTCGGTTCAGCTTTTCTGGTCACGGCGGAATCTGCTCCAACAGATGTTTTACAATGCCTTGGTAGTCGTCATCGAAATGATGATCACCGGCCATTTTTATCACTAAGACACCAGCGTTAGCCAGTCCCGGACAAGCGCTATCATCTTCTTCCTCACCGTAAATGCACAAGCGTTTCACCGATGCCAGTTTTTGCACCTCGGGCGGCACAGGCAAAGCACCTGGAGCGGAATCTTCACCAATCCAGTTGCTAAGGTGAAACTCGAACGACGCATTTTCACTAAGCCCCAGAAACGCGACAAGCTCCACGCGCTCGCGCAGTTCCGGCGTCAACTGGTTCACCATGAAGGGCAACACATCCGCTCCGAATGAATAACCTATCAGTAAGGCTCGCTCCTTGTTCCACGCAGTCAAATAGTGTTGCAGCACCTGCTCCAGATCCATGCCAGCCTGCGCTGGCGTTTTGGGCTGCCAGAAATAGCTCAGGGAATCCCATCCTACGGTGCCGATACCGTGCTTAAGCAATTCAGCAGCCACGCCGCGATCGAGAGCCGCCCAGCCGCCATCGCCGGATATCATAAGCGCCAAGCGCTTGCTCGCAGACTCTGGCGCTGGGATCTCCGTTAGTGGTACACCGCTGAGATCGGCATCGGGCTGAACCTGCTTCGTTATGCTTGGGTCCAGCCACTGCAATAAGGCTGTAAACTGCGGCAACCAGGTTTTCTGCTCTGTGGGTTTTGAGGTTTCCTTGCCTAGGGTGACCAGCTTCGCGTTAGTGCTTTCCCTTACGAATTGGGTGACGTTTTCACTGTCGCAGGCGCGCTCGGATTGGAACACAAACCAAGTGGTTTGTAATTGCTTGGCTGGCTGTAGCACGATACTCTTGCGATCGGGTACCATTGCGCCTTCTAGAGAGCGACCCTGGCATAAAGGCTTCTTAAGAGCAATCCGAGGGCAAAAATCCACGCTGACCACCGCATGGAAGGCGGCAGTGGGGGCTTGCGCCAGGGTGGCGTAAACCAGTGCGGCACCGGAACCATAACCGACCAGCAGGGGCGCTCTGTCGGCAGGCAGATGGTAATAATTTTCTAAGAACCGCCTTAGTTTATCGAAATCGGTTGCCAGATCGCCGCAAGGAGAAACCAGGCCGTTCAGACGCGCCAGATAACTGGTACTGTCGATACCGACAACCAGATAATCCAAATCTGCTACTACCCTGGCCACCTCCACCATTTTCAGATTCCAACCCCCGTTATCGGACAGCAGCAAAACCAGACCTTTCGGCTCATCAGCAGGATAGTAGATGGCGAGCTTCCCAAAGTTGTCATGGCTGAGCGTTTCTTCCCCAGCCTCTTCCTGTAAGGGTTGGGGCGCCAAGTTTAAAAGCATGGTAACCACGCACAAAGCCAACAATGACAGCCGCCTTCTGCTCATAAAGAAGAATTTTAACCGTTATCTTGAAAACAAAATGCTGGTACGAGGTACTACTGGCCTCTGCCATTGGCAAGCATTGTTTAAAGTTTAAACTTAAATACCCCGGTTAGTCATTGCGTATGGCATAGAGTTTCTTTTCGTGGCGCTTTCTATACAGCAAGCACGGAACGATTAAAATTATGATTAAAAACAAATTACAAGAATGATGGTCAAAGGGCCCGCCAATAGTCGCAAGGTAGGAATAAGAATTGGGATCGTGCAAGAAAAGCACTGCTACTGCTCCAGCTATTAACAACTGCAAGACCACGGCGAAAACCATGCCGATCGTTAATCATGATAATTTGAATCAGCGTCCTGGCAACCAATTTTGGCTTCTTATGATAGTCGCCCTATGAAAAACGCCCTTTTACGTGCGCTTGGTCCCGCCATAGGTATCTTTTTGTTTGGAGCCGCTCTTTGGGTGCTGGAACATACCTTGGCCGAATACCGTTATCGCGATATTGTCGCCTCCCTGCAAGGCATAGCCGGCCGGCAGCTTGCTTTCGCCTTGATTCTGACCCTGTTCAGCTATCTGATCCTGACTGGCTACGAACTGCTGGCCATGCGTTATATCCGCTGCTCGCTGCCCTGGCGCAAGATAGGTTTCGCCGCAGCGATCAGTTACGCTTTTAGCAATGCCATCGGCCTATCCATACTGACCTCCGGTTCGGTTCGCTACCGCCTCTACTCTAGTTGGGGACTTTCGCCGGTGGATATCGCCAGAGTAGTCATGTTCTGTGCCGTGACGTTATGGCTGGGCATTCTGAGCAGCGGTGGCAGCATATTGTTGATCGAATCTCTGGCTTTGCCAGCCACCCTGCATCTGCCTTTCGCCAGTGGCCAAATCCTCGGATTATTGATGCTCAGCGTGGCCGTGTCTTATCTTCTGTTCGGCGTGCTGCATCCCCAACCCCTGCGCATCCGCGGTTGGCAACTAGAGGTACCCTGTCCTGCGCTGGCAGTGCAACAAATGCTTATCGGTGCGCTGGATTGGATTCTGGCCGGCGCTATTCTTTATGTATTACTACCACACACCAGCGTTAGCTTTGCCCACTTCCTGGGCGTTTTTTTGGTCGCGCAGACAGTCGGCCTGATCAGCCACGTCCCGGGTGGGCTAGGCGTATTCGAGTCGCTGGTCCTGCTGATGTTGCCAACGGAAATGACGGCAGTGGACTTGCTGGCCGCACTGCTGGCCTATCGGCTGATCTATTATCTGCTGCCGCTGGCCACGGCTACCGTCGGCCTCGGCATTTACGAGAGTCTGCGCCACCGCTGGACGGCATTGTGGCTACCCAAGATGGTAGGCCCCTGGATTTCCGTTCTGCTACCCCAGATTCTGGCCTTGATGGCCCTGTTGAGCGGCGCAATCTTGTTGTTTTCGGCCGCAACCCCAGCCGTGGGCAGCCGTATGGACCGGCTCCAGGATTTCATTCCCTTATCGGTGATGGAGTTCTCACATTTTCTCGGCAGCCTTATAGGCACGGGGCTTTTACTACTCGCCCGGGGCTTGCAGCGGCGGCTTGATGCCGCTTACGTGCTGGTGGTAGGGCTGCTGGTCGCCGGCATCGTAGCCTCCCTGCTAAAGGGTGGCGATTATGAGGAAGCCATCGTCCTGACGATGCTGTTGGCCGGCCTGTTACCGTGTCGGCGCTACTTTTACCGCAAGGCTTCCCTGTTTGGCCAACGTTTCACCACCGGCTGGCTGGCTGCCATTATGCTGGTGCTGATCTGCTCCATCTGGCTGGGATTGTTTTCCTACCGACATGTGGAATATTCCAACGAGCTTTGGTGGGAATTTAGTTTCACGGGTGAAGGCAACGCGCCGCGCTTTCTACGCGCCATGGTTGGCGCTCTGGCCCTCTTGCTGTTTTTCGCGATCGCCAAGCTGCTAAGGCAGGCACCCTACAATGCCCTGTCCCCTGATCCGGAGGCATTGGGGCGAGCGCGCACGATTATCGCCGATTACCCCTTGACCTATGCTCATCTGGCGCTGTTGGAAGATAAAAGCCTGTTGTTCAACTCGTCCTATACTGCCTTCATCATGTATGGCGTAGAAGGACGGACCTGGGTAGCCATGAGCGACCCCGTCGGTCCTGCTGAAGAAAAGCGGGAACTGGCCTGGCGTTTTAGAGAGATGAGCGAATATCACGGTGGTTGGACGGTGTTTTATCAGGTGCGGATGGAAAATCTGGACCTGTATTTGGACTTGGGCCTTACCTTGCTCAAGATCGGCGAGGAGGCCAGGGTCCTGTTGGCCGAGTTTTCGCTGGAAGGCAAAGAGCGAAAAAACCTCCGCAACACGCTCAATCGTATAGAGAAAGCGGGTTGCCGCTTCGAGATTGTTCAACCCGAGGCGGTGCCTTTGCTATTACCCCAGCTCAAGCCAATATCCGATGCCTGGCTGGCCGACAAAAATACCCGTGAGAAAGGTTTTTCTTTGGGTTACTTCCAGGAAGACTATCTTGCGACCTGTCCAATGGCCTTGGTGCACCACGAAGGCAAGTTGATCGCCTTCGCCAATCTATTGGTGGGAACCCAAAAAGAAGAGTTGTCGATCGATCTGATGCGCTACCTGCCCAATGCCCCGAATGGGATCATGGATTACCTGTTCCTGCGCCTCATGCTATGGGGAAAAGAACAGGGTTACACGTGGTTCAACCTGGGAATGGCGCCGCTGGCGGGCCTGGAAAACCGTAGTTTAGCGCCTTTATGGACCCGTTTTGGTGCCCTGGTCTTTGGGCGCAGCGAGCGGTTTTATAATTTCCAGGGGCTGCACCAGTATAAGAACAAATTTGCTCCCCGCTGGGAACCGCGCTATCTCGCCTTACCGGGGGGCATTACCCTGCCCCTCATCCTGGCTAATCTCTCGGCCCTCATTGCCGGCAGTCTCAAGGGTGTCATCAAAAAATAGGGTTTTCCGCCGCACGGTCAGTCGGATGACTCCAAGGCTGCCGCCGCTCCGCGCAGGCCCGGGTTGGCCGCGATGATAACCCAGGTGGGAATGTTTGCAAGATAAGTGGCGAAGCGCCCCTTGGCTTCAAAGCGGGCACGAAACACCGAACGCTCGAAAAAATCCCCCAAGCGCGGGAGGATGCCGCCACCGAGATACACGCCCCCGCGGGCGCCCAAGGTGAGTGCCAGGTTGCCCGCCGCCGCGCCCAACGCCGCGCAAAAGATTTCCAGGGTTTCCATGCACGCTTGGGCAGTCACCCGCTAAAGCCCGCGCCGTGATGACCGCTGGTTCTAAATCAAGCGCGGTCCGCCCGTCCAGTTCCGCCAAGGTCTGATAAACATTCACCAATCCGGGACCGGACAGCACCCGCTCCGTCGAGACATGGCCGAAACGCTGGTGCAGTAGACGAGAGACCTCCCATTCCCGCTCGTTAGTTGGCGAGAAGGTCACATGCCCCCCCTCCGTCTGCAACGGTATCCATCGCCTGCCAGACCATACCAACCCCGATACCCCTAAGCCGGTACCCGGCCCAATCAGCCCTATGGGCGCTTCCGGCACCGCCAAACCGCCGCCGACCTGGTGCCGTTCCGCCGCCTCCAAGCGCGGCAAAACCAGGGCCAGTGCCGTGAAGTCGTTCAGCAAGATCAGTCGTTCCAGGCCTAAGGCCCGGCGAGTGGCCTCAATCGAGAATGACCAGGGCTCATTATTGGTCATGGTGAGCCAGTCACTGGTGATTGGCATGGCCACAGCCAGGGCAGCCACTGTCGGGCGCGGCTCCGCGACGCTCTCCAGATAGGCCGTGATAGCGGTGACGATATCCGGATAGTCGCTGGCAGCCAGCACCCGTTCGCGATAGGGCTGGCCATCGGCGCCGGCCAAGGCAAAGCGAGCGTTGGTGCCACCGATATCGGCTACCAGACGAGGCCTATTGTTGGCTGTGGACATGGCGTCCTCCTGGGCGGCTGGGTAGCCTTAGGTAATGACGCTGGGCTGAGCGCGGCCGGTGCGCTCCCGAATCTGCGCGAGGGTATCGGCAACCGCGATGAGGTCTGCCAACGCTAACTGAGGGTCCTGGTCATGGCGAGTCGGATTGGGCTCGTGGCGCTCGACATATACTCGCAGGGTCGCCCCTTCAGTGCCGGTACCAGAGAGGCGGTAGACAATACGCGCACCCCCTTTAAAGAGTACCCGAATACCCTGGCCGCTGCTGGTGCTGCGATCTACAGGGTCGGTGTAACTGAAATCATCGGCTGCTTCCACTTCATAGGCGCCGAAGCGCCGGCCCGCCAGTTCACCTACACGGTTGCGCAGGTTAACCAGCAACTCCTGAGCACCCTCTGAGTCCACCCCCTCGTAGTCATGGCGAGTGTAGAAATTACGGCCAAAGCGCCGCCAGTGCGCCCGCACGATTTCCTCCACCGTTTCACCCCGCACCGCCAGGATATTCAGCCAGAACAGCACCGCCCAGAGCCCGTCTTTCTCGCGAACGTGGTCGGAACCGGTACCGAAGCTCTCTTCGCCACAGAGGGTGATCTGGCCAGCGTCTAGCAGGTTGCCGAAGAATTTCCATCCCGTCGGCGTCTCGAAGCAGGGAATGCCCTGAGCCTCCGCCACCCGATCCACGGCCTGACTGGTGGGCATGGAACGGGCCACGCCGTTAAGTCCCTGGGCGTAGCCCGGCACCAAGTGAGCGTTGGCGGCCAGCACGGCCAGGCTGTCGCTGGGCGTCACGTAAAAGTGCCGGCCCAGAATCATGTTGCGATCGCCATCGCCATCGGAGGCGGCGCCAAAATCAGGCGCATCATGTCCATTTAACAAGGCTACCAAATCATGGGCATGCACCAGATTGGGGTCTGGGTGAGCGCCGCCAAAATCCGGCAGCGGCTTGCCGCGCATCACGGTGCCAGGCGCCGCCTCCAATCTGCCCTCCAGGATAGCGTGGGCATAGGGGCCAGTCACCGCATTCATGGCGTCGAAACACATGGAGAAGCTACCCGAAGTCAGCAAGCTCCGCAGCCGTTCGAAGTCAAACAGGCACGCCATGAGATGGGCGTAATCCTGCACCGGGTCGATCACCTGTACGACCAGATCGCCAAGGCGGGTTTCACCCAACCGGTCCAAGTCCAGATTCGAGGACTCCAGAATCAAAAAGCGGTCGATCATCTGGCTGCGCGCATAAATAGCCTCAGTGATCGACTCCGGCGCTGGACCACCGTTGCCGGTATTGTATTTGATCCCGAAATCCTCTTCCGGCCCGCCGGGATTATGACTAGCCGACAACACAATTCCACCGAAGGCCTTGTACTTGCGGATGACGCAGGACACCGCTGGCGTGGAGAGAATCCCGCCCTGGCCTACCATGACGCGTCCAAAGCCGTTGGCAGCGGCCATTTTCAGAATGATTTGCAGCGCCTCGCGGTTGTAGTAGCGCCCGTCCCCACCCAGCACCAGGGTATTGCCCTGGTAATCCTCCAGGGTGTCAAAAATAGCCTGGACAAAATTCTCTAGATAATGGGGTTGCTGAAACACTCGCACTTTCTTACGCAGGCCGGAGGTGCCGGGTTTTTGGCCCTGAAAGGGCTCGGTAGAGATAGTTTTGATGGTCATAGACAGCCTTGGAAGCGGTAATCGATAAGGAAATAGTTTATCAAAATCTGTGGCTAGAATAGCCATACTGTTTCGCGGTCCTTGAATTTCTCTTTGAATACTCTTTACTTACTCATGGATAAAGATAGAATTCACATGGGATTTTCCATGCTAATTGGGTTTAATCCCGTAGCCATCAAACCTTGTCAAGGCTTGGCTACACGCAGGAACTATCGCGTATGTTATTAAAAATAAAGACAATAGCGTATGTCTTCAGCGGGTAGATCAAGCTTTGACTCCTTATTAAACCACATGCTGCCTTAGGAGTTCGCTGTGCAACAAAGTATAGTGAAGCGCATAAAAAGCAATCCGAAATACCAAGAACTGGTGCGGAAACGAACTACATTTAGCTGGACTTTGGCTATCTTGATGTTAGTGATTTATTACGGCTTCATCCTCGTCATCGCCTTCGCTCCCAAGGTGCTGGGAACGCCCTTGAGCGCGGGCTCGGTCATCACGGTCGGAATCCCCGTGGGTCTGGGCGTGATTGTGAGCGCCTTCGTGCTCACCGGCATCTACGTCTTCCGCGCCAATTCTCAATTCGACCGGTTGACCCGCGAAATAAAGGAGGAGCTGGAATGAGAAAGCTCACCACTCTGATGCTGTTGACCACCACCTTGTTCACCGCCAATGCGTTTGCTCAAGCCGTCAGCGGCGCCGTTCAGAAGCCACCTGTGAACGTAGCGGCGATCATCATGTTCCTGGTTTTCGTAGCCGTCACTCTGGGTATCACCTACTGGGCCGCGCAACGAACCAAGACGGCCAAGGACTTCTATGCCGCTGGAGGCGGCATCACCGGATTTCAAAACGGCCTTGCCATCGCCGGTGATTATATGTCCGCCGCTTCCTTCCTGGGTATTTCGGGTCTGGTGTTTACCGCCGGCTTTGACGGCCTGATCTACTCCGTCGGTTGGTTGGTCGGCTGGCCCATCATCATGTTTCTGATCGCTGAGCAGCTCCGCAATCTGGGTAAATATACCTACGCTGACGTGGCCTCTTACCGGTTGCAGCAAACCCCTATCCGCAGCCTGGCGGCCACGGGTTCTCTGGTGGTGGTGATACTTTACCTGATCGGCCAGATGGTAGGTGCGGGCAAGTTGATCCAGATTCTATTTGGGCTGGAATATCAATACGCAGTGACCATCGTGGGCGTGTTGATGATTCTCTATGTCACCTTTGGCGGCATGATCGCCACCACCTGGGTGCAGATCATCAAAGCCACCCTGCTGCTGTCCGGTGCCACTCTCATCGCGGTACTGGCGCTGTGGCATTTCGGTTTCAGTCCCAATGAGATGTTCAAGCAGGCGACGGAAACCCACCCCAAGGGATTGGCTATTATGTCTCCAGGCGCATTGATCTCCAATCCTCTCGATGCTATTTCTTTGGGTATCGCGCTGATGTTCGGCACGGCCGGCCTGCCCCACATCCTGATGCGTTTCTTTACTGTCCCTGACGCCAGGCAAGCTCGCATCTCCGTGTTTTACGCCACCGGCTTCATCGGTTACTTCTACATCCTGACCTTCATTATCGGCTTCAGCGCCATCACCCTGCTGGCCCAGCATCCCGATTACTTCAAGGTTCCAGACGGTGAAAAACTGAACATCGTCAGGGATCTGATCGGTGGCAGCAACATGGTGGCCGTCAAGTTGGCCAACGCCATGGGTGGCAACCTGCTTTATGGCTTCATCTCGGCGGTAGCCTTCGCCACTATCCTGGCGGTAGTCTCGGGCCTGACCCTGGCGGGTGCCTCGGCCATTTCCCATGACCTGTATGCCAACGTTTTTGCCCGTGGTACTTCCACCGAACAGAAGGAAGTCATGATCTCCAAGATCGCCACGATTGCGCTGGGCATCATCGCCATCTTCCTGGGAATTGCCTTCGAAAAGCAGAATGTCGCCTTCCTGGTCGGCTTGACGTTTGCGGTGGCCGCCAGCACTAACTTCCCGATCCTGTTCATGTCGATGTTCTGGTCCAAGCTGACCACGCGCGGTGCCTTGATAGGCGGCGCCATCGGCCTGATCACGGCGGCGACCCTGGTGGTAATCGGTCCCACCGTCTGGGAGGAAGTGCTGGGATACGCCAAGGGCTCGGCCCCCTTCCCCTCCAAGTATCCGGCTCTGTATTCGGTAACGGCGGCTTTCCTTGGCATCTGGTTCTTCTCCATCACGGACAAGAGCGCGGCCGGCCAGAAGGAAATCGAGGCCTTCGAGGCTCAGGACGTGCGTTGCCAGACCGGTATCGGGGCGGAGGGCGCCGCCAGCCATTAACCTTTACAACTGCAACCTGGCCAGGCATTTCGCCTTGGGATGCACTGGCCAGATAGGTTAAAATACAGACCCCCTCTATGCCGGCCGGTTTAGAGGGGGTTTCTTTTTCACGGAGAATAAGCTAACGCCATGCCTATGTTGGATAAAATGAGTTTCATCGCGCGCATCAGCCCGTTTGACCGGTTGGGCGAGCCTGAACTCAGGCGGGTCGTAGGTACGCTTACAACCGGCCACTTCCACACAGGTGAAAAGCTGCTGCATGCCGGCGAAAAGCCAGATTACTTATACATCATCCGCCTCGGCGTGGTAGAAGAACTCGATAATGGAGAAACCGTATCGGGGTATTCCAAGGGCAGCACCTTCGATGCGAGGTCTCTCCTGAAAGGTCATAACAGCCACGACTTCATCGCCAAGGAGGAAACCCATTGCTACTTGCTCCCCAAGCAGGCATTTCTGGAAACCACCCAAAATAATCCCGTCTTCGCCGGCTTCTACTACGAAAACATTTCCCAGAAACTCGAAATCTTGCTGGCCCGCGAAAGCAATCAAGAACTGGCTTCGCTCATGCTGGCCAAAATCTGCGAAACCTATATTCATCCCGCGGTGTTTGTAACCGCCGATACATCTATCCGTGACGCAGCGATCACCATGAAAGCGGATAAATCCAAGTCCTTGCTCGTGCGGCGCGGCGATGAGGTAGGCATCGTTACCATAGCCGACCTCAGGGAAGCCATTATCACGCGGCTGCCGGTGGATTCACCCGTGGGTGAACTCGCCACCTATACGCTAGTCACCTTGGGGCCCGACGATTTTCTTTTCAACGCCTTGTTAACAATGACCCGCCATAACATCAACAGGATAGTCATCCGTGATCATGACACCATTTATGGCGTGCTTGAACAGATCGATCTGCTGAGTTATTTATCCAATCACTCCCAATTGATCGCCATTCAGATTGAACGGGCTGCTTCAAAGCAGGATCTGCAACGGGCAAGCCGGGATCTGATCAATGTCATTCACGACCTGCATGCGAAGGGCATCAAGCCGCGCTACATGATGCAACTGGTCTCTGAACTGAATAAGAAGATCTTGAAGAAGCTATACAATTTGTTGGCGCCACCGGCATTGCTCATGAATTCCTGCCTGCTGGTGATGGGTAGCGAGGGTCGTGAGGAACAGATCCTGAAAACCGATCAGGACAACGCCATCATTCTCCGGGACGGCTTTCAGCTTCCTGAGCTGGATGCCATTGTCCAGGAATTCACCGCCAGCCTCCTGGATTTTGGTTATCCCAAATGCCCAGGCAATATCATGGTATCCAATCCCTACTGGACGAAGCCTTTAAGCGCCTTCAAGGCGGAACTGGTGCAGTGGATTCGGTTTCCCAGCGAAGAATCCCAGATGCGGTTCGCCATTTTCTTCGACGCCATGCCGGTAGCCGGCGACACCTCGCTGTTCAAGGAACTCAGGGATATCATGTTTGGACTGCTCAACGACAACAACGCCTTTTACACTCATTTTGCCAGGGCAACGCTCGCGTTTGAAACGCCGTTGGGATTCTTCACCAACTTCGTGGTGGAAAAACCGCGTGACGAACTGGATATCAAGAAGGGGGGTATTTTCCCGATCGTCCACGGTATCCGCAGCCTGGCACTGGAATACCGCCTGGAACAAAACAATACCATCGAGCGGATTAAAGCGCTGAACCAAATGCGCCTGTTCGACCACCAATTCGCCATCGAATTGATTGAAGCCTTCGCCTACATGTCTGCACTGCGAGCGAAGGCGGGTTTGCAAAAAATCAAGCTGGAAATACCCCAGGACAACTACATCAATCCCAAGGTACTCAACACGCTGGAACGGGAACTGCTCCGGGACTCTTTCAAGATAGTCAACAAGTTCAAGGAACTGATTACCTACCATTTCAAGCTCAACAAGGTTTAGGGGATCCTGCGGCCAGGGAGCTATCGGCTACCCTCATCCTGCTCGCCGGCATTCCACCAGCCCCCCACCGCTTGCAGAGGACGCAGACTATCGGTACGGCTGACCCAAGCCGCCAACGCGCTGCGCGAACCGGCGAGGCGCGGATGAGGAAGCTCGCTGGTTGCTTCATAGGCTGCACCATGCTGCGTCAAGGGGAACTGTTCATAGCCGAGCACCACGAAGTCATGAACGAGTCGACGGCCTTGATTTTCACCGGCGTTCACGCTGCTACTTAAACCAAACCCCAAGGTAGCCAAATGCAGTTCCAGATTAGCAGGCTGCCCCGCCGCCGGCGTAAATATCACTGTTGCCTGCTTGTCGCTCACGATTAGTCTAAGACTACCCACTGAGATGCCTGGCTTGACATCCAGGTAGGGATGTGAAAACCAACTGCGCCATTCTTCACCATTGAGAATAAACCCTGGCGTGTAGGCGGTGCGGATCAGTTGAGTTTGCGCGTAACGCCGTTGCCGCTGGCTGTAGATGGGTGAAGCGAAGCGGTCAGGCCAACCGAGAGCATCCCAGTAATCCACATGGAAGGCGACCGGCACCACGTCCCGCCATAGGCGCGGGTCATCCGCCAGGCTACTCAGCCAGCGGTCGGCGGGTGGGCAACTGCTGCACCCTTCAGAGGTATACAGTTCCAGTAGGGTCACCTGCGTTGTCCGGCTTTGCAGCGTCAAGGAGGCGGCCAGTACCTGTTGCAGAGCCAGGACCCCTATTACCGACAACATACCAAACCTTCTTAGCATCATCGTGGCGCCTTAAGCATTAATTGACGACAATTTGTATTACGATGCGCTATTGATTCTGGATGCCCCTGGACAATATCTAATGCTGAACCCCACAAAACCTTATTCGGAAGCGTGCGAACAGAACAAAGATCCGATCCTGACTGTGCTACGAGAGGTGTTCATACAAGCTGGCAGTGTGTTGGAAATCGGCACCGGTACGGGCCAGCATACTGTTTATTTTGCCCGGCACCTGCCGCACCTCATCTGGCAGCCCAGCGATCTTGCCCCTACCCTGCCGGGTATCAACCTGTGGTTGGATGAGGCCAATCTACCGAATATACGCCCTCCATTACCCCTGGACGTGAAAGACGAGCAGTGGCCGGTAGCCCAGGTGGATGGTGCTTTTTCCGCCAATACCACTCACATCATGTCCGGGCCGGAGGTGGAAGATCTATTTCGGGGGGTCGGTCGGGTGCTGGTGGCAGGTGGTGCTTTCTGTCTGTACGGACCCTTCAATTACGGCGGCCGGTATACTAGCAACAGCAATGCCGAGTTCGATACCTGGCTGAAACTGCGTGATCCCACCAGCGGTATTCGGGATTTCGATGCTCTCAACCAACTTGCCGAGGAAGCCGGACTCACGCTGGCGCGGGATTACCCCATGCCTGCCAATAATCGCACCCTTGTTTGGCGCAAGGCATTAGCATGAGATCCGCCCCCGCTGCTGCAAACGTGGTGCTCGACAGCAGTATCAGAGCACGTCCCAAGGGGTGACCCATTGGAGACGCCGCACCCTGGCGACAAAGGCGCGCATCAGCGAGGCTAGGAATACTACGTATCTAGCAGATCAATGGCAGACCGTGCCCCGCCCGGACTGCCATTGAACAAGGGCCGCGCGGCGAGCATGACCCATGATTCAAGCGCAACGGCATCAAGACTCTAGTTTGCCGCCCTCAAAAGGCTCTCGCTTAAGATTCCAAGATCAACGAAGCGCTGCGCTGGCTAATGACAGCCGAGTTCAGCTTTTCGCGATGGACTTCCCTTTCGAGCCCAGATCCACGAAGGCTTCACCCAGGCGCTCGACAATTCCAAGTTCGCCAAGCCGCAGAAACTTACGGGGATCATAGAGCTTCTTGAAAGGCGTGCCATCCACGGGATCGATCTGATACTTGAACGCTTTCGGATTGGCTTCGACGAATTCGCCAATTGGTTTGGCGAAGGCGAACTGGGTATCGGTGTCGATATTCATCTTGAAGACACCATAGCTCACGGCCTCCGCGATCTTCTCCTTCTCGGAACCCGAGCCGCCGTGGAAAACCAAATTCAAGGGATTCGCCGCCATGCGGTGGCGCTGTTGCACCAGAGATTGGGAATTCTTCAGAATTTCCGGGCGTAACTTGACGTTGCCAGGCTTGTAAACCCCATGGACGTTACCGAAGGAGGCGGCGATGGAGAAATCACCGATGGAAGACAATTTTTCGTAGGCTTGCAACACGTCTTCGGGTTGGGTGTAGAGGTGCGAGTTATCGGCACTTTCATCCACATCGGAGCCGACGCCATCTTCCTCGCCGCCGGTCACGCCCAGTTCGATCTCCAGGCTCATGCCCATCTTGCTCATGCGCTGCAAAATGCGCGCGCATATATCCAGGTTTTCGCCGAGGGGTTCCTCGGAAAGATCCAGCATGTGCGAACTAAAGAGGGGCTTGCCGGTTTCCTTGTAGAAGGCTTCGCCGTGATCCAACAACGCCTCGACCCAGGGAACGAGCTTTTTGTTGGCATGGTCGGTATGCAGCACGACGCAGACGCCATAATGGGCCGCCAGCAGATGCACATGCCTGGCCGCGGACACGGCGCCCAGCACCTTGGCCTGAAAACCGTCGGGCATGCCCTGACCAGCATAAAACTGGGCGCCACCGTTGGATAATTGAATGATGACATCGGCTTTGTTCTTCGAGGCGGCCTCCAATACGGCATTAATGATGTTGGTGCCAGTCACATTCACCGCCGGCAGTGCATATCCGCCTGCTTTGGCAGCGGCGACCAAGGTTTGATAGTCCTTGCCGGTAACTACGCCGGGTTTCAGTCCGATGTCGGTGGATTTCAGTGCGGGTTGGGCCATGACCTACTCCTCTGTTAGATGCGCAAGCTCCAGGCTGACTGGATTCTCTATAAGTATACAGATTTTAACGCGGCCGTAACAGCCGCGAGCGCCTAGGGCCGCTAGATTGTACCCAACACCTCGACCAGACGGATAACCCCGGTTACTTGCATGCCCTCAACCCGTTCACTACGCCGGGGGGCATTGGCACGAGGGACAATAGCCTGCTTGAAACCGTGCTTGAACGCCTCCCGCAGGCGTTCCTCGCCATTAGGAACCGGGCGGATTTCGCCAGCCAACCCCACCTCGCCGAACACAATCAAGTCCGTGGGCAGAGGCCGGTCGCGGAAGCTGGACAGGGCCGCCATGAGCACAGCCAGATCGGAAGCGGTCTCGGCGATACGCACCCCGCCCACGGCGTTCACGTAGACATCCTGATCGTACATGGC
Source organism: uncultured Gammaproteobacteria bacterium (assembly GCA_963696325.1). Lineage (GTDB taxonomy): Bacteria > Pseudomonadota > Gammaproteobacteria > Competibacterales > Competibacteraceae > CAVOJV01. The sequence continues at coordinate 86,038 of CAVOJV010000001.1, forward strand.
GATGCTGCCGTGGCGATGCAGCACCGCAAGCAGCATGGCCAGGCGGTTTTGTTCCAATCCCAGTGTGACGCGGCGGGGATTACCGCCATGACATTCATCCACCAGGGCCTGGATCTCCACGAGCAGCGGGCGGGTACCTTCGCGGGTGACCATGATGACACTGCCTGCCACCGGCGCCTCGTGGCGGGAGAGAAAGATCGCCGAGGGGTTGCTGACTTCCTTCAGCCCCCGTTCGGTCATGGCAAACACACCCAGTTCGTTGACCGGGCCGAAGCGATTTTTCACTGCCCTCATCACCCGGAAACGGCTGCCGGTATCACCCTCGAAATACAACACCGTGTCCACCATGTGCTCCAAAACCCGCGGACCGGCGATAGTACCCTCCTTGGTGACGTGCCCCACCAGAAACAAGGCAGTGCCACTGCGTTTGGCAAAGCGCACCAGTTGGGCGGCGCTTTCCCGCACCTGGGCCACTGAACCGGGCGCGGACTGCAAGCGCTCCGTGAAAATGGTCTGGATGGAGTCGATGACCATCACCTGGGGCCGTTCCTGCTCGGCGCGGGCCAGGATGCGTTCGACGCAGGTTTCCGGCAATACGCGCAGATGTTTACGAGGCAAACCGAGGCGCTGGGCGCGCAGGCTGATCTGCTGGGGGGATTCCTCGCCGCTAACGTACAGAGCGCTGCTGTGCTGGGCGAGAAAAGCCAGGGTTTGCAATAAAATAGTAGATTTGCCGATGCCAGGGTCACCACCGATCAGCACTACCGAACCAACCACCAACCCACCGCCCAGTACCCGATCCAGCTCGCCTATCCCGCTCGGCAGGCGGATGTCTTCATCCGGATCGATCTGCTCCAGATCTTGGATGACGGCATCGGCGGCCTCACCCGTATAACCGGCAAAGCGCCCGGTACGGAGCGCGACTGGCGCGGCTACCGTCTCCTGCAGGCTGTTCCATGCCCCGCATTCGCCACACTGGCCTGCCCACTTGGGGGACTGCGCGCCACACTCGGTGCAGACGTATATCACCTTCTCCCGGCTACTCATCGCCGTCGTGTTCCTGACAATGCACCCGCGCGGTCACACCGCACATCAGGGTATAGGGAATGGTACCGGCAGACCGAGCAATGATCTCGATGGGCAGCCCCTCTCCCCACAGCACGACCGGATCGCCCACCCTGGCCTCCGGGTGGCGGCGCAGATCGATACTGAGCATATCCATGGATACCCGCCCGATCAGCGTTGCCTCGCGGCCATTGACCAGGACCGGGGTTCCGGAAGGCGCATGGCGAGGATAACCATCGCCATAGCCGATGGCGACTACCCCCACATCCATATCCTCGGGACAGGTCCAGGTGCCGCCGTACCCGACTGGCTCGCCCTTGCCCAGGCGCTTGACCGCAATCAAGCGGGTAGCGAGGGTCATGACCGGCTGTAAGCCCTCGTCCATCGCCAAACTGTCCATGAACGGCGAAGCCCCGTAGAGCATCAGGCCGGGACGCGCCCAATCGAAATGGGTTGCGGGCCAGCCCAGGATACCCGCCGAGTTGGCTAGCGAGCGCTCGCCGGGCAATCCGGCGGTGGTTCCGTTGAATATCCGTAACTGCCTTAGCGTATAGTCCGCACCCCGCTCGTCAGCCCTGGCCAAGTGGCTCATGAGGCGGATATCAGAAACCACCGCGGTACACTCGCGTAGACGCCGCCAAGTCTGCGGCACATCCTCTGGGGTCAGCCCCAACCGGTGCATACCAGTGTCGATCTTGAGCCATACCCGCACCGGAGTTTTCAGGCGGGCCTGCTCCAGCATGTCCACTTGGCTGTTGTGATGCAGGGCAATATCCAGATCCAGGTGGCTACATAGAGGCAGTTCCGTTGCCTCGAAGATACCCTCCAGCAAGAGGATTGGCTTGGTGATACCGGCCTCCCGGAGACCCACCGCCTCCTCGATGGAGGCCACGGCAAAGCCGTCGGCGTCCACCAGTGCCCGCGCTACTCGTACCTGGCCATGGCCATAGCCGTTGGCCTTGACGGCGGCCATCACCCGTGCACCCGGTGCGGCTTGGCGAACTCGGCGCAGGTTGTGGCGCAGTGCCGGCAAGTCAATCACCGCGGTCGTGGCTCGACTCATGGGTAACCTCCATGAGTGTCGGGAGCAAAGTTTTCGAACCGGGTATAGCGACCCAGAAATGTCAGGCGGGTAACGCCGATTGGACCGTTACGCTGCTTGCCGATGATGATCTCGGCAATACCCTTGTCGGCGCTGTCGGGATTGTAGACTTCATCCCGATAGATGAAACAGATCAGATCCGCATCCTGCTCTATCGCTCCGGATTCGCGCAGATCCGACATCACAGGGCGCTTGTTGGGCCGTTGTTCGAGGCTGCGGTTGAGCTGGGACAGAGCCACCACGGGTACGGTCAGTTCCTTGGCCAGGCTTTTCAGGGAACGGGATATTTCAGAAATCTCGGTAGCCCGGTTCTCTTTGTTGCCGGGCACCTGCATGAGTTGGATGTAGTCGATAAGGATCAAGCCTAGTCGCTGCTGCTGGCGCTGCAAGTCACGCTGCAAGCGGCGGGCGCGGGCGCGCACCTCGGTGGGACTGAGCGCCGAACTGTCATCGATAAATAGCTTGGCCTCGTTGAGAATACTGATAGCCGAGGTCAGCCGCGGCCAATCCTCGTCCTCCAGCTTGCCGGTGCGAATGCGGTGCTGATCGATGCGCCCCAGGGATGACATCAAGCGCATGGCGAGATGCTCGCCGGGCATTTCCATGCTAAACACCGCTACCGGGTGCTTGTGCTTGATGGCCGCATGCTCGGCGATGTTCATGGCGAAGGTCGTCTTGCCCATGGACGGGCGCCCGGCGACGATGATCAGGTCGCCCGGCTGCAAGCCCGCGGTCAGCTCGTCGAAGTCGTGCCAGCCCGTGGGCACGCCGGTGATGGGATTATCCTGCTGAAACAGGGTATCAATCCGATCCACCGCCTTGATCAGCAGATCCTTGATGCTGGCGAAACCCTGCTGGATACGGCTGCCCTGCTCGGCAATGGCGAAGACGTTCTGTTCCGCCGTGTCTAACAGTTCCTTGCTGTCCCGCCCCTGGGGGTTGTACGCGCTGTCGGCGATCTCCGTGCCAACCCTGATCAACTGCCGCATGACCGAGCGCTCCCGCACGATGTCAGCGTAGGCGCGGATATTGGCGGCGCTGGGGGTATCGCGGGCTAGCACGCCCAGATAGGCGAACCCGCTGGCCGCCTCCAATTGCCCCTTGCGCTCCAGCCACTCCGCCAGGGTTACCACATCGCACGGCAGGCCTTTCTCGACCAGTTCGCGGATGGCTTGAAAGATGAGGCGATGATCCCCGCGATAGAAATCGGCGTCCGTCAAGCGGTCCGCCACCTGATCCCAGGCGGCGTTATCCAGCATGAGGCCGCCCAGCACTGACTGCTCGGCCTCGATAGAATGGGGTGGCACCTTGAGGGACTCGGTGCCAGAGTCCTTGCGACCCACGATAGGGACGAATGGCTGCATAACGGAAATCTCGGTTAATTACCTGATGTCCGCCGCCGTCCAAAAGGCCAGCGCTGACCAGATTGAGTGTAGCGCACAGCAGGGAAGTATGAGAGGGTACAGATCCCAGCGCTAACGAATCGCTATTGGCCTAGACCGCTGTCAAAACTAGTTTCGCTACAGCAATCCGGCCAGAGTGGAACCTTATTCGGCAATCACATGGACCCGGATCTGAACGTTGACATCACTATGCAAATGCACGCCCACCTCATATTCGCCGACTTGGCGAATCGAACCTTGAGGCAGGCGTACCTCGGCTTTCTTCAGTTGGATGCCTGCCGCGGACACGGCTTCCGCGACGTCGGCGGCGCCCACGGAACCGAACAGGCGACCTTCATTGCCAGCCTTGACCGACAAGGTCACGATCACATCGGTCAGTTCCTCGGCGCGGGCCTTGGCGTGGGCCAGGGACTCCGCAGCGCCCGTTTCAAGCTCGGCGCGCCTGGCCTCGAAACGGGCGACATTCTGGGGAGTGGCCTCGGTAGCTTTGCCTTGCGGGATCAAAAAATTGCGGCCAAAACCCGATTTTACCGACACTCGGTCGCCAAGATTGCCCAAATTGTCAACTTTCTGCAACAGGATAACTTCCATTGACGAACTCCTAAATTATCTTTCTAAATAAAAGGTTAGTGATTTCACGCCCGCGGCTGGATGCGCACCCGATAATCAAACCAAGCGTCGCTCATGGCAAGCAGGCACAGAAGCATCAGCATTTCCGGCAGCGCGACCAGCAGCAGCAAGTACAGCCCCACCAACCAGGTTCGCGCCAAGGCCGCCTTGTCAACCACGCCGTGCGCTATGGCAATACCCTGTAAGGCGAAGACCACCATAACCAGCAAGGCCAGGTTTACAAACAGCGGCAGAGCCGTCAAGAGGGCAAGCCCAAACACCGCCAGGGCACTCAGCGCAGTGGGTTGCCCCAGCCGCAAATCATGAAATTCAGCGCGAAACCCACCAGGATTGTAGAGCAGCGACTGCCACCAGCGCCCAAGCAATAGACTGAACAGCAAGGCCAGCAGACCATTGGCAAAGAGCAGTCCCAACGTGAGCGGCGCCAGAAAATCCAGTGTTTGTCCGATGATTGCGTCACCATCGCCCAGCATACCCGTCTGCTGCAGGATCGGCTTCAACACCTGCTCAAGCAGGGTATGGCCCCAGACCGTCAAATCGCCAACCGCGGCGGCATATCCTACCAGCGCTACCCCGGCCAGCAGCAGCGCCAGTTGCAGAGTCCGGGCCAGCGACACGCTGTAACGCAGCACCAGCGCCAACAGCCAGAGTGGCAGCCAGACGATTCCTGCCGTCCCCATGGCGGGGACCACCGAACCTGACAACAGCAAAAACAGGGTGCCCGCAGCGCCAGCGGATAGCACGATGACCAGCATGCCCTCACGGGGTCCCTGGCGTAAGGTGATAAGTGCCACCGCGGCACCGCTGATTACGTTCAGCAATGGCAACAGGGCTGCCAGGACAACCACCAGTGCCGCCTGCGAACGACTTCGCATGATAAATGACGCCAAGGCCCGCATGCTGGTATTGGTCGGTCAAGGCAGGCTGCTGGGCGAGATGGGTGCCAGCGGCTGGCTTAATGGCTATCGCAATAGGGCAGCAACGCCAGAAACCGGGCGCGCTTGATGGCCGTGGCCAACTGCCGTTGATAGCGGGCCTTGGTACCGGTAATGCGGCTGGGAACGATCTTGCCGGTTTCAGTAACATAGCCCTTCAGGGTAGCTATATCCTTATAGTCGATTTCTTTAATGCCTTCGGCGGTAAATCGGCAGAACTTCTTGCGACGAAAAAAACGTGACATTGCATGCTCCTCAATTCTATATGGACCTTATCGGCGACCCTGCTACTCTTTAGTCAGCTGAAATGATGTCGTCGGTACCCTCTTCCTCGCTATCTGTATCGCTGTCTTCGCGGACCTCGTGCTCGACACGGCTGTCGCGGTCATCGCGGGACCTGACCAACGGGGAGGCTTCGGTATCAGGGCCTGGACGGTTCATGATCAGGTTGCGAATGACTGCATCGTTGAAACGGAAAGCGCTTTGCAGTTCGTTCAATACTGGCTGGCTGCACTCGATGTTCATCAACACGTAGTGGGCTTTGTGGACCTTGTTAATGGGGTAAGCTAACTGGCGTCGGCCCCAATCTTCCAAGCGGTGAATGGCGCCACCATCCTCTTGGATCATGGCTCGATAGCGCTCAATCATGGCGGGCACCTGCTCACTCTGATCGGGGTGAACCAGAAACACGATTTCGTAATGTCGCATAAAGCTCCTTTCGGACAGTAAAGCCTCCCACAATCAGTGGTGAGGCAAGGAGTAAGGCTTTGCGGCCATAAAAACGATTAAGCATAGAGAGATAATTGCCAGGATGCAATGATTTGATGCTTAAAGGGGCCCCGACCAGGACAGATTTCCAGTCGGTCCTATCCGCCCGGAACAATAATGGTCCGCTTACCGCCCCCGGCGATCCAGACGCAGTGAAACCCCGTTAAATCAAGATTTGATCCCCGCTGATTGCCCACAACCTAGCTACAATGAACTTGCAAAATCATCTTTTTGCTCAAGGAACATGTTATGCCTACAGACTCCCAGCATCCCTTCTTGTCCGCCCAATCCATGGCCAAGAAAGGCAAGATTGTCTCGGCCGCCGAGGCCGTGCGCTTGATCCGCGATGGCGACACCGTCGCCACTGGAGGCTTCGTTGGTATCGGCTTCGCCGAGGAGATCGCCATAGCCTTGGAGGATTATTTCCTGAAAACCGGCAAGCCCCGCAATCTGACCCTCATCTACGGCGCCGGCCAGGGTGACGGCAAGGAACGGGGACTCAACCACCTTGGCCATGAAGGGCTGGTAGGTCGGATCATCGGTGGCCACTGGGGGCTGGCGCCAAAACTGCAAAAACTGGCGATCGGGAACAAGCTCTTGGCGTATAACTTCCCCCAGGGAGTGATTACCCACTGGTTTCGGGACGTTGCTGCCCACAAGCCCGGCACGCTGAGTACGGTAGGGCTGGGAACCTTCGTCGATCCCCGCTTCGGGGGTGGCAAGCTGAATGCCGTTACCACTGAAGACATCGTCGAACTTATGCCCATCCATGGGCAGGAGTGTTTGTTCTACAAATCCCATCCCATCCATGTAGCCATTCTGCGCGGCACTACGGCCGATACCGACGGCAACATCAGCATGGAAAAAGAAGCACTGTTCTTGGAGTCCCTTGCCATCGCCACTGCCGCCCATAATTCCGGCGGGATCGTCATCGTGCAAGTAGAGCGCATCGCCGAGCGCGGCACGCTCAACCCGAAAACTGTAAAGATCCCCGGCATCCTGGTGGACTGCGTGGTGGCAGCCTCTCCCGAGCATCATTGGCAAACCTTCGCCGAACCCTACAACCCGGCTTTCAGCAGCGAGATCAGGATACCCATGCAATCGATTTCGCCCATGGAAATGAGCGCTCGGAAAATTATTGCCCGCCGCGCCGCTTTTGAGCTTAAACCCAACAGCGTCGTTAACCTCGGGATAGGTATGCCCGAGGGTATCGCCAACGTCGCCAACGAAGAGAAAATTCTGGATTTCCTGACCCTTACAGCAGAACCCGGCGTTATCGGCGGTCTGCCCGCTGGCGGCTTGAGCTTCGGCGCGGCCGTCAATGCCCAGGCCATCATCGATCAGCCGGCCCAGTTCGACTTTTACGATGGCGGTGGCCTGGACATCGCCTTCCTGGGTCTGGCGCAAACCGACCGTGAAGGCAATGTGAACGTTAGCAAGTTCGGTCCCAAGCTGGCCGGTGCCGGCGGTTTTATCAACATCAGCCAGAACGCGAAAAAGCTGGTCTTTGTGGGCACCTTTACCGTCGGCAAACCCAGCTTTTCATTCGCCAATGGCGAACTGCGCATCCTCGCCAACGACGGAGCACACAAGTTCATCGAGACAGTAGAACATCGCACGTTCAGCGGTTCTTACGCCGCCAACAAGGGCCAAACCGTGCTTTACATTACCGAACGCTGCGTTTTCGCACTCAACAGGGAAGGACTGGAACTGATCGAAATAGCCCCGGGGGTGGATCTAAACAAGGATATCCTGGCCTACATGGACTTCAAACCCCTCATGCGGCAGGCGCCCCGGATTATGGATGCCCGCATCTTCCAGCCGGAACTCATGAACCTCAAGGAACACCTAATGCAGGTTCCGCTGGAGGAGCGCCTCATTTACGATCCCCAGGAAAACCTGTTCTTCGTCAATTTCGAGGGCCTGGAAATCAAGACCAGCGAGGACATTGAGGCAGTTCGAACCGCTGTGAAAGCGCGCCTGGAACCCCTGGGCAAAAAGGTTTTCGCCATCGTCAATTATGACCATTTTATGGTGTTACCCGATTTGCTCGACGCCTACACCGACATGGTAAAGGGCATCGTAGAGCGTTATTACGCGAACGTCACCCGCTATACCACCAGCACATTCCTGCGCATGAAACTGGGTGATGCCCTGCAAAAACGCAATGTGGCGCCCCATATTTACGAAAGCCAGGAAGATGCGCGCCTGCATTTGCAGGAATTGGAAAGAGACAGCTAAGAAAACCAAAGTCAGCAGGCTACTGCTCCGCTCGCCGACGCTGCCGTACTGCCTCGAATAGGAACACGCCGGTCGCCACCGCCACGTTCAAGCTTGCCACGCTGCCCGCCATGGGGATACAGGCCAGATGGTCGCAGACCTCGCGGGTCAGCCGGCGCAAACCCTTGCCCTCGGCGCCCAGTACAATGGCTATCGGGCCGGCGCAGTCAACGTCGTACAGGCTGGTCCGCGCCTCACCTGCAGCGCCGATGATCCATAACCCTTGTTGCTGAAGCTCTCTGAGGGTGCGGGCCAGATTGGTCACCTGGATGAAGGGTACGCGCTCCGCAGCGCCGCTGGCCACCTTTCGTACTGTCGCGTTCAGGCCCACTGCCCGGTCAGCGGGAGCGATCACGACATGGACGCCAGCGGCATCGGCGCTGCGCAGGCAGGCCCCCAGGTTATGGGGGTCCTGGATTCCGTCCAGCGCCAGCAGCAGGGCCTGACCCCGGACAGCGGCCAGGATGGCGGGCAGGTCCTGCTCGCCCATGGCTAAGGCAGCATTGGCGAGCCAGGCGACCACCCCCTGATGGCGGGCCTTGCCGCTCATCCGGTCCAGTGCTTCCCGGTCTTCCGGGTGGATGGCGACACCGCGGCGCTCGGCCTCCTCCAGAACAGTACGCAGACGCAGGTCGTGACGCTTGCGCTCCACCCAGATACCGCGCAAGCTGCCGGGCTCGTACTTAAGGGCCGCCAGCACCGCATGCAGGCCAACGATCAGTTCATCCGCGGCCATGGCGGTCAACCCTTCCGCGGTCCACGCCGCTTGGCGCCGCGCCGAGTGGACACGGGTTTATCAGGGGCAGTCAACTCAAAATCGATCTTGCGCTCATCCAGATCTACCCGCATGACCCGCACCCGTAACGCGTCGCCCAGCCGATAAATCTGGCCACTGCGCTCGCCCCGAAGGCGGTGGCCGACCGGGTCGAAATGATAGTAATCGTTGTGCAAAGCTGTTACATGGACTAAGCCTTCCACATACACTTCGCGCAGTTCCACGAACAGACCGAAGGAAGTAACGGCGGTGACGATCCCCTCGAAGGTCTCCCCCACCTTATCCGACATGAACTCGCATTTCAGCCATTCCACCGCATCCCGGGTGGCCTCGTCGGCACGCCGCTCGGTCATGGAGCATTGTTCGCCCAGACTGACCATATCCGGATTGCTATAGGTAAAATCCTTAGCCTTGCCACCACCCAGGACATGCCGGATGGCACGGTGCACCAGCAAATCTGGGTAGCGGCGGATGGGCGAGGTAAAGTGGGCGTAAGCTTCCAGCGCCAAGCCGAAATGGCCCAGATTGTCCGGGTTGTAGACCGCCTGAGCCAGGGACCGCAGCATGACGGTTTGGATCAGATGGAAATCGGGCCGTTCCCGCACCCGCTCCAGCAATACCGCATAGTCTTTGGCGGAGGGTTTGTCGCCACCAGCCAGCCCCAAACCGAGTTCGCCTAGAAAGCCGCGCAACTTTTCCAATTTTTCGCTGCTCGGTCCCTCGTGAACGCGATACAGACAGGGCATGCGATGGCGCTGCAGGAAGCGCGCCGCCGCAACATTGGCGGCAATCATGCACTCCTCGATGAGGCGGTGGGCGTCGTTGCGCGAGGTGGGCACGATGCGCTCGATCTTGCGTTCCGGGCCGTACTCGATAACCGTTTCCTGGGTTTCAAAATCGATAGCCCCGCGTCGTTCCCGGGCCTCGTGTAGTACCTGGTACAGCTCATATAGTTCCTCAAGATGGGGTAACAAATCGGCAAACTGGGCGCGGATACGCTCGTCCCGCTCCACCAGCATCGCAGCCACGGCATCATAGGTGAGCCGCGCCCGCGAACGCATGACCGCCTCTAGGAAACGCGAACGGATAATGTTCCCATCCGTACTGATAGTCATTTCGCAGACCATGCACAACCGATCCACCTGGGGGTTCAGAGAGCACAGGCCATTGGACAGCACTTCCGGGAGCATGGGAATAACCTGATCCGGGAAGTACACCGAATTGCCGCGTCGTTGGGCTTCGTCATCCAGGTTGGTCTGCAGCCGCACGTACCAGGACACATCGGCGATGGCCACCAGCAAGCGCCAGTGCTTGCCGCGGCGCTCGCAGTAAACGGCATCATCGAAGTCGCGTGCGGTGATACCGTCGATGGTCACCAGGGGCAGGCCGCGCAAGTCTACGCGGTCCTGCCTGGCGAATTCAGGCACCTCGGCGCCGAAATGCCTAATCTCTGCCAGCAACGCGGCGGGCCATTCGGTAGGGATAGCATGGCTGGCGATGGCGATTTGTACTTCCATGCCGGGAGCCATGTGATCGCCCAAAACTTCCTTGACCCGGCCGATCGGGCGGCTGTATTTACTGGGTTGCTCGATGATCTCCACGATAACGATCTGACCGGACTTGGCCCCGCCTTCAGAACCTACCGGGACCAGGATGTCCTGGTTAATACGCTTGTTATCGGGCACCACGAAACCGACGCCGCTTTCCTGCAGGAAGCGCCCAACTGCCTGCCGGGTATTGCGCTCCAAAACCTCCACTAAAGCGCCTTCGCGGCGGCCACGGCGGTCGATGCCAGCCACCCGCATTACCGCCCGGTCGCCATGCAGCAATTGCCGCATCCGGCGCGGCGAGATGTAGAGATCTTCACCTCCCTCATCCGGAACCAGAAAGCCGTAACCCTCGGGATGACCAATAACCCGCCCCTTGATCAAGTCCATTCTGCTCACTGATCCGTAACCGCCCCGCCGGTTACGGATCAGTTGACCGTCCCGCTCCATGGCCTTGAGCCGGCGGCCAATGGAATCCATCTCCCAATCATCATCCACTTGCCATTCGTTGCCGAGTTCCTCGGCGGTGAGCGGCATGCCACGCTCCTCCAGGTACTGCATGATGAATTCACGGCTAGGCACGGCGCGCCCGTATTTCTCCTTCTCCCGTGGGAAATAGGGGTCGAGCTGGCGCCACGAGCGCCCGCGTTTGATCGTAGACATCAGGGTTTCTGCTCCTTGAATGATTGCAAAGAGATCATACTGAGAAGATTGACAGGTGCATGGGGGATACGTATAGTGCGCACCGATTGGCGCTGTCAACGACAGCACGATCATGGTGATGCCGGGGTGGCGGAATTGGTAGACGCGCTAGCTTCAGGTGTTAGTTGGGGAAACCCAGTGGAGGTTCAAGTCCTCTCCTCGGCACCATTACCATCAAATTTTGATTATCTCCCCCCCCAAGCCGACTCAAAGACTTTCACCTCAACTGCCTGGGCAGCGCAGTCCATGACTAGCGCGCCCCTAGAACGGCATGACCCCGCGCCGAAAGCTATCCGCCAAAGGGATCTTTCAGAACGATGGTATCAGCCCGATCCGGACCCGTCGAAATAATGTCGATGGGCGTCTCGGTGACCGCTTCGATACGTTTTAGATAATCCTGGGCGTTGCGGGGCAGCTCAGCATAAGAGCACACGCCCAAGGTGGATTCCCGCCAGCCTAGCAACTCTTCATAAACCGGCTCGCAAGCCTCGAAGGCCTCGGCGCCGATTGGTGGGGCCGACACGTCGGTACCATCGCAGCGGTAACCCACGCAAAGGCGAATGCTATCCAACCCGTCCAACACATCCAGCTTGGTCACGCACAAACCGGTAACGCTGTTGTTCTGGATAGAGCGCCGTAAAGCCACCGCGTCGAACCAGCCACAGCGCCGCGGACGACCCGTGGTGGCGCCGAATTCATTCCCGCGCGTGGAGAGATAGGCGCCCATTTCATCGAAGAGTTCGGTGGGAAAAGGACCGGCGCCTACCCGCGTGGTGTAGGCCTTGGTAATGCCCAGCACATAATCCAGATAGCGAGGCCCTACGCCGGTGCCAGTGGAGGCACCACCAGCGGTGGTATTGGATGAGGTAACATAAGGATAGGTGCCGAGATCGATATCCAGCAGAGCTCCCTGCGCGCCCTCGAATAGCACGCTGTCGCCGCGCCGGTGATGTTGATCCAGACGTTCGGTGATGTCCCCCACCAGGGGGAGCAACCACTCGGCCATAGCCAGGGTTTCGTCCAGCACTTTCTGGAACTCGACCGGCTCGGTATGAAAATAATATTTCAAGACAAAGTTGTGATAATCCAGCACCTCGCCGAGCTTGGCGGCGAAACGCTCACGATGGAACAGGTCGCCGAGCCGCACCGCGCGCCGCGAGACTTTATCTTCGTAAGCAGGGCCAATGCCACGCCCGGTGGTGCCGATGGCCCGCGCGCCACGCGCTTTTTCACGGGCCAGATCCAAGGCGACATGATAGGGCAGGATAAGGGGACAGGCCTCGCTGATCTTTAGCCGTTCGCGCACCTGCACACCCCGTTGCTCCAAGGTCTGGATCTCCTCTTGCAGGGCAACTGGTGATAATACCACGCCATTGCCAATCAGGCACTCTACGCCGGCGTGCAAAATGCCCGAGGGAACCAAGTGCAGAACTGTCTTGACGCCGTCGATCACCAGGGTGTGGCCGGCATTGTGACCGCCTTGAAAGCGCACCACCGCAACGGCGCGCTGGGTGAGCAAGTCCACTATCTTGCCTTTGCCTTCATCGCCCCATTGGGCGCCAATTACGACTACATTCTTACCCATTTTAATTTCCACATTTTTGTCTTAAACATTTGCGCAGGTCCCTGTGAACAGGGGAGATTGCCATCTCAGGCTGGCAGGGGCATCACTGTCCAGGCTTCTCCTTGCCTGACCAGTACCCAATCACAACCCAATGCACAGGGTCCCGGCTCTGCGCCTGGAAGAGCGCGAATAACCCGCTCGCCAGCGCTTCGCAAGACGCCCACGTATGCATCCAGCTCAGGATCATCCAACGCGGGTGCATAAATCGCCCGCCGGGGAGGCAACCCTGCACTGGAGCCCAATGCCAGCAGGGTACGCAGATCGGCGCTGAAACCGGTGGCAGGTCGTGCGCGTCCGAATAGCTCACCGATCTCGTCATACCGGCCACCCTGGGCGACCGCCTGGCCGTATCCCGGCACATAGGCGGCGAATATCAAGCCGGTGTGATAACGATAACCCCGCAGTTCGGCAAGATCGAAATTAATGTGCGTAGCCGGCACCCGCTGCCGCAGGGCCACCGCGAGCCAATGAAGCGTCTCCAACGCCCGCCGGAGCTCGGGATCTGCCGTTCCCAGCAGCCGCCCGGCCACCGTCAGCACGTCCTCGCCACCATTCAGCTCGGCCAAAGCCAAGAACCTGTCTCGCAATGCCGACGGCAAAGCATAATCGGCCAATTGCTGGCGAATCTCTGGCAGTGCCTTCCGTTGCAACGCCTCGAACAGAAGTCCCTCCTGCCGCCAGTTCAACCTGGCTTGCCGCGCCAGGTTACGGAAGATGGCCACATGGCCCAGATCCAGATGAACATCGGTCACGCCCGCTACAGCCAGGGTTTCGAGCATGAGGCCCAACACTTCTAGATCGCTCTCATAGCCGGCGTGTCCATACAACTCGGCGCCCACCTGCAGCGGGCTGCGGGAACCACCAAACCCATCGCCGCGGGTGCGTAGCACGGTGCCTAAATAGCAAAGCCGGGTCGGCCCCTCACCTTTCAAATGACGGGCATCGATACGAGCCACCTGGGGCGTCATGTCGGCCCGCACACCCATCATCCGCCCGCTGATCTGGTCGGTAAGTTTGAAGGTCTGGAGATCTAAGTCGTTACCGGTGCCAATCAACAGGGATTCGAGAAACTCGATGAACGGCGGAATGACCTGGTCATAACCCCAACTATCATATACATTCAGCAGATCGCGGCGAAGACGCTCCAACCGGCGCGCCACTGGCGGCAGGATTTCCTTCAATGCCCTCGGGCAACAGCCAACGGTCTTCCATCTTCATGAAGATCAACCCGCGCAACTTATTGGCAGCAGCGCGCAACCGCTGCCGTCAACGGATCACATACAACACGAGCAGCCCTGCCAGCATGCTGCCCAAACCGACCAGTCGCAGGACGCGATCCTCCATTTGGGTCATTTGCAAGAGCGCCTGACGTATGCCGCTTGGATTTAAAAACGGCAATATCCCCTCCACCACCAGCATCAACCCAAAAGCCGCAAGCAGATCATGCCACATCATGTCATCCAAAAAAATACGGGCGGGAGAATGATCCCGCCCGACGGCGTATTCAAATCCACCTGCCCGGTTTACTCCTGACCTTTAAAATACCGAAAGAACGGCGATTCCGGCTGTAGCACCAAGATATCATCTTTGCTGGAAAAAGCACCTCTGTAAGCATTGAGGCTACGATAAAAGCCAAAAAAATCAGGATTTCTACCATAGGCTTTGGCATAAATCTCAGCGGCACGGGCATCACCCTCGCCACGAGTACGCTCGGCATCCCGATAAGCTTCAGCAAGGATAACAGTGCTTTGACGATCCGCATCGGCGCGAATCCGTTCTGCAGCTTCCGCGCCACGGGAACGGAAATCCCTGGCTACTCGCTCGCGTTCGGCACGCATCCGCCGGAATACTGAACTACTCACCTCATCAGGCAAATTGATGCGCTTGATGCGTACATCCAGCACATCGATACCCAACTGCTTTGCCTCACGGCTGGCGATGGTGGAGAGGATCTCCATGATTTGCTTGCGATCCCCTGACACCACTTCCTGGAGTGTGCGTTTGCTGAACTCGCTGCGCAAACCATCCTTGATGATCTGATCCAGGCGCAAATTAGCGCGATTGGGATCGCCGGCCACCGCGGTGTAAAAGCGACCTACGTCGGCGATACGCCATATAACGAAGGAGTCGACGATGACATTTTTCTTCTCTGCCGTTAAAAACCGCTCGGGATCGGTGTCCAGGGACTGAACGCGGGCATCGTACTTGCGCACATTATTAATGAAGGGAACCTTAAAATGCAGGCCAGGATCGTAATTTGCCTCCACGATCTCGCCCAAACGAAAACGGATGGCGGTCTGAGTTTCATCCACGGTAAACACGGCCAGAGAGCCAAGGATCACTACGGCAGCCACGGCGCCAAACAGAACATTCCTGGACATGGGTATGTTCATTGACGGATCTCCCGTTCCCGGCTGTTATCGCGCTGCCTTGCCATGTCTCCACCGTCTACCGGCGCAGGCGCCTGCTCAACCGTTGGCAACCCGCCGGCCTCTCGCGGAATATCCTCACGGCTCCGCTGAATGAGCTTATCGAATGGCAGGTAGAACAGGTTATTGCTGTCCTTGACATCTACCAGCACCTTGCTGGTTTTGACCAGTATGGACTCCATGGTTTCCAGATAAAGCCGTTCGCGGGTTACCACGGGAGCCTTCTGATACTCGGTAAGCAGTTGCTCAAAGCGGCTGGCCTCACCCTCGGCCTTGGCGATGACTTGGTCCTTGTAGGCCGCGGCCTCCTGCAAACGCCGGGCAGCCTGGCCACGAGCCTTGGGAATAAACTCATTGGCATAAGCCTCGGCTTCATTTTTCAGCCGCTGCTCATCCTCGCGGGCCTTGATGGCATCGGCAAAGGCATCCTGCACCTCTTCCGGGGGCTGAGCATCTTGCAGATTGACATTAGTTAATTGCAAGCCAGTTCCGTATTGATCCAGAATAGACTGGGCCAGGTCCTTGACATTGGCCACAACGTCGCTGCGCCCCTCGGTGAGCACGAAATCCATGGAGCTCTTGCCAATCGTCTCACGGACAGCGCTCTCAATGACTTCGCGCAGTGTGGCCCCAGGATCCAGGACATTGAAGAGATAAGCCCGCGGATCCTTGATCTGATACTGCACGGAGACGCGGACGTCGACGATATTCTCATCCTGGGTAAGCATCAACGCCTCCCGGGGCACCGAAGAACGGCCGGTCGACTGCCGGCCTCCCGCGGTACGGTAGCCGATTTCCTCGGCGCGCCGCTGCTCCACATCGACGACTTCAACCCGTTCAAAAGGAAAGGGAATGCGCCAGTGGGGCCCGGGCAGGGTGGTATCCACATAGCGGCCAAAGCGCAGCACCACGCCACGCTTACCTTGATCGACAATGTAAATACCCGACAGAACCCAGCCAATAAACACGATGGCAACGATCACCCAAACACCAGCGGAACCGGAACGCCAAGGCCAGCCAGCCCCGCCACCACCGCCGTCACCCTTGCCGCCAAACAACCTGCTAAACTTATCGGATAGCTTACGGATGATTTCATCCAGATCAGGCGGCCCTTGGTTGCGACCATTCCCGCCCCAGGGATCCCGGTTATCACCTCCCGGTTCGTTCCAGGCCATGATGTACTCCAAGCAGTTAAAAAACGAGTGATCTTAGGGGACCAGGACAACCCCTGCAAGAATTATCAGGATACCAACCGCATCCATTCTTCCCTAAAACCATCCTGACCACAAAGCTGCTTAAGGTTTTTCTGAGATGTCTGCACTTCGATCAACCAATGGCCATCCGAATTCAGTTGCTCCGTGATAACTGCACCGAGGCTGAACAATCTCGCTCGTAAGCGCCCTTCCTGCGGAGGCAATCGAACCCAACCGTGCACTGAATCACTATGTACCCGCTCGGCAATGGCCTCCAACAGGAGATCCACGCCCACGCCGGCGACTGCCGAAACCCATACGGCGCGAACTTGCCCGCTGGCATCCCGCTCTACCCGAGGCAATTCTTCCAGCAAGTCAATTTTATTGAACACCTGCAGCCGCGGCACTGAACCTGCACCGATTTCATCCAGCACTCTATTGACCTGTTCGGCATATTCACGATGCTCAACGGAGCTAGCATCGATCACCTGCAACAGCAACCTCGCCTCACAGGTCTCTTGCAGGGTGGAACGAAAAGCGACAATGAGTTCATGAGGCAAATGGCTGATGAAACCCACGGTGTCGGCTACCACCACCGGACCGGCAACGGGTAATTCCAAGCGCCGCAAGGTGGGGTCCAACGTGGCGAACAAGTGATTGGCAGTGTAGACACCGGCGTTAGTTAACTGGTTAAACAGGGTTGATTTACCGGCATTGGTATAGCCCACCAAGGAAACCGTGGGAATATCCGCCTTACGCCTGGAGTGGCGGCCCTGGCCACGCTGGCGACCCACTTTCTGTAGGCGCCGGTTGATTTGCTTGATGCGCTCGGCAAGCAGCCGGCGGTCAGTCTCCAACTGGGTCTCACCTGGTCCTCGCAACCCAATGCCGCCCTTTTGTCGCTCCAAGTGAGTCCAGCCGCGGACCAACCGAGTACTCATATGGTTCAGCTGTGCCAACTCCACCTGCAACTTACCCTCGAAACTGCGGGCGCGCTGGGCAAAGATATCCAGTATTAAACCTGTGCGATCGACCACGCGACATTGTAGTAAAGATTCGAGGTTGCGCTCCTGACTGGGCGACAACAGATGATCGACGATGACCAGCTGCGCCCCAAGTTGTGCAACTGCAAGCCTCACTTCCTCGACCTTGCCGCTGCCCATAAAAAACCGTGCATCCGGATTGCGGCGACTGCCTGTAACCAAACCAACATGCAGAGCGCCAGCCGCAGCTACCAGTTCTTGGAACTCGGCAATTGCCCGCGTTTCTTGAACCTCGCCACCTAATGCTAAATGCACCAAGACGGCTCGTTCGCCGTTTTGTGGACGCTCAAACAACCAGCAACTCCCTGGTAACGATGCGCATTCTCGAGTTACGAACGATCATCTTCAACGTCATTCTCATCGACCAAGTGCAGGTGTACATTACGTGCTGGAACTACGGTGGAAATAGCATGTTTATAAATCATTTGACTAACGCTGTTTTTAAGCAACACGACAAATTGATCAAAGGATTCAATTTGCCCCTGCAGCTTGATCCCATTCACCAGGTAAATCGACACCGGAATTCGTTCTTTACGCAACGCGTTTAAGAAAGGCTCTTGGAGCGAATGGCCTTTTGCCATGGAGGTTCTCCCTTATTCTTATGGGGTTGTTAAAGCGGCACTAAAGACTACCCAGACTCTCTACTTAGCGCATCCCGGCTGCAGCCGTGGTTACCCCAGACTATTCTGGGATCTAAAAAACTGGGAACCACGATGCCGAATCTTAAAAAAACTCACACTACCGTTTCCAAGCAACAAATTAGGAGCTGCCACATTATAAAGGAATAACTTATAGTGATAATAATTTTCAATTTTAATTTAACAATTTAAATTAGAATATACATACTAAAGCACTTTGAGGTTTACCAGAATAAATCGCAATGCCAGACTGTCTCTTTCGATTGATACCCTTAATAATAAAAGTGTAGCACACGTCATCCAGGTAAAAATCGGACCTTGCGCAAACAGTCAATCGCCTGCTTCAGCAGGCCATTCATCGCGCTATCTAACCAGACCACATCAGGTTCTGCGCGTAACCACGTGAGCTGACGTTTGGCGAACTGACGCGTTGCCGCCACTCCACGCTGCATCATCCCGCCATAGTTCGTCAACCCTTCCAAATAGTCCCATAATTGGCGATAGCCTACAGCGCGCATAGCAGGCATCTTCGGGTTTAAATCGCCGCGGGCACGCAGCCCTGCCACCTCGGCGACAAAACCTTGTTCCAGCATGTGCTGGAAACGCTGTTCGATGCGGCGGTGCAATACCTGCCGATCGATTGGCGCGACGATCAGCTTCAAAGTGCGGAAAGCTGTCTTTTCGTTCCGTCCATGGGCATAAAGTTCCGTCATCGTCTGGCCGCTGAGTTCATACACCTCCAGAGCGCGCTGGATGCGCTGGGTATCATGGCGATGAATACGTGCCGCCGCCACCGGATCAACCTTCTTGAGGCGGGCATGCAAAGCCACCACCCCTCTGTCGGCAACCTCCTTCTCCAGGCGGGCGCGAAACTGCGGATCGGCGGGCGGCAAATCCGACAACCCTCTTTGCAAGGCCCGGAAATACAGCATAGTGCCGCCTGCCAGCAGAGGGATGCCCCCCCGCGCATGAATCTGCTCAATCGCGTTCAGCGCATCGGCGCGAAACTGCGCGACGGAATAAGCCTGGCCAGGATCAAGGATATCGATCAAGCGGTGGTGAGCGAGGCGCAGTGTTTCAGGGTCCGGCTTGGCGGTGCCGATATCCATGCCACGATACACCTGCGCCGAGTCAACACTGATGATCTCGAACGGAAAGCGCTGCACCAGTTCCACCGCCAGCGCGGTTTTGCCCGAAGCAGTTGGACCCATGAGGAATAGGACCGGCGGAAGGGTCGCGGGGCCCGCGTCATGTGCCCCCCGCATCGCTAGGGATACCGCAGAAATAACCGCCATCGCAGGGTGTCCTAGCGACCGCGCAGGAACAACTTGTCCAATTGATCAAGCCTGAATTGCACCCACGTCGGCCGGCCGTGGTTGCACTGACCGCTGCGCTCGGTGTACTCCATATCCCGCAACAGGGCATTCATCTCGGCTAGGCTCAGCCTGCGGTTGGCTCGCACCGAGCCGTGGCAGGCCATCGTGGAGAGCGCCCCATGGATAACATCGCGTATGCGGGTGCTGGTACCATGGGTAGCCACGTCGGCAAGCACATCGCGCAGCAGTTGCGCCATGTCGGCCCCGGCCAGCAGGGCAGGAACCCGCCGTATGACGGCCGTCTCAGGCCCCAATTGCGCCACCTCCAGACCTAGTTTTGAGAGAACATCGGCAGCGTTTTCTATATATTGACTTTCCTGTTGACTGACAGCGACCGTCACCGGAACCAGCAGCGGCTGGGTGCGAATCCCTTCCTGCTCCAGAGCGGCCTTGAGGCGTTCGAAGGTGATGCGCTCATGCGCCGCATGCATATCGACGACAACCAGACCAGCCGCGTTTTCGGCCAGTATGTAAATACCATGCAGTTGCGCAATGGCAAAGCCCAGGGGCGGCATTTCGGCCGCTGCTGGCGGCGCCGCAAACGGGCTCACCTCCGGCGGCGGATGCAAGCGGGCATAAGCGGCGATTTGCTCTTGCACTGGCAAGACCATGGCCTCCTGCATCTGCGGTGCCGGTGGCGCGGTAGCATACAGCAGCGTCGGGCTAGCATGTGGGGCCAGGGCAGCGTTTTCCAGGGCGGGACTTGCCGCTGTCTGCCGAGCGCCGGGACGTACCTGAGCCAGTGCCTCGTGAAGCGTGGCAAACAGAAAATCATGCACCAGCCTGGAGTCCCGGAAACGGACTTCGTGCTTGGCTGGGTGGGCATTCACATCCACCGTGGCGGGGTCCAGTTCCATATACAGCACAAAGGCCGGGTGGCGACCATGATAAAGCACATCCTGATAGGCCTGTCGCAACGCATGGCTAGCCAGCTTGTCCCATACCATACGGCCATTGACAAAGAAATATTGCAGGTCTGTTTGACTACGGGAAAAGGCCGGCAGAACAACCCAGCCCCACAAGCGCAGTCCGGTGGTTTCCCGTTCCAGGAATACCGTATTCTCCACAAAGCTGCGCCCACATAACCCACCCAGCCGTTGTTCCTGCTCGGCGCGGGTGACAGCGCGAGGCAGTAAAGCGGCTGGGCGCTGATTGTGGCACAGATTGATCTCCACACCAAACCGACTCAGGGCAATGCGCTTGACCACGCCTTCCAGGTGCGCGAATTCAGTGCGCTCGGTACGCAGGAACTTGCGACGCGCCGGGGTGTTATAAAACAAGTCGCGCACCTCCACGGTAGTTCCTACGGGGTGCGCCGCCGGTATAGGCCCCTGCTGCTGGGACTGGCCGTCTCCCAATATCTTCCAGGCGCTAGCCTGGTGGGCGCTGCGAGAAATCAAGGTAAGGCGAGATACCGCGGCAATACTGGGCAGGGCCTCACCGCGAAAACCCAGAGTGGCGACCCTGTCCAGGTCTGCAAGGCTCGCAATTTTGCTGGTGGCATGACTCATCAAGGCTAACGATAGGTCCTCCTTATGGATACCGGTACCATCATCGCGAACCCGGATCAGTTTTACCCCTCCCTGTTCCACCTCCACTTCGATTCGGGTGGCGCCCGCATCCAGACTGTTCTCCAACAGTTCCTTGATTACGGAGGCCGGGCGTTCCACCACTTCGCCGGCGGCAATCTGATTGACCAATTCAGGGGGCAGACAATGTATGCGCATGCTTGCGGGAAGCACGGTGGGCGGTCAGCCAAATGCCCACCGTGCCTTAACAATTTACTTGATGACGTCTAGCAACGACTTCAGGATAAGCTGGGCGGTAGGCGAATTATCAGGCTGGCCCTGGGCATTTTGAACCACTACCAGCGTCTGTGAGCCCTGTCCAGCCAGACGGACCCGGTAACGCATACCCGGTGGAGGCGGACTATCCTTTCTCCAGAACGCCAATCCGGAGAAGAGACCTTTGCTTTCCTTGCGCTCAACCAGGGGATCATTGTACTCAACCACGTAGAGGCCCTGACTACGGTTCTGGTCCTCCAACACGAAATTGCTCCCATCCAGCGCCAATCCCACCAGGCGCCAAGCACGAGCATAATTTTCATCGATAACCAGGGTTTTCTGGCCATCGGCGGCATCCTGCAGACGCACCTTGGGGGTCTGTGGATTGGCAGCCTTGGCAAGTTGAGTTTCAGCACGTTTTTCGGAGGCCCCCAGATAGATCATGAGGCGCCGCAGCATTTCCGCCTCCAACTCGGGATCGGCGGGACGTGGTTGCCATTTAATCGTTTCGCTCTGGCGCTGCCCTACCCCACCCTGAGCCACTTCCTCGACACCGTAGTGAGTGAGATAAATTTCAGTAGCGCCGGAACCCGGCTCCAGCCGAACCCGGAATCTATCACGGGTTGGTGCCGAATAAGCAAAATCGAGGGCCTTGCCGAGAACAGCTCGGATGCCATCCTTGGGTATATCAGCCCGGTTCTCGATCCAATCCGTCTCCATGATGCCGATGCGGGGATCATCCTTCTTTAGGATAAACCCGTTAGTGGTCCAGAATTCCCTGACTCGCGGCCAGAGCCGGGCGGGATCTTGCTCCACCACCAGCCACCGCCGGTTACCATCCCGCTCCATATGCATACCGGCCTGATCCGGCAAAACCGCTTCGGATTTAGCTATCTGACTACCACCAGGACGCTCGCTGGCATAATCGGAAAAGCTAGCGGAACTAGTAGGATTTAGTTCAGGGACTACCAAGGTGTCGTCGATGGTGGAAGCCGTCAAATCCGGCGGCACCTCCAAAGGAGAGAGCACCTTACTTTGCCGGTAATCAGGCCGCCGGTCTGGAAGCAGGCTGTCAGCGGCAGAGCACGCCATCACCATCACCGCTAGGCAGGTCAACGCCATCACTCGAAACAGGGTTCGCACGAATTGCATGGATTTCAGCCTGAAGAACTCAAAGGGCGCCGGCCTGGTGCATGGCCTGCCGAACACTGGCCTGAAACTGCTCCGACAGGGGCGTAAGAGGCAGTCGTATCCCAGTGGGTATCAAGCCCAACTGCGCGACTGCCCATTTCACTGGAATGGGATTGGACTCCAGGAACAAAGCCTTGTGCAGAGCCTCCAGGCGGCCGTTGATGCGTTCGACCTCGGCGCGGTCACCGGCCAGAGCGGCCGCACACAGATCGTGCATGGCGCGCGGGACGACATTAGCGGTCACCGAGATAGTACCCTTGGCGCCATTGAGGATGGCCTCGGCGCCAATGGCGTCATCACCGCTGAAGATGTCCATGCGGGTGCCGCAGCGCGCCACCAGCTCGCGCATCCGCGCGAGGCTCCCGCTGGCCTCCTTGATACCAACAATATTAGGAATATCAGCGAGGCGCGCCACCGTATCTGGCTGCATGTCGCAGGCGGTGCGGCCCGGCACGTTGTAGAGGATCTGCGGGATAGGGACGCTGTCGGCAATCAGCTTGTAGTGGCGGTACAATCCTTCCTGGGTAGGTTTATTGTAATACGGCGTTACCAACAGACACGCATCGGCGCCCACCTGCATTGCTGCACGGGTCAAGTGCAGAGCCTCGCTGGTGGAGTTCGCCCCAGTGCCCGCGATCACCGGGATGCGGCCCTTAACCAGTTCCACTACCCGGCGTATCACTGTACAGTGCTCATCGGTATCCAAGGTCGCGGACTCACCGGTGGTGCCGACAGCCACGATGGCATCGGTACGATTCTCCAGGTGAAATGCCACGAGGCGCGCCAATGCCTCAGAATCCAGGTCACCCTCCGCGGTCATTGGGGTCACCATCGCCACCATGCTGCCATGGAACATAGAATATCTCCATTTATATAAGTAATTATGGCATGGTACGTGGCCAGGGCGAGGTTGACAAGCATCCACTTGGGCTCGCCCTAGAGGTTGTTTTCACCTTTGTTTGATGAATGTACACTGCGCATATTGTTGATAGTTGCCGCGCCAATATCCTCACTGGAATACCTGCCCGTGAAAAATTATTTGGTTATCTCCGCCTTGGGAGAAGATCGTCCTAGTCTCGTCAATGAACTGACCCGGGTTATTTTAGAGTGCGACTGCAGCATTGCGGATAGCCGCATGACGATACTAGGGGGTGAATTTGCCGCCATTTTGATGATACAGGGCAACTGGAATACGCTGGCCAAGCTGGAGGTACAGTTAAAGAAACTCGAACACCCTCTGGCAATGACGATTACCGCCAAGCGCACCGAGTTACGCAAACCGCGTAGCAATGTCTTGCCCTATGCGGTAGAAGTGATTGCCATGGATCAACCAGGCATCGTGCACAGTCTGGCGAATTTTTTCTCAAGCCGCGGCATCACCATCGAAGAATTGGTCACGCGCGGCTACAGCGCTCCCCATACTGGCACCCCCATGTTCTCCGTCAATATGGCCATCGGTATTCAAGCCACTATGCACATCGCGATGTTACGGGAAGAATTCATGGACTTTTGCGATGAACTCAATCTGGACGCGGTCATAGAACCAGTCAAGGGTTAACACTGTTACTCAAACTGGTACTCAAACAACTTTGCACATCCTTGGCGGCACCCAGCCGTCAGCGCTTAGGACCTCAATGAACAGCGACCACGCTAAGCGTCTTTTCGTGCTCGATACCAATGTATTGATGCACGATCCTACCGCTCTGTTTCGCTTTAAAGAGCACGACATTCACCTACCCATGATGGTCCTGGAGGAACTTGACCGCGCCAAGAAGGGCCTCTCTGAGGTAGCCCGCAATGTCCGCCAGGTAAGCCGTTTCCTGGATGAACTAATGGCTGGGGCCAGCAAAGAGGCAATCGACCAGGGATTACCCCTGCCAGCACCCTACAACAAGGCAAATGCGCAGAATGCGCAGGTGGGGGGCAAGTTGTTCTTTCAAACCCGCCCTATTCCCGCAGTATTGCCAGTGCTACTGCCAGGCAACGCGCCGGACAACGACATCCTGAGTGTCGCCATGGCGCTTCAGGAGGAACACCGCACCCTGCGTGTTACCCTGGTATCCAAGGACATAAACCTGCGCATTAAGGCGACCATTCTCGGCATTCATGCCGAGGATTACTACAACGACCAGGTGCTGGACGATGTCAACCTGCTTTACAGTGGCACCCGGGACATAGCGGCTGACTTCTGGGAGGCCCACAGCAAGGATATGGAGTCCTGGCAGGAGAGCGGACGAACCTTCTATCGGGTGTGTGGTCCTGACGTCACCAGCTGGTATCCTAATCAATGCCTGTGCATGCGGGACGAACAGGGAGGCGCATTCATCGTCCGGCGCAATACCGACGACACCGCCACCATTGAACTTCTGAAGGACTATACTACGCCCAATCACGCGATATGGGGCATCAGCGCGCGCAACCACGAACAGAACTTTGCTCTTAATTTGTTGCTGGACCCGGATATCGATTTTGTCTCCTTGCTGGGCGCAGCCGGCACCGGCAAGACCTTGCTGGCACTGGCCGCGGGCCTGGCGCAAACCCTCGACAATAAACGTTACCGCGAGATCATCATGACCCGTGTAACGGTACCGGTCGGCGAGGACATCGGTTTCCTGCCCGGCACCGAGGAGGAAAAGATGACGCCCTGGATGGGCGCTTTGATGGACAACTTGGAAGTCCTATCCAACACGCATGAGAACGGCGATTGGGGTCGGGCTGCCACCCAGGATCTGCTGAGCAGCAGGATCAAAATCCGCTCGCTGAATTTCATGCGTGGCCGCACCTTTCAGAGCAAGTACCTGATCATCGATGAGGCGCAGAACCTAACCTCCAAACAAATGAAGACCTTGATCACCCGCGCTGGTCCCCACACCAAGGTGGTGTGCCTGGGCAACATCGCCCAGATCGACACGCCTTACCTGTCAGAAACCACCTCGGGTCTTACCTACGTGGTAGATCGCTTTAAGACCTGGCCCCATGCGGGTCATATCACCTTGCTGCGCGGCGAACGCTCGCGATTGGCGGAATTCGCTTCGGAAGTGCTGTGACGGGCCCAGGAAATCGCGGTCTCATGCCTCGCTGACCCGCGACGCTTTTGCGGGTGATTCCTGGATGGTCCGCCGTGGCCAGGCCTTCAGCACAGCCTGCACCACGGTGGCCAGCGGTATGGCGAAGAATACCCCCCAGAATCCCCACAACCCCCCGAACACCAGTACGGCAACGATGATAGCGATAGGGTGCAAATCCACCACTTCGGAGAACAGCAGGGGCACCAGTATATTGCCATCCAGCGCCTGGATAATGGTATAAGCCACGATGAGCCACATGAACTCCGAACCCCAGCCCCACTGAAAGAAGGCGACAATAGCCACTGGAAAAGTCACCACCGCAGCGCCGATGTAGGGCACGATGACCGACAGTCCCACCATAAGACCCAACAGCATGGCGAATTGCAGCTCCATATAAGTGAACGCGGCCACGCTCGCCGCCCAGACGATCACGACCTCCCAGAACTTGCCACGCACGTAATTGCCCATTTGCAAGTCCACCTCCCGCCATACCTGCTGGGTCAGTGTGTAGTCACTGGGCAGGAAACTGTGAAACCACAGCAGAATACGGTCTTTATCCTTGAGGAAAAAAAAGACCAGCAGAGGTACCAGGACCAGGTACACGATAATCGTGATAAAACCCACCACCGAGGCTAAGGACCAGGACAAGATTTTTTGGCCGATGCCGGCGATTTCAGTCTTTATTGTCGCAATCACTTCCAGCACCTGGGTCTCGGTTATGAACTGTGGATACATGGCCGGCAGGCCGAGCAGCAGGTCCTGCCCCTTGACAAGCATGGTGGGGAACTGTTGAACCAGTTGGGTTAACTGGCGTGACAGCAGCGGCAAAAGTCCCAACGACAAGAACAGTACGAAGGTGATAAATAGGGTGAACACTGCCAACACCGCTGGCAACCGCGGCAGCGACTGGCGTTCCAGCAGTTGCACCAAGCCCTCCAGCAAATAAGCGATTACGATACCGGCGATCACGGGGGTCAGCATGTTGCCGATTAGCAGAATGACGGCGGTGACTACCATCAACAACACCAACAGGATGACCGCCTGAGGATCGTTCAGATAGCGCTGGAACCAGTCGCTGATTATTTTCATTTCACCAACTCGTTATAACGATGTGCCGATCCGCAAACAATGTCATGGTAATCGGCACTTCGTTCACTGACCCATTAGGTCCAACAGAGCGTCATCCTGGAGCAAACGTCGTAGAGCTTCGGCCACGACATCGTTGATAATGGCCTCGTTTTCAACTTCGTCAGGCGGAGTCAATGCCTGGCGAGTTTTGCTAGCCCGATATTGGCTAGTTAGCGTGCGCCCGCCATTGCGGGTCACCGCGCGGATGGCGGCTTCCACCCGCACCTCTTTTCTCATTGGGTCCCCAGACGCAATATAGTCAATACGCTGGATCTCGACGCGCATGGCGAGAGGAGTACTTGTTTGATCCAAGGTCACTTTGAATCCATCGGCGCCCAGCCGCTCGGCCAGCGCCTGGCGAATCACCGGTGCCACCTCTGTCCGCGGGCTGATAAAGGCGGTGTCATATAACCCACCGCGGGTGCCAAAACGCGCGACAGGGCGCTGGTCCACCACTTCCAACGCCAGACTCCGCCCCCGGCCAATCAGGATAACTCCGAGCATCGATCAACGGCTTGATAGCCACGGTCTGTGGACTCAAAGCACAGCCGCCAAGCATGGCTGCCAGTGCGATTCCCAGCCAGGGACGGATTTTCATACCTCCCCTCCTTAATTGATGTATGAACGTTGATGTTATTAGTTTTCACTAGCAGCGCGTTGTGCCAGCACGCAATCTCCCAACCTAGCAACGCCAGCGCCGTACAGATTCAAATTAGGCAAGCTTGACCATCATAATTTATGTATATTTTTTATATCATGGTTAACATGAACCGTGGCGGCCTAAGAATAGTAGCATCGTGATTACAATCATAGTGCGCCGCACCAATATAGTGCAGAGCATGGCTGATCTCAAAAATTATTGCGCATCGCAGCATTGGCAGGGATGTTTTTAAATTATCCCTTGCGTTATGGTCGTTATCACATCACCAGCGGTTTTACTATAAATATTTCGTCAAATAATTTATTTTATTCACTATTGACCATCCCAAAAAACATCTGGTCCAGGCGGATTAAGCAATTGAAATTGATGAAAATTGAAATTTTGATGCAACCAAACTTATTAAACCTGGTCCGTTAATTGCTGAGGTAACAATTTAGAAAACATTCAGATGGCATCATACTTTTAGGAGAGGTGACCCCTATGAGCATCTTCAACCGTTATCTGTCGCGCTATGAACAGGGCCGAGAAGAAGTTTTATCCCTTCAGGAATACCTGGAGATCTGCAAAAACGACCCAAGCGCCTATGCCACGGCTGCGGAACGGATGCTCATGGCTATTGGGGAACCCGAGCTTGTGGATACTCGACTGAACCCTCGTTTGAGCCGTATATTCTCCAACAAGGTCATAAAAATGTACCCGGCATTCCGGGAATTTTATGGGATGGAAGACTCCATTGAGCAGATCGTGTCTTACCTGAAACATGCTGCTCAAGGGCTGGAAGAGAAGAAGCAAATACTCTATTTGTTGGGGCCGGTAGGTGGCGGCAAGTCTTCCCTCGCCGAGCGGCTTAAAGCCCTTATGGAACGAGTGCCCTTCTATGCCATCCAGGGTTCTCCTGTCAATGAATCCCCGCTGGGCCTGTTCTCTCCGGATGAGGATGGTCCCATTCTGGAGGAAGACTATGGTATTCCCCGCCGCTATCTAAGAGGCTTCATGTCGCCCTGGGCGGTAAAGCGCTTGCATGAGTACAACGGCGATATCAGCCAGTTCAAGGTGGTGCGGTTACGGCCGTCCATCCTCAAGCAGATCGCTATCTCCAAGACCGAACCTGGCGACGAGAACAATCAGGATATTTCCTCCCTGGTGGGCAAGGTGGACATTCGCAAGCTGGAGTACTACGCCCAGAATGACCCCGATGCCTACAGTTTCTCCGGCGGCTTATGCCTGGCTAATCAGGGGTTGATGGAATTCGTGGAAATGTTCAAGGCCCCCATCAAGGTCTTGCATCCTCTACTGACGGCTACCCAGGAAGGCAATTACAACGGTACCGAGGGGTTGTCGGCGATACCGTTCGAAGGCATTATTCTTGCCCATTCGAATGAATCCGAGTGGCAGAGCTTCAAAAGCAATCGCAACAACGAGGCCTTTCTCGACAGGGTTTATATCGTCAAGGTACCCTACTGCCTGCGACTTTCCGATGAGGTGAAGATCTATAGCAAGCTGTTGACCAACAGTTCACTCGCCCAGGCTCCCTGCGCTCCCGACACTCTGGAGATGCTGGCTCAATTCTCCGTGCTGTCGCGCCTCAAGGAACCGGAGAATTCCAGCATCTTTTCCAAGATGCGAGTCTATGATGGCGAGAACCTCAAGGATACGGACCCCAAGGCGAAGTCGATGCAGGAATACCGCGACTATGCGGGGGTAGATGAAGGCATGACCGGGATCTCTACCCGCTTTGCCTTCAAAATCCTGTCCCAGGTATTCAACTTCGATCATAGCGAGGTAGCCGCCAACCCCGTGCACCTGCTTTATGTCCTGGAGCGACAAATCGAGCGCGAGCAATTCCCACCCGAAGTGGAAGAACGTTACCTGAGCTATATCAAGGGCTACATGGCGCCCCGCTACGCCGAGTTCATTGGCAAGGAACTGCAGACCGCTTACCTGGAGTCCTATTCCGAGTACGGCCAGAATATTTTCGACCGTTATGTGACCTATGCGGATTTCTGGATCCAGGATCAGGAATACCGGGATCCGGATACCGGCGAGTTCTTCGACAGGGGCGCCCTCAATGCCGAACTGGAGAAGATCGAGAAACCGGCCGGCATCAGCAACCCGAAGGACTTCCGCAACGAGATCGTCAACTTCGTGCTGCGGGCACGCGCCAACAACAATGGCAAGAACCCAACCTGGACCAGCTATGAGAAGCTGCGGGCGGTGATCGAGAAGAAGATGTTTTCCAGCACCGAGGAACTGTTACCGGTGATCTCCTTCAACGCCAAGTCATCGACCGAGGATCAGAAGAAGCATGAGGAATTCGTCAATCGCATGGTAACCAAGGGGTACACTCCGAAGCAGGTGCGCCTATTGTCTGACTGGTATCTGCGGGTGCGCAAGTCCTCTTAGAGGAGGGCCTAGTATGCCAACTTTTATCGATAGACGCATAGACGGCAAGAACAAAAGTACCGTTAACCGGCAGCGCTTCATCCGGCGTTTCAAGAGCCAACTCAAGAAAGCCGTGGCTGACGCCATGAATGGCCGCTCAATCACCGACATGGACAACGGTGAAAAGGTGAGCATTCCCGCCCGTGATCTATCCGAACCCGTGTTCAGCCACGGACCGGGCGGCCGTCGGGAGATCATTCATCCCGGCAATAAGGAGTTTGTCACCGGTGACAAGGTTCCACGCCCAACCAGAGGCGGCGGTAGCGGCAGTGGCAGCGGCCAGGCGGGTAACAGTGGATCGGGCGATGACGACTTCATCTTTCAACTGTCCCGCGAGGAGTTCCTGGAGTTGTTCTTTGAGGATCTGGAATTACCCAATCTTGTCAAGACCCAGTTGGCCAAGGCCCAGGAGTTCAAGTCCGTGCGGGCCGGCTACAGTTCCGAAGGCGTACCTTGCAATATCGATATCGTGCGTTCTTTGAAGGGGGCGCTAGCCCGCCGCAAGGCTATGGCAGCCCCCTACAGCATGCGTTTGCGGGAGGCCGAGCGGGAACTCGACGCTTTGCTCGAGGAAACCGACGAAACCGACCCGCAAGTGATCGCGTTGCAAAAAGAGATCGACCATCTGCGGGCGCGCATTCGCGCGGTACCCTTCATCGATACCTTTGACCTGCGCTATAGCAACCGCATCCAGCAGCCGCAGCCTACCACCCAGGCGGTGATGTTTTGCCTCATGGATGTATCAGGCTCCATGGATAAGGCTCGCAAGGATTTGGCCAAACGTTTCTTCACTCTCCTGTACCTGTTCCTGAAGCGTAACTATGAGCGCATCGAGGTGGTATTCATTCGCCACCATACCATTGCCAAGGAAGTGGATGAAGAAGAGTTCTTCTACTCCCGCGAGACGGGTGGCACGGTCGTATCCAGCGCTCTGACCTTGATGCGGGACATCATCAACGCCCGCTATCCCACCTCGAGCTGGAATATTTACGCGGCCCAGGCTTCGGATGGCGACAACTGGCATCATGACTCGCCCAGTTGCCGCGATATTCTGATTAAACAGATCATGCCCAGCATGCGTTACTTCGCCTATATTGAAATTACCCCCGACCGTCACCAGAGCCTCTGGGAGTCCTATGAGGACGTGAAAAAAGCCTATCCGCAGTTCGCCATGCGGCAGATCGACGGACCCGCGGATATCTATCCTGTCTTTCGGGAACTGTTTAAGAGACGCGCAGCCACATGACCCAAAGATTGATTTCTGATTCGTCTGAGTGGACCTTTCCGCTATTGGAGCGCTACAACGCCGAGATCGGCCGGATCGCCGCCGACTTTGGCCTGGATACCTATGCCAACCAGATTGAAGTCATCACCGCCGAACAGATGATGGATGCCTATTCCTCGATAGGCATGCCTCTGGGTTATAAACACTGGTCCTACGGTAAGCAGTTCGTGACCACCGAACAGCATTACAAGCGTGGCCAAATGGGGCTAGCTTATGAAATCGTGATCAATTCCGATCCCTGCATCGCTTATCTGATGGAGGAGAACACGATGACCATGCAGGCGCTGGTCATCGCCCATGCCTGCTACGGCCATAATTCGTTCTTCAAAGGCAACTACCTGTTCCGCGCCTGGACTAGCGCCGACGCCATCATCGACTATTTGCTGTTTGCCAAGAATTACATCGCCCAATGCGAGGAACGCTACGGCGAAGAAACGGTGGAACTCTTTCTGGATTCCTGTCACAGCCTGATGAATTACGGTGTGGATCGCTACAAGCGCCCCGCGCCTTTATCCATGCAGGAGGAACACCAGCGTCAGGAAGAGCGGGAAGCCTATTTGCAATACCAGATCAATGACCTGTGGCGCACGATACCGCTTAAAGAAACCTCTGCTGATGCCGGAGACAGCCAACGTTTTCCTGCCGAGCCCCAGGAAAATCTGCTGTACTTCATCGAGAAGCACGCTCCCCTGCTGGAACCCTGGCAACGGGAGGTCGTACGGATTGTCCGCAAGTTGGCACAGTATTTTTATCCGCAGCGCCAAACCCAAGTGATGAACGAGGGCTGGGCTACCTTCTGGCATTACACCTTGCTGAATAAGCTCTATGAAGAGGGCTTCGTTAGCGACGGTTTTATAATAGAATTCCTACAATCCCATACTAACGTTATTTACCAACCGCCCTACAATAGTCCATATTACTCAGGTATCAACCCCTATGCCCTGGGTTTCGCCATGATGTGCGATATTCGCCGCATCTGCGAAAATCCGACTGACGAAGACCGCTACTGGTTTCCGGATATAGCCGGCAGTGACTGGATCAAGACCCTGAACTTCGCCATGCGCAATTTCAAGGATGAAAGTTTCGTCGCCCAGTTTCTCTCGCCCAAGGTAATCCGAGATCTGAAGCTTTTCACTGTGTTGGACGATGACGCCAGAGACCAATTGGAAGTCACCGCTATTCACGATGAATGGGGTTACCGTCATGTGCGCCAGGCGCTTGCTGATCACTACAACCTGGGCAGCCGGGAACCCAACATTCAAGTTTACAATGTGGAATATCGTGGTAACCGATCTATGACTCTGCGCCACACTCTTTACAACCGTAAACCGCTCGGCGAGACCAGCAATGACGTTTTAAAGCATTTACACCGATTATGGGGATTCACAGTACGCTTGGAAGCGGTTCATGAGAATGGCAAGATTGAGTTTAGGGGAGAATGTCCGCCAGGACGTTAGAGGTTTGGCCGATATTCTGAGCAGATGATGGCGCGTCCAAATGGAACCGCTCCGCTCGCGAACAGGATGTAAGGGCGATCGACGGAGTTGCTGGTAGCTATTCTCATTCAAGGGCGATAATGTGAAAACCATATTCAGTGGTCTAGCGCTACTAGCCTGGGTCGCTCCATGCTTGGCCGGTAACGCCTGGAGCGAAATCGATACTCCTCTCGCTGAATCACCTCAGGCTATTGGCGCCTACAACGCCGGCTGCCTGGCAGGCGCTGCTGTCCTGCCGCTACACGGCAAGGGTTTTCAGGTCATGCGCCCTAGCCGCAACCGCTATTTTGGCCATCCCAACCTGATCGCTTTCGTGGAGCGTCTCGGCCGGCAAGCATCAGCCCAAGGGCAACGACTACTTATAGGCGACTTATCTCAACCGCGGGGCGGCCCAATGAATGGAGGCCATCGCAGCCATCAAATTGGCCTGGACGTGGATATCTGGTTTGGCGAGGGGCCGCAGGGACGCCCCCTTTCCCGTGAGGAAACGGAGGCGATTCCCATGCTGTCCGTCATCCAGGCTGCCGAGGGCTACTTGAATCCCGCACGCTGGTCCTCTCACTACCGAAATGCCTTGAAGCTCGCGAGCGAGGCTCCGGAGGTGGAGCGTATTTTCGTCAATCCCATCATTAAGCGGGCACTGTGCAGCAGCGAGCGGGACCCCTCTTGGCTTTATAAGATCCGGCCTTGGTGGGGACACGACGAGCATTTCCACGTGCGCCTGCGCTGCCCGGCTGATAATCCGCTGTGCAGACCGCAAGAGCCTTTGCTCATGGATGACGGCTGCGACGTTGGGCTGGAGCGGTGGGTGCGAGAGATACAGATGGCAGCCATTTCCTCGCCTTCTCAGAAGCAAAAGCCAACTCCAGAACCTCCAATATTGCCCGAGATCTGCAAGGCGGTTCTGAATGTTAACCAATAAAGATTGAGACGATCCCGCAGGGTCGTTTCAAGTGTGACCGGCATGCTAGTCGGCTAGTTGGTGCAAGTCCAACCGTGGCCCTTGGGAGAGGGGAACACGTAGGCGAAGGCAAGGGTGCCCGAAGAAACTCCCCCTGCACCTTATGGACGAGGAGGATGGCAAGGCCGCTGCCGGACGGGAGCCAATGAGGGATCTGAAAGAAGCCGGAGTCCAAACTCGCCACCTAAGCGAGAGCGAACCTTTGTTGAGGCGTACAGGGTTGGGCGAGGTGCCGTGGACCACCGAAGCCCGATCATCTCCTCGTAATCCCTGTGCGTAGAGAAGGTAGGTGGGCGGGAACAGAGGCGACTAGCTTACCCGGTGAAGGGCCGTCGATCCTGGGTCGGTGTAACTACGACACCTTAAGCCCTAAGCGACGCGGAGACGCGTGCGTGATGGGACGGGGGCCTGCAGACGAAGCCGTAGTAATCGTAAAGCCCGGTGCCGAAGAACGCTGCGGTGACGCAGGTGAGGGTAAACCATCGGGTCAGCGGCAAGGAGGCCGGAGGTGAAGGGCGGAACACGTAAGCGGTTGATGAAGCTTGTTAGAGACTGTGGGTCCGAGACCAGCCCAAGTGGAGCCGGCGAGTGCCCGGGACGTAGATGCCGGGTGAATCGCTGGTGCGGTGATCGCTGAAGGGCCCATGCAGAAAGAGAGAGTGAAATGAGCGGCAGAGACCTATTGACTGACGAGCGCAGACTCTTCGAGGACCTGTGCGCCAGGGAATATCTGGCGGCGGGATTCCAGCGCGTGAGAAAGAACAAGGGAGCCCCCGGCATCGACGGAGTGACGATTGCCGAGTTCGAGACACGCCTGGACGACGAGCTAAGCCGGCTGACCGTGGAGCTGGAAAGCTGGACTTACGAACCCTCACCGGTGCGACGGGTAGAGATCCCCAAGCCTGGTGGGCAGGGCATCCGCTTGCTTGGGGTGCCGACGGTGCGCGACCGGGTGGTTCAGGCCACCCTGAAACTGCTACTGGAGCCGATCTTCGAGCCGTTGTTCTCCGCGCACAGCTACGGTTTTCGCCCTGGGCGGAACCAAGGCCAAGCGGTGGAGGCGGCGCGTCGGATCGTGGCTGGGGGCAAGCCCTACGTGGTGGATCTGGACCTATCGAAATTCTTCGACCGAATCCACCATGACCGGCTGATCGCTCGCCTGGGACAGACGATCCCCGACAAGCGCATCCTGCGCCTGGTTGGGCTGATCCTGCGCAGCGGCATCATGGCCAACGGCCTGGTGACCCCCTCCACGGAAGGGGCCGTTCAAGGCAGCCCGCTCAGTCCCCTGCTCAGCAACATCGTCCTCGACGAGCTGGATAAGGAGCTGGAGCGGCGCGGCCTTGAATTTTGCCGGTTCGCCGATGACTGCAACATCTTCGTGAGGACGCCCAAGGCGGCCGAGCGGGTCATGGCAAGCATTGGCGGATACATCGAGAAGAGACTGAAACTGGTGGTGAACCGCGAGAAGAGCCAAGTGGCCCGTTCGGATCGGGTCAAGTTCTTGGGACTGACCATTGTGGGGGATACCATTGCGATCTCGCGCAAGGCCCTGCAAGCGGCGATGGACAAGGTCAAGGAGCTGACCCCGCGGGGCACCCACCTGACTCTGGAGACGAGCATCGAGCGGATCAACAGTTGGTACGTGGGCTGGTCGAGCTACTTTGCGATGACCTACTACCCCGCCCAGCTCAAGAAGATCGAAGCCCACATTCGGCGACGATTGCGATCCCGCCTGGTGGATCAACAAAAGAGCCGACGTAATCTCTTCCGGAAACTGGTCAAGCGTGGCGTGCCACGCCGCCAGGCGGGCAAGGCCGTATTTTCCCATCAGCGGCGCTGGGCGCTCTCGAACACCTTCGCGGTGACGCGGGCCTACCCGGTCGGCTGGTTCATTGGGACCATGGGACAAGCCATTCGCTCGGACAAGCAGTTACCGCACTGGTTTGATGTGAGTCAGTGGATACGCCTTGCGTGAGGAGCCGTGTACGGACCCGTACGCACGGTTCTGTGGGCAGACGGGGGCTGCGGCCCCCTCTGACCCGATTCCTGTGTTCAAGAGGCCCGGAATCCGGCATGGGGCTTGAATAAGGGGATTGCTTTTTGGGAGCTTGGGCGGGGCGCGCCGGAACGGTCGGCGCGCAGTGAGCGGTAAAAGCGCAAAGCGCCGCCGCAGGCTTGGCAGGCAGGGCGCTGTGGGTCAGCCGGCTTTCGCTCGGGCACCGTCACGGCAAAGCCGTAAGCCAGTTCCACCCTCGCCCTACCCTCCTTCAGCGGCATCTTGGCGGTCGGCGAGAGAACGCCGTAGTAGTGCACCTTCATAAAACCGGTGGGTAACACATGCTGCAGGAATCGCCGGATGAATTCCATGGCATCGAGAAACCAGGTTCGAGCGCGATGGCACCGGCTTTCCAGTAGGAGAAGCTCACTTGCCCGCCTTGGACGTCCAGGATGCGCTGATCGGCGCTGGTGACCTTGAACACAGAGGGTGCAAGATAGCTGATCGAAGCCTCGGCGTTGGGTACCGCCTGGCAGTTGACGTTCCAGTCCTGCTGCCAGACGGCGGCCGGGATCTGCTCGCACAACTCGCTCTGCTGCAACAATGCCCGGAAGGTGCTGGCATTGCGGACAATGGCGGTTACCGCAGGCCGCTGGAACGATGTGCAGAGGACTGCAATCCTCGCAACGGTAACAGACCGAGCCCAAATCCTCGGTGGCACTGGCAGATAGCCTCGATGACTCGGCGATGGCCGGCGGGCACCGCACCGAAACGTGTCAGGTACAAGGGACCGAAGTTTCGGAAAATGTCTTGATGAGTTTGGCAAGCTGTTTTGGCCCATTTCGGCACTCTCATTTGGCCCACCGGGGGGTAATCATTATTCAGGTGTCCTGCGAGGGCTGGTAGGCGCCCTCCCCAGGGGTTGGTTTACGCTTGGCCAGGGTGCGCCTGAAGCGATAGCTGTCGGTACCCGTTTCAATGATTTGAGCCCGGTCCGTGAGCCGGTCCAGCAACGCTTTGCATAAGCGCGCGTTCGGAAACACCTGGGTCCATTCGGAAAACGGTAAATTGGTGGTAATGATCCAGGCCGTTCGTTCGGCGCGTTCACTGATGACCTGAAACAGCAACTCGGCGCCGCCCTGGGCAAAGGGCACATAGCCCACTTCATCCATTAATGTTGAGCTCAACATTAATGGATTTATGTGTAGTACTTGGTTATGTGGAGTTGCGTGAGTTTGCTAACTTGATTTGGCCCCACTTGAAGGGATTTTGATATCGAGAGTTGGCCCCACCCCCATCCCCCTTTGCCGTAGTCTGTGGCGCTCGATGTCACAGTAACAGCGAGGGTATGAGAGGTGACCAAAGTGGAGCTATTTGAGCTGATCAGACGCGACTATTACGTCGGGGGCCACGGCATCCGACACCTTGCTCGGCTGCGGCAAGTGCATCGGCGGACGGTGCGGCAAGCGCTGGCAGCGGCACTCCCTCCGCGGCGGAAGGCGCCGGTGCGAGAACCCTGGGTGTTAACGCGGGCCTTGCGGCAGGTCATTGATGGCTGGCTGGCCGCGGATCGGGAGGCGCCGCCCAAGCAGCGGCATACCGGGACCCGGGTTTATCAGCGGTTAGTCCGGGAGCACGGCTACCCGGGAGCGGCAGTGACCGTGCGGATGTACGTGAGCCAGCAACGACGCGGGTTGGGTCCGCCGGCAGAAGCCTTTGTACCGCAAAGCTATGGGCCGGGTGAGGAGGCGCAGGTGGATTGGTATGAGGCGGCGGTGGATTTCCCCGAGGGGCGGCGAACCGTGCAGTTTTTTGTCATGCGCGCCTGCTTCAGTGGCCGGGAGTTTCATCGGGCCTGTTGGTGCCAGACCCAGCAAGCCTTCCTGGAAGCGCACGTCGCGGCCTTCGCAGACTTTGGCGGGGTTTTTGCCCGGCTCCGGTATGACAACCTGGGGTTGGCGGTGAAAAAGGTGCTGCGCGGGCGGCGCCGGGAGGAGACAGACCGGTTCATCGCCCTGCGTTCCCATTACTTGTTTGCGGCCGACTTCTGCCAACCGGGCTTGGCCGGCGCCCATGAAAAAGGCGGGGTGGAGGGGACGGTGGGCCGGTTCCGGCGGAATCACCTGGTCCCGGTCCCGGTCATGGCGGACTTGGCGGCGTTAAATAGCTATCTCCACCGGGCCTGCGAAGCCGACGGGGGGAGGCAGATCACGGGCCGGGACCGTTCGGTCGCGATGGACTGGACGCAAGCGCAAGGGGTGTTGCGGCCATTACCGGCGACGCCGTTTGCCACGGCGGAGGTGCTGACCTGTCGGGTGGACAGCAGTAGCCGCGTCCGCGTCCGCACCAACCACTACTCGGTGCCGGTGGCGTTGGTAGGCCAGCCGGTGGAGGTACAGCTGCATGCCCAGCACTGGGAGGTGCTACACAAGGGGCGGAGCGTGGCCACCCATGAACGACTGCCAGGCCGGTTTGGGGAGCACTGGGTGCTGGATCACTACTGGGAGCGGTTGCAGGTCAAGCCGGGTGCCCTGGCGAACGCCCGCGCCCTGCGCCAAGCCCGCGAGACCGGTCAGTGGCCCCCCGTGTATGACCGCTTGTTCGGGGTGTTGAAACAGCGCTATGGGGACACCGAGGGGACTCGGCAGCTGCTCCAGGTGCTTCTGCTGCATCGCGACAACGACTCGGCGGCAGTGCATCAGGCCGTCACGCAGGCGGTAGCCCTGGGTTGCTGCGACGCCGGGGCGATTGCGGTCCTGGTGCGTCAGCAGGGAGCCTGTCCCGCCCCGCCAGCGGTGGTTGGGGAATTGGGAGCCCTCGCCCGCTACGGTCAGACCCGTCCGGAGAGTCTGCACCTCTATGATGGCCTGCGGCCGAGTCAAGCGGTGGAGGTGACCCATGGCGGCCCCAGCGCTAGGGCTTAAAGCCCTGTGTCAGACCCTCAAGCTGCCCACGGTAGCCCGCGAGGCGGAACGCTTAGCGGAAGCCGCCCACCGGCAAGGGCAGGGACCGCTGCCCTACCTCCAGCAGGTACTGGAACTGGAAGTCGCCGAGCGGGCAGCCCATCGAGCGGCCCGGCGACTCAAGGAAGCCGGGTTCCCGTTGCCCAAGACCCTGGCCAGCTTCGACTTCCGGCGTGCCCCGGCGCTCCCGGAAGTGCAGATCCGGCAGTTGGCCGAGGGCGACTACATCGACCGGGCTGAAACCGTGATCCTGATGGGGGAACCGGGTACGGGCAAGACACACTTGGCGACCGCCCTGGGGGTAGCGGCGGCCAACCAGGGGCGGGCGGTACGCTTTGCCAGTGCCGGGCGACTGGTCAATGAACTGGTTGAAGCCAAGGATGCCCGCGAGTTAGGGCGGCTCGTGGGCCGCTACAGTCGGCTGGATTTACTCGTCCTCGATGAACTGGGTTACCTGCCGCTCAGCAAGGCCGATGCCGAACTGCTGTTTCAGGTGCTCAGCGAGCGCCATGAACGGCGGGCCTTGGTGTTGACCACTAATCTGCCCTTCGGGGAGTGGACCGCGGTCTTCCCGGATCCCCGCCTCTGTCGGGCCGTGATTGATCGACTCACCCACCGGGCGCACCTCATCGAAACCGGCATGCAGTCCATCCGCCTTCAGGAGGCCCTGCGTCGCCATCCGTCAACCGCACCACCGGAGGGCTAAAAGACTACCACCACAACCGGCTCTCTCTGGGGAGAGAGCCTCCATGAACAGCAACGTGGTGGGGCCAAATCAGATTATCAAAGTGGGGCCAATGCAAGTTGACAAACTCAAGTTGCGTGAGCAACTGGCAACCTGAGGCGGATTTCCCCCTCGGGGACTCCACATAACCAGGTCATGTCATAAGCGCCTGAGCCATCCGATCACGTCGGCCTCGGCGCTGACCGTGCCGCCAGCGAGCGGCGGAGCCAGTACGTCGGGAAATACCTGGGCCAGTGCTTGGCGCTTCAGATCCAGATCGGCTCGCGTGTAGTTCATGGTCGTGTTCAGGGTAGCATGGCCCAGCCATTGGCTGATCGTCGCGAAGTCGACGCCC
The DNA here is from genome assembly GCA_963696325.1 of uncultured Gammaproteobacteria bacterium. Classification (GTDB taxonomy): domain Bacteria; phylum Pseudomonadota; class Gammaproteobacteria; order Competibacterales; family Competibacteraceae; genus CAVOJV01. The sequence continues at coordinate 125,605 of CAVOJV010000001.1, forward strand.
GCCTTGAGCAGGTAAATCGCCGTGGTATGCCGCAGGGAATGGGGATGGATCCGCTTCTCTTGTAAGGTACTCGCCGTGGCGCTACTGGCCGTGACGTACTTGTGCAACAAGTAGCGGACGCCAAAGCGCGTGAGCTTGCCGCCGTGGCGGTTCACGAACAGGGGCGCATCGGTTGCCTCTTCGCGTGGGGTTTGCGGCGAGAGTGCTCGCAAGCGAGCGGCGGTCGCTGCCCAGATTGGGCACAGTCGCACTGTGCCGCCTTTGCCGTGGAGTCGGACTTGATACGGCGGCTCGGCGCGTACATCACAGTGTTTGAGATCGAGGATTTCCTGAACCCGGGCGCCGGTATTGAGCATCAGGGCGAACAATGCGTAATCGCGCCGTCCTGTCGCCGTGGAGCGATCGATATGATTCAGGAGCGCCTCGACCTCACTCGCTTCGAGATACTCGATGGGGGTGTTGCGGGCGCCGCGCTTAAACGGTAAGCCCAGCGCGCGCTGGAGTTCCGCCAGATATTGAGGCAACTCGCTCGCCAGGAAACGAGCGAAGGTGTGCAGCGCGGCCAGCCGTGCGTTGCGGGTGGCAATGCCGTTGTGGCGCTCGGTTTCCAGAAACGTGAGGAACAATGCGATGTTTTCCGCGGTAAAGTCGTCGAGATTCAGGTCCTCGATACGCCGACCCGTAGGGTCTGAGGCAACCCGCAGGAACAGCACCCAGGCGTCACGGTAACTGCGGAGGGTATGCAGGCTCATGCCACGGAGTGTCGGAAGAGACTCGCGGAAGAACTTGACCAAGGACAGGCCGAGATCGTTGGGGCGTTCGGGTTTCATGAGGACTCTCCGGTAATCAGATAACCGAAGCGGGCCTCGAAACGGTCGCTCGCCGCCGCGGCGATCTCCGGTATCCACTGGAGGTAGTAGGCGGTGGAGACGATCGACACATGGCCCATGTACATCGCGAGCTTCGGCAGGTTGGACTGCACATCGGCGCCTTGCCGATACCAGCGCAGAAGCGCCTGGACCGCAAAGCTATGACGGAAGTCGTGGACACGTGGCCGACGCCCGTCCGGACTCTGGACGTTGGCGGACTGCAACAACCCCTGGAGACCCCGGCTCAAACCTGTCCCGGTATAGGCGCGCAGGCTGCGGGTGCCATGGCACAGCAAGGGCGAATCGGGGGCCGTGCTCAGGGGCGGTGCCAGCCGTTGTCGCAGATAGGCGCGAAGCTCCCGGCAGGCCTCCCGCGACAGCGGAACGAATCGGGACTTGTGGAACTTCGACTCGCGCACCCGGAGCACCCCCGCGGCGGGATCGGCGTCGGCCAAGGTGAGACGCAAGCGCTCGCCCCGGCGCAAGCCGGCGGTATAGAGCAAGACCACGGCCAACCGCAAGCCGGCGGGGAGCAATGGCGAAGCGGGCCTGGGGGAAAGTTCCTGGGCGGCGGCCAACAGGCGCGCGACCGCCTCCGGACCGAAGATCACCGGCGCACGGTACGGACACGGGCGTGGGAAACGATGGACGTCCGGCACAAAACAATTCGGCTCGGTACGGCGCCGATACAGGCAGAAGTTGCGGACGATGCGCTGCCGCTTACGCCGGCCGTTGGCGGTCAACCCCTGGAGGGAATGACACCATGCGTCGAAGAGAGCTTGATCGAGTTCGACCGCCGCGCGATCCTGCAGGAATCGCAGAAACGACCGGAGAATCTGCTCTTCACCCAGATAGCCGCGCCCGAGCGAGCGCATCCCGTGCACATAGCGGTCGAGTAGCGGATCGAGCCGGGCGCTAAAAGAGGTCGTGTTCATAGGGACCTCCTGGCGGGCTCGACCGTTGGGACAGGCAGCGGTAAGGCCACCTCGCGCAGCGCCTCGGTTTGCAATCTCAGGTACAGGCAGGTGCTCTCCAGGGTATGGTGGCCGAGCAAATCCCCGATCGCCTTGACCCCCACGCCGCGATTGAGGAGCCGCATCGCGAAGGCATGACGAAGGCTATAGGAGGAACTGCCTTGCAGCGAGAGCCCGCTTTGGCGGGCACGCTTCTCGTAGATGTCACAGACGGCGGTGGGTTTGAGCGGCCCGGCGGGGGGTTCGTGCCCGCAGAAACAAGTGCGGGTGACGGCTGCCAGGACGACCACAGCGAAGATACCGCTTGAGGACGCGCCGCGCGGAGTCGGCTAGCGGGAGAATCAGAGCCGATCGGGTCTTGCACGGTTCCACGCGGAGCGGCTTGTTCGCCCAATCGATCGACTCCAAAGTCAGCGAGACGACCTCCGAAGGGCGTAATCCATAGTGTGCCATCAGATACAAGATGGCGTGGTCGCGGCAGCCGAGAGGATCGGATCGATCGATGGAGCGCAGCAAGCCTTGCCCGAGGTTCCAGGCGAGCGCGCGGGGCGGCAACTCGTCACGGTAGGTACGGGGCGTGTCGATGCTGTCCAGGCGCTCTCGCACTGTACCGCGGGTATGACAGAATCGCAGGAAGGCGCGGAGCCGTGCCACGGAATGCTGCAGGCTCGGCCGCGTGAGCCGTTGCCCGAGGGAGGTGACGAACGCTTCGACGACCTGGGCCGACACCGCAGCCAAGGGAGCGTCCGGCGGTAGGGCTTCAGCCAGGAAGGTCGAGGCAGTCGCCACGTGCTGAGCAACCGTCGCGACCGTCAACCCGCGTATCTCCAGAAGGTAAGTGCGGTAGCCCGCCAGCAGCGGGGCGAACCGCTCCGAGTCCGGTTCGGTTATCAGGCGGTTACCAGTCCGGAGAAAGCGTTCAAAGGCACGCTGGGTGGCGCCAAAGCGGGCCTGCTGACGTGCTGGCGACAGAAACAGCGAAGCCAGTCCGTTCGAGGTAAAGCTCGACTCGGAAGTAACGGTGCCCACACGCTGCAGAACCTGCTTTAGCCGGCGGACGTGTCCGCGTGCGGGAGCGCATGCATAGCCTTGGGATGTCAACCACTCGGCAAAGCCTTGCAGCCAATCGCCGACCGGTGACTGCGAATAGCGTCGATGGGATTTTGGAAAGAGCCGGGTGAGCATAGTGGCCTCCATCTGCGTTAAAGTGGAAGGGCTACCGTACGCCACCGGGCAAAGAGTTATGTTGAGTTGAAGGCCTTAAACAGGTCGAAATATACCAATGCCGCGACGCTACTGTACATAACTGCGCGCTACACAAAAATCCAGTTAAATGACCCCCGGCAAAGCCGGGGGCTTATTAGGTGAGCGCCTCAAAGGCGCCCTAAAACCATGCGCCGCCCAAGGCGGCTGTCCTACATCCCAAGCTTCATCTGGTCGTGGCGCTCATCTTCTTGCTCCTGAGTGCGGATGTACGCCCTGACTATCTGCTCATCCAAGCCCACCGTCGAAACAAAGTAGCCTCTGGCCCAAAACACCTCCCCGGTGAAGTTGCGTTCCCTACCCCCGAAGCGCCGGGCAATCACAATCGCACGCTTCCCTTTCAGATAACCCACTACATTCGAAACCGCGTACTTCGGTGGAATACTCAGGCACATATGCACATGATCCGGTTTAAGGTGGCCTTCCACAATCGCCGCTTCCTTATGGCTGGCAAGTTCCCGAAAGATCTCCCCCAAGTGCTGTCTGAGCACCCCAAACACCCGCTTCTTACGCTTCTTCGGAATGAACACAACGTGGTACTTACAGTCCCACCGGGTATGGCTTAGACTCTGGTATTCTTTCATTGTGAACCTCCATCTCTTGGTCGAGATTACAGATTCACAACGACCGTCGTATAGGTCAAACCTCCCTGAGTCCCCCGGCAAAGCCGGGGGCTTACCTCATTGAGTTACGGCGCTTTTCCCCGTAGACCCTTGCCAGGTGAATCGCACTTTTACCTTTGATAAAGCCAACCACCTGTGAAACCGGATATTTCGGTGGAATAGAAATCAGCATATGTACATGATCTGGCATCAAATGGCCTTCTTCTATCGTGCTTTCCTTTTGCAAGGCCAGCTTACGAAATACCTCACCCAGGTGCGGTCTTAGGCCATTTCCGAAAACGATTTTACCTATTGAGCAGGTCGAATCAGGATGTCCCATTTAGGTAGTAGGGGGTGGCGTTCCAATCTGGCCTCAACCGCCTGCATTGCCTTTTTGGGGAGTGAAATCCCTTTTTGATAGACCGTCCGGCTCAGTTTAACGATAGGGTGGATACCTTTCCAGGTCATGCTTTTCGCCCCTTCCAGCATAGTTTCGGTATCCACCAGCTTGGCCCCATTCCAATGCTGTTCCAGAATCCCCCAACACCGTTCGATGGGAGTGTACTTGCTATGGTATGGCGGGTAGTACAGCAGGTGGATGATTTTGCCAGTGGCATCGGCGAACTCTACCAGGCGCTTGAGAAATTGCGTGCGCACACCGCTGCTTTCCGGGCCATTGTCCACTTTGAGTTGGAGGTGCGTCAGCGGCGTCTGCTGTGGCTCAGGAAGAGCCTGCCACCAGTCCTCCAGGCTATCCACGATGAAATCACTGGTTTTGAAGGAACTTCCAAACGTCAGATGCAACCGCCCACTATCCTCCTCCACGATCCCAAACGGAACCTGCTGTTCTGCGCAGCCCATGTCGTGGTCGGCGGCCCGGGGGTCACCGCGGGTTTTCCCTCCTCGCGAATACTCCCCAAGCTTCACCGTGGCCTTGCAATCGATGCTCAGGCGCATGATCTGCCCCTTCTCTACGCCGGTTGCACCCGTTATGGGGTTCCCGTCGTTTTCAGCGATTTCTGCCGGCTAATTTAATTGAAAGCTGCCACCTAGTTTAATGATTCCTGCCACCCGGCGGAGCGTAGCGACGCGGTAGTTAATTATGAGCGCTTATCTTACCTAGGGGTCAATCTTTATTTAGCTTTTTTCGCATCGATTCTCCTTGCAGGGTAATTTTGTAGGCATTGTGTGCGATCCGGTCGAGAATGGCATCGGCGAGGGTGGGATCGCCGATGCGGGTGTGCCAATGGTCGAGCGGTAACTGGCTGGCGATGAGCGTGGAGCGCCGCTTATACCGTTCTTCGATAATTTCTAATAAGTCGTGGCGTTGTTCATCGGTGAGGGGCGCGAGTCCAAAATCGTCTAAATAGAGCAGATCGGTCTTGGCCAAACCCTTCAAGAGTTTGGCATAGCTGCCATCGCCTTTGGCGAGGCTGAGTGCTTGGAAAAGGGTGGGCAGGCGTTTGTAGATCGCGGTGAAGCCGTTGCGGCAGGCTTGATTGGCCAGCGCGCATCCTAACCAGGTCTTCCCGATCCCGGTGGGGCCGAGCACGAGTAAATTGTGATGCTCGCGTACCCATTGCAAGGTAGCGAGCTTGGTGACCAAGGATTTATCCAGACCGCGGGGAACGCTGTAGATGATGTCCTCCACACAGGCGGCGGTCTCGCGCAAGAGGGCTCTTTTGAGCCGTGCTTGCAGGTGCCGATTATCACGTTCGGTTTGCTCACGATCGAGCAACAGGCTGAGACGCTCTTCGAAGGTAAGCGAGCCAACCTCAGCCAGCTGGAGTTGTTCGTCGAGGGCTTTGGCCATGCCCCGCAGGCCCAAGCGGTAGAGAATATCGAGAAGCGGATGTTTTATCATGGTGATTTACCTTGCTATGGCAATGGCGGGGTTAGTGGTAATACCGAGGTCCGCGGATATGGGGATGCTCGATAGGGGGTGACTCCGCTGAAGTGGAGGGGGTCAGCAGGGGTCGACGGTCGAGTCCGTGCTTGAGAATGGACTCGATACTCTTGTAGCTGCAGCTACCGATGGCCAAGGCCCGCTCACAGGCGGCTTCGAGCCGCGTGGGGTCATAGGCTTTGCCGAGACGCAGGAGGCCCAGACCAGCGCGGAAGCCTTGGTGGGGGTGTAAACGGGAGCACAGGATACTGGCGACCGCTGCCGCCGTGGCAGGGCCGATCTGGGTGGCCCAGTTGAGGAGTCGTTCCGGGGTCCCCTCGGCGTAGGCTTGATGCGAGGGTGGCAGGTGCTCGGTCAGGGTGGTGTGGTGGCCTTTTTGATAGGAGCGGATATGACTGGCCACGCGCTGGCCCTTATGGAGCACCTGTACGGTGGTAACGGTAAACTTGGCGTCCAGTGACTGCCCTACTAGACGGTAAGGCACGGAGTAGTAATGCTGGTCGACCTCGATGTGATAATCGAGGGGCACTTTGATTTTCTTCCACTCCGCAAACTCATAAGGGGTGGTGGGTAGTGATTTCAGCGCAGCTCGTTCGAGCGACTCGAATACGCTGCGGCGGGTGCCGGGTAGCTTTTTAAAGCCGGGGTGTTTAGCTCTTCGAGCAGGCGGTGGATCTCGGCATTGAGTTCGGCCAGGCTAAAAAAAGTGTGCTTGCGTAAGCGCGCCAAGATCCAGCGTTCCACGACTTGCACGGCGACTTCCACTTTCGCCTT
>CAVOJV010000002.1:0-14409 GCA_963696325.1 uncultured Gammaproteobacteria bacterium
GAATGTATTGCTAAACCGAGCTCACACCCAACACTCTATGACTGGCTGGCGGGACTTAAGGTAGAGTCTCTGGTACAGCGGCGCTGGACGGGACGGAGCCATGAAATCGATACCTATCGCTACGTTAACCGCCTCCCGTTACGGGACGGCAATGCGGCGCGGGAGGTGAATTGGTGTGAGCTCACCACCACTCGCGATGATGGCACTGTCCTCTATCACAACAGCTGGGTTACCAATTACCACCTAAGCCGGGAGAACGTCAAAGCGATCGTTACCACCGGCCGGACCCGTTGGAAAATCGAGAATGAAAATAATAACATCCTTAAAAATCGTGGCTACCACTTCGAACACAACTACGGTCACGGTCAACAGTACCTGGCGTCGTTCTTGGCGACGCTCAATCTCCTGGCCTTTCTGTTTCATACCGTCCTGGAACTGATCGATACGAAATATCGACTCCTGCGCGACGTCTTACCCACCCGCCAAACGTTGTTCGACGATATCCGTGCCTTGACCCGCTATCTCTGCTTTGCCAGTTGGGATGACCTGCTCACCTTTATGCTGCGGGGACTGGAACCGAGATACCCAACACCAGTTAAACTCCAGAACGCCTTAGCCGTACACCGAATCTTGCCTGCCGATGATCGGGTTGTCTATAGTGGACCCCAATTTCCAGACGATCATTTAAGATGGGAGCCGGTGAGAAATCGGGGTTTATTGTGAGTGAGAAGAAACGCAAGATTTTCAGTGGTGAGTTCAAGGCAAAGGTTGCGCTTGAGACGATTCGGGGCCTCAAGACGGTCAATGAAATTGCCCAGGATTTTGGCGTACACCCGACGCAAGTAGGGCTGTGGAAGAAGGAGTTGCAAGCGCAGGCGGCCAGCCTGTTCGAAGTCAAGCGTGGCGCCAAGCCGGTGGATCCGTCCGCCACACCAGAGAGGCTCTACTCCGAGATCGGGCGGCTGAAGATGGAGTTAGACTGGCTTAAAAAAAAGTCCGGGATCAGCCCCTAGATGACCGCAAGCGCTGGGTCGACGAGCAAGATCCGTTGGCGCTTAGTCGGCAATGCGAGCTGACGGGCATTGCCCGTTCCACGGTCTATGCGCCCCGCCGCGTGGCGGCGCTGGACCCGGACCCAGAGGAACTGGCGTTGCTGGATCTGATTGATGCCGAATACACGCGGCGTCCGTTCTACGGCAGCCGCAAGATAACGGTCTATCTGCGTGGCCTGGGCTATCAGGTCAACCGCAAGCGGGTCCAGCGACTGATGGGGATACTGGGGTTGGCGGGCATGGCGCCAGGGCCGAACACCAGCCGCCCGTACCCCCAACACAAGGTGTATCCCTACCTGCTGCGCGGGGTGGAGATTGAGCGTCCGAACCAGGCCTGGAGCACCGACATCACGTATATCCGGCTGGCACGCGGGTTCGTGTACCTGGTCGCCGTGATCGACTGGTACTCGCGCAACGTGCTGGCTTGGCGGGTCTCCAATACGCTGGACAGCGGGTTCTGCGTGGATTGCTTGGAGCAGGCCTTACAGGTTTACGGTGCCCCTGAAATCTTCAACAGCGATCAAGGGTGCCAGTTTACTTCGGAAGCCTTCACTGCGGTTCTCAAGGTGCAGGGCATCGCTATCAGCATGGACGGGCGTGGGCGAGCTTTGGACAACATCTTCGTGGAGCGTCTCTGGCGAAGCGTCAAACACGAGGACGTGTACCTGAAAGGCTATGCCGACGTGCCAGAGTTGCTGCTGGGCCTGACGGACTACTTTGTGTTTTACAACACGGAAAGAAGCCACCAGTCACTGGACTACCGGACACCGGATGAGGTCTACCGGGCAGGCCATGGGGGTGGCGCCCAGATTGTGGATAAATTCAGCGAGCGAGCAACATCTCGCACAGAAGCAGAAGCAATATCAGGGCAGCGCTGTTCCGCTGCATGTGATCCGCGCTACCCTCTTAAACTCGACTCAAAATTGTCTTGACTAAGGGGTCCACTTTACCTTATAGCCCGGATGTCAATCCCATCGAACGCGTTTGGCAATCTATGAAAGATCAATTGCGCTGGCTTAATCTGAATAATTTAGAAGAATTGCGTAGAGAAGTTGATCAAATTATTCAGTCTATCACTGCCAATCAATTAGCTTCCTTGACCGGCTTTGAGTTCATTTTAGCCGCACTCAAATAATAAAACCTATTGGTAAGTGGTATGACATCCTGGCACTCGAGGCCTTTAACGAAGATGATTTGTATCAGGCGTGTGATCAGGTTAGCCTACCTCTTGGCCTATCAACTGCGCCGGCTCTGGCAGGAGGTCGAACTCACTTTCGAGGAGGGAATCGCGGAACTCGCTTCGATTGGTGCCATTGAGCTTACCCTCCCCAACCACGCTACCTGCCAAGTGATTCCCGAGCCCCGTCCTTTGGGCAAGCGCTTGCTTGAGAAAGCCGGCATCACCCTTCCTGACGCCATCCCTCACACGGGGATCACCGTAGTCACTAGAAAAACATTAGTCTCGCAGAGAACATCCATTTAGTTTCCAATTGGTATGGCCGTTTTTTGGGAGCACTGTCGTGGAAGATCCGATCAAATCCAAAGGCGTATCCGATGTGGCGCAGACGATGAGGCAACTCCACCGCAGCACGCGGTTAATGTTCGACTACCTGCGGATGTCGGGAAACACTTGCGCGTGCGCGACAGCCTGTGGGGCGAGAGCCCGGAGAACAAATTTGCCCTGGTTCCGGGGCCAAAGGGTCTTGCAAACCCTGCTGTAACATCTGCCGTCCTGAGTCCTGGGCCATGCGCAAATGTCCGGATGGCGTGGTCCGAGGAGCGATGGCGTGGTCCGAGGAGCAATGAATACTACTACCCTGCCCTCCTTGAGCCTCCCTTCGCGGTTGCAACGGCCAGCCGCCTGGGCGACGGAGTCCAGCCCCGCCAGGGCGCGGAATACGACTGGGAAGTCCACATCCACCCCCGCCTCCACCAGTTGGGTGCTCACCACTCGCACCGGCTCTTCTGCCTTGAGCTTGGCCTTGATCCGCTTGATTACCTCGGCCCGGTGGGCGCCGCACATCAAGCCGGACACGTGCAATGTACCCTTGGGCATCAAGCGGTGTAGTTCGCGGCAATCGTCGCGGCGGTCGATAATGCAGAGTACCGACGGATGTTCCCGCAACCGGGCGACGATCTCGCTCCAATCGCCAGGCGTCGCGAGATCGGTAGGCACCTCCACCCACACCCGCTTGAACACCCAGTGTAATTCGGTGGTGTCTTCCATCAATTCGCGTACATCATCCAGGCCCTGGAAATACCAGTCAAAGCCCTCGCGGGAGGCCAGCGCTGGCTGGGTTGCGGTGGAGAGTGCGAAACTCACCCCGAAGTGATCCTTGAGTTGGCGGATAACGCCGAGGATAGGCGCGAGGAAATCCGGCGGCAGCAATTGGGCTTCATCCAGTACCACCACCGAATCGACGATGTTGTGCAACTTGCGAACCCGGCTGGTGCGATTGGCGAACAGCGACTGGAAGAACCGCACGGCGGTCGTGACGATCAGCGGCGCATGCCAGTTCTCGCAGGCCAGGCGACTGCGTGGGGTCTCGTGAATGGAGTCAAGATTACTGTGATGCTCCAGCACCGCCTCACCAACTATATCCCGGAACACTTCAGCGGTCTGCTCGATGATACTGGTGTAGGGGATGACGTAGATGATCCGCCGCTTGTTATAGACCCGGGCATGCCGCAGAGCGAAGGCCAGCGCAGACAAGGTCTTGCCGCCGCCGGTGGGAACAGTCAGTGAAAACAGTCCTGGCGATTGGGTTGCCTGTTCCAGGCAGCGGGCGAGAATGGCGGCGCGCTGGCGGTTGACCCAGGAATGTTCGGCTCCCGCGGTCTTGGCGGCCATATAAGCCTCGAAGCGCGGTGCCAGATCCGCCAGGGTCGGCCAACCATGACGGCCAGCGCTTTTGCCCTCATCCATGAAGGACTCGGTGTCGAGGAAATCGGCATCTACTACACAGGAAAACAGGAGTCGAATCCATAGGGCGGGATCGGTGCCCTTGGCCGGATTACTGGTTGGCGGCTTGGCGTCGAAGATATTAGTGGGGATGCTTTCGGCTAAAGCCGCATCCAAGAGGGCGCGCTTCGCTGGATTCTGTAGCCGGTCGGCCAAACCACCGTGCCAATCCGACAGCCCGGCATGGTGGCCGGCGATCAGATACGCCAGCACCCGCCCTTTCGAGCCAAACCGATCACAGGCGTGAATGGCTCCCGCACTGGAGTGATCAACCTTGCCGGGTGCGATCTCGATATGAGCATCATAGCCAGAGGCGCCGCGTATGTAATTCTGAAACACCGGCTGGTACTTTCCAAGATCATGCCAAAGCCCAGCAAGACTTGCCCACTCGCTGCCACCGAAAGAGCCAGCAAAACCACCGGCCAACTTGGCAACCTCACACAGATGCTCTTCGAGTAGGTGCTTTTCCCATTGCCCTTCCCGCGACGGGCGAATATGGGCCAGCAATGCTTTTCCATTATCGACTTCCATTTCCGTCCTTTTCCTGGGGGAGGTTATTGGATCAACGGTGTAGCCCCTATGCGGATGAAACCCGGAATGGGAGGAAAACGCAACTGCTCTGGAGTAGAATTCAGTCGGGGCAGTCCTCGGTTGGCTTCTTTACGAGACGTTACTAGATTAAAATAAAATATATCAATAAGTTAAATAAGGATCGTCCTTTTTTATGAAACGCTCTGGAAAGATCCGCTCTTGTTCATGAACAGGCGCTTCGCTCTGCATGCTGACGGGGATTGGCCGCGGGTGATCCTGCTGCTTGGGCTGGTTGTGGCAGGCTGTAGTGATGCGGGTTCCCGTTCCTACCAGGGTTATGCCGAAGGCGAGTATGTCCGGGTTGCGGCTCCCGTAGCAGGCCGCCTGGATCTGCTGGCGGCGCGGCGCGGCGCGGCGATTAAGGCTGGGATGACGCTGTTTATGCTGGAACGGGCCTCAGAAGAGGCTGCCCGTGTGGAGGCGGCGCGGCGCGTGGAAAAAGCGGAAGCGCAATTGGCGGATCTGAACAAGGGCAGCCGCCCGGATGACCTCGCCGTCCTGGCGGCCCGGCAGGCCCAAGCCGAAGCGGATCTGGATCTGGCGGCTATTCAGTTGCAACGTCAGGAGCGCCTGGTAGCCACCCGCACGGCGACGCGAGAGGGTCTGGATGAAGCTCGCGCCACCTATCGCCGGCAACAGGCCCGCGTGGCGGAGCTGGCGGCCCAGGTCCGCAGCGCCCGCCTCCCTGCTCGCGTTGACCAGATTGCCGCTGCCGCCGCGGAACTGGAGGCCGCCCGGGCAGCGTTAGTCCGTGCCCTATGGCAGTTGGATCAAAAGACCGTAGCCGCAACCGTAACAGGCGTGGTGGATGACACTCTCTACGTCCAAGGGGAATGGGTGCCCGCCGGCAATCCGGTGGTCTCGATCCTGCCGCCGGAAAACATCAAGGTCCGCTTCTTCGTGCCCGAATCCATCCTGGGAAACTTACGCCTGGGGCAATCGGTTGACCTGGCTTGCGACGGTTGCGGCTCACCCATCCCTGCCCAAATTAGCTTTATCGCCCCCCAGGCTGAATATACTCCGCCGGTGATCTACAGTCGGGAGAACCGCACCAAGCTGGTGTTTCTGGTGGAAGCCATCCCCGACCCCGCCGACGCTACCCGCCTCCATCCCGGCCAGCCCGTGGATGTGACCTTGCGATGAACGCCGAAGACCTCGTGATCGATGTGGCAGGGCTCAGCAAGCGCTTTGCCGACAAGAAAGTGGTACAGGGCCTGACCCTGCGGGTGAGGCGTGGTGAAATCTACGGTTTCCTCGGCCCCAACGGCAGTGGGAAAACCACCTCCATCCGCATGTTGTGCGGTTTGCTGACGCCGGACGGCGGGCGTGGCACCTGCCTCGGCTTCGACGTGATCCAGGAAACCGCCGCCATCAAGCGCCACGTGGGCTACATGACCCAGCGTTTCAGCCTCTACGAGGACCTCACCATCCGTGAGAACCTGGATTTCATGGCCCGTATGTACGCCATGAAGAACCGCCGCGAGGCAGTCGATGGGGCGATTGAGCGGCTCGGCCTCACCCACCGCCGCGACCAACTGGCCGGCTCCCTGTCGGGGGGCTGGAAGCAACGCCTGGCGCTGGGCGCCTGCATGCTTCACAAACCCCAGCTTCTGCTGCTTGACGAGCCCACCGCAGGCGTGGACCCCAAGGCGCGCCGGGATTTCTGGGAACAGATCCATGAGCTGGCCGCTGAGGGCATCACAGTGCTGGTCAGCACCCATTATATGGACGAGGCCGAGCGCTGCCATCGATTGGCCTACTTGGCCTATGGCAAGCTGCTGATCCAGGGCACCGCCAGGGAAGTGGTGCAACACTCGGCGCTCACCACTTGGGTGGTGGAAGGCGACGAGTTAATGGAACTGGCCGGCCATTTGCGCGGGCAGCCAGGCATCGAACAGGTGGTCATGTTCGGCACAACGTTGCACGTGAGCGGCACCGACGCCGACCGACTGGCTGCGAACATCAAGCCTTTCCAGACTCAGCCTCGCTACCGCTGGAGACTCGGCCGGCCCAGCCTTGAAGACGTATTCATCAAAATGATGGAGCAGTCCCAGGACAATTTCGCATGACGGGCCATCGCTTCTCCTGGGCGCGCTTCATGGCGGTGGTAGTCAAGGAATTCATCCAGATGCGCCGGGACCACCTGACCTTCGCCATGATGGTCGGCATCCCGCTGCTCCAGCTCACCCTGTTCGGTTTCGCCATCAACGCCGATCCCAAGCATCTGCCCACCGCCGTGATCGCCGCCGACCAGAGCCCGTTTGCCCGTAGCATCGTGCGGGGACTGGAAAACAGTGGCTATTTCCAGGTGATAGCTCAGCCCGAGGACGAGGCCGGCCGGAGCGGCGCCTGTTGGAACTCGGCGATGTGCAGTTTCTGATCACCCTTCCCGCCGACTTTGCCCGCGCCTTGCAGCGGGGCGAGCGCCCGATCCTGCTGGTGGAAGCCGATGCCACCGACCCGGCCGCCACCAGCAACGCCCTGGCCGCGCTAAACAATCTGGGCGAGAAGGTCCTCAATCAGGACCTGGATGGCCCATTAACCGCCCTGCGCGGTCAGCCAGCCCCCTTCGAGATTCGCGTCCATCGAAATTACAACCCCGAAGGCATCACCCAATACAACATCGTGCCCGGCTTGATGGGGGTAATCCTCACCATGACGATGATCATGATGACCGGGCTGGCGGTGACCAGGGAGCGGGAACGCGGCACCATGGAGAACCTCCTGGCCACGCCGGTGCGCCCTTTCGAGGTCATGGCGGGCAAGCTGATCCCCTACATCGTGATAGGCTATATTCAAGTTGTGCTGATCCTGATTGCGGCCTGGTTCATCTTCAGGGTACCCATGCAGGGCAGCCTGATTCTGCTGCTGGCCTGTGTGCTCGTGTTCGCCGCCGCCAATCTCTCCGTCGGCATCACTTTCTCGACCATAGCCAAGAACCAGATGCAGGCCATGCAGATGACCTTCTTTTTCTTCCTGCCCTCCATCCTGCTGTCAGGCTTTATGTTCCCCTTCCGGGGCATGCCCGAATGGGCGCAGGTGGTGGGCAGCGTGCTTCCCCTCACCCACTTCCTGCGGCTGGTGCGGGGTATCCTTCTGAAAGGCAACGGTCTAGTCGAGGCCTTGCCGCACCTGTGGCCCATCGCCCTATTCATGCTGATCGTGGTCGCCATCGGCCTGAAGCGCTACCGCAAAACGCTGGATTGAGCGTTAACGATCATCACTGGGTAACGCTGAAATTCAGTTGACGGCTACGGTTCTTCAATAGCCTGTCTGGAGGTCCGCAGCCAAACCCGCAAACGCCTAATCTCCTCCGGATCGGCGGAATCCGGCAGCACGAGCACCGAACGTGTGGCGAACCGGCCTAAAGCGAAAGTGAGGATCATCAAGCGTGGATGCGCATAACTTCCCAGCAGGCGGGCCGGGCGTTCCACGCCGTCGGCGGTGCGCAGTTGCCATTGCCCATTCGCCGTCCAGCCCACGTGCTCGATAAATCGCGGACTGTGGGGATTGCCGTAACGGATATGGTTCAAGACCAGCGAGAACAGAACCGCCATCCCCAGCGGCACGGTCACCGGCAGCGGCAAAGAGGAAATGGCCAGGCTAAGCAGCGCCAGCAGATGACAGCAGCCATTGCCAACGATAAGCCAGCGGGAGGGTAGCAGATTAAGCGTTAACGGCGGTGGTGATTTTGCGGACGACATGGGCGACCGCGGCATCCGCGGGAATTTCGCGGCCAATCATATAGGCGTACAACTGCGGGTCCTGTAATTCCAACAGGCTCTTGAAGATACACTGTTCGCTCTCGGAGGCTAGCGCATAGTGCCGCTCCAGATAGTTCAACAACAGCACATCCAGTTCCTTCATGCCACGCCGGCAACGCCAGCGGAGTTTAGGAAGTTCACCCATGGCAAATCCTGACTTTACCCTCCCCCATCAAACTGATTAGGGGAGGTATTTCGTCATTCCCGCAACAGCGGGAATGAGGGCCAGTTGAGAATACCTGACCCCTTTCAACTCCCAACAGTTGAGAGGAGCGGAAAATGCCTAGCGCCTCCCGATCATCATTCTCTTGATATCAGCGATCGCCTTGGCCGGGTTTAAACTCTTGGGACACGCCTTCGCGCAGTTCATGATGGTGTGGCAACGATACAAACGGAACGGATCTTCCAACGCGTCGAGGCGCTCGCCGGTGAATTCGTCGCGGCTGTCGACGATCCAGCGATAGGCTTGCAGGAGGACGGCGGGGCCGAGGTAACGTTCCCCGTTCCACCAGTAACTGGGGCAACTGGTGGAACAGCAAGCGCACAGAATGCACTCGTACAGGCCGTCCAGTTTGGCCCGGTCCTCCTTGGACTGCAGCCGCTCCTGGTCTGGTGGTGGCGGCGTCTGGGTCTGCATCCAGGGTTTGATGGAGGCATACTGGGCATAAAAGTGCGTCAGATCCGGCACCAGATCCTTGATCACTGGCATATGAGGCAGGGGATAAATCTTCACGTCGCCCTGAATGTCCTCGATCGCCTTAGTGCAGGCGAGGGTATTGGTACCGTCGATGTTCATCGCGCAGGACCCGCAAATACCCTCGCGGCAGGAACGCCGGAACGTCAGGGTTGGATCGATTTCATTCTTGATCTTGATCAGGGCGTCCAGAACCATGGGGCCGCAGCTATCCAGATCCACCTCGTAGGTATCGGTGCTCGGATTCTGACCGCTGTCTGGATCCCAGCGGTAAACCTGAACGAGCTTCTTATTTTTGGCCTCCGCGGAGCCATGGTAAGTCTTGCCTCTGCCAACGACGGAATTCGCCGGAAGTTTGAACTCAGCCATCTTGTCACCCTCTTAATAAACGCGCTTCTTGGGGGGAATGTAGTCGACTTCGCTCGTCAGGGTATACGTGTGGACGGGGCGGTAATCGATGTTGACCTTGCCATCTTCAGTGAGCCAAGCCAGGGTGTGCTTCATCCAGTTCCCATCATCTCGATCCGGATAATCCTCGCGGGCATGGGCGCCACGGCTTTCCTTGCGATTCAATGCCGAGTTGATGGATACCACCGCGCAACCCAGCAGATTATCCAATTCCAGTGTCTCCGCCAGATCGGAGTTCCAGATCAGACCACGGTCGCTGACCCGGACATCCTGGAAGGCATGGAAGTTATCATCCATCAGTCTGACGCCCGCGGCCATGGTCTCGCCGGTACGAAATACCGCGGCATGGTTCTGCATGTCGCGCTGCATCTTCAGGCGAATGCTGGCGGTGGACACGCTGCCACTGGCATGGCGCAGCCGGTCGAAGCGTGCTACGAGTTTGTCCACCGGTTCGCTGGCAAGGGGTTTGTGAGGTTGACCGGGTTTGATCATCTCGGCACAACGGTTGGCGGCGGCGCGACCGAACACGACCAGGTCCAACAGAGAATTGGAGCCCAGCCGGTTAGCGCCATGCACCGACACGCAAGCGGCTTCCCCGATGGCCATCAGACCGGGTACCACGCGATCGGGATTGCCGTCTTTCAGGGTCACCACCTCGCCGTGATAGTTGGTGGGAATGCCGCCCATGTTGTAATGCACGGTCGGGATCACCGGAATCGGTTCCTTGGTCACGTCTACATTAGCGAAGATTTTAGCGCTTTCGGCAATGCCCGGCAGGCGTTCATTGATCACCTCCGGCCCCAAGTGCTCCAGGTGCAGGTCAATGTGATCTTTGTGTTCGCCTACGCCGCGGCCTTCGCGGATTTCGATGGTCATGGAGCGGCTGACCACATCGCGGGACGCTAGATCCTTGGCGTTGGGCGCGTAGCGCTCCATGAAGCGTTCGCCCAAAGAGTTGGTCAGATAACCACCCTCGCCGCGCACGCCCTCGGTAATCAGACAACCCGACCCGTAGATACCCGTCGGATGAAACTGGATGAATTCCATATCCTGCAACGGCAGGCCGGTGCGCAGCACCATGCCGTTACCGTCCCCGGTGCAGGTATGGGCAGACGTTGCAGAGAAGAACGAGCGGCCGTAACCGCCAGTAGCCAACACCACCTCATGAGAGCGGAAGCAGTGCAGGGTGCCATCGGCCAGGTTCCAGGCCAGCACACCCCGGCAGACGCCGTCCTCGTCCATGATCAGATCCAACGCGAAATATTCGATGTAAAACTCGGCGTCGTGTTTTAGGGATTGCTGATAGAGGGTATGGAGGATGGCATGTCCCGTGCGGTCGGCGGCAGCGCAGGTACGCTGGGCTGTCCCCTCGCCGTAGTTGGTCGTCATGCCACCGAACGGGCGCTGGTAGATCTTGCCTTCCTCGGTGCGGGAGAAGGGCACACCGTAATGCTCCAGTTCGATGACCGCAGGAATGGCCTCGCGGCACATGTATTCGATGGCATCCTGGTCGCCCAGCCAGTCCGAGCCTTTCACGGTATCGTACATGTGCCACTGCCATTTGTCGGGTCCCATGTTCCCCAGGGCCGCAGACATACCGCCCTGGGCGGCGACGGTATGACTGCGGGTAGGAAATACCTTTGTAATACAAGCTGTTGACAACCCCTTGGCGGCCATACCGAAGGTGGCGCGCAAGCCGGCCCCACCAGCACCCACCACCACCACGTCATAGGTGTGATTGATGATTTTGTAGGAATTGGACATGAATTCTTAGCCTCCGAAGGCGATGCGCAAGACAGCAAAGATGGCGGAAGCGCCCAGCAGCACCATGATGAACTTCATGATCAGCAGCGCAATCACCTTGGTGCCCTCGGCATGCACATAATCCTCGATCACTACCTGCAAGCCCAGCAGGGCGTGATAGAACGCGCCAACCAGCAACGCCACCAGCAAAACGGTATTGAAAGGCTGGCCAACCCAGTGCACCGCGCTGTCGTAATCGGCATGCACAATGGACAGCATGGAACCCGTAAACCAGAGCACTAGGGGCACTAGGGCCACAGCGGTGACCCGTTGCGCCCACCAGTGCGAGACGCCCTCTTTGGCAGAACCCAGACCGCGCACGCGGCCAAGTGGTGTACGCAGACTCATTTTGGTTTCCTCCTAAGGGGCAATGATTATCCAGGTTAAAAACGTCAGGACCACGGACGCGGTCACTACCGTCTTGCCGGACTTGTAGACCATTTCCATGTCGAACCCGTAACCGGCATCCCAGAACAGATGACGGATTCCATTGCAGAGGTGATAGAACAAAGCCCAGGTCCACAGGAACATGAACAACTGCCCCAACATGGAGCCTAATACCGATTGGGCATGTTTATAGGCCTCCGGACCGCCTGCCATAGCGATCAGCCAGTATACAATCAGCAGAGTACCGATGGATAAGGCGACGCCGGTCGCTCGATGGAGAATCGACAATACCGAGGTCAGTTGCGGTCGGTATACCTGAAGATGCGGCGACAGAGGCCGCTTGTCCGTTGCCATAAATGTTCACCTCATCACGCTTTTTTTAAAGATGCTGATTATTGTTTTCAGGACAAGTTATCGTGAGCCGATGCATGTTAGCATTATTGCAGTGCAATATACATTTTGGCCGAAACCAAATCTCATTAGTGCTCAGCCTGCTTGGAGAAAGCCCTGGGAGTGGCAGGGAACGGGATGCCGCCTCTGCTTAGGGAGTTCAAAAATCGATGCAACGCCCGGCCTTTTCCCAATCACCATAACGGGTGGGTTCAGGCCCCTTGGGCCCACCGATTTCCTTGAGTTTTTCAGCACTACTGGGTTGACGGTCAGTTGCTTCGGGCGCTGGCTGAACGTTCGGCTCGCGTTCTTTCTGGTGTTCGTCAATCATGCGTAAACCCTTACTCGATCATTGCTTATGATACGGTGCATCCCCGTGCATTAGGCAAGGTAAATATCACCTGAAGACCACGGGGAAGTAAAATTGTTCGCCCCCAATGGCAAGAAATCGTTGGGGATATGGCATTATGCAGATGCCAGCCGCAGGGCGCAATGTGAAAGGGGCGGGGAAGCATTGACGCGGCAGAAGCGAGAACATCCTTTTAATCGGAACAGCAGCAATGAGACCAGACTGGCTAGCCTTGCTTACCCAAGCGGGTGCTGTAGTTGACGAGGGGCGCGTGTTGCGCTTCGCTGATCCCTTGCACGAACTGCGGACCGCCATGCAGGGCGATATATTATGTGACCTTTCCCAGCAGGGCGTGATCGCTGCTCAGGGGGCGGATACGCAGGCATTCTTGCAAGGACAGGTTACCTGCGATGTACGCCAGGTTACCCCCGAGCACAGCCAATTGGGTGCCTATTGCACCCCCAAAGGGCGCATGCTGACGATGTTTCGCCTCCTCCAGTATGACGACAATTATTATCTGTGCATGCCGCGTGAACGGGTAGCCCCTATTCTCCAACGCCTGCGCCTGTTTGTGCTGAGGGCCAAAACCACGTTGGAGGATGCCAGCGACACACTGGTGCAGATTGGCCTGGCCGGTCCCAACGCCGAGACCCTGTTGCAACAAATCCTGGGTACGGCGCCCTCGAAAACAGATCAAGTCACCCAAACCCAAGGCATTACCGTGATCCGGGTGCCGGGAACACAGCCCCGTTTTGAGCTTTTTGGGGAGGTGGACGATACTAAAAAAGTCTGGACGGCGCTCGCGGCAAAGGCCATTCCTGTTGGCACCGATCCATGGCATCTGCTGGACATCCTGGCGGGCGTTCCCAGCGTGTCTGCCGAAACGGCCGAAACCTTCGTACCGCAGATGGTTAATTTGCAACTCCTCAATGGCGTTAGTTTCCAGAAAGGCTGCTATACGGGCCAGGAGATCGTCGCCCGCACCCGTTATCTGGGCAAACTCAAGCGACGCATGTACCTGGCTCGCGTGCATAGCGCCACGCTTCCGAGGCCGGGGGAAGAATTGTTTTCGCCTCAGGCAGATGCCAGTCAGAGCGCCGGCAGAATTGTCGCTGCCTGCCGCTACCCCGAAGGTGGCTTCGCGGCGTTGGCGGTAGTGCTGATCGACTGTGCCGAGGGCGAAGCCGTCTTACTGGGCGATGCGCATGGCGCGCCGCTGGAATTCATGCCGCTACCCTACTCTTTTGAGACGCCGGAAGCCTGAATTCAAGCCAGATTCGGCACCAGCAACTGTGCCAGATCCGGCGCCGTCTGGGGTCTGCTGAACAGGTAACCTGTCCATCCTCGCACCCCGCCGCCCCCAGGAAAGTGCTTTGCTCCAGGGTCTCCACTCCTTCCGCAACCACTCGGAGTTTTAGGCTTTTCGCCATCACAATGATAGCCCTGGTGATGGCGCCGTCATCGGCGTCCAAGGGTAGACCGTTGACGAAAGACCGGTCGATCTTCAGATAATCGATGAGATAGCGTTTAAGGTAACTGAGGGACGAATAACCCTTGCCAACATCATCGATGGCGATCGCGATGACCATAGCTTTGAGTTCCGCGAGAATCAGTCGAGTCCTTTCCGGCGCCTGTACCACCATGGCTGCAGTGATCTCCAGTTCCAGCGCACTGACATCGAGTCCGATTTCATTAAGCACTACCGCAATGGATTGAGCCAAATCGTGCTGCCTCAATTGGCGGGCGGATAGATTGACGGCCATGCGCAAGGGTGGTAGCCCTGCTATCTGCCAAGCCTTGGCCTGGGTACAGGCCGTTTTCAATACCCACTCCCAGATGGAGCCGATCATCCCCGTTTCCTCGGCCAAGGGAATAAACTGGGCGGGCGGCACCAAGCCAAGATCCGGGTGCTGCCAGCGAATCAGGGCCTCGACACCGGTGATTCTTCTAGAGATCAGATCGAAACGCGGCTGATAGTGTAGGATAAATTCCTGCCGTTCGAGAGCCAA
>CAVOJV010000003.1:0-82500 GCA_963696325.1 uncultured Gammaproteobacteria bacterium
AGTGCGGACTTGTCGGCCAGCAACGCGGCGAGCTTCTCGTCGCGCTCGCGCAAGCCGGCTCGAGCTGCTGCAATTGCTCTGCGGTCTGTCGGCGCGGCAGCGGCCTTGGGTAGCGCGTTCGCGTCGAAGGCCAGCCCGGGCGCCGGCCGCGCCACGCGGCCGTAGATGCGGCCGAGCCAGTACGCCACGTGGAACAGCTCGCGCACGGCCGACCAGCGCCTCCTCCGTTGGGATTGCACGGTGGCTGTGCACGGCGCAATTTCCGAGCGTGTTGATCACCCGGGCCTTGCTGAACACCGCCTCACCTGCCGCCTGCTTGAAGGTCAGGTCGTGGATCAGCGCCGAGAGGTTGTCCTGGTACGGCAGTTTGAGCGCGGAGTCATGCTTGTAGGCCCAGCTCACCGCCAGTTCGAGCGCGCGCCGCGCCTAGAAGCAGGCCGTGCGCGGGTCGGCGTGCACCACTGCTTCTGCTTTGACAGCAGCGTCAAACACCGCCGACCATTCGCGCTGCAGGAAAGAGAACTGGCTCATGCTCGCGCCTCCAACTCGGCGGATAGCTGCTCGACATACACGCCGATAACTGAAGACCCGCCCACGCTGCCGGTTCGTGACCTCGCCGACGATGCCGATGCCCTCCAGGTGGGCGAGCGACTTGTTGACCGTGGCCGCCGTGAGCCCGGTAGCCTTGACCAGTGCCGCCGAGGTAGCGATGGGCTGGCGCTGCAGGGCCTGATGCACCGTGAGCGCCGAGGCCGCCGCGCGCCCCAGACCGGCGATACGGTTGCGATCCGCAGTTGACCAGCGCGAGCAGCGCATTCGCCGTCGCCACGGCCTGCGTCGCGCTCGCCTCGATCCCCTCGGCGAAGAAATCCAGCCAGCGCTCCCAGTCTCCGCGCAGGCGCACCTCGTTCAGCAGCTCGTAGTAGAGCGCGCGATGCGTCTTGAAGAACAGGCTCGGATACAGCATCGGCTCGCGCAGCACCCCGTCGGCTACCAGTTGCAGCACGATCAGCAGCCGCCCGAGGCGCCCATTGCCGTCGAGAAAGGGATGAATCGTCTCGAACTGCACGTGGGCCAGCGCCGCCTTGATGAGCGGTGACGTAGGCTCCGATTCATCGTTGAGGAAGCGCTCGAATGCCTTAAGGCAATCCGGCAACGCATCGGCCGGCGGCGGCACGAAGGCCGCGTTACCCGGTCGTGTGCCGCCGATCCACACCTGCGAGCGCCGCACCTCGCCCGGCGTCTTGCCGCGACCGCGCGGGATGGGTCAGCAGCGCCGCGTGCATGTCGCACAGTAGCCGCATGCACAACGGCAGCCCGCCCCTGAGCTTCTCCAGGCCGCGTTCCAGCGCCGCCACGCAACGGCTCACCTCGCGTGTATCCTCGACCGGCACGCCGGGCTCCTCGTCGATTTCGTAGAGCAGCAGGTCGGCCAGCGACGACTGCGTACCCTCGATCTGCGAGGACAGCACCGCCTCCTTGCGCACGAAGCTGTAGAGCAACAGCGAGGCATTCGGCAGCAGGGCGGTGAGGGCATCGAGCCGCCCGAGCGCCACCAGCGCCGCGTCGAAGCGCCGGCGCAGCGCCGGCGACCAGACCACCGGCGGCTCCGGCGGCGGCGGCGCCGGCACAAAGGCCTGGTACGGCTCATCCGCCGTGGATACGGTGACATACTGGCCGGGTGGCGGTCGGTGCATGGGTGTGCGGAACCTATAACAAGAGTGAGCGCTATTTTAGGTTGTGAGCTAAAAGTAAATCAATAGCGTGGGTTGTTGCAGGCTTGGAGGAATTGGGATCGCTTGCTTCGCCCACCTGCCACGGGTCGAGCCACACACCGATGAACTCGTCGCCCATGGCTAGAGCTCTCCCCGGAAGGTGCGGTGCTGGAGGAAGGCGAAGGCGCTCATGCCGCGCCATCTTCCAGGGCTTCAAGGGAAAACATGAAGCGGACCATTTCTTCCAGTTTGGTGCGGGAAGGTCCATTTAAGCCGTTTCCATAGCGTGGGTCGTAGTGTTGGCAGTAGTCCACCGCCAGTTTATAGCCGTAAGCCGGTGAGTCGTGGCGCCAGAGATAGATGGCCAGTCCCTCTTCAACCAACATGAGGTTCCAGTGATGCACGATGCGAACCGGTCCCCATTGCTGGTTCTGGTACTCATCCTGAAAATCCCGGAGTCGATTGTGCAAATCTTCGGCGACGGCACGATCTAGGCCTGGTGAGTCAGGCCGGCGGCCCACCAACAGGGCACGAGCTTCATTGAACAGATCCCCGGCGGTTCCGGCGGTTTTCCCTTTGCGCGAGGCGGCGCGGGCTGCCACCCACAGACTAAAGGCAGACAGTCGCCCCGGATATTCGAACCATTTCTTCAACACGGTTAGCCGCGTGAGGCTGGCGTTTCCGTTGGCGTCGATGTCATCGATGATATTGATGAGCTTTTCTGGAACCTTTGTGCGCATAAGATTTACCACTCACATCAGAAGGCGCGATGCTGGAGCAACGCGAACAGGGCGCCAAGTTTGGCCAGCCCGGCGGGCTGCCTGACCACTGTCACCCCGGCGAAGCCTGCCCCGTACCGCGATACGGGGGCCGGAGGAAGTAAGCATGGAGAAAACCCGGGAGACACTTGGTACGGTCAAGAGTGATACAACAAAGGTGTTTTGTGTTGATGGCAGGAGGAAGATCGTCCGGCACGATGGCGCAACGTCCGCAGGTTCCCATAATCGTGATCAGTACGTCGCCTGGATGAACTGTGTAGCGGGAAAGCTGGAGGTACTTTGCTTCACTGATAAACCGACGTTGCCCCCAGCGAAACTTGTTCTCTACAGCGTTATCGATGCCAAGGACAGCAATGCCGTGATCGGTGAACTCGCTGTGCAAGAGCTGGCTGCCGAATGGGCCCGTTCGAATCGCTCCATCGGCGTCTGAGGCAACACCCGCGATTGTGGTCATGCGCCAACAATGGGTGGCAGGGTCGCCGAACATGTCGAGGAAGATTGATTGGGTGAGGGTGTCGAGTTGGGCGAGGGCGGCGCGGCGCTTGGCCCGCAGCGCGTCCGCTTTTTCCAGGATCTCCGCAATCCGCCGCTGCTCGGGGAGGGGCGGCAGCGGGATCTCGATTCGGGCGACAACGGCCTTCGACACCTCCTTGAACGTCGCGCCGTCTCCAAGGCTCTCCAAGTAGGGCCGATTGCGACGAAGCCAGTGGTACAGAAACTTGGCGTGAACCCGTTCGCGGTTCGGCACGAAGCTCTTGAACCCTTGATTGGTAGCCATCGGAACGGTGTTAATGGCCACATGGCCGATGGGTGCTCGGGAACTGAACAACACCGAGTCAGGCGGCAGTATCGTTGCTGCACAACTCTGCAGACCGCTCCGCGTGATCTTGCGCGGAGTGTCCGAGATGTAGGCGCCCTTGAGTTCGCTCAGGTCCTTCGGCGTCGCCCACCACACGTCGCCGTCCCAGTACGCTGATTCAGAAGTGCTGGGCGTCGCGCCCGAGACGATCTCCGCGCAGTCTTCGAGTCGGACAGTGGGCCAGCCGCTCATCCCAGCATCCCCCCCAACTCCTTCATCCCTCGCTGGATCTCCTCCTCCAGCTTGGCGAGATCAGCGAGGATCTCCTTCGGCGCGCGGTGCTCGATCTTCTCGTGCACCACTTCCTTATAGCGGTTGAGCGAGAGGTCGTAGCCCGGCGCGGCGATGTCGGCCTTGGGCACGCAGAAGCTCTGCGCGGTGCGCGCCCGCTCGCGCTCCGCTCCGTTCCGTTCGGCCCAGCGCGCCAGCACGTCGGGCAGGCTGTTCTTGGCGTGCTCGTCAGGCGTCAAGACTGGATTCCGGCTTTCGCCGGAATGACGGGAAGGAACTGGGCCGAGTTTGTCTTCACTGAGGAGCGGCGTGCGCTTGTCGTCGAGGCTCCAGCCGTCGGCGTCCACGTCGTAGAACCACACCTGGTCGGTGCCGCCGGAGTTGGTCTTGGTGAAGAACAGGATCGCGGTGGACACGCCCGCGTCGGGCTTGAACACGCCGCCTGGCAGCTTGACCACTGCGTCGAGCTTCTGGTCTTCGACCAGCATCCGGCGCAGCTCCTTGTGTGCTTTGCTGGAGCCGAACAGCACACCGTCGGGCACGATCACCGCCGCGCGGCCGCCGGGCTTGAGCAGGCGCAGGAGAAGCGCGAGGAAGAGCAGCTCGGTCTTCTTGGTCTTGACGATCTGCAGCAGGTCCTTGGCGGTGTTCTCGTAGTCCAGGCTGCCGGCGAACGGCGGATTGGCCAGCACCAGCGTGTACTTCTCCTCCTCGCCGGCGTGGTCCTGCGCCAGCGAATCGCGGTAGCGGATGTCGGGGTTCTCCACGCCGTGCAGCAGCATGTTCATGCTGCCGATGCGCAGCATGGTGTTGTCGAAGTCGAAGCCGTGGAACATCCGGTGGTGGAAATGCTCGCGCAGCGTCGCGTCGTGCAGGAGGTTCGGGTGCCGCTCGCGCAGCACCTCGCCCGACGTGACCAGGAAGCCCGCCGTGCCGCAGGCCGGGTCGCAGATGATATCGGTGGGCTGCGGCGCGGTCAGCTCCACCATCAGCCGGATAATGTGGCGCGGCGTGCGGAACTAACCGTTCTGCCCGGCGCTGGCGATCTTGCCGAGCATGTACTCTTAGACATCGCCCTTGGTGTCGCGGTCCTCCATCGGCACGGCGTCGAGCAGGTCCACCACCTTCGCCAGCAGCGCCGGCGTGGGGATGGTGAAGCGTGCGCCCTGCATGTGATGGGCGTAGGTGGAGTCATCGCCGCCCATCGCGCGCAGAAACGGGAGGACGTGCTCGCTGATCACGGCGTACATGTCGCTCGCGGCGAAATGCTTGAAGCGCGACCAGCGCAGGTTTTCGAACGAGTGGCCGCCGTTCTTGCCGATGCCGTCGTTGCCCTCCGGGAAGATGCGGCGCTCCATCGGCTTCTTGAGCCGGGCGGATTTGTTCTCCTCCAGGGTATGAAGGTCGTCCAGACGGCGCAGGAAGAGCAGGTAGGTAATTTGCTCGATAGCCTCAAGGGGGTTAGCGATGCCGCCGGACCAGAAGGCGTTCCAGATCTGGTCGATTTGGCTCTTGATGTTGCCGGTGATCATATTGTGTCCTGTGTGTCAGACGGCTGCGGTGCGCGGTGAGAATGACCGCGCGGAGCTCGGGCCAAAGTTGGCGGTGGCGGTGTTCGTCGTTTTGGTCTTCGCCATGAGGTTCCCTGGGTGATGGGTCGCCGGTCGCGGTAAACACTTCACGCCTCCAACGCCCCCCTCAACCGCGCCCAAGCAAACGCACTGCCGGGATCGGTCTTGCGGCCGGGGGCGATGTTGGAATGGCCAGTGATGCGCTCGCCGGTAATGGCAGGATAGGTTTGCCGCAAGGCTTTAATGATTTCCCTGAGGCGCTGGTACTGAAGGTCCGTATAGGCAACCTCATCGCTGCCTTCCAGTTCGATGCCGATGGAAAAATCGTTGCAGTTCTCGCGCCCGGCGAAGTTGGAGCGTCCGGCATGCCAGGCGCGGCGGTGGAAGGGTACGTACTGGATGAGTTCGCCGGCGCGGCGAATCAGGAGGTGGGCAGAGACCCGAAACCCCTGGATCTCCCGAAAGTAAGGGTGGATAGCCGGGTCCAGGGTATTCGTGAACAGCGCATCGATCCACGGCCCGTCGAACTGGCCGGGAGGCAGACTGATGTTGTGGATCACAAGGAGGTCTATCGCCATCCCCGGCGGCCGGTCGTCACAATTGGGTGATGGCACCAGCCGGACCCCCACCAGCAACCCCTTTTCCTTATCGACCGCCAGGGCGCCTGAGCAAGCCGGCAGCGGCGGGTTAGAAGGCGCTGGTGGTAAAATCATAGCTCATCTCTTCTTGCGGCCGTTGCAGGAAATAGCCCTGCATATAATTGACACCACAAGACCAGAGAGCGAACAGGGTGGGTAGTTTTTCGATGTTGATCACAATCGTGGTGACGTGCAAGGCGTTCAACTGTTTCACCAACTGTTTGAGTTGCTGTTGCTTCTCCTTGTCGTCCGCCAGGTCATAGACAAATTTCGCGTCGAGTTTCACGTAATCGACCGGCAGGCTTTTCAGCAGTGCCAGGGATTGCTCCTCACCATTGAAACGATCCATGGAAAAGCCGCAGCCCAGCGCCTTGACCTTATCCAGAAACTTGCGCAATTCCGGTAAATGCTGCTGGGCGGTACCTTCCGCCATCTCCAGGATCAGATTTTTTGGACGCACACCCGTCTTTTCAAGGCCGCCTTTCAACCACGTCGCGAAATCATCGTCCTTGAGAATGGCCGGCGAGATATTGATGAACAGCGTCGTCGCCGGAACACTGACCTGACGCTTGCGCAGCAGGCGGATGGACTGGGCGATGACCCAGCGGTCCAGAACCATGCCCAGGCGGTGGCGCTGAGTGACGCCAAATACGGTCTCGGGAAGCAGTTCCCTACCTTCCTTGTGCATGCGCAGCAGCACCTCGTAACGCTCCCCCCGATCGCCCTGCATACTGACGATAGGCTGAAACATCAGATTCATGCGCTGCTGCTGCACGGCCTCGCGAATATCATCCAGCAAATGTTGCTGTTGCGAGGTCTGCAGCTTCGGGTCGGCCTGAGGGTTATAAATCTGGATATGCTCGCCCCCCGCCACCCAGGCGCTGCTGCACGCGAGGTCCGCTTGCTGGATCAGGCTCAGGACATTGCGCCCTTCCACCGAGGCCAGGCTGATGCCGATGCTAATGTGCAAGTGTACGGACTCCCTGCCTACCAGGTAGGGCTCCGTCTCCATTGCCGCACGCACGCGGCGGGCGCCGTCCAGCAGCGCTTCACGGTCGGTGTTGTCAAAAAATACAGCGAAAATGGCATCGCTGAACCGCGCCGCTTGCTGGCCTGGGGCAAGCAGCGCCAGCAGCCGCTGAGCCGCCTGCTCCACCACATCGTCCGATGCGCCAATATCCATGGCGGCCACCGTGCGCAGGTTGTCCAGGGTGATCAGCATGACAGCAACGGCGCCGGTATTTCGCACATCAGCCAGAATCCGCTGTAATTGCGCCAGGAAGTAGCGCCGCGTGTAAAGACCGCTGATAGCATCCCGGTGGCTGAGACGGGCAAGCTTGTGGCCCAAAACGCGAGTCCGCCGCAGCCGGCTGTGCACGGCCGTACCCAGAGCATCGGCGGCCAGCGGCTTGCCCAGCAGATCATCGGCCCCCGCGTTCAGGGCGGCCAAGCGCCGGGCAAGGTCCGCTTGCGTGGAAAACAGGAGCATGGGCAGGCTGTCGAAATCCGGGTGCTGGCGGATGGCCTTGACCAGTTCCAGGCCACCGACTTCCAGCAGATCCAGATCCAGCAGCAACAAATCCGGGGGCATGCGGGACAGCACCTGAAGCGTTTCCATGGGCTGGTTCACCACCCGCACCGATATTCCCTGATCCTCCAGGATACGCGCCATCTCGCGGGCTTCCTTGACCGTATCATCCACGAGCACGACCCGGTAGCCCTGATCCGCCGCATGCACTAACCTATCGTACAGCGCTTGCAGCAGCAGCGACATATCCACGGGTTTGGTGAAATACGCCGCGCCGCCCGCGCTCACGGCCTCCAGGCGGGCCATCAGATCGCTGCGCTCGGTGATGAAGACGATCGGGACCGTCACATTGATGCGATTGCTGTCCTTGGCAATCATGTTGTTGCCGGCGAGCAGGGCACCCTCCTGGCAGTCCAGATCGACGACAACGGCCGCCGGTGTTGTCTGGGCGAGCATGGCCCGCATCTCGGTCTGGGTGCTGAGGAGGTGAACCCGAAAGCCGGCACTCTGCAGGTCCGGAAGCAACTCCCGGGAGCCGGCAGCGGCCAACAGTAATAGTTCGCCCCCCACTGAGGGCTTGCCTACACGGCTGGTTTTAAAATTGACCGTCAGTTCATCTGCCTGGGGCGTAGCCTCCTGTAAGCCCTGCAGCAGGATTCGCAGATGCTCCCGTTCTGCTTCCCGCGGCAGTTCGCCGGTGGCCAGGCTGGCGTTTAGCTGCTGGTCCAGCTCGGTCAGCAGTTCGGCGAGCCGATCATGCTCTTCCAGGTCCCGGGCGATCCGCACGGCATCCCGGACCGCCTGGGTAAGACCCGCGAAGCCGTCCCGGCTCCATTTGACGTAGATCAGCTTTTGCCACAGATCCTCAATCAGCTTCAGCTTGTTGGTCAGTGTGTCCAGCGGAAATTTCCCGTCCAAGTTCCATCCTCCCCCTGCGGCGCAACGACCCCGTCCGCCACTATTCCCTTTCCTTAAGACGCCATTTCGTGATGATAGGCGATTACGCGTTCTACTTCATTTTTCGAGCCCATGATCACCGCACAACGCTGATGCAGGCTCTCGGGCTGGATTTCCATGATACGCCGCGTCCCGGTGGAGGAGACACCGCCCGCCTGTTCGACGATAAAACTCATGGGATTGGCCTCGTACATCAGGCGCAGTTTACCCTCAAGTCCCTTAGCTTTCATCTTGCGATCAAAAGGATAGAGGAAGATCCCGCCCCGGCTCAGCACCCGGTGGACATCGGCGATCATAGCCCCCGCCCAGCGCATGTTGAAGTCCTTGCCGCGCGAGCCCTCCTTCCCGGCCAGGCATTCGTCGATGTAGCGCTTTACGGGCGGCTCCCAGAAGCGGGTGTAGGCGCTGTTGATGGCGAATTCCGCGGTGTCCTCGGGAATTGTCATATTGGGATGGCTGAGGATGTATTCGCCGATACGCTGGTCCAGGGTAAACCCATTCACCCCATGGCCGGTGGTCAATACCATCATGCTCGATGGCCCGTACAGGGCATAGCCTGCACATACCTGCCGCATGCCCGGTTGCAGAAAATCTGCCTCGGTCACTTCTGCGGTACTACCCTCAGGACGGCGCAGAATCGAGAAGATGGTACCAATCGCCCCGTTCACTTCGGTGTTGGTGGAGCCGTCCAGGGGATCGTAGACCAGCAGGTATTTGCCGCGCGGATACTCCTTGGGAAGATGGTAGACGCCATCCATCTCCTCGGAAGCCATGGCCGCCACATGGCCGGTCCACTCGTTGCGCCTGAGAAACAAGTCATTGGAGACCACGTCCAGCTTCTTCTGGGTCTCTCCCTGGATGTTCTCCGTGTTCGCGCTGCCCAGTACGTCCACATCGGACAGTTTGCCATATTTGACGGCGCTGGAAATGGCCTTGCAGGCAATGACGATATCATTGATGAGAGAAGTGAAGTCGCCTGTGGCGCCCTTAGCGCGGCGCTGTTCGGCGATGATAAACTCAGTAATGGTCGTGCCAATCATGATTAGTATTCCCTGGGTTGTACGAAATCGGGTTAATTGCTAGACAAAACTGCTGGGGCCGGAACCCTGTGTTTACAGCGCGGCTATTCACCGCGCGGGAGGGCCTGGCTTGATTCTGCTTTAACAACCCGTCTTCCCTGGCATGGCTGCAATACGTTTGCAAGAGTATCATAAGGGTAGCTAGATTTATCCTATGCTGAGATTGCAAACTCGCAAAATAACCCTTTGGTAGCGGATGTTCACAATCAATAAAATGTGCTTGTATCCTGATTTTTGTGCAGACTCAGTATGAACCGGAAGAGGCGGCGAGATGACCAATGGGCGCGGCTTGAACACCGCTTGCCGGGCCAGACCGGCGATCCCGGCTATACGGCCAAGGACAACCGGCTATTTGTCGATGCGGTGCTGTGGCTCCTGCGAACAGGGAATCCGTGGCGAGAGCCCCGCCGCATTGGGCAACGGGCACAGGACCTTTGTGCGCGTCGCATGCTGGCGTGATTCAGGCGGCTCTATTCGGGATCGCCATTTGATCGAGCGTTTCTTCGCTCGCCTCAAACATTTCAGACGCATCGCCACCCGCTCCGACAAACTGGCTAAGCCGTTCTTGGCGTTCATCCATCTCGCCGGGGCTTTCATCTGGCGGGCTTGATGGTGAACAGCCCCTGGCTTCTTTCCAGAGAAACCTCAATAGTCCGGCGCCCGCAACGCTTTCACCGCCGAGGCGAACCAGCGCAACGGTGCCGTCACCTTCCAGGACGTGGAGCCCCGCAGATCGGCTAGCGTCGCGCGCAGCGTCGCGCATTCGTTTTCGAGTATGGCGATCTGGCTTCGGCAGTTTTCGAGTTCGGCGTGCGAGTCGATCACCAAGGTTTCCAGCCGCTTGCGTTCCGCCCCAAGATTAGCCATTTCATCGATGCGCCAGGCCAGTTCGCCGTCCAGCCGCTCCATTTCCGCTTGCCGCCAAGCCCGTTCATTCTTCAGGTCCCGCAAGGTTTCGAGATATTCGCCAACCTGCTGCCGAATCAGACGCTGCTGCGGATATTCCATGGCAAGAACCTGTTGCACGATTTCTAGCAAGTCGGCCCGACTCAACGTGTCCAGGTAGGTTTCCAGTTGTAGATAGGGCGGATAATAATACCCCCGCTCCAGCATCAGCCCGTTTTCGTCCAACTGGGGACCCGATTTGATCTCAGTTGGGTGGAACGTCTCAGCGTATTGTCGCAGATAGTCTTCAGACGTCATGACTGGAATCCTCCTGAACCGCACCCTGATCGTGCCCACGCCAAAAACTCATCAACAGATTGTTCCAACCCTCTGGAGGTGTATCCCAGTTCAGCAGTCGAGCTTGCGGATACTCCGCCAGCCGCTCGCTGAAAGCCCCCAATCGGGGCGCGATGATTGGTAACGCGGTCCGCATGGCGACGCTGAGTGTATAGGAATAGGTTTCCGGCCACTGGGCTGGGAAAAAGACCAAATCCGGTCGTTCGCGGGCGATGAGCGATGGGAGTTCATCATCATCGTAAGGCCCGGAGAAGGATAATGAGAAGTCCGGTTTCGGCAGGGTTTCCCGATCCGTACGGCCGATCACGCGAAAAAACAGGGGCAAGCCTCTCGCCCTTGCGTCCGCCGCGCACGCTTCCAGAAGATACAAGCCCTTGGCTGGGGTCAGTCGGCCCAGCACCGCGATCTTGAGTTCACCGCTCAAATCGGACAACGACGGCATAGGTGGCGTAACCGTCGCGGATTCTGGATGGGGTAGATATACGTAGCGGGCATCCAGCACATAGCTCTGCATCCGCTTCAGCATATCGTGCGACGGCACGATAACCCGCGCGGCGCCGGTCAGCAACCGCCGAAACCGCGTCCGCCAGGACAGAATATCCAGCCCCCAGGGCGCGGGACGCTCCGCCAGACAGGCCGTACAACCCGCCGTGTCCGGCTCGCCGCAATAGCGGCCATCGACCCGCGCTAGATTGTATTGCGGGCAGATCGGGTTAACGTTATGTAACTCGACTAACCGGCTGAGGTATTTAGTTATATCTTCGTCGGGACTGCAATCGTTAATAATGACAATTTCAAGGGGTGTATTTTGCGCATTGGCTAACACACTGTCCAGGCAGCGTCGTGTCTCTGCAAGGCCGCGATAGACTGGAACAATCACATCCACCGTGGGAGAAAGACGAGCTGGAAAATCAGCCTCTGCGCCACACTGCCTTGATGGATCTTCCAATGTCTTTGGAACAGATAATGGTGTCATACCGAGCCCCAGGCAATAAACCGAGCCCCAGGCAATAATAAGGGCAGATCTACCGATAAAACGGTATCGCAAGCCTGAGCTATTGTCACCGTGTATTTGGCTTTAAAATACAAGAGTTACAATGTTGTATGCTGATTGCGCTATGGCTAAGCCGCTGTTCCAGAGTAGGATAAATGATGTTACGGTAAGGTATGAAAGTAAAGATCTGGAAAAGCATAAAAGTTAGTACAGGACATAAGCTCGACTTTAGCCATTAGGCTGTGTAGCAGAGTGCCTCGATGAGGCACTGCAATAGAGCCGTCGGGACTTTTCCGACATCGGTGGTCGCGACCGGCAGGAGAAAGCTTGGCTGCTGCCACAACCGCGAGCGCACCAAGGCCCGGGCATCGCGAGAGGTTGGCTGGCGTTTGGCATACCAGGCACTGGGGTGAACCGGCAAGCCCTGCCGGGTCTTAAGTCGATTGGTTTATCAGCGTCACGATCGAGAATACCCCACCAGGGACGGGTGTAGTGAGCGTGATGGCCTGGTCAGACCACTGCCGCCGGCTCTCCACGGCGAGAGCGGCGTGCCTTCTTCGAACGTCACCTCGACCTGCCAGCGTTGGATGAGCCAGCTTAGATCGCCACGGGTTCGGCCTGGCGGTTAGTCGATAACGACGCCTGCGGGAGAGTATTCTACTGTGATCGGAGCCGCAGTTCGGGTCAGCGCACGGTACGTCGTGCTGCAAGATCAAAGGGTTGGGTGATGGCCTATGGTCTGGCCCACGCTACGAACCCTCGCTATCACAGGAAAATTTACAGGAGGATTTTAATTGCTGAATTTCAGTTCTAGCAGAATGTCGGTTATACGGTACACCTACGTTTAGCAGGAGAAAAGATCGCATCTGAGCTTTGAAGGTGATCGTAGATGGCCCGCCGTAACTACTTGTTTTATAGCACTTCAAGTCACGCTGCTCTCAGTTTTCGGTCGCGCCGTGGTTTTGTGCGCAATACTAAGTTTATGATTTAAAATGTTGTGTTTTTTCACATTCAAAGCCCTGGAGATCGGATGAGTGCTTACTCACTTCCCCGCCAATAACCGCACCTCACGAACTTGCCTCGTAGTATCTCCAACGTGGAATCGCCTCCAACACCATGCTGAGTAAACAACGTGCCCTGACCCTCAGCATCGGCTTAACCGCGTTGTGTTATCTGGCGTTCGTGCTACTCGCCGACCGTCATGCCGTGCTGGCGGCCCTGGAGCGCGTCAGTCCGACGACGCTGGTGGCGATTTTCCTGTTGTCGCTGCTCAACTATCTGCTCCGGTTCTGGCGCTGGCAGCGCTATGTCGCCGCCTTCGGCCATGCGCTGCCGCAGTGGCGGCACTTTCTCTACTATCTGGCCGGCTTCACCCTGACCGTGACCCCCGGCAAGGCCGGCGAAGCGGTGCGCTCGGTTTATCTGTATCCGCACGGTGTGCCCTACAACCAAAGCCTGGCCGCGCTGTTCGTGGAACGCCTGCTGGATGTTTTGGCGATGAGTCTGCTGGCGCTGCTGATCCTGCTGCTCCGGCCGGACTATGCCTGGCTGGTGGTGGTGGCCTGGGGCCTGACGCTGGGACTGGGCTGGTTGGTGACTCGCCCCTGGCTGCCGGCCAAACTGCGAAGCTGGGGACACGGTCATCGCTTCGGCCAGCAGATCGACCGGCTGAGCCGGATGCTCGCGGCGGCGGCGGTGTTGCTGCGCCCCAGCCTGTTTCTGTTCGGACTGGCGATGGGGATGCTGGCGTGGGGGCTGGAAGGCGCGTCTTTGTCTCTGATCGCCCGCGAGGTGGGCGTACCGATCACCTTCGCCGCCGGGATCGGCGTCTACGCCATCGCGGTATTGGCCGGCGCGCTGTCGTTTATGCCCGGCGGGCTGGGCGGTACCGAGGCGGTGATGGGGGTGTTGCTGGTCGCCTTCGGCGCGGACGGCGCGGCGGCGGTCGCCATCACCCTATTGTGCCGGATCGCCACGCTCTGGTTCGCCGTCGCGTTGGGCGGGCTGGTGGTGGCGGCGTTGAGTCTGGACGGCCAGCACCCGACCAAAGCCGACACCAAGACCGAGACCTCGGGAACATCGGCGGAATGCAAACCATGAACGCTCCCGTTCCGCTGTGCGTCGACCTCGACGGTACCCTGCTGAACTCCGACCTGCTTTTGGAAACGATCTTCGCCCAACTGAAGCGCCAACCGCTGGCCGCGATCCACTGGCCACGATGGCTGGCGGCCGGGAAGACCCGGTTCAAGACCGAACTCGCCGCCCTCGTGGATCTGGACATCGAGACGCTGCCTTACCACCCGGATTTCCTCGCTTTCCTCCACGAGGAGAAGCGGCGGGGACGGACGCTGGTGCTGGTCACCGCCGCGCATCGCGCGCTAGCCGAGCGGGTGGCGGCGCATTTGGGGCTGTTCGATCGGGTGCTGGCGACCGATGGCGACCGCAATCTGGCCGGCGCGCGCAAGGCCGAGACCCTGGTGGAACTCTACGGCGAACGCGGCTTCGATTACGCCGGCAACGCCGCCGTGGACGTGGCGGTGTGGAAACATGCCCGCCGCGCCATCGTGGTCAACGCCAGCACCCAGGTCGCGGCGCAAGCTCGCGCCAGCACCGAGGTCGAGCGGGTGTTTGCCGACGATGGATCGCGGCTGGGGCGGTGGGTCAAGGCCGCGCGTCTGCATCAATGGCTCAAGAACGTCCTAATCTTCATACCGTTGGCCGCCGCTCACGCCTGGAACGATCCCGAGAAACTGGCGCTCTGCCTCCTGGCGTTTCTCAGCTTCGGGCTGTGCGCCTCCAGCGTCTACCTGCTCAACGATCTGCTGGATCTGGCCGCCGACCGCCGCCATCCCCGCAAATGCCACCGTCCGTTCGCCGCCGGCACCTTGCCGATCTTGCAAGGCGCCGCCGCGGTTCCGATCCTGCTGTTGGCGGCGCTCGTTCTCAGCCTGTGGGTCAATCCGCCGTGGTTCACCGCCTGCCTGGCAACTTACTACCTGCTGACCCTAGCCTACTCGCTGCGGCTCAAGCGGGCGCTGATGCTCGACGCCATCGTGCTGGCCGGACTGTACACCTTGCGCGTCATCGCCGGGGCGACAGCGGCACAGGTGACGCTCTCGTTCTGGCTGCTGGCGTTCTCGATGTTCCTGTTCCTCAGCCTAGCGCTGGTCAAGCGCTACGCCGAACTGCACACCCTGTTGCAACGTGGCGAACTGAACGCGCGAGGCCGGGGCTATCACGTCGATGATCTGGCCATCCTGCAAAGCCTGGGTGGCAGCGCCGGCTATCTGGCGGTACTGGTATTGGCGTTGTACATCAACAGCCCCGAAGTGCAAAAACTGTATCGGCAGCCGCTGCTGATTGGGTTCCTCTGCCCGTTGCTGTTGTATTGGATCAGTCGGGTCTGGCTGTTCGCCCATCGCGGCAACTTGCCCGATGATCCCGTGATCTTCGCCCTGACCGATAGGGTCAGCCGTGGGTTGGTATTGATCGGGGCGGTCATTCTCTGGGGCGCGCTATGACAAGCAGAGCCCCATACGGTTCCTGGGGGCGTTATCCGCCGGCGCGGCAGCACGGTCTGGCTCTGGAGCAGGTCACCGATCCGCTCCCGCCCCTCCTGGAGCCGGCCTTACCCTTCGGCAACGGTCGCAGTTACGGCGATGTCTGCCTGAACGAGGGCGGCGCGCTATTGCTGACGCGGGGGCTGGATCGCTTCTTCGCCTTCGACCCGGCGACAGGCATCTTGCGGGCGGAAGCCGGAGTATTGCTGTCGGAGATTTTGGCGCTCATCGTGCCGCAAGGCTGGTTTTTACCGGTGACACCCGGCACCCAGTTCGTCACCCTGGGCGGGGCCATCGCCAACGACGTGCATGGCAAAAATCACCACTTTGCCGGCAGTTTTGCTGAACACGTCCGCGCTTTCGAGCTGCTGCGTTCGGATGGCGCGCGGCTGATCTGTGGCCCGGAGCAAAATGTCGAATGGTTCCGGGCCACGGTCGGCGGGCTGGGCCTGACCGGATTGATCACCTGGGTCGAAATTCGGTTGCAACGCATCGCCAATCCCTGGATCGTGGCCGAGAATCGACGCTTCGCCAGCCTGAATGAATTCTTCGCGCTCAACGACGACTACGAGGCGCGCTATCCTTACATCGTGTCCTGGATCGATTGCGCCGCCACTGGGCGGGCACTGGGGCGGGGGATCTACATGGCGGGAATGCACGCGCCGCCGGGCGTCAGGGCTGCAGCGCCGCCGCAACGCCGGTCGCTGACCGTGCCGTTCACGCCGCCGGTTTCGCTGGTGAACACGCTGAGCGTGCGCGGCTTCAACCGGCTTTATTACCACCTGCCGCGTCCGGTGCGCGGCTTGACGCCCTATCAGCCCTTCTTTTACCCGCTGGACAACCTGCTGGAATGGAACCGGCTGTACGGCAAGCGCGGCTTTTTCCAATACCAGTGCGTCATCCCGCCGGAACCGGCCCGCGACGCCCTGCGGGAAATCCTGACCCGCATCGCCGCCAGCGGCCAGGGCTCGATGTTGGCGGTGCTCAAGCGCTTCGGGGCGCGGACTTCGGGTGGCCTGCTCTCCTTTCCCCGTCCCGGCGTGACCCTGGCGCTGGATTTCCCCAACTTGGGGCAAAAGACGCTCGCCCTGCTGGACCGTCTGGATGAAGTGACCCGGCAGGCCGGCGGCGCGGTCTATCCCGCCAAGGACGCCCGGATGAGCGGCGACAGCTTCCGCGACTACTTCCCGCAGTGGTCCACCTTCGCGAACTTCATCGACCCGCGCTTTTCCTCCAGTTTCTGGCGGCGGGTCATGGCCGACTGAGAACACCGCTATGCGCAACATTCTGATCATCGGCGCCACGTCCGCCATCGCCGAAGCGACCGCCCGCCGTTTCGCCGCCAGCGGTGCCCGGTTCTACCTGGTCGGACGCAATGCTGAAAAACTCGCCGCCATCGCCCGCGACCTCGAAATCCGCAGCGGTCAGCCGGTGCAGTGTGAAAGCCTCGATCTCGACCGCCTGGAGCAGCATCCGGCTCTACTGGACCGGGCAGCGCAAGCCTTGGGCGGCATCGACATCGCCCTGATCGCGCACGGTACGTTGCCCGATCAGATAGCCTGTCAGCAGTCGGTGGCGGTGACGCTGGCCGCCATCCACACCAACGCGCTCAGCGTCATCAGCTTTGCTACTCTGTTGGCTAACACCTTCGAAGCGCGCGGACAAGGGACGTTGGTCGTCATCGGTTCCGTCGCGGGTGACCGGGGGCGGCAGAGCAACTACGTCTACGGCGCCGCCAAGGGCATGGTTGGGCTGTTCCTGCAAGGGTTGCGCAACCGGCTGGACGGCAAGGGTATCCAGATCATCACCGTCAAGCCGGGCTTCGTAGACACGCCGATGACCGTCTCCTTCGAGAAGAAGGGGCCGCTCTGGGCGCAACCCGACCAGATCGCCCGAGGCATCGTCGCCGCCGTGGAACACCGCCGCCACGTGGTTTACCTGCCCTGGTTCTGGCGGTGGATCATGGTGGTGATCCGGCATATCCCGGAAGGGGTGTTCAAACGCATGAAACTGTAGAACTCTACCACCCATCGGTCTGTTATTAAACAAGAGATCACAGCGTTCAAGATCATTCGATGCAATTATGAATCAAGTAGTTAGTGCTATTATTTATTTGAGTCGCGGCCTCGGACGATGGATTGGTAATACACTGAGAGGACAAACGATGCT
The DNA here is from genome assembly GCA_963696325.1 of uncultured Gammaproteobacteria bacterium. GTDB lineage: Bacteria > Pseudomonadota > Gammaproteobacteria > Competibacterales > Competibacteraceae > CAVOJV01. The sequence goes on from CAVOJV010000003.1 coordinate 17,323, forward strand.
ATTCGATAACCAGGGGTACTGCCCGATCTGCGAGGCGCCAGCCGATTTATCGCTGAACAAACCTGGTTGCGTGATTATTACCTGTGCATGGCGTGCCGGAGTATTCCCCGCCAGCGTGCGCTTATCCATCTGCTGAACCTGCTGCGGCCCGGCTGGAAAAAGGTCGAGATCCACGAGAGTTCGCCCAGTCCGTGGTTTTTCCGCGACCATTGTCCGACCTACTCGTTTTCATATTTATTCGATGATCTAGCACCAGGCGTCAGCCGGAATGGCTCGCGCTGCGAGAATCTCGAACGATTGACATTTCCGGATGGAACCTTCGGTTTGTTTATCACCCAGGATGTACTCGAACATGTGTTTGCGCCGGACCGGGCTTTGGCGGAGATTTCGCGAGTGCTGCGGCCGGGCGGAATGCACATCTTCACTGCGCCCAGGCACAAGGACTTGTTGCAGAGCCGCCAGCGGGCCCGAGTGAAGAGCGGTCAGGTCATCCAAGTACTGGAACCCGTCTATCATGGCAATCCCATTTCGACCAAAGGATCTCTGGTGACTTGGGATTACGGCGTGGACTTCATCGAATTGGCCGAGCGCTGGAGCGGTTACCAGACCAGTATTTACGTGTTGCATGATCGTCATTTAGGAATAGACGGCGAATTCATGGATGTGTTTGTGACGGTCAAGGATGAGGTGAACCATGTTGTTTGAAGACCAGATTTTTCCCCTGCCTTATAGTACCGCTAATCAAACTAAGGTCATGCATCAGCCCTCGACTAATTTGAGGTCCAGTTGTTCTTCACTGGCGCGACTTTCGTGCCTGATGCAAATAGGTTCTTGAGCCTTTGAACATTGCTAAGTTCAACTGATTATTGGTTATCATCAATGAAAATTCCTAGCTCAAATGGTTTGTTTTTTTATCTCACAAGGTTATTCAATTTTTGTTGTTTTTTCTTGTTGATTTTTCTTCTGCATTTCTATAGCAATCCATTTCCTTACAGCGATGAGTGGAATTTTCTACCCCAAGCTATTGGTGTTGAACCATTAACCTGGGATTGGGTGTGGGCTCAACATTCAGATCATCGTATCCCTATACAGAAGATTTTTCAGGTTTCTTTGCTTCGACTGACTGGATATGATTTTGGCCTCCTGATACTTGCAAATACTATATTAATATTTCTAACAACCAGTCTTCTGATTTCTGCAGTTCGTATCTATCGTGAGAGTTCTCAAGTCGGAGATTTAATTATACCACTAATTCTTATGAATCCGGGTTTTGGCCCTTTTATTTGGAGTTTTCATTTCGAATTTATGTCTTCAACACTTTTGAGTCTGATTTTTCTGGCGTTTTTTTTACAAAAGAACACACCTTCATGTAATACGAGTTATATTATGGGATCAATTTGTATCCTACTTATGGCTTTTTGTGGAATGAACGGTGTTGTTCCTTCTATTATTATATCTCTATTATTTCTACTGTATATGTTATGGGCGCGACCAATTAGTAATAAATTTGTATTATATATTATTTTAATAATATTGGTATTGGCGCTGATGGTTTCTTTAATTATTATAAGTAGCTGGAATCCATCTGGAGTAACCACTCTAAGCAGCACTGTTTTTCTTAAAAAAATATATAACATAACAGATAATTTTTATTACTTAATAAATCCACGTCCCATAATAATGTTTGAGAAACAGAAAATATACTTTGTTGTTAATAGTGTGCTATATATTGTTGCGCTTGGGTTTTTAGCCAAAAGAATATGGGAGTCGTATCAGATTTATCGATCTTTTTTTATCGATGATATTGCAGTCTTAGTGACCCTGATAGCTTCGTTTAGTATTCAATTAAATATTGCAATCGGACGTGCCGAATATTGGTCGCCTGGTTTAGAAATGCACTACGGATACTTAGCTACGGTCTTGCCTATAGTCACATGGATCGCAGTATCAGTTTACGTACCTAGAAAAATGGGAATCATTATTGGCCTTGTTCTTGTTTTATTGTATGGATACTTATATGTAGAGAATTTACAATGGAGGATGATTTACGCAAAGGAAAATCGCCAGAAAGTCCTCGATGTAAATAAAGATATCCTGAATGGTATGAAAATTAGTGATTTTGTAAAAAGATATAATCATATTTTTTATTATGTCGATAATGATGATACACGTCAGATTGTAAAAAGCGCTATTATTATTTTAAAAAATTCTAATGTTGAACCATATGCACATTTGCAACTTGATTAAATTTTTGGTCCCGCGAGATAGATATAGTCTTCCCAATTTAGATCATTACATTAACCTAATACTACCTTTATGATTTTTAACCACTAAATAGATCTTCGCTATTAGCAATGTATAGATCATGATTGGCAAGATTACTAGCCCAGAAGGCATATGTGTACCAACACCAAATTAACATTGAAGATATCGGAAAAACCAAATGGGTAAGAAATCTATTTTGGTGTTATTTTTTTGTCTTTCACTGTTTTTCTTACAGTTATTTTTGGTAAGGTAAGATATACTGATTCTGATCCAACAGCTAGCCTGTTAGTCAGTCAGGCTATATTGAAACAAGGAACGGTCAAACTGGATGGCTACAAGCACATATTTAACCGTTATAGATGCGTTATCACTGAAGAAGAAGACCTGTATGGATGCGTGATTTATAGAAAGAACAATCATTATTACTATTTCTTTCCTATGGGAACTCCTATTTTTTCGGTTCCATTTGTTGCGATTTTAAATATGATCGGTCACGATGTGATCGACTATGAAAACCGCCTCCAGATTGTCATTTCTGCTGTTAACGCCACGCTAACATTTATATTGCTTTGCCTATTGGCCCATCTGTATTTAGATAACACTAAGAGTCTGTTCATATCCACGATAACCTGGTTTGGAACCTCGTTTGCAAGTACCACTGGAACGGCTCTATGGTCTCATAATTTCTCGACTTTGTTTGCTTTATTGGCGATTTATCTAAGTATCCGCTCAATCAAAAGTTCAATTTTCAGGTTATGGCCAGTCATAGCGATCAGCTTTTTTTCCTGTTATCTATGTCGCCCTACAATGATATTACTATCACCCTTTTTGATTGGTTACCTATTTTTATTTAGTAAAAAAACCGCCGTATATACAAGTATGTTGCTATCAAGTATGTTGCTATCAAGTATGTTGCTATCTGGTTTTTTTGTTTGCATTCGTTGGCTTTAGTTCCCACGAGTTCGGTCAATCTTTACCAGATTACTATTTGCCACAACGACTGTCTGGTGAGTACTTTCTTGAGGCAATTTACGGAAATCTGCTGAGCCCATCCAGAGGTATCCTGGTTTTCTTCCCATTTCTTCTTATACCGGTAATCTACTTTAGTAGTGTGTATTATTCGATCAAAGAAGAAAAATCCCTTTCTGATTTTATTATGTTGGCCCATTCTCCATTTGATTTTAATCTCGCGATTCCCTCATTGGTGGGCAGGTTGGTCTTATGGTCCCAGATTGATGACGGATGTTTTACCGGGGATTTTTCTTTTGATGGTTATAACGGCTTCAAAATTGGGTGTTTTTAGGCCAATCCCCTTGTTATTTGTAGTTGTCTTAGGTTCTTTTTCAATTTACATCAACACCCTCCAAGGATTATTCAATAATTACACCCGGCTCTGGAACGCGGAGCCAAATATCGACGAGCATCCGGAGTATCTGTTTGATTGGCGATTCCCTCAATTTTTGCACAATAAAAGCCGTCACGAAGAACGGTTGATGGAATTCAACAGGCGTGGCCGGTCAGGCGCGGGAGGCGGCGATGGTTAACTCGACGTCACGTATGTTGAGTCTCCCTGTCTTTGTCAAAGACAAATATTGTGCTGTCAGCCGGGATCAATCCAGCAGACCGAATTGTTCGAGCCGCCGCCGGTGGCGGGCGCCGATCGCAGCGAAGCTGTGATAAGTCTGGATGTAGTGCGCCGCCCGCTGGCCGATTTCGGCGGCATGGGCAGGGTCCATGACCAGCCGCCGCAGATACCAGGCCGCCTGTTCGACATCGGGCTCGGCCCAGCGCTGGCCCGCGCCATAAGGATACTCTTCCGCGCCCACCGATACCAATGTGCAATCCACCAAACAGGAATTGGCCTCGTTCATGAAGTCGAGGTTGCCGGAGTATCCAGTCGCAATAACAGGTTTACCGAAATACATAGCCTCCGCCAAGCCGCGACCGAACCCTTCGGAACGGTGTAGCGACAGAAAACAGTCGCACAACCGCACCAGTTCCTTGATCTCCCGGTCTTTCATCACCCGGTCGATCAGAACCACTCGCGGATCGCGCACAGCATCCAAAGCAAGAAAGGTTTGGTAATCCTCAGGACAGGCGTCGGTACCGTTCATCTTGATGACGAGATTGACTGGCGCCGAAGGGTCGTCCCGGAACGCGGCAGCGAAGGCGCGCAGGGCGGCCCAAGGGTTCTTGCGCTGGATGAAGGAGCGGAAATCGAAGAAGAATAGGACCAGGAATCGGTTCTCGGCCAACCCGAAATGCTCGCGAGACAATGGTGCCGAACAGGCTGGTTCCACCGCCAGCGGCATCCACACCACCGGACAGGGCGCCTTGTCGGCCACTGCTTGCTGGATGAAGCGAGAGGGTGCCCAGATTTCGTCAAAATAGCGGAATATTCCTCCCCAGGCATCCGGAAATTGACTCAGTTCCCAGGCGAAATAACCAATGTTGTAGCGACCCGCATAAAAATCCGTTCCCAGGTGGACGGTCGCGTCGTCCATCTCGTTGGCGTTCAGGTAAAAGATATTGACCTTGCGGGCGATTTGGGAGTCGATTCGGTCCATGAACGGGAAATCCTGGTGCAGAACCGCCATCTCCTTACCGTAATCGCCGAAGGTGTTGCGGATCGTGAACGGAATGTTGGCGGCGGCGCAGGCGCAGGCGCCGGTGCGCACGTCTTCGGCCCGACCCAGTGCGGCATAGGGATGTCCGACCAGCACGGCGCCGGGTAGCAGCACTGGATGGTGGAGCTGTCGCCGATCGGCATCCGGCCCGCGCAGGGGAACAACAGGCCGATTGGACGCCGCTGTAAGGGTGACAGGCTGGTTCAGGCCGTCGTTGTGCTGGGCGCTGAGTAGCAGGCGAGATCGCAGGCTGATTCCCGGCAACCCCTCGCGGCGAAGTACCACCGCGATCCGGCACAGGAGTCTTGGTAGACTGGCGTGGCGAGCCAGCGCGGTGCGAACGGCGCCGGACAGCCGCCGCAAGCGGACGATCAGTCCCGTTCCCAACATCCCAACGCCCCCAGAGCATTCCGAGTGGCTTCCAAATACCGGTGACCGAACTTCCGGTCCGGCTCAAGATAATTGCCCTCAGCCCACTCGTTCCAGGCGTTGAGAAACACCACCCGCTCATCGCCGAACCGGAACTTGCGGGTCTGCTCCACCAGATGTTTCAACCAGCGTCCGTAATGTTCAGGTGTGGTATTGAGAAAAATGTCGCTGTTGTCTTGACGGCGGGCGGTGTTGTCCCAGGACGGCATCGCGGTGCGGAAAAACGGATAGGGCATCGGCGGCCGATTCATGAAGAAGTCGACGGTGGCAACGTAGTCGCAGAATCTACCCTGGAAATCCGGATTGAGCATCTCCGCCGGCCGCTCTGCCAAGACCGCCATGGCATGGGGCGGAAATTCAACGGCGGCGTCAAAACCGAAGCCGCGCGGATCGTCGGTGAAACCGAGACTTTGTACCGCAGTCAGGAACGGCTCGCCCACCCCCGCCTCGCGGCAGTAACGGCGCCAGATTTCGGCGGTGCGGGCAGCATCGGGCAGCAGACTTGGCTGGTAGATCAGCAACAGCGGGCGGCCAGCCACCCGGATGTAGCGCCGGTCACGCAGGGCCGGTTCCAGGGTCTTGATGAAGTTCAGATCGTCCTCGTCGGAGTGTTCCTGGGCGATCAGGATTTCGGCGTTGAGGCCGTCCCAGCGCCGGCTCCAGTTCTCGTTGGCCCAGCAGACGCAGAATGGAAAGTCCGGGTGGCCGGACCGCACCACTTCGTCCAGCGGCCGGTTCAGCAGCCGTTTGCCGGCGAACCAGTAATAGTAGTAGCAGAAACCATAAATACCGTAGCTCCGGGCCAGCGCGGCCTGCTCGTCGCGGATCTCAGGAACCCGGAGGTCGTAGAAACCGAGGTCCGCGGGTAGTCGCGGCTGGTAGTGACCGACGAAGTTGGGCACGGCCTTGGTGACGTTGGTCCATTCGGTGAAGCCCTTGCCCCACCAGTGGTCGTTTTCCGGGATCGGGTGATATTGGGGCAGATAGAAGGCGATCAGGCGGACCCGGTCAAGCGCTTTGAGGGTAGCGCCCCAGCGATTCAAATAGGTTTGTCTGTTGTGCTCGATTTGCCGGAGTTTGTGGCCGTCCTGGTTGGTGGTAACGCTCAGGTGGTGGATCACCTCGGCGCCTGGCTGGTAGATGATTTTGCGACCACGTTCCCGCACCCGCAGTGACAAGTCACAATCCTCGAAATAGGCCGGCGCATAGATTTCGTCGAACCCTCCCAGTTCCAGGAACAGAGCGGTTTCGATCAACAGGCAGGCCCCGGAGCAGTGATCCACTTCCCGCAGGATATTGTATTCGAGTTTGCCGGGGTCATCGTTCAGGCCGATCAGGTCCACCGTGCCGTCCTGACACAGAGCGGCGCCGGCTTCCTGCAGGTAACCGCTGGGATAGATCAACTTGGCGCCGGCGATCCCTGCATTCGGCACGGTCGCGAAGACCTCCAGCAACCGGTCCAGCCAGCCCGGCAGTACCTGGGTGTCATTGTTCAGGAACAGCAGGTAACGGCCCCGTGCCTGAGTCGCGCCCCGGTTGGCGGTACCCAGGAAACCCAGATTTTCAGGGTTGCGAATGTAGCGAAGCCCTGGGATCACGCCGAGTAACCGCTTGGTGGCATCGCTGGAGGCATCGTCCACGACGATCAACTCATAGCTGGCCTCGGGCGGGTGACGATGAATCGAGGCCAGACAGCGGACCGTATAGTCGATCTGGTTGAAGACCGGGACGATCACCGAAACCAGCGGCTCCCCCGGCGCGGCAAAGGCCAGACTGGCGGCCATGCCTTCGATGCCTTCCGGACCGATTTCCAGCATCGGCGGCGGCGCAGGGGGCGGCGGCGGAGTCGCCTTCGGATCGGACGCTTTTACGGTTGCCAGTCGGGTGGCCGCGGTCTGTATCAGCCACTGCTGATAGTTGGCGCTGTCCTTGAGCAACAAGCCCAGATGCCGGTACAGAAAAGATTTCATGCGCCATTTGACGGGCAGCGGCAACGGCAGCCGGCGGTAGAAAAAACGCGCGCCATAACCAGCTAATAATTTGATTTTAATAGACATACAGTTTGATTATGGGTATTCCAGCAGCCGTTGTCCACCGCGCACGAGACTGGCGATGATTGATTTCAGCTGGATGGAGCGGCTATCGTTGAATAATATGGCGAAGCCTGTTGGCTCACATGAGCAGATCACGCCTGGGTTGCCAGCGCGCATTCTAATGGCTTTGCCACCGGATGTGAAATCGGCACGATGAATAACCAGGGCAATCGCGCTATCTGGCCCCAGGGCTTTGAAGGTGATCCAGAGCTTTCAAGTGGTTGCGCCCCTCTGGCCTGCTGGCGCTGCGCCCGCAGGCGGGCGACGGACAGGTGAGGTCGCCGGGGGTCGTGTTCCCGCTGCACCGGCGGCTGCTTGGGTCCGCGCGGATGCTTGCGATATTTGCGCAACTGCGCCCGGCCGGCGGTCTCCACCAACCAAGCGGTCATCGCCGCCACGGCGCGCGTGTACTGCCCGCCGGCGACGGTCTCGAACCAAACGTCCCGTTGCGCCGCATTCAGGCAGCGCTCCAGCACCGCCCGGGCCATAGTGGGGATGGGAAAGCTTTCAAAGCCTTGGCCTATACAGCCCAGCCTCATCAGCGCCCAGCATCCCTGCCGTATAGGAACGCTCATCCACCGGAGAAAGGCCGAGCGCTGTGCGGTCCGTGATCAAGGATACCCGGCGAATCGTGTCCAGGCGCTGGGCGATGGACTCCAGATGATCGTCGCTGACCTGCCAATGGTATTTATCAAAAGCCTTCAAGTTGAGCGGCAGGGTGTAACCGCGCAGGTTTTTTTCACCGGCGACGTTGTAATAGACCTCGAAATAGGACAGGACCAGTTCGCGCAAAGTGCGGTAGATGGCCTCGCGAAACCGCAGGCCGACGAAATTGGATCTGGCGACGGCACCCCACAGGCCATCACGCTTATACAGAGCAAGGATATGATCATCGTCACGCTCCGCCAGCATATCGATGATTAACGGCGGCTGCCCCAGCCGTCGCAAGGCCGCCGCCGCGAACAGGGCGCCATCGAAACAATGGGCCTGGCGATCCCGCAGGACGCTGCGCGGAGAACGGTAGATTTCCGCCGTGCTGTAGGGGATCTCATCCAGGAAGGCTTGAATGCTGGCCGGGCTATCCAGGCGGGCAAACACTTCCCGTTCTTCCTTGCCGAAGAATTTCGTAAACGTTTTTTCTGTATCCATTATTTTTTCCAGAGCCGCCGGTGTTGTAACGGCCAGTATAATTACCCGGTAACTGTTGAAACCATGAAAAATCTTCCAGTACCCCATTGCGGGCAGCGCATGGAAAATCCTGGCACGGCTGCTGGGCTATTGAAACTCGGATAGGCAATGGTTGTCCTTGTTGGAGGAATCGCAAGACCGTGGACTGTAGCCGATGAGATCAACTTCTGAATGACGACCTCTAGACGCAACCTGATTATTTTATTCTTGGTGCTAGGCGCAGCCGCAGTGGCATGGAGGGGTTGGCCAACCAAAGATGCGACCTCAAAACAGCGCTATCGAACCCAGTCCGTCGACCGCGGCGATATTGTGCAGCGCATCGCTGCCAACGGCACTCTCAACCCGGTGGTTCTGGTAAACGTAGGCACCCAGGTATCCGGGACAGTTTATAAGGTGCACGCCGATTTTAACGACCGGGTGGATGCCGGACAGGTAATGGCGGAACTGGACCCCAGCCTGTTCCAAGCCCAGGTCAAGCAGAGCGAAGCCAATCTGCTTAACGCCCAGGCCAGCTTGGCTCTGGCCAGGATCAAGCTCGGCCGCACCGACACCTTATACCAGAAGAAGCTGATCGCTAAGGAAGAACTGGACATCGCCCGCCAGCAGGTGGATGCCGCCACCGCCCAGGTAAAGCTGGCCGAGGCCCAATTGGAGCGCGACCGCATCAACCTGCGCAACAGTGTCATCCGCTCCCCCATCTCCGGAGTGGTGGTAGCCCGCAGCGTCGATGTCGGTCAGACCGTGGCCGCCAGTTTCCAGACCCCAACCCTGTTTCAGATCGCCCAGGACCTGCGCCGCATGCAGATCTACACCAACGTGGCGGAGGCGGATGTGGGCAACCCTAGCACTAGCAATCCAGTGAGTTTTACCGTGGATGCTTTTCCAGAGCGCAATTTTCAGGGCCGCATCCGGCAGATCCGCCTGAATCCCACCGTCCAGCAAAACGTGGTCACCTACAATGTGGTGGTGGATGTGGACAACGAGGACGGCCGGCTGATGCCAGGGATGACGGCCTACGTCCTCATCACCGTGAGCGAGCGCAAGGATGTGCTGCGAATACCCAATACCGCCCTGAGTTTCCGACCCCGTGAAGACGAGGAAGCCGGCGGCAGACCATCCTCCAGGACAGCGGGCGCCCAGGTATATGTGCTGGAGCAGAATGACACACTCCGACCGGTGCTGGTCAAAACCGGGATTACCGATAACACGGTGACCGAAGTGATTGACGGCGGGCTCCAACCCGGCGACCGGGTAGTGACGCGGGAAACGGGGGAGAGAAAAGATACGGGTAACTTCCGCATCCGGGTGATGTGATGCAACCGTTGATCCAGGTACGGGGGCTGTGCAAGGACTATCCCCTGATGGATGGACGTTCCATACCGGTGCTGCGCGATATTGACCTGTCCGTTATGCCGAGCGATTTTGTGGCCATCATGGGGCCTTCGGGCTCCGGCAAGTCCACCTTCATGAATATCCTTGGCTGTCTGGACACCGCCACCGCAGGTGATTACACGCTGGCGGGGCGCTCCGTAGCCACGCTGAACCACAATGAACAGGCGGCCTTGCGCAACCATCTGATCGGCTTCGTGTTCCAGGGCTTTAACCTGTTGCAGCGGGTCTCTGCCATGGACAATGTAGCCCTGCCTCTGCTGTACGCCGGCGTGAGCCGCGCCGAGCGGCGCCAGCGGGCCCTGGAACTGCTGCGGCAGATCGGCCTGGGCGAGTACGGCGCGGCGCTGCCCAACCAACTGTCCGGCGGCCAGCAGCAGCGGGTAGCCATTGCCCGGGCGCTGATCAATCGCCCGCCACTGCTGCTGGCCGATGAACCGACCGGCAACCTGGATACCCAAACCAGCCAGGACATTATGGATATTTTTACCCAGCTCAACCAGGAACATGGCATCACTATCCTGCTGGTCACTCATGAACTGGATATCGCCCGGTACGCACAGCGCCTGGTGAGGTTTCTGGATGGCCGCATCATCCACGATGGAGAAATACCGGCATGAGATGGCTCGCGATCCCCGCCGAGGCCTGGCGGGCCATCGGCCTCAACCGCCTGCGCGCCGGCCTTACCATGCTGGGAATGGTCATCGGTGTCGGTGCAGTGGTACTGATGCTGGCGGTAGGCCAAGGGGCGCAAGCCACAGTGAACCAGTCCATCGCTTCCATGGGCAGCAATCTGTTTATCATCCTGTCCGGGGCGAGCAGCGCCGGCGGCGTGCGCATCGGTTCCGGCACCACTCCCACGCTGACGACAGGGGATGCCCAGGCGCTGGCGGCGCTGCCTTCTCTCAATCACGTAGCGCCGGTCACTTCCAATAATACGCAACTGGCCTACGGCCCCAACAACTGGAATGCTGTGGTGTTCGGCACCACCCAGGAATACCTAACCGTGCGGGTCTGGAATTTGGAATCCGGACGGCCACTGAACGCCAGCGACATGCGCGGCGCCAGTCGGGTCGCGCTGCTGGGACAAACCGTCGCCCGCAACTTGTTCGGAGCGGAAGATCCGCTAGGCAAGATAGTGCGCATTAAAAACAGCCCTTTTCTGGTGATCGGTCTGTTGGAGGTCAAAGGCCAAAGCCTGGACGGACGCGATCAGGACGATACTGTGATCGTGCCAGTAACGACCGCCCAAACCAAGCTGTTCGGCAGTCCCTTTCCCGGCGCGGTGCGCTTTATCATGGCCCAGGCCCGCTCGGCCACGCAGATGGAGGACGCGGAAGCCGAAATCACGCAATTGCTGCGCACCCGCCATCGTATCCCGGCCGACATGGAGAATGACTTCAGCGTACGCAACTTGTCTGCCCTGGCCGAAACCGCCGCCACCTCGGCTCGGGTACTCTCCTTTATGCTGGGGGCCATCGCCTCCGTTTCCCTGCTCGTAGGCGGCATCGGCATCATGAACATCATGCTGGTGTCCGTCACCGAACGCACTCGCGAGATCGGTATCCGCATGGCGATCGGTGCCCGCCGCCGGGACATTCTCCTGCAGTTTCTGCTGGAAGCCGTCATGATCTGCACGATCGGCGGCCTAGCGGGCGTGCTGCTGGGCATGGGCGCGGCGTGGTTGGTCAGCGAACTGGCCGCGATGGTGGTGGTAGTCAGCGGTCAGGCAATCACCCTGGCCTTCCTGTTCGCGGCCGGGATCGGGGTATTCTTCGGTTACTATCCCGCCTACAAGGGAGCAGTTATGCGACCGGTGGAAGCGCTGCGCCACGAGTGAGCGCTGCGCGGGCCTCACCGCCCGCTGGTCCGATCCAAGGCCCGATAACTGATGGCCTCGGTCAAATGCAAGGTCTGGATGGACTCGCTGCTCGCCAGATCGGCAATCGTCCGGGCCACTTTAAGAATCCGGTGATACGCCCGTGGCGAGAGCCCCAACCGCTCCAGCGCAGTCTCCAGTAGTCGCTGGTCGGCATCGCTCAGCACGCAGTGCCGTTCGATTTCCCGGGTTGTCAGGGCTGCATTGGCTTTACCGGTCCGCTGCAACTGCCGCTGGCGGGCGGCATCAACCCGCGCACGGATGGTAGCGCTGGTCTCCTCTTTGGTTTCGCCGCGCAACAGGCGGTGAGGAAGGCGCGGCACCTCGATATGCAGATCGATACGGTCCAATAGTGGACCGGAGACACGGGCGCGGTAGCGGCGTATCTGCTCGGGGTTGCAGGCGCAGCGCCGCTCGGCATCGCCCAGATAACCGCAGGGACAAGGATTCATGGCGGCCACCAATTGAAAACAGGCGGGGAAATTAGCCTGGCGGGCCGCCCGCGAGATGGTGATCTGGCCGGATTCCAGGGGTTCGCGCAGTACTTCGAGCACCCGGCGGTCGAACTCGGGAAATTCGTCCAGGAACAGCACGCCCTGGTGAGCCAATGATATCTCGCCGGGGCGCGGCTGACTGCCACCACCCACCAGAGCGACCCCGGAGGCGGTGTGATGGGGGGCGCGGAATGGCCGCACACCCCACTGTTCTAGAGCGATCCCCTGCATGCTCACCGAGGCGATGGCAGCCGTTTCGATGGATTCAGCCTCGCTCATGGGCGGCAAAATACCGGGCAGGCGGCTAGCCAACATGGTCTTGCCGGTCCCCGGCGGACCGATTAACAACAAATTGTGACCACCCGTCGCCGCGATTTCCAGCGCGCGCTTGGCATGCTGCTGGCCGCGCACCTCGCACAGATCCCGCTCCGTTATGAGTTGCCGGTGCTTGTAACTCGAGCTATGGGGTTGCAATGCCTGGCCGGTCCGCAAGTGGGCACACACCTGGAGCAGATGGTCAGCACCGAATACCGCCAGACCGCTGACGAGAGTCGCCTCGTCGGCGTTGCTCTTGGGGACCAGCAGGGCGCGTTCCTGGTGACGGCAGGCCAGGGCAGTCGGCAGCACCCCGCGCACCGCCCGCAGGTCGCCACCCAGCGCCAGTTCGCCCAGGCACTCGTAGCCGGCGAGATTATTTACCGGTAGCTGGCCGGAGGCGGCAAGTATCCCCAAGGCGATAGGCAGATCGAAACGGCCACCCTCCTTGGGCAGATCGGCCGGGGCCAGGTTGATCGTGATGCGCCGGACGGGAAACTCGAAGCGACTGTTCAAAATGGCCCCGCGCACCCGGTCTTTGCTTTCCTTCACCGCCGCCTCCGGCAGGCCAACGATGGATAGCCCCGGCAATCCGTTGGACAGATGCACTTCCACGCTGACCAGAGGGGCATCGATGCCTACCTGGGCGCGGCTGTAGACAATCGCAAGTGACATGGCTTCCGTTTCCGTTTGCTCAATCCTTAATCGAATTTAAGCTTAACCCCCACGCCAGCAACAGGGCAAGTCGGCAGCGCCATCCTGCTAGGCCAAATGGCTTCCTCTCCCACCCCGCCGGTCACACCGGGTTATCTTTAGCCTTGATCCTTGGCCTTTTGGGTGGTTGTCGTTCGCCGCCTACTAGGGGAGAACTGCGTTTCCAAGACGGCGACCTGTTTTTCCAGCTCTTCTAGTTTGGCCCGCGTGCGGGCCAGTACTCCCTGTTGCACGTCGAACTCCTCGCGGGTCACCAAATCCATTTTGGCGAAGGTGGCTTGCAGTGTGGCATGGAAACTTTTTTCCACTTCGTTCTGCAATTGCCGGATACCAGAGGGTATCGCCTCTACAAAACGTTTTGACAACTCATCAAGAATTTTGGGATCGATCATGACGGATTGCTCCAGCAGTGCATCGCTACGGTTTCAGTTTAGTGGGGTTTTCAGGGGGGCGCGACAAAAGCCATTTTTGCACTACAAAAGAGCGTGCTGTTTTTTGGTGCACTTAGGTTGGTGCCATAAAAAATCCCACCGGTTTTTTGATTGAAGTGCTAAAAATATGTTTTAAAAGGATTTTTCATAAATAACACAAATGGCATAGGGTATGCTAAAGGTTTTTTCGTCGGTAATCAGCAATCCTATCCGATGGATTGGCATGGCAAGTTTGGTACGCACAAGATGGCCACACTATACGGTTCCCCAGCGCTGGGAACCACCCCAAATGAATTAGGAGACTACAAGTTATGAAATTGATCACTGCGATCATTAAGCCATTCAAGCTGGACGATGTGCGGGAAACCCTCTCCGAGATTGGCGTTCAGGGCATCACCGTCACCGAAGTAAAGGGCTTTGGACGCCAGAAAGGCCATACCGAACTGTATCGCGGTGCGGAGTATGTAGTGGACTTCCTGCCCAAGGTAAAAATTGAAGTAGGTGTCGATGACAATCTGGCAGAGCGGGTCGTCGAAGCTGTCTCCCGCGCCGCCAACACAGGCAAGATCGGCGATGGCAAGATCTTCATATTCAACATGGAGCAGGCTATCCGAATTCGTACCGGAGAGTCCGGTCCGGAAGCATTGTAGTTTAAGCGAAATTGGAACGCGGCGCCGACATCCGAGGCTCATTCTCGGCGATAGCACCCACTTATCTCATTAAAATTAACAAAACTGGGCATCATGATGCTCGTTTTGCAAGCCCGGCAACTCACTGCATGGCCGCTGCACGCCGAGATTCACTGCCAAGGCAAGCACGCCGTATCTACTTGAACTCTGAAGAAACTCAAGAGGAATCAATCTGATGATGTGTAAAAGAACGACAGGCACACCGCTAACAGCGGTTTTGGCGCTGCTGCCCGGTCTAGCCCTGGCTGAGACAACCGCCGCTACCCCTGCCCTGGATACCGGCGATACCGCCTGGATGCTGACATCCACCGCCCTGGTGTTGTTCATGACCATTCCCGGGCTGTCCCTGTTTTATGCTGGCATGGTGCGCGCCAAGAATGTGCTGTCAGTCATGATGCAATGCTTTGCTATCACTTCCTTGGTGACCGTGCTATGGGCTATTTACGGTTATAGCCTGGCCTTCGACACCACTGGCATGGAAGCGGGGGTAACCAATATCAACTCCTTTATCGGTACCCTTTCCAAAGCGTTCCTGAGCGGTGTGAGGGTGGACAGCCTGTGGCAACCGGTAACTACCCTACCGAATGCTATTCCCGAGACAGTGTTCATGTGCTTCCAGATGACCTTTGCCATCATCACCCCGGCACTGATTGTCGGCGCCTTCGCAGAACGCATGAAATTTTCCGCCCTGCTGTTATTCATGACCCTCTGGTTCACGTTAGTGTACTTGCCTGTCGCTCACATGGTATGGGGCGGTGCAGGTTCCTTTCTAGGTGGTCGGGGCGTGCTGGATTTCGCGGGCGGCACCGTGGTGCATATCAATGCGGGTATCGCCGGGTTTGTAGCGTGTCTGGTATTGGGCAAGCGTAAAGGTTATCCAAATGTCGCCATGGCCCCCCATAATTTGACCTTTACCATCATGGGCGCTTCTATGTTATGGGTAGGCTGGTTCGGCTTTAACGCCGGCAGTGCGGTAGCTGCCAATGGCACCGCCGGCATGGCTATGGCCGTCACTCAAATCGCCACAGCCACTGCAGCGCTCGGCTGGATGCTATCAGAATGGGTGTCCCACGGCAAACCCAGCGTGCTGGGCATCGCCTCCGGCGCGGTGGCTGGTCTAGTGGCTATCACGCCGGCGTCCGGCACCGCTGGTCCAATGGGTGCCCTGCTCATTGGCTTGACGGCCGGCATCATCTGTTTCCTGGCTTCCACCAAACTCAAACGCGCGCTGGGCTATGACGACTCTCTGGACGTATTTGGGGTGCACGCGGTGGGTGGTATCATCGGCGCCATGCTGACTGGTGTGTTTGCCGACGTCAGCCTGGGCGGCGTGGGACTGGCCGAGGGCATGACCATTTCCGGCCAAGTGGGTCTGCAGTTCCTGGGCGTAGGAACCACTTTGATATACTCAGGTATACTGAGCTTTATTATCCTCAAGGTAGTGGACATCATTATCGGCTTGCGGGTGAGCGACGAACAGGAAACTCAAGGTCTGGACATCTCCCTGCACGACGAGCGTGGTTACAGCTTGTAAGGTTCAGGAATACCATGGCACACCCATATTCGATGCCTGAGGAGATTTCGGTTATAGTGGAATCTGGTATCCATCTGTTAGAGCCCGAAGCTAAGGGGGCGAATCATGAAGCTCATAACTGCAATCATTAAACCGTTCAAGCTGGATGACGTGCGGGAGGCCCTCTCTGCGGTCGGCGTTCAGGGTATCACCGTCACCGAAGTCAAAGGTTTCGGGCGCCAAAAAGGCCATACCGAACTTTACCGCGGCGCGGAATACGTGGTGGATTTCCTGCCTAAGGTAAAGCTTGAGATCGGCGTGGATGATGGCGCCGTCGATAAGGTCGTGGAGGCCATTTGCAAAGCTGCCAACACCGGCAAGATCGGCGACGGTAAGATATTCGTCTACGATCTTGAACAAGCTGTCCGTATCCGCACGGGAGAGACCAACCTGGATGCTTTGTAGCCATCTCTAGGGGCCACTGGCCCGGGGAAATGGCTGAATCAGGACGACGATAATGGGCGCAGGAAGCGCCCATTTTTGTTCATGGCTTCTTTGCAGTGCTGTAAATGCGAAATGGAGTGGCTAGCACAAGGCCCGGCGCATGAATTCCGGCGCGGCCAAGGCGGCGCGGTGAATATCCGCATTGTAGTACTCGGTGGGAAACGACTTATTGGCTGCATGCCGATCCCGGAAGTGCTCAAGCGAAACCACCTTGCTTGCCAGTGTTACAGTCCACCAGCCGGAAGGATAGACGCACTGCGGAAAAGGCAGACTGCGCACATCGTTAAAGCCCGCAGCCCGCATGCCCTGGTGCATGGGTTTTAAAATGTTCTCCATACTGAACAGAGGCGATTCGCTCTGCTGCACCAGCAGGCCGTTTACTCCCAGCGCCCGCCGGCAATCCTGAAAGAAGGGCTCGCCGAACAAACCGACCGCGGGACCTACAGGGTCTGTGCTGTCGACAAGGATGACGTCATAGCATCCATCCGGAGCTTTTTTTACCCAGGCGATCCCATCATCAAACCGCAAATTGGCGCGGGGATCGTGATTGGACTCGCAAAGCCGGGGAAAGAACCGTTCCGCCGCTCGGGTAACCGCCGCGTCGATATCTACCTGAGTGACTTCTTCGATGCCAGGGTGCTTGAGCACTTCCCGCAAGGTACCGCAATCGCCGCCACCGATGATCAGCACCCGCTTCGGATCGGGGTGGGTAAACAGCGCGGGATGTGTCAACATCTCGTGGTATAGGAAATTGTCACGTTCGGTGAGCATAATACAACCATCGATGACCATCAGATTGCCAAAGGTTTCGGTGGCGTAAACCTCGATGTGCTGGAAGGGGCTTTGCTCATCTAACAGTTTTGCCTTGACTTTCAAGGAAAAGGCCGAACCTTCCGGGGTGTATATTTCGGAAAACCAAGTTTCATCCAGCGCCATAAAGCGATGCTCCTCGATGATCCCGTGACGGCGAGACCAGCACGGGAAAAGTACATATTTGCTATGGGGGGAATGACGGCATTGAACGATAGGTATCGCAAGCAGCCGGACTGGACCTTGGCCCAGGCCCGCGAAGTATACAATATCGACCGCTGGGGTGGCGGCTACTTCGCCATCGATGCCGATGGCTGTATCAGCGCGCGTTCTCCACGCCACGGCGATCACCCAAGCATCAATCTGCGGGCCCTGGCGGAGGAACTGTGTACCCAGGGCTATGGGTTACCGGCGCTGGTGCGATTCAGCCATATCCTCCACGATCGAGTGGATACTCTGTGCAATGCCTTTGCCACCGCTATCGCCGACAATGACTATCAGGGGCGCTACACCGCCGCCTATCCGATCAAGGTCAACCAGCAACGCAGTGTGGTCAGCGAGATCATCCAGCATGGCGGTGCCCGGGTCGGTCTGGAAGCCGGTAGCAAACCGGAACTCATGGCCGTGCTGGCCCTTTCCCAACCCGGTGGGCTGGTCATCTGCAATGGCTACAAGGACCGCGAATACATCCGGCTGGCCCTGATTGGCCGGCAACTGGGCTTGAACATCTTCATCGTGGTCGAGAAACTCTCCGAGCTGGATCTGATCATTGCTGAGACGGCCCACCTGGAGGTGCGTCCGCAACTGGGGATACGGGTGCGGCTGGCCTCCATCGGCGCCGGCAAGTGGCAGAATACCGGTGGCGAGAAGTCCAAGTTTGGCCTGTCCGCGGGCCAGACGTTGCAAGCCCTGGAACGACTGCGCGCCGAAGGATTGCTGGATACCTTGCTGCTGCTGCACTGCCACCTGGGTTCCCAGATTGCCAATATCCGCGATATTCAGCGCGGTCTGGGAGAAGTGGGGCGCTACTATGCAGAATTGCACCGCCTAGGCGCACGGTTATCGCATGTGGACGTCGGCGGCGGCTTGGGGGTGGATTACGAGGGCACGGCCTCGCGCAGCGATTGCTCCATGAATTATTCGATGCAGGAGTACGCCAACAATGTGGTCTATACCCTGTGGGAGGTATGTTTGGCAGCGGGATTGCCGCATCCCCACCTTATCACCGAATCCGGGCGTGCCCTGACTGCCCATCACGCCGTCCTCATCACCAATGTGATCGATCACGAGCAGGCCCCCTATGAGGTGGCTTTAACGGAACCCGGTAATGGTGCTCCCCTCATGCTGCGCAATCTCTGGTCGGTCTATCAGTCGGTCTCGCGGGGGGGAGCCGTAGAAGCCTACCACGATGCCACCTACTGGTTGGGCGAGGCCCAGGGCATGTACGTCCATGGAGTACTTAGCCTCGAACAGCGCGCCTGTGCCGAGCAGCTTTACTACGCCATCTGCCGCAGAGTACAACCCCTGCTAAACCCTGGCGCCCGCGCCCATCGGGAATTGCTGGACGAACTGAATGATAAACTGGCGGAAAAACTGTTTGTGAATTTCTCACTGTTCCAGTCCATGCCGGACGCCTGGGCTCTCGACCAGGTCTTCCCCATCATGCCTCTGCATCGCTTGCAGGAACGGCCTATCAGCCGGGCCATTTTGCAAGATCTGACGTGCGATTCCGATGGTAGCGTCGAGCACTATGTGGATGGCGAGGGCGTGGAAACCACCCTGCCGCTCCCTCCCTATCGCACTGGCGAACCCTACCTGTTGGGTTTCTTCCTGATCGGCGCTTATCAGGAAATCCTCGGCGATATGCACAATCTGTTCGGCGACACGAATGCGGTCAACGTGGCATTGAGCGAGGATGGCAGCCACCGCCTGAGCGAGCCGGAGCACGGCGATACCGTAGCCGATTTGCTGCGCTATGTTCATTTCCAACCCGAGGCCATGCTCGTGGCGTACCGTGACAAGATTGCCGCGGCGGACCTTGGCGCAGCGCAACGCAAGGTTTATCTGGCGGCTTTGGAGGCAGGTTTACGGGGTTACACCTATCTAGAGGATTGAGCGGGTGTGCAGCACTTGGCGGCACGGGTGGGGCATACAAAAATACTCCCGCGTGCTGTCATATGGCTGAAACGGTTGCCCTATCGACTGAGCACATGCACGGATGAGAGGAAATTATCATGCGACGCCTGATTTCTATTCTGCTGTTGGTCATGGTTATCCCGGCCACCGCTCAAGAAGCCGTGTACCGCTGGACCGACGAGCAAGGACGCACCCATTATGGCAATCGCCCACCCGCCGATGCAAAGGCAGAGCCGGTGGATTTGAACCCCCAGCCGGTCACGGTGACCGCGGGGAAAGAAGTGTATACCTGGACTGACGAAGAAGGGCATACGCACTATGGAGATCGGCCTTCGACTGTCATATCGTCGGAAAAAGTGGATATGGATACAATACCTCTATCGACGATTCGAGCAACTGAATTTCGACCGGGTGAACAAGATTTGCTCCGCCAACTGGAGCAGCAAACCCGCTAACCACACAAAAATCTCCCCACCGTCAGACGTGCTGGGGATGTTTGAGCGACGCCCGCATTGATGAGCCATTACCCGTTGCCTTACGTTTTCCGCTTGAGGAAGGATACCGGGTTGTCGCCGACAACCTGGTGCCACCGCGGGTACTCCACAGATCGGTGACTTCCGCAATGGCCTTATCGGCGTTATCAAAACGAGCATCCGTATCCTCGCCGGATTCCGTTTCCCAATAATAACCGCGTTCATCATGGCGCAGATTAAGTGTCACTTGATCATGGTTAAGCGTGTTGGGATCGATGCCGAAATAGGTCATAGCTAAATCTCCATGAGATTGATATTAGATATAAAATTCTTTGCTTCAGCGCGAGTCTAACGCTTCCGGCCAACAGCGCTGGATTTCGCTCAACCACGCTTTGCGTAATCGCTGCCGCCTATCCTTCGATGCGCCACTTAGCAAGGCCCGGTAGTATTCGTGAGAAGCTCGGGTAACGGCGCGTTCAGCAGCCGGTAATAAATCAATTTCATGGTTGGTCATCATGTCTTTTCCTCCCGCCGTAAAGTCGCAGGGATAAAATGAGTCAAGTAAACAAGGGCAATTATCGAGCCATATTTAGGGGAACATTTATTCACTGTTTTGGTTGATGCTATTGTTGACAATCAGGCTTGCAAAACATTAGACAGCGCGAAATGCCAGGTAGTCACCACTCTCATTGTGAGTCGCTCAGAATATTCGCAGGTCTTCAGGTGCTCTTGCGCGTCAGCGCGGTAACCCGCCATGAACCAAGCTTGAAAATCGAGGATGTCTTAGAATTCAGCCCGACTGCTAGGCGCATTAGAGCCAATTCCGTCTCCGACGGCAAGCAGTTATGATAATTACCTGCCAATCCAGCAAACCTGAAGACCATGACTCCAGATGAATATTGTCAGGACAAGGCGGTTCCCAGCGGCTCCAACCTCCATTACAGCCTGTTATCTCTGCCAGATGAGCGCCGTCGGGTATTCATCGCCTTGTACGCTTTCCGTCGGGAAATCGTACGGATAATAGACGAATGCCAGGAGGCCCAAATTGCCCGGACCAAACTCGATTGGTGGCGGGAAGAATTGCACCGGCTATTCAACGGCCAACCCCAACACCCCGTCTCGCAGGCGTTGGCTGTGCGGCTTGACCGGTACACGCTCGCTCAGGAGCGCTTTCGAGAGATGCTTGACGGCGTGGAAATGGACCTGCACTACGATGCCTATCCGAGTTTCAAGGAGCTGAGCCTATACTGTCAACGGGTAGGCAGCGCCGTCACTCTGCTGGGGACGGAAATATTGGGCTATGAGGATCGCCGGACCCCCCAATTTGCGAACAACCTGGGGATGGCCCTGCAACTGGTATGCATCCTGCGCAATGTGCGCAGGGACGCTCTGCAGGGGCGGTTCTACATCCCTGAGGACGAGTTGGAGCGCTTTGGGGTTGGTCACATCGACCTGTTGCGCTCGCAGACTTCCGAGCCAGTGCAGGCATTGTTCAGGTTCCAGGCTGAGCGTGTCAAGGAGCACCAGCAGCGGGCATTACAGCAGTTGCCGGCGCAGGACCGGTATGCCCAATGCAGCTATATTATTCTGGCTGAACTCGCCATGCGCCTGCTGGATGAGATTGCCGCCGATGGTTACCGGCTCCTGGAGCAGCGCATCGCGTTAACACCTTTACGCAAGTTTTGGATCGCCTGGCGGACCGAGCGCCACGAGCGGCGCGCTCACCAGCGACATCTGGCCGGCCATGACCTAAGCTAAAATAGCGTCCCGAAATCACGGGCGCGGTCACATTTGGAACCAGCAGCAGGAGTTGAATCCATGAATAGCTATACTGCACCTGCCGACCTGCTCAAAGACCGCATCATTCTGGTGACTGGTGCGGGGGATGGAATTGGCCGGGTGGCGGCGCGCCGCTTCGCCGCATTTGGCGCTACCGTTATTCTGCTCGGCCGAACCATCCGCAAGCTGGAGCAGGTCTATGATGAAATTGCCCAGGCCGGCCATCCGCAAGCCGCTATCTACCCAATGAACCTGGAAGGCGCCTCGCCTAAGGATTACACCGATCTGGCCCATGTTTTGGAGACGGAGTTTGGCCGCTTGGATGGTCTGCTGCACAATGCCGCCACTTTAGGTGCGTTGACCCCGATCGTTCATCACGACATCGAACTCTGGTACAAGGTTTTGCAAGTCAATCTCAATGCCCCGTTCCTCCTTACCCAGGCGGTGCTAGGACCGTTGACCCGTTCACTCGATGCCTCCATTGTCTTCACGGCGGATACCGTAAGCGAGGAAGGGCGCGCCTACTGGGGCGCCTACGCAGTCGCCAAGGGCGGCGCCCAGACCCTGATGAAAATGCTGGCGAGCGAACTGGAAACGAACACCTCGGTGCGGGTGAACAGCATCGACCCCGGCAACGTTCGCAGCGGCCTGCGCCTTAAAGCCTATCCAGCGGGCAATCCCGAGGAGTGGATTGATCCTGAAACCATCATGGGAACCTACCTTTATCTGATGGGCCCTGACAGCCGTGGAATAACAGGCCAGACGTTCAGTGTCACTACCGGCGCTGACTTGCCTGGGAAGCCAAAAACAGGTGGATAACGTTACCAGCACCATCGCCCTGAGCATGGGCACGGCCTGGGCTAGTGGGATCAACCTGTACGCCACCGTGTTCATGCTCGGTTATCTGAACCTGACCGGCGATATCATGCTGCCCCCACATTTACAGGTGCTGAGCAATCCGCTGGTGTTGGCGGCCGCCGCTCTGATGTACTGTGTGGAGTTCTTCGCCGATAAAATTCCCGGCGTGGATACGGGTTGGGATACCATCCACACCTTTATCCGCATCCCCGCTGGCGCTGTCCTGGCAGCTCAGGCGGTCGGCGATATCAGTCCCGCCGCGGAACTCGCCGCCGCGCTCCTGGGTGGTGCCCTGGCCGCCACGACCCACGCCACCAAAGCCGGCAGCCGCATACTGATCAATGCGTCGCCCGAGCCATTCACTAATTGGGGCGCATCGCTCTCCGAGGATTTGCTGGTGATCGGCGGTCTATGGACGGCCCTCCACTATCCACTGCTGTTTTTGGCTGCTTTGATGGTATTCATCCTGCTCATGGTGTGGGCACTGCCCAGGCTGTGGCGCGCCATCGGCCACGTGCTGTCCTTTATCGGCCGCCTGTTTACCGGAAGACCGCCAACGCCGCCATGAAGTCTAGGCAGGCCCTTAGTGCTAGCGCGCTGCTATTTTTGGCGGCTGTTGGCGCTGCCGTTTGGCTCACACGGGCTGCAGACGATGCCGCGCCGTCCCTCGTACTGCAGACCCTGGACGGCCGCACCCTGCATCTGGAACAGTTGCGCGGCAAACCCTTGCTGGTGACTTTTTGGGCCACTACCTGCCAGAGTTGCGTTAAGGAAATACCGCATCTTGCGGAGCTTTACCAGGCATTGCATCCGCGAGGCCTGGAAGTTATCGGTATCGCCATGGCCTATGACCCGCCCAGCTTCGTGCTGGACACGATCAAGCAGCGGCAAATTCCTTATCCCATCGCCCTGGATCTGGATTCCGCAGCCGCCAGATCCTTTGGCGATGTTAAACTCACTCCCTCCTCGTTCCTGATCTCCCCGGAAGGGCGCATCGTGCAACGCTATGTAGGCACCATGGACATGCAGCGACTGTACGGAATGGTCCAACGAATGCTCTAGATTTTCCAAGCCATCCCCCCGGCTTAGTCTCCGTGTCGCCGGGCCAACCAATGCCGAGGTTTTCCATGTCTCCCCTGCTGCTGAAAGCCCTCCATCTGATTTTCATGGTCACCTGGTTCGCTGGGCTCTTCTATCTGCCGCGCCTGTATGTCTATCACGCCATGAGCGAAGATGCCGTTAGCCTGGAACGCTTCAAAGTCATGGAACGCAAGCTGTTCTATGGCATCATGACGCCCAGCGCCATTTTCACCCTGCTGTTTGGCGTGTGGATGCTGATGGACTATGCGTGGGCCGCTTATGGAAGCATGGGCTGGCTGCATATCAAACTGCTGCTGATCGTGCTGTTGGTGGCTTATCACCTCTGGTGCGGAAGACTATTGTTGGATTTCAAGCATGACCGCAATCGTTACAGCCATGCATGGTATCGCTGGTTTAACGAAGTTCCGGTGGTGTTGTTAATCACCATCGTTCTGCTGGCCAGCCTGAAACCTTTCTGAGCCCAAATCATCTTGCCCAATAAGCCAACTCTAACGGATGACGAACCAATAGTATTTGGCTATCTGATTAATTTTTACAATCAATTGGATCAATTGAGTGGGTATTGTTATGCTTAATGTCACTAGTCAATAACGATGACCCTTTAGTGAAGGAGAACAGCCATGAGCACAACCATCGACATCGGTATCAGCGAAGATCTGCGCAAGGAAATCGGCGACGGACTTGCCCGCCTGCTGGCGGACACCTACACGCTTTATGTGAAGACCCATAATTTCCACTGGAATGTAACCGGGCCTTTGTTCAATTCACTGCATCTCATGTTCGAGGCTCAGTACACCGAACTGGCTTTGGCCGTGGACCTCATTGCCGAGCGCATCCGGGCGTTGGGGTTTCCAGCGCCGGGCAGCTACGCCCAGTTCGCGAAACTGACCAGTATCAAGGAAGAAGCCAGCGTGCCCTCGGCCGAAGCGATGATCAAGCAACTCGTTCACGATCAGGAAACCGTGGTACGCACCGCCCGCTCCATCTTCCCGGTGGTCGACAAAGCCAATGACGAACCGACCGCCGACCTCCTGACCCAGCGGATGCAGATCCACGAGAAGACCGCCTGGATGCTGCGCAGCCAGCTTGACGAGTAAGATACCCAGCGGGCGTTTCTTGCCGTTGCTTTTCGGGATGTGAACTCGCCGTAGCGGCACGGGACGCTAGCCTCGGTGTCGCAGCGTGTTCACGGCCTGTGCGTTCTCCTCCGGGGTGTCCCAGATCCTTCCATCGATCCCCGGGGTCTGTTTGCCTGGATTGTCGGTCACTCGTTTCACGGCCATCAGGCGGCCGCTGAACGAGCGATTCAGCAAATATTACATGGCGTTCACCTGGCCCCGTTGGCCTTCTTGTAACGCCTTTACGATACGCGCCTGGAGCCGACGCACATTGCGGCGGATGCTTCGCCAGTCATGGCAGGCCAACTCACCAGAGGGTGGGAGACCGCACCAGTGGTCATTGCCGCCGTCAGCTACCTTGTCTCCTCAATCGGTTTGCCACGTTCTCTCGTAACGAAAGAGCCGATGGAAGTCAGCCCGCGTGCGCGTGGGGTGATGGTGCTGCCGGCGCAACCCCTTTCCGCTCCCTTACAGCGCGGCCTTCGCTTTTTCCATCCTCCCTGACCCGACGCGCCATGGGCTTGCCTTGCGGCTCGCTGTCCCCAACCGGTAGAGCGCCGGACTTACCACGTTTCGCAGTGGCGCCACTCCCTAAAGTGGCGCCACTCCCTAAAAGAGTTAGGTTCTACCTGTCCGCCGGACAGGGCTGTTCAATACTTCTCAAGTAGTTCATTCTAGCGTCTTTTCAGACAATAGGATGCACTGATGCTATTACCGACCTTTCTCGCCGCGATTCCCGATCACCGCAGTCCCCAAGGTCGGTTGTATGACTTGGAGCACCTGCTGTTGTTCAGCATTCTAGCGATCCTGTCGGACGCCACGTCGTACCGCAAGATCCAACGGTTCATCGCGCGGCCAGGCTGTCGCAACTGAACGCGCTCTGCGGGTTGCGCTGGAAGCGGGCACCGGCCCACACGGCGATCCGCGACACCCTGCAGGGGTTGAACCCGGCCGACGTCGAGGCGGCCTTTCGGGGTCACGCGGCGGTGCTGGACGGACCGCGCGACGGGTTGACCGCCGTTGCGCTGGATGGCAAAACCTTGCGTGGCAGTGTCGACCGGTTCCAGGATCAGAAGGCCCTCCAAGTCCTCAGCGCCCTGACCACGGATCGGACGTTGATCCTGGGGCATGTGCTGATCGGCACTGCGGGCAAGTCCCATGAAATTCCGGCGGCCCAGCAACTCACTCACCAACTCGGCCTGTCCGGGCGGCTGTTCACCCTGGATGCGCTGTACTGCCAAAAAAACGGTTGAATCCATCATCGCCACCGGCGCCCACCTGATGGTGCAAGTGAAAGCCAACCAGCCCCCGTTGTTCAAGCACCTGACCGAGACGTATCCGGCGCAACTGCCGCAGGACCAGCACTACACCCACGAGATCGGTCAGCATAACCGGATCGGGCGGCGCTTGACCCGGACCTGGAACCTGTCGCTCGATACCGGTATCGAGGATTGGCACGATCACTTTTGCACCTTGGTCGAAATCCAGCGCCACACCGAGGGGTTTGATCCCCGTAAAAAAGACTGGGTACCCCGTCAAGAAACCGCCTACTCCGTGTCCACCGTGACCCTATCGGCGGCTGACGCCGCCCAAGCCGTCCGTGCCCACTGGGGCATCGAGAACCGTCTCCACTATGTCCGAGATGTCACCTTGGGCGAGTATGCCAGCCGCATCCGTCGTAACCCCGGCCTCTTCGCCTTGCTGCGCAGCTTCGCCGTCAACCTGCTGCGCTCCAACGGGGTCACCAATATCAGCCTTGGCTCATACGACAATGCCCTTAACTTCAACCGGCTGCTGGCCTACCAAGGACTCTAGCGTTGAACAGCCCTGGAGCAGTTGGCGTACGTCGCTGCTAGGGAAGGGATTGTTGGAAACTCCGTTCCGAAGCTGACTTCAGAGGTAGAGCTTTCAATACTGTCGAAACTCTCCAGCGTGCCCATGACGGTTGGTGGAAGATCGGTGCGATCGGGACCGTACTCGATCAATTTTTCAGGGAAGGTTGGTTACTTCTTGCAGGTAGTCGGTTTTCAGCCTCGCGTCGTAGATGGAAATGGAAATCTTCGTCCTCCGAGTGAATTCAAGACCTTGGTATTCAATACCTCCTCCCAGTCGTCAGCGGCACTTGCTCTCCTAAACTCGAGTCTGTTTTACTGGTTCATGACAGTTTTCTCTGGTTGTCGCCACCTTAACAAGAGAGAAGTTGACGCCATGCCGTTTCCGGATGTCTTGCACTCGGACGCAGATCTGGTGGAGTGACTTAAACAGCACTCCAATGATCAGATGAAGAACCTGCGCGTTAAAGCGGACACCAGAACGATGCGGTTCCGGCATGATCGCTTGGAAATCGCATGTCTTGTTCCAAAGCGCAGCAAGCGGTTCATTGACACAATCGATCTGAACGTTGCCAACGGATTCAGGCTTACCCCCGACGAAACCGACTTCATCATCGACTACGACGTCAAGTACCGTATGAGCGGTGCAGAAGACGAAGCATGAAGCTGCTTGCCGTGCTGCGCACCCAACTGGCCGCTGGCGAGTTCGAGTTCACACAACATGCGTTGAAGCGCGTGTTGGAACGCAATATCAGCAACGCGGAAATCTGCGAGGCGGACACGCGGGCGGTCGCCATCGAGGACTACCCGACCGACAAGTATGGCCCCAGTTGCCTGATGCTCGGCTTCACCATCGCGATCCGCCCGCTGCATAATCAGGTGTCCCGGCAGGCGGGGCCTCGGCTCAAAATCATCAGGCTCTATGAACCCGACCCTGCGGAATGGGTCGATTTCGTCGTAAGGAGGAAGTAATCATGTCCAAGTGCGAAGTCTGCGGCGGCCGCGAGTTCCGTCGCGAGGAAGTGGAAGAGGTCTTCCGTGTCGATGGGCGCTATGTGCTGGTCGAGCACATCCCGGCGACGGTCTGCGTTCAGTGCGGCGAGAAGACCTTCGACCCGGAAACGGCGGAGGTCATCCTGCGGCGACTGCATGGCGAGCGCAAGCCGCAGCGGTCGGTGGAGATGGAAGTCTTTGCCTACTGATTGTAGACGAGAAGTGGCTGTGCGTGATCCGGGCAAGCGCCACACGGCCTATCGAAAACCTGTGCCGGGCAGCGATGCCGAAACGGTGACTTCATTATCCTTGCCGCTGGATAATGGGCCAGAGTGATGAAAATAAGCATTGATAAACAATCTGTTGGGCTCATTTCCATTATCCCGGGCGGCCTGCTGGAAGCTTCGGCTGTACGGAGTGGGCGCGAACCTTGAAGGCGACGCGGATTACCGTCCCGGAGCGGGCAAGCCGGTGCCTGCACGGCCCCGGGCAAGCCACAATTGACGCCGTGGGCAACCTTGCCCTGCTCGACGAACCGCTACTTGGCCTGCTCGCTTCCCGCGAATGCCCCGGTCGTGTCCTGCTGGAGACCCTCGACCGCGTGCCGGAGTGGGTCAAAGCTGGTCGGGTCATCCTCAGCGGTTTTCACTCGCCGCTGGAACAGCAGGTGCTGCGCTCGGCGTTACGCCACGGACGCGTGGTGAAAGTGCTGGCGCGCGGTCTGACGGACTGCCGCCCGCTACTGGAAGAACGAGAATCGCTCACGACCGGCCGCATGCTGCTTCTTTCCGCTTGTCCGCCGAAAGAGCGCCGCACCACCCGCGCCAGCGCGATCGCACGCAACCGGTTAGTCATCGCGCTGGCAACGGACATCGTGGTGCCCCATGTCGCTGCTGGTAGTCCGCTTGCCGCATTGCTTGCTGAGATAAAACCATGAGCGAACAACCTGTTATTCCCATTGCGCTGATCGAGCCTCCCACCGGCTACGGCGACTGGCTCGCCGAGCTGAAAAACCGCATCCACACCGCGCAACAGCGCGCCACGCTGGCGGTCAACCGCGAGCTGATTTCGCTCTACTGGCAGATCGGACGCGACATTTTGGCGCGGCAGGCCGAGCAGGGCTGGGGTGCCAAGGTGATCGAGCGGCTGGCGCACGATCTGCGCACGGCCTTCCCGGACATGAAGGGGTTTTCCCGCGCCAACCTGATGTACATGCGCGCCTTTGCCGAGGCTTGGCCGGAGGCCGAAATTGTCCAACGGGCTGTTGGACAATTGCCCTGGGGCCACAACCTGGTGCTGCTGACCCGCCTGAAAGACCCGGCGCTGCGTCTGGCCTATGCGCAACGCGCCATCCAGCATGGCTGGTCGCCCAACGTGCTGAACATCCACATCGAAACCCAGCGCATCGAGCATGAAGGGCGGGCCGTCACCTACTGCGCGGCGCAACTGCCCGCGCCGCACTCCGACCTGGCCCGCGAGTCGCTCAAGGATCCCTACCGGCTGGATTTTCTCGGGCTGAGCAAGGATGCCGAAGAGCGCGCCATCGAAGCGGCACTTGTGCGGCACATCACCCAGTTTCTGCTGGAACTGGGGGCGGGCTTTGCCTTCGTCGGCCGGCAGGTGCACATTGAGGTGGGCGGTGACGATTTCTTCATCGACCTGCTGTTCGATCACCTCAAGCTGCGCTGTTATGTTGTGGTGGAACTCAAGGCCGGCCCCTTCAAGCCAGAGCACACCGGTCAACTGAGCTTCTACCTGAGCGCGGTGGATGCGCAGGTGAAAAACCCGGAAGACAACCCGACCGTCGGGTTGCTGCTGTGCAAGAGCCAGAACCGCGTGGTCGCGGAATATGCGTTGCGAGACTCGAACAAACCAATCGGCGTGGCGGAATATCAGCTCGTGGCAGCCTTGCCCGCCGATTTGCAGACCAACCTGCCCAGCATCGAGCAGATCGAGCGGGAATTGGGTGGTGGCGAGGGGGATGAATGAGCCCTCTGCGTATCAAGCAGCTCACGCTCACTGATTTCCGGACTTTCCCCGCTCCGGCGCCGCAAAGTGTCGAAGCGACTCGCCGATGAACTGGCTCTACGCGAGTACGACAAGTTTCAGGAGCAGTGGTGACTTGCCAGCGAGGTGGATACCTCGCTGGATAGGGAACGGTCAGCCAAGTAACGAATAGTATAGTAAACAAATGGTTAAAGAATTGGACACCGACCTGTTGAGCCACACCCCCATGATGCAGCAATATCTGCGCATCAAGGCCGAGTATCCTCACATCCTAGTCTTCTACCGCATGGGGGATTTCTACGAACTATTCTACGAGGACGCCCGCCGCGCGGCGCACTTGTTGGACATCACGTTGACCAGCCGGGGCCAGTCCGCGGGCGAACCCATCCCCATGGCCGGAGTGCCGTTTCACGCGGCGGAAGGCTATCTAGCCAAGCTGGTGAGGCTGGGGCAGTCGGTAGCCATCTGCGAACAACTGGGCGACCCGAACACCAGCAAGGGGCCGGTCGAACGCCAGGTGGTGCGCATCGTTACCCCCGGGACGCTCACCGACGAGGCTCTGCTTGAGGAACGCCGCGATAACCTGATCATGGCCATGCACCGGATCAACAACGTCGTGGGGCTGGCAAGTCTGGATCTGGGGGGTGGCCGCTTTACTGTGTCCCAGGTGGAAGGCGAGGCGGCGCTGCTCAGCGAACTGGAACGGCTCAAGCCTGCCGAGCTACTGGTCAGTGAAGAGCTGGCCTTACCCGCAGTTATCCAGGACCAGCCCGGCGTGTGCCGGCAGGCTCCCTGGCACTTCGATCTGGACAGCGCGATACGGACCCTGTGCGAACAGTTCGGTACCCGCAATCTGGATGGTTTCGGCTGCGCCGATCTACCGGTTGCCGTGGCTGCCGCCGGCTGCCTGTTGCAATACGTCAAGAATACTCAGCGCAGCGCCCTGCCCCATCTGACCGGCCTGAAACCGGAGCGCCACCAGGACAGCGTGATTCTGGATGCCGCCAGCCGTCGCAATCTGGAGCTGGAGTACAGTCTGAGTGGGCGCAACGAACATACGCTGGTGGGAGTCATGGACAGGAGCGCCACGCCCATGGGCAGCCGCTTGCTGCGGCGTTGGCTGAACCGCCCGCTGCGTGACCATCTTATCCTACGCCAGCGCCAGCACAGTCTCGCGCGCCTGCTGGAGGATAACGCCTATCGAAGCCTGCACGAGGTGCTGCGCGGAATGGGCGATGTGGAGCGTATCCTGGCGCGGATTGCACTGAAGTCGGCCCGACCGCGCGACTTAGTCGGTTTGCGCAATGCCCTGGCGCGCCTGCCGGACCTGCAACAGACCCTCGCGCCTCTGGATGTGCCGCTGCTGCAAGAGCTGGTCCGGCGTGCCGGTACTCATCTCGATAGCCATGACCTGCTCAACCGCGCCATCGTCGAGCAACCCGCCCCTGCTGATCCGCGATGGTGGGGTTATCGCCGCTGGCTACGATGCGGAACTGGACGAACTGCGCGGGCTGAGTGAGCACGCCGGGGAATACTTGATGGATCTGGAGGCCGCGGGAGCGGGAGCCGCCGGCATTCCCAATCTGAAAGTGGGCTACAACCGGGTCCACGGCTACTACATCGAGATCAGCCGCAGCCAGGCCGACGGGGTGCCGGCCGAATACCACCGCCGCCAAACCCTCAAAAATGCGGAACGCTACATCACCCCCGAGCTGAAAGCTTTCGAGGACAAGGCACTGTGCAGCCAGGAGCCGGGCGCTGGCCGCGAAAAAGCGCTTTACGACGAGTTGCTGGAGCGACTCAACGAGCAACTGGCGCCCGCTGCAGGATCCGCCGCCGCTGTGGCGAATGGACGTACTGGCCAATCTGGCAGAGCGCGCCGACACCTGCGCCTGTGCCGTCCGCAGTACTGGCGGTCGAGCAGGTGTTCGAAGTCGAGCGCGGGCCGCCACCTGGTGGTGGAGCAGGTGATGGCCGACACCCTTTATCGCCAACAATATCTTGCTCAACGAAAGCCGGCGCATGCTGCTGATAACCGGCCCCAACATGGGCGGTAAATCCACCTATATGCGCCAGAACGCACTGATCGCGCTGCTGGCACATATCGGCAGCTACGTGCCGGCGACAGCGGCGCAGCACTCGGCCCTGATCGATCGGATTTTCACCCGCATCGGCTCCTCCGACGATCTGGCCAGCGGCCGTTCCACCTTCATGGTGGAAATGACCGAAACAGCCAACATCCTGCACAATGCCACGCCCCGCAGCCTGGTGCTGATGGACGAGATCGGCCGCGGCACCAGCACCTTCGATGGACTCGGCCCTGGCGTGGGCCTGCGCCGTGCATCTCGCCCCAAACTGCGGGCCTTTACCCTGTTCGCCACCCATTATTTCGAACTGACCCGCCTGCCGAGGATCATCCCAGCATGGCCAATGTACACCTGGATGCGGTGGAGCACCGGCGATGCCATCGTCTTCCTGCACACCGTCCAGGATGGTCCGGCGAATCGCAGCTATGGGCTGCAAGTGGCGGCCCTGGCCGGCATCCCGGCAACCGTAGTGCAGCAGGCCAAACAGCGGCTGCGAGAGCTGGAAAAACACAAAGGACGTGAAAAATCTCCCGTGCCTCCGGTACCGCCAGCAACCGACCCGCAACTGCCGCTGTTTACCCCAGAACCCCATCCCGCCGTGAAGATCCTGGTGGAGACCGAACCAGATACGTTGAGCCCACGCCAGGCCCTGGATGTGCTCTATAGGCTCAAGGCCTTGACCCGGTAGGTGGCTGAGTTATAGAAAAACAGAATTTTCCTATTTAACCTACGGCGCTAGGATGGTTAGAATGATCAATTATTTTTTTACCCATAAAAAGGGGATTGCCATGACCTTTGTCGTCATCGAAAACTGCATCAAGTGCAAATACACTGACTGTGTGGAGGTCTGCCCCGTAGACTGTTTCCACGAGGGTCCCAATTTTCTGGTCATCGATCCCGACGAGTGCATTGACTGCACCCTGTGCGAGCCAGAATGCCCGGTTCAAGCCATCTTAGCCGAGGATGATGTACCGGCGGACCAGAAACATTTTCTTGAACTGAACGCCGAGTTGGCCAAGGGATGGCCGGTCATCACTACCAAGAAAGCAGCGCCACCCGATGCCGAAGAATGGGAAGGCAAACCGAATAAACTGCAATATCTGGAGCGTTGATTCCGCCCCTCTCCCGGCGCTCGCAGGAACTGGCAAGCGGCTCGCTATCAGTTGGGCGCACGGCAAGTCTCTGGAAGGCGATTTCGAAGCGGCGCCGGAACAAGTTCCTGGATATGCTGCGCCGCGATCCAGATTGCGCCGACAAGACCAGCCCTTATCGGCGCGGCCCTTTATTCTCCTCAAGCATCTGGGCCAATTGGGATGGCGGTACATAGCCCGGTATCATTTCACCGTTCTCCAGGATGATGCTGGGTGTCCTCGCACGCCTAGCGCCATTCCCAGCTCGAATTGCTGCTTGACGGGATTATCGCAGGACTTATGGGGGATATCCTCGCCACGCTTGGCTCGGGTCAGGGCATTCTGGCGGTCATCGGCGCACCATACGGCAACGGCCTTGTCGTAGGACTCGGAACCGACGCCGGCGCGTGGATACATCAGGTACCGAATTTTAATGCCATTTTGATTATACGCCGCTATCTCACTGTGCATTTTGCGGCAGTAACCGCAATCGACATCGGTGAAGATGGTCACTGTGTGTTTGGCCTGCCCGGCGGGCGCGAACACCACCATGTTACTTTCCCCGACAGCCTCCACGGCTTTTGCGCGCAGGCCATCGCGCCGGGTTTCGCTCAGATTACCGCGCGTATTCAGGTCAATCACATCGCCTTGAATGACAAACTGGCCGTCTTCGCTCAAATAGACAATCTGCGAACCCATGACGATTTCATAGAGCCCCGGCATGGGCGTGGGATTAACGCTATCAGGATTGGCGCCTCCCAGGGCGGCCTTCAATTTTGCCAGGTCCGGCTTACCGGGCTCAGCAGCCGCCAGATGACCCGCATACAGGACGAGGAAGAAGATGCACAAATGTCGCAACATGGTCAAACTCCAGAGAGTTACGGGTTTATTATCACAATTCAGAGTCATCCCGCTGCTGGGAGTTCCGACTAACCGCGGGGATGGTGGATAGCATGGAGTTCCTTGAGCCGTTCTCGGGCAACGTGGGTGTATATCTGCGTGGTGGACAAATCGCTGTGCCCCAGCAACAGTTGCACCACGCGCAGATCCGCGCCATGGTTCACCAAGTGGGTGGCGAAGGCATGGCGCAGCGTATGGGGTGACAAGGGTTTGCTGATACCCGCTCGCCGGGCGTAGCGTTTGATGAGATACCAAAAAGCCTGGCGGGTCATCGCCCTGCCGCGCTGGGTAACAAATAGATCATTGCCCGGACACCCCTGCAAGAGAGCGGGGCGCGCCGTGCGCAGATAATCACCGAGCCAATCCAGCGAGTGTTCGCCCAGGGGAACCAGGCGTTCCTTGCTGCCCTTGCCGAGGACACGCAGACACCCCATGCGCAGATTCACTTGCTCCAGGCGCAGTTGTACCAGTTCCGATACCCGCAACCCGCAGGCATAGAGCACCTCAAGCATGGCCCGATCCCGCATGCCTAAACGGGTCTCAGCATCGGGTGCCGCCAACAGGGCGTCCACGTCGGCCTCTGTCAGGATATAGGGTAAGTCACGGCCCAGTCGCGGCGAGGCTATCTGGGCACTCGGGTCCAGCGACAAGCGTGCCTCTCGGACCTGGTACCGATAGAAATGCCGCAGCGCCGATAACAGCCGCGCCGTGGAACGGGGCTTGGCGCCCTCTACCGCCCGCTGCGCCAGATAGGCCAGCAGCTTATCACGCCCCACCGCCAGCAGATCACTGCCCTGCCCCGCCAGCCAAGTCGCCAGTCCAGTCAGATCGGCCCGGTAGGCGGCCAAGGTGTTGGCGCTGAGACCCTGCTCCATCCAGACGGCATCCAGAAAAACTTCGATGATCGCCACATCGGGCTCACCCGCTATTGATTTTATGTCAGCGCTAGCCATGCCTTGTCCATCGGTTCAAAATCAATCCCCGTCCGGCTATTTGCACGATCAGTCGCCTGGAAATTATGGAACCAATCATTCCCATACTGGGTTTTGCGGCCTTCAGCGGCACCGGTAAAACTACCCTGCTCACTCAACTGATACCTCTACTGCGTGAACGCGGCTTGCGCCTGGGCGTCATCAAACGCAGTCACCACGGCTTTGAGATCGACGCACCAGGCAAGGACAGCCATACTCTATGCCAAGCCGGCGCGATGCAGATGCTGATAGTCTCGGCCCACCGCACGGTCTTGCTAACGGAACACACCACCCGCCCGACGCTGGGTATGCTCTTGAAGGGTTTTCAGGACATGAGGCTGGACCTCATTCTAGTCGAAGGTTGCAGACGTCATATGATCCCCAAGTTCGAGCTGCATCGTCCCAGCCTAGGCCATCCCCTGTTGTGTATTGGCGACCCCGCTATCGTCGCGGTCGCCACCGATGATGCGTTGCCACGATACATCCCAGTTCCACTACTGGACCTGAATGATCCCGTTGCCATCGCGGCTTTCATCCTGGAACGGTTAGATGCATTTTCCAAGACCCAGTAGCACGAATGCACATTTTTTAACATAGCACAGCCTATCATCACGTCCCGGTTCCCGTATAGTGAGGGCATCTTAACCACCTGTAGGCGGTTTCAGCATGGCAAGCAAATCCATTCTTATCACTGGCTGTTCCTCCGGCATCGGCCTAGGTGTCGCAAAGGGACTTAAAATGCGTGGCCACCGCGTATTCGCTACGGCCCGCAAACCTGAGGACGTAGAGCGCCTGCAAGCTGAAGGTTTGGAGAGTCTGACCCTGGATTTAACCGCTTCAGCATCTATACAGAGCGCTGTAGCTGCGGTGTTGCGGCGCACCGGTGGAACACTGGATGCCTTGTTCAATAACGGCGCCTACGGCCAACCTGGCGCAATAGAAGACTTGCGCCGCGAGGTTCTGCGGGAACAGTTCGAGACCAACCTCTTCGGCACGCTGGAACTGACCAATCTTATTCTGCCGGTGATGCGCCAACAGGGACACGGACGGATCATTCAGAACAGCTCACTCCTCGGCCTGGTAGCCCTTCCCTATCGCGGCGCTTACAACGCAAGTAAGTTCGCTCTGGAAGGACTCAGCGATACCCTACGCCTGGAATTGACTGGCACCGGCATCCATGTCTGTATCATCGAACCAGGCCCCATTGCCAGCCGCTTCCGAGCCAACGCTTTTGCAGCCTACCAGCGCCATATTCGCAAGGAACAGAGCCCACATCGGAATAACTGTGAAGTTCCGGCAGCCTTGCGTGACGCGGTAAGGTTTTCTTGAGTAAGGTTCGTCCCCGTTAGTATTGACTCTCCGGGGAGGAACCGATGGCTACCGAGCTGTTGCAAGCCGAATTGGCGCTCGCCGAGCTGGCCGAGCACTTTGACCACTGGCGCCGGAACCGCGCCACGGCTCAGGAACGGATTCCACCGGCCTTGTGGGATCAGGCGGTGGTATTAACGAGTGTGCTGCCCCGCTCCCACGTGGCCAAGCGGTTGCGCCTGAGCCCTACCGATCTAAAGAAAACATGCCTGGCGCGGCCGACGGCAAGCTCGGCCGCCGCGGTCGCGCCTGACCCTGACGGATCTTCCCCTTGTTTTTAATGTAACTAAATGATAAATAACAACAAACAGCCAAATGGGCTTGAGATTGTAGGCATGTAATGTGCGGTGTAATACTTATATATAGGTATATATGTGACTGTAATGTCGCCATGTACATCGCCCGCATCCCCAATCGCCAATCCCCGCCGGCCATCCTGCTTCGAGAATCGTACCGTGAGGGAGGCAACGTCCGCACCCGGACCATCGCCAATCTGACCCCCTGGGCCCCCGAGCGCCTGGCCGCCATGGAGCGCTTGGTGACGGGCGAATTCGACGGCTGGTCGGGCGAGCTCACCAGCGGCGAGATTTTCGGTATCTTGTTTGCTTTGAAGCAGTTGGCTGACCAGGTGGGGATTACCCGGGTGTTGGGTACCGCACCGGCAAGCAAGTTGAACCTGTTTTTGATGCTGGCGCGCATCGCCCATGGGGGTTCGCGGCTGTCGGCGGTGCGCTGGGCGCAGCAGCACACGGTGACGGACGTCTTAGGGCTGGGGGAGTTTGATGAGGCGGATCTGTATGCCGCGCTGGATTGGCTGGCGGGTCAGCAGGCGCGGAGCGAGCAGGCGTTGTACCAAGACTCCGTGAAGCGGTGTGGTCAGCCACCGATGGTGGTGCTGTATGATGTGCCCTCCCGCGATTTCGAAGGGGAATGCAACGAGTTGGCCCAATACGGCTACAACCGTGACGGCAACCGCGGGAAGCAGCAAATCGTCATCGGGTTGTTGACGGCGGCAGAGGGGGAGCCTTTGGCGGTGCGGGTGGTTGAGGGGAACACCGCGGACCCGACGACGGTGGCGAGCCAGATCACGCTATTGAAGGAGCAATTCGGGATTGCCGAGGGGGTGATGGTCGGCGACCGGGGGATGATCAAGGCCAAGGGGAAAGCAGCGCTGTCGGCGGAGGGCTGGCGGTATCTCACCGCCTTGACCGATGCTCAGGTTCGCACGCTGCTCAAGCAGGGCGTGTTGCAGCCGGATTTATTCGATACCCCCCGGTGCGAGGTCGAGCATGACGGCAAGCGCCTGATCGTGCGCCGCAACGAAGCGGTGCGC
Organism: uncultured Gammaproteobacteria bacterium; assembly: GCA_963696325.1. Lineage (GTDB taxonomy): Bacteria > Pseudomonadota > Gammaproteobacteria > Competibacterales > Competibacteraceae > CAVOJV01. Next base: position 54,749 of record CAVOJV010000003.1, read on the forward strand.
GTGCGCGAGGGGCGGCGGCGGACGGACCAGCTCACACAGTTGCAAGAGAAGATTACCGAAGGTAACGCCTTCGTCGAAAAATCCCCGCGCGCGCGTGCGGAGAAAGGCTTAGCGGCTTTACAACGCGGGGTCAAAAGCCACACGCTCGCCAAATTCGTCACCCTGACCCTGGAGGCGCGCGTGATCGTCGGCGCCCTCGACGAGGATGCCCAGGCGGAAGAGGCCTTGCTCGATGGCTGTTATCTCCTGGAAACGGATGTTCCCCGGGCCTTGCTGGATGCCAAGACGGTGGAGGAGCGCTATCGCGACCTGCAAAAAGTCGAGCGCAACTTCCGCACCGTAAAAACCACCTTCCTGGAAATTCGGCCGATCTGCTTACGCAAGGCCGAGCGCACCAAGGCCCCTGTCTTCATCGCGATGCTGGCGCTGAAGATCACCCGGCAGTTTGAAGTTGGGCTTCGCCACGCGTTTGGGACCACCGACCAGGCCGCCGCCGCCGTGACCCCGGAGGATGCCTTGGTCGCGCTGGGGCGATTGACCTACCTGTACACCACTGACCGTAACGGCGAGCGTTATGTCCACCTGCCACGCCCAGATGATCAGCAGGCCAAAATTCTGACCGCTTTGGGCCTTTCCTTCCCCAGCAAGCCCAAAGTCGAAAAACGCCCAGCGTAGGCAGAAGCCCATTATGCAACATCATCTCTTTTTTAAGTGAACAAACCACCGCCTAAAGGCGGTGGTTTCGGGTGACGGCTAAAGCCGGCGCTGTCGGCTAAAGCCGAGTGTATTTCCGCTGAAAGCAGGCTTAAAGCGAAGGGGACTCCCCTGACGGGGGAACCTCCCCTTCAATCGAGAAGGTAGCATCGTGATCATGGCACTGGTTCTCAATGTAGGCTTTAATGACGTCATCCGTGACATTGCCGCCGCTGCGGCAAAAATAGCCCCGTGCCCATACCTGCCGTCCCCAATAGCGTTGCCGCACCGCCGGAAACTCCCGCAACAGCACATAGGAACTTTTCCCCTTCAACCGCTGTACCAGCCGGCTGATCGTCACTTGGGGCGGGATCGACAGCGCCACGTGAACATGATCGACCGAGATATGCCCCTGCAAGATATCGACGCTTTGCCGTCGGCATGCTTCCCGTACCACGTCGCGAACCCGCTCGGCAATCGCGCCCCGGAGCACTTTATGACGATACTTGGTAATCCAGACCACATGCAGATGGATGGAAAACGCCGTGTGGGAACCATGACGATAGTCGCTCATATCCCAAGCAAAGCAAAAAAGCTGCTAAAGCTTCCGCCTAAAGGCGAGGGTTTTAACCCTCCCCATTGGAGACAATAAACTCATATACCTGAAGCCGAATTGCATCTGCCGGTCGGGGAAGATCCGCCGGGTTTTGTGGAAGTCACCGCCCCTGCGTTTGAGCCGGCAGCGCCCAGTCCCACGCTGCTCGAGGTCGAACGCCCGGAGGGGGCAGGCTTGCGCCTGCAGTATCGGGACTCAGCGCCGCTAGCGGCGGTGCTGCGGGCGTTTCTGGAGCCGGCGTGATGCTGCCACTCACCCCCCAGCGGCGGATCTGGCTGGCCCTGGCCCCGGTGGATTTCCGCACAGGCATTGATGGGTTAGCCGCCGGGGGCCGGCAGACCTTCGCACACAATCCCCTGGACGGCGCGATCTATGTCTTCCGCAACCGCACCGGCACCAGCCTCAAACTGCTCGGTTATGATAGGCAGGGCTTCTGGTTGTGCACCCAGCGCCTCTCGCAGGGCCGATTGCAATGGGGGCCGCGCGCGGACGGTACCGCCGTTCATCGGGTGGCCCGCGAGCTGCCGGGGCTGCGCTGGCATGGCGGCCCCGATCAGGCGGCGATGGCGGGGGACTGGCGCCAGGGCGCCTACGCCGGCGCCAGGTTGTCCGGGTAGCTCCACGGCAGCCCCGCCGCCGGCTGGCGGAACACGGCGTGACGCGGGGTCGGTAAGGCGACCAGATCGTCCAGCACATTGACGCCGGCCCGCACGCCGGTGGCGATTAGGCTGGTCAGGAGACTGGCGCCATCGGCGCTGGGCTCGCTGGCGTAGCACAGGCTATGCTTGCGCTGACGGAGGAGCCGCTTCAAGGCCCGTTCCACCGGGTTGCTGGCGCGTGGCGCGGCGGGCACTCGGAGCAATTGGGGCAGGGTCTCCCAGCGCTTTAACCGGTCAGGGAACGCCTTACCCAGGCTGCGGTTGGGTTCCACGGTGCGCTCGCGGAACTGTTGCTCCAGCCAGTCGTGCAGCGCCGCCAGCAGCGGGCCACTGTGAGTCTGGTGGTACGCCAGCCGGTCGGCCGCGGTTAGCGCGGGCGCGCGCGTCGCGGCCGCGGGTTCGACGACTTGATTCAGGACCGTGATCACCTGCGCAGCGTCCGCCGGGAAGACTTCCTCGAGGTCGGTGAACTGGCGTCGACCAGGCGCCAGACAAGGGCCGCGGATCAGGGTGTCGTCATCGTCTCGCTGAGTGGCCGCCAGGGCGTCCGACCTCCCGATCGGTTGTTCCCGTCCGGCTTCCCGGTGTGCCAGTAACGCGCTCCGGTTCTCGCCGGCGTGCGCCCGCCCCGAGCGATACCGGCAGATGACGTGCTCACCCGCCTTGACCACCAGCCCGGTGGGGTACATCCGCCGTCGCTCCAGCGGCTCGCCGCTCGCCTCAGCGCGCCGGTTATCGGCTACCAACGCCAGCATCCGGACATCGGGGTCGTCTTGATAGCTGACCTCGCCTTGGGCGGCCAGGGACCAGCGCCGGTCGCATACCGGCCAGACACCGTCGGCCCCCGGCTCGGCCAACTCCCCCCACGTGGCATCGGCCACCGGTACCCCGACCAGGGCTTGATACTGGTCATCCGGTAAACCGGTAACCCTCGGTAGTCGCGGCCCAGCGCGATCACCGCCCGGGCCTGGGGGCTGTATCTCTCGGTACCCGCCGCGCCTGGCACCGACGCCGTGAACACCGCGTCACCCGCCGCGCAGCGCACCGCTTCCAACTCATCGCGCCCCGCCGACAGCAGGGCGTTGCCGTCAATTCGGATCTCAACACCGGCCGGTAACGTATACAAGGTCCCCCGGCCACAGGCCGGACAGGGTTGACCCACCGCCAGCGTATCATGGCGGCAACTCACCCGCTTCGCCCCCCGGTAGGCCTCGGCCGCCAGGCGGCCATGGCCCACCCGGCGCACCGGCTTGCTCGGGCGCTGGCGTCTCGTCCGCCGGTGCCTCCCCAGCTACCGTGGCAGCCGGGCTCACCCCACCCACCGGCCCACCCGCCGTAGGGGGTCGTGACGGCGGTGGCTTACCCTCGCCAAACAACCCCCTCTTCAGCCGCGGCAGGCTAATCTTGGTCTCTCGCAGTGCCACCGTCAACCAGAAATAGAGCTGGATCAGCTTCACCAGCCGCCGCTGATCGTCGCCCGCCAACGAACTGGCCTGGATACGCTCAATCAACGCCTCGCTCTCTTCGCGGCTCAACTTCACTTCATCCGGTGGCGGTGGCATCGGTGTGGCAGGCGGGCATCATCCCAATCGCTAAGACGGACCGATACTACCGGTTCTCGGTGCTTCAGTTCCACTGGAAATTGTGTTGGCTGTCAAACAGGCTTGCCGGAGGGACACGTACTACCCGCCGTACCACAGCAAATACAATCCCATCGAACGGTGTTGGGGCATTCTGGAACAGCATTGGAATGGAACCCTGCTGGTGGATGCCGAAACGCTGTTGGAATGGGCCAAACGCATGACCTGGAAAGGCATCCGGCCTATCGTCAAATTGAGCCGCACGACCTATCGGAAAGGCATCTCACTGTCCAAGAAAGCGATGCGGGAGATTGAGGCCCGTTTGGAACGCAACCCGCTCTTGCCCAAGTGGGACATTCTGATTCGGCCTGCATGATGGGTGCTTTTATTCTCGGAAATCACCTTAGCCATTTTGTCTCTCTTGATAGAACGCCTCTATCGCTACCTCAATTGTGGGGTAGAAATGATGGCGGTCTATGGTTTCTAACAGCCCGTACCGGATCATCTTGTCTTTAACCGGGTCTTTTAGTTCGGCAAAGATAAGGTGCCTGTTGGCCGCGTTTAGCTCCTCGTCCAGGTCAACCAGCATATCGGCGGCGGTCGTATCTACATCCGTTATCGGCTCGGCGGCAACCAAGATCCATACGGGGGTGGGGTTGGCCTGTATAATTGAATTCCTGACCCATTCTCGGAACAGGTTGGCATTGGCAAAAAAGAGCGGGGCGTCCCAGCGAAGCATGAGCAGGCCCGGTATTTGCCGGGCTTCCGGGTATCGTTTGGTATCATGGTATCCGGCCACCTCTTCTGGCTTGCCCAACACCGCCGAATGGGGCTGCCACGCTCTTTGAAAGAATTGCAGGATGGATAGCACCACCGCAATCACAATCCCTTGCAGCACCCCCACAAAGGCCACCCCCAGGATGCAAGCCAGGGCCAGCACAAACTCACTTTTACGAATTGACCATAGGTGGCGCAGTTCGGCCAGGTCAAAAAGACTTATTGAGGCCGTAATCACCACCGCCGCCAGAACGGGTTGGGGCATATTTTTAACCAACCCCGGTATAAACAGGAGCATGGCCAGCACCAGCGCCGCGGCCACCAGACCGGTCAGTTGGCTTTTGGCCCCGGATTGGTCGGCCACAGCCGTGCGCGAACCACTGGTGCTCACCGGAAAGCCCTGAAACAAACCGGCCAGCAGGTTGGCCGAACCGATGCCAGCCAATTCCTGGTTGCTATTCACATCGTAGCCACGCCGGGCGGCAAAGCCGGCCGAAGTTGAGATGGTATCCCCTATCGTAACCAGCGACATTCCCAGGGCCGCTGCCGCCAACAGGGGCAGCGCCGACCATTCTACCGCCGGAAATGAGGGGCGGGGAAAGCCCTGGGGCAGCACCCCAACTACCGAAACGTCCTTGGCCGCCAGGTCGAACACAGTGGAAATCACAATGGCGGTGACCACGGCGATTAAAATACCGGGGGCGCGAGGGGCATACTTTTTTAACCCCAGGATAATCGCCAGAGAAATGAGACCAACCCCCAAGGCCCACGGGTTAGTTTCATTAAGGTTGGTTACAAAAGCGGCCACTTCTTGTAACAGGCCGCTGGCGTCTGTGGAAAAGCCAAAGAGTTTGCGTAACTGGCCCACAAAGATGGTGATAGCCAATCCGGCCAGATAGCCTACCCGCACCGGTTTAGAGAGCAGGTCGGCCACAAATCCTAGCTTAGCCAGTCCGGCGCTGACATTTATCAGGCCAACCATCAAGGCCAGCATGGCGGCCAGGGCAATGGCCTGACTCGTATCACCGACGGCCAGGGGCAAAATAGTGGCCGCAATCATTGGCCCCAGGGACGAATCGGGGCCAAGGATCAGGAAGGGCGAAGGACCAACGATAGCATAGGCTACCAGACACACCACGGTGGTATACAGCCCGGTTATAGCCGGCAGACCGGCCAGCTCGGCGTACGCCATGCCCTGCGGCACCAGCAGGGTAGATAGCACCAGCCCGGCTACCACATCGCGCGGCAGCCATGACCGTTGATAGGCGCGTAAAACCCGGACACCGGGAAGCCATTTTTCGGTTTGGGCCAGCCATGATGGTGCTGTTGTTTGCAGGTTCACCTCATTCATTTTTCGTTCTCCAACTGCTGCCGGGCGGTTCCCAGTTTCTCAAGTTTCTTCTCGCTCACTTTGGGAAACCTGAGGTTGAGCGATTGAATGGTGGTGGTCAGAATATCGGCCATCACGGCCCGGGAAACCCATTTGTGGTCCGCCGGGACGATGTACCAGGGGGCATAGGCGGTGCTGGTGGCGCTAATGGCTTCTTCGTAGGCTTCCATATACTGTTGCCAGTAGGTTCGCTCAACTACATCGCCGTCAGAAAATTTCCAGTGCTTTTTAGGGTCATCCAGCCGTTCTAAATGCCGGTTTTTTTTTCATTCTTAGAAACATTCAGAAAGAATTCCAGGATGACGGTGCCGTTGCGGGCCAGGTGCTGCTCAAACGCATTGATGTCGTCATAGCGAGCCTGCCACAAGGCTTTTCCGTGCTTGCCTGGCGGCAGTTTTTGCCGTTCTAAAAATTCCGGGTGGGCTTTTACCACCAGCACCACTTCGCAGTAAGAACGGTTGAAGATGCCAATCCGCCCCCGATGGATAGGAATTTCAGTGGGCTTTTCGCCCATTGCATCCGAATGGTGCGCTTGGGGTGAAACGCCGTCAAGCGATGAGCAACCTGACAACGAGGTTTATGAGGATGGACGCAAGAAAACCGAGGGTGCTCGAGGCTGCCCATGGGCATGGAGTCGTGGCCGCAGTGGGCACCGCGGCCCAGGCAAAGCCATTCGCCAACATACCGCACGCAGGTCGTGACGGACGTCCCGCTCGACCTACTCGGGAACGGGGTTCCCGTCAGCATCACTGGCGCGGGCGAGGTCCAGCCAAGTCTCCAGAGGCCGCTGCATCACCGGGTACACGACCGTGCGTTCTGGCCGCCGGGGTTGCTAAACAGATGCGTTGCCAGAAGGCGGGATCCCCCCGAGCGTGAGTGGCGCAGGACGCTACTCCTCCTCGACCAGCGCCTCCAGCCGCCCGGAGCGTACCGCCTCGACCAGGGCCGCGTGGTCCTGCTCGGTCTGGTCGGCATAGGCCAGGGCAAACGCGCCGAGCGCCTCGTCGAAGTTGTCGCCCTTGCCCAGATAGCCGCTGATGGTCGCGGCATCGCCGGACTTGGCATGGGCGCGGGCCAGGGTCCAGCCGCAGAACTCGGCATAGCGCTTGAGTTGGACGGCGGTTAGCGCCCTCGACGGGGAAGGACATCTTCATGTCCCGCAACTGGCGCATGAAATAGTCCTTGCCGCTTTGCCCCCGCGTCCAGCCGAGGAAGATGTCGCTGGAAGATTGCATCAGCCGTTGTCCCATGACGATGCGTTCGCCCTGGTTTTCATAGCGGCTCTTGCCCGCATAGGGCTCGAGCACGGAACGGCCGGCTTCCTTGAGTTGCAGCATCATGGGGATGGTCATCTCGTCGAAGAACAGCCCGACGTAGCAGCGCGTGCCGACGCTGCCGATGCCCACCACTTTCAAGGCGAAGTCTTCGAGGTGGTAGCGATCCAGGAGACGCCGGCGCTCATCGGACAGGGAGTGCCGGTAGCCGGCCAGCACCTCCCGGCATTGTGCTTCGGCATTCTTGTCCTTCACGTGGAACAGGATCGGCGGTTGATCGATCGAGACGGTGGCGCCCGCCCACTTTTCCGGCAATCTTGGGAAAGAGGTTTTCGACCACGCGCTGGCGCGCTTTGTCGGCGATTTGTTGCCGCAGCTTTTTCGACTTTTCATCGGGGGCCATGGCCACGAGGGTGGCCGCGTCCAGGCGCGTATACCAGACTTCCAGCGGACTCATCCGGGAATACTCCCGCAGATGTTCCCGATAGGCGCGCACGCACTCCAGGACGGCTTTCCGGGCATCCGCATCGGATAACTGGCTGTCGCGGCCGGCGACCGCAAAACTGACGGCCAGCCGTTTGAGGTCCCATTCCCAGGGCGCCGGCAGGGTTTCGTCGAAGTCGTTCAGATCGAAGACCAGATTGCGCTCCGGGGTGGCAAACAAGCCGAAATTCAGCAGATGGCAGTCCCCGCAGGCCTGCACCCGCAGGCCGGTGGTGGGCGTGGTGGCGAGATCGTGGCCATGACCGCGGCCGAGCCGCGCAGGAACGTGAAGGGACTGCGGAGCATGCGGCCGTAGCGGATCGGCACCAGTTCCGGCAGCCGGTCCTGGTTGGATTCTTCCAGGATGGCGATGGGATCCCGGCGCTGGGCCGGCGGTTTCCAGCCGGCATGGCTGGGGCGCGGCACGCGCTCGCGCAGCGCCTGACCGGCGGCGAGACGCTCGGCGCGGGAGCGAAACACCGGGACGTCCTCTGCTTTTTTGCTGACTTCGGTCTTCGCCTGCTCAGGCGTTTTCTTGGCGGTGGCCATGGCTGTATCCTTATTCTTGCTAATAGAGTTCAACTGAGATTAGGCTATCCGCATCACCCTGCGGTGCGGCGATAACCCGATGCGGTTCGGTGTGGCAGAACGGGTGCGTCCGCGGCGACCTCGGGAAACGGCCAGGACCCAGCAGTATCCGTTGGTGAAGGCGGGTTGGTTTCGGAAGTGGGACTGCGGAGACGGGGGCTTGTTAGCCATGGCGCCCTCCCGCACATTATCAGTATCAGTGATCAAGACTCCTAGTGGACCTGCCCAGGGTAAATTTGTTCTGACGCTAACCCATTGAATTACTGTCATTCCGGGTCAAGCCCAGAATGACGGTGGATGGTTAGAGCAAATTTACCGTGGGGACCTGACGCAGAATAACCCTGGCAAATTGAGCAGTGCGAGTTAGACTGGCAGGAAATCGATCAACAATTTATCACAAAGTCAGGTAAACCAGTTCATGCCGCATAACTATTTCGTAACCGCTGCTGCGCTAGGGCTCTGCTTGCTCATCTCCGCCTGCGCGACGATCACCTCGGCGCCGCCATCCGGCGAAGAGCGCCAGCAGTTCTCCGGCTTTCTTGGCGACTATACGAAGCTCAAACCGGCACCCGATGGCGGCGGCGCGCTCTCCTGGCGCGACCCGGCAATCGACTTCTCCCAATACCATAAGATCCTGCTTGATCCAATCCGGGTCTCCTTGCAGGATAATACTGACTACAAGACCATCGACCCGACTGAACTCAAGGTGCTCGTCGACTACTTCCACGAAGCGCTGGTGCGGGAGTTGGGAAGTGCCTACCCCATGGTGTCGAAGCCCGGTCCGGGAGTCCTGCGGGTGCGTATCGCCATCACCAGCCTGGTTCCCACCAAGCCCGAGATGAGCGTGGTCGCCCTGGTCGTACCTTATGCGACCGTCGCCGATCTGGGCGCCGGGGCTGCCACGGATCGTGGCGCCGGCTCCCCCGCTTACGTCGGCGAGACCGGGATCGAAGCGGAGTTTCTCGACAGCCAGACCAACCGGGTAGTAGGGGCGTATGTGGATAACCAGATCGGCAAGAAATACGTGGTAGACACCAGCCAGGGTGTCGGGGAAGCCGTCACTAAGGGGTTCTCACAATACGGTAAGGCCTACACGACCTGGGGCTATGCCAAGCAAGCCTTCGAGTACTGGGCGAAGCTGTTCCGTCAGCGTCTTGACGACCTGCGCGGGGCGCCAGCCGGAGGGCTGACGAATGCATAGCACTATGCCATCCAACGTATGATTTCTCAGGGATAGCCACCATGAAACCTTCACTTGGCGAGCGCGCGCTCCCCGGATTATTGTCGCCCTGGTTGGCCCGACTGCTCCTCCTGACCGTCGCGATCCTGGTCAGCCATGTCGCCAGCGCTGCCCAGGATCCGTGGCCGCGCGAGATCAAGGCTAAAGGAGGAAAAGCCACCATCTACCAGCCGCAACTGGAGTCCTTCCAGGGCGACCGGGTAACCGCCCGCGCCGCCGTGTCGGTGCAGAAGGCTGATATGAAAGCGCCGCTATTCGGGGTGGTGTGGTTCGACAGCCGGGTCGCTACCGACCGTGATAAGCGGACGGTGGAATTCCAGGAGATCAAGGTCGCCAAGATCAAGTTTCCCAGTGCCAAGCCAGAGCAGGAGCGCAAGCTCGCGGCGTTCCTGGACACAGAGATCGCCGGTTGGGAGAAGCTCACAATCTCGCTGGACCGGTTGCTCGCGTCCCTCGCCGAGGTGGAAAAGGCGAAGGCCGGCACGAACTTCAATAACGAGCCACCGAAGATCATCTTTACCACGACCCCTTCGGTGCTCGTGCTCATCGACGGCCAGCCCATCCTGCGGGACGTCGAGGGCTTCCCGGTCAAGCGCGTCGTGAACACGCCGTTCGTGTTGCTGTTCGACCCATCTGACAACCAGTACTACCTTACCGGCGATGCCCTCTGGTTCGTGGCGCCGGACCTCAAAGGCCCGTGGCAGACGCTGGAATCCCCGCCCGCGCCGGTGGCGGCTGCTGCCCAGCGCATCGCCGAGGCAGAGGTTCCGACCAAGGTGCAGGCCGCGACGCTCAAGGCCGAGGGAGTACCTCAGATTATGGTGGCCACCCAACCCACCGAACTCATCGTGGCCGACGGCGCGCCCCAGTTCGCGCCGCTGGAGGGCACCGACCTGCTCTATCTCAGCAACACCGGGCGCGACGTGTTCCAGGCGGTGGGCTCGCAGCAATACTACGTCCTGCTGTCCGGGCGCTGGTTCGCCAGTCCCTCCCTGGAGAACGGGCCGTGGTCCTACGTCACCCCCGCCAAGCTGCCGGCGGGCTTTTACCGGATATCGCCGGGTTCCGCCAAGGGGCACGTACTGGCCTTCGTGCCGGATACCCCCCAGGCCAAGGAGGCGGTCGCCGATGCGCAGATCCCGGTGACCGCGGCGATCCCCCGGAAGGCCACCACCAAGATCAGCTACGATGGCGCGCCCAAGTTCCAGCCCATCGAGGGCACCCCACTGCAATATGCCGTCAATACCACGACGCCGGTCATCAAGGCTCAGGACAAGTACTACACCGTGGACCGGGCGGTGTGGTATGAATCCGACCAGCCGGACGGCAGCTACCAGGTCGCCACCTCGGTGCCGCAGGAGATTTACCAGATACCGCCGAGCAGTCCCGTGTACAACGTCACCTACGTACGGGTGTACCAGTCGACGCCGAAGGTCGTTTACGTGGGCTACACGCCGGGCTATGCCGGAACCTACATCGACAACGGGACGGTGGTCTATGGCACGGGTTACGTCTATCCGCCCTATGTCGCGCCCACCGTGTACTATCCGGCGCCGGTCACCTACGGCTACGCCCCGGTCTATAATCCCGGCTACGGCGCCTGGAACTTCCTGGCCGGCGCCACCTTCGGTTTCATCGCGGGCGCGGCTGCCTCGAACTGGTGGGGTGGCTGTGGTTGCTGCGGCTGGCATGGGGACACCAACATCGACATCAACCGCAACGTGAACATCAACCGGGCGAACTTCCAGAACGCCACCTTCAACCGGCAGAACTTCCAGGGTTCGCGCACCAACCGCCAGGATGTCCGGAACAACGTCTACAAGAACCCGAATTGGTCCCAGCAACTCCAAAATAACCGCCGTAACCAACTCAACCAGCGTGGGGAGCGGTTGGCAAGCGGCCAAGGCGCGCGGTCCGACCGCTTGCAGGATCGGCAAGCGCGCACGGGCGAGCGGCAGGGCGGCCCAGCGGCACAACGCCAGCAGCGGCGTGAGGGCGGCGCACCGGCGCGCCCCGAACAACGCCAGGCGGCGCGCGAAACGCGATCCCCGCAGCAGCGCCAGGCGAGCCGCGAAGGATCTCGAGAGCAGCGCCCAGCCAGCACCCGCGAGGCCAGACCCGAGCAACGCGCCAAGCCCGCCGAGTTGGGCAAGAATAATGTCTTTGCCGACCGGGACGGCAACGTCCACCGCCGGACCGACCAGGGCTGGGAGCAGCGCGACCGAAACAACTGGTCGCGGCCGGAAACCCGCTCGCAACCCAGCTTTGCCAGCCAACAGCCCGCTCTGGACCGGGATTACAGCGCCCGTGCCCGGGGGGCTGAAAGGACACAGAATTTCCAGCAGGCCCGTGGGGGTGGTGTCAGCAGAAGTGCGGGTGGCGGGTCCAGCCGGGGTGGAAGTGGTTTCCAGCGAAGCGGCGGAGGCGGTGGAGGGCGCGGCGGAGGCGGTGGAGGGCGGCGCTGAGTTAAACGGATAGGTACTCAATCGATGTCACATGGCACCTGTATTTTATCATTTAGAGGAGATATCAGATGAAGCAGTTCGTAGGTTCGACAATCGCTTTGGCCGCACTGGCGGGGATGGCGGGTTGCGCCTCGCCGCAGGAGACGGCGGCACCCAAAGCGACAGCGAGCGAGGCGGTTACCCCACCCGTGCGGGAGCAATACTACGCACCCGGAGAGGCTGCCGGTGAAAAGATCACGATTGTTGCGACCGTGCTAGCGATCGATCTCGCTACCCGGCATGTCACCTTGCGCTGGCCGGAGGGTGGCACGGATACGATTGTCGTGGGCGAGGAGGTGCGCAATCTTCCGCAAGTTCGGGTCGGCGACCGGGTGGTGATTGAGTATTACCAAGGACTGGCTCTAGCGCTTGATCCCAGTGCGAGTGGTATCCGCAAGCGGACCGACATGGTGGCCGGCGAGCGTGCGGCACCGGGACAAAAACCAGCGGGAGTCGTGACCCGGACCGTCGAGGTAGACGCCACCGTGCAGGCTGTGGATCGTCAGGCAAGGACAGTCACCCTGCGAGGTCCGAAACGCACCGTTATCCTGAAAGTCGCTGCTGAGGTAGACCTCAACAAGGTGAAGGTCGGTGATGGAGTCCATGCGATCTACCAGGAGGCGCTGGCCATTTCCGTAGTGCCCGCCGCGGCGCCGGTAACCAGACCCTAGGCCCTGGCCAAATGGACTCACCGGGCTTGGCGGCGGCGGGCCGGCTCGCATTAGGCCGGCGCTGTACGGTACGCAGAAAAAGCAGGCGGCAACGCTAATAGTTGTGAGGCACCCAACGGTATTCATAAGCCGGCTCGACATAGCCATCGGGCTTCTGCCGTTTGGGTAGCTTGATCGACTCGCGCGGTACGTCTTCGTAGGGAATCAGACTGAGCAGGTGGGTAATGCAGTTGAGTCGCGCCTGGCGCTTGTCATCGGCCTGCACCACATGCCAGGGCGAATGTTCGGTATCGGTTGCCGCGAACATCGCATCCCTGGCGCGGGAAAAGTCATACCAGCGCCGGTGCGACTCCAGGTCCATGGGGCTGAGCTTCCACAGTTTGCGGGGATCGGTGATCCGATCCTGAAAGCGGCGGGTCTGCTCGTCCTGGCTGACTTCGAACCAGTACTTGATCAAGGTGATGCCGTTCTCAAGCATAAGCTGCTCGAAAGCGGGAACCAACTCCAGGAACCGCGCGCACTGCCGCTCGGTGCAGAAGCCCATCACCCGTTCGACACCGGCGCGGTTGTACCAACTGCGGTCAAAGATGACCACCTCGCCCGCCGCCGGAAAATGTGGAATATAGCGCTGGATGTACATCTGCGACTTCTCGCGCTCGGTGGGCGCGGGCAGCGCCACCAGCCTGAAGACTCGGGGGCTGGTCCGTTCGGTGATGCGCTTGATCACCCCGCCTTTGCCGGCCGCATCCCGGCCCTCGAAAGCAATAACAATCCGCGCGCCGGTGTGTTTGACCCAGAGTTGCAGCCGGACCAACTCGCCTTGCAGTTTGCGGAGTTCTGCTTCGTAGTCTTTTCGCGTCAACCGCGGTTTCTCTGCAGCCGATTTCGGATCCTCCTTGGCAGCGACCGTTGCTTTGGCTTTTTTCTGGGGGTCTTTGTTTTTGTGTGCCATCTATATACTCTCCTTATTAGCCATATTAGGGTACAGGACTTACGCGGTCTGGTTCCCGCGTAGGCAGGAATCCAGTCACCACTGGATACCCGCTGGCGCGGGTATAACCAAGCAGGGATGTTTGCGCAAGTCCTGGGTTATTAGTCTATAACAATAACATTAGGTTATCCGAGCAATGGCGGCGAGTCTACGGAAACTAGTCATCATCACTATAACAATCCCGAAGACAGTGAATGCGCTATCAAGTTATCGTAGCTCGTAGCCTGGTTAGTCACTTGAAATCCAAGCCAGTAGGACCCGAACTATCAACTCCTGAGGTTCACCCTTTGCGGCCCGGCATGATTATCAAATTGTTCCGGGCCGCGAGTGCTGTCCGAGAACTGCTGCGCGCCGAAGGTCTACAGGATCATGTGCGCGAAATCGACCGGCGGACTACGGTAGCCTCCATCGTCGAGGCCTTTCTTAATAGCTCAGGTTTTTAATTATCTGAGCAAATTCAAGGTTTATGCGATTGCCCTGAGCAAGGGGGGCCGTCATCGTAGAGCTGAATAGTCACGTTGCAGGAGAATAATCATGAGGTTTCGCTTTCTTCAGTCCATCTTTACCGCCGCCCCAACCCAAGCCGGTAAATTCGACAAGAGCCTGATTTTGATGGCGATCGAACGGGTGGTGGATGGCACCGATCCCCGCTTGCGGGCAGTGAGCCATTACCGCCGCAAGCTGTGGGATGCGGTGGAGCACGCGGTCGACTTCGTGGTGGCGTTCGTCAATACCCTGCCGCCCGCCATTGAGGCCAACAGTCACAATTACCTGGCCGATCCCCGGTTGCGGGCCCTGTTCGCCTCGCCCGAGCATCTGCGGGAGGTCTTGAGTTTCAGCGAGGGAACACGGAACTACCTGAGACAGCCCCATGACGCCTTGCCCACGGAGTTGTGCGCCGCTCTCGGGGCGGAGCGGATCGAAAAGGCCGTGCTCGGGATCGATCTTGAGGGGGAAATCCTCCGGCGGGACGTGCCCCAAACCTCCGTCAACTTCAGTAACCACCGGCTGGTCTGCCTCACCGATAACGAGCCGGACACCCGCCGGGAACTCATGAGGCGGGGGTTCGATTACCTGATCGAAGTCGCACTGCAGCGCCTGATTTCCAGCCGCGTCCAACGGGCGCAACTGCAACAGCAACAGCGGCACCTGCTCCAGAAAAAGGCCGGCATCCTGAAGACCGCCAAGCTGGGCTTGGCATCACTGACGGAACCGGCAACCGCGGACCAACCCGACTTCGACGCCATCGAACAGCAACTTCAGGACGTTGAAACCGAACTGGGCCAGCTTTTTGCCGATGCGGCCACCATCGATAAACACCTCGAGAAAGTCGCCGCCACGCTGCGTGAACCCGAAAAATATCTGCGGCTGGAACCAGTCTCGCTCACCCTGGACCACATGAACATCAAGGTGTCCCCCGATTCGCCCCGGGTTGCGAACACCTTGACAGTCGAGGAGATCGTGCTCGGTAAAGACCGCCGGCTCACCGCGTTGTTCATCCGGTTTCCCAGTAACGAACTCCTGCCGCAGCCGGACTTTTTCGAGGAGGCCAGTCGCGTTCTGTACGCGAATAGATAATCCCGATTCCCGGCATTTTATCCCAATGCGACTTTATGCAAGATTACCCTCGACATGACTTTCACGTTTATTGGTTTATTTATCACCATGGGTTTGTTTTTCAGCATGTTGCTGCTGCTGGACATCGGCCGGCGGGTCGGCGGCCGGCGACTGGCGAACGATCCCGAAGGGGCGCGGACGGGAACCGGCACGGTCGATGGCGCGGTCTTCGCCCTGCTGGGTCTGCTGATCGCCTTCACCTTTTCGGGCGCCGCCTCGCGATTCGACGCCCGCCGGGCTTTGATCGTCGAGGAAGCCAACAACATCGGCACCGCCTACCTGCGGCTCGATCTGCTGCCAGCCAGCGCACAGCCGGCGCTGCGGGACAGCTTCCGGCGCTATGTGGAGTCACGGTTGGAGGTCTATAGAAAACTGCCTGATCTCGAAGCCGCCAAAGTGGAACTGGCCCGTTCCACGCAGTTGCAGGGAGACATATGGAGCCAGGCGGTCGCCGCGGGGAGGCTGGAGGGCGCGCCGCCCGCCACCATGATTTTGCTGCTGCCCGCATTGAATCAGATGATCGACATCACCACCACCCGGACCATGGCGACCCAGATGCACCCGCCGGTGGTTATCTTCGTGCTGCTGTTCGGGCTGGCTCTGGCAAGCGCGCTGCTGGCCGGTTACGGCATGGCCGGCGGCAAGTCGCGCAACTGGATCCACATGCTCGGATTCGCGGCGGTCATGGCGGTTGCCACCAACGTCATTCTTGACATCGAGTACCCCCGCCTGGGTTTGATCCGGGTCGATGCATTCGACCAAGTTCTGGTGGATGTCCGGGACAGCATGCAATGACCACCCCCGCCCCGCCAGCGCCGTCAGCGCTGCGAGCCGCGGTCCCGGCGAAGATAGGTTTGTTATTCTGGCTGGGCGCTCGTGAAGTTCCGGCAGCCGTGCGTGACGCGGTACGGTTTTCTTGAGTAAGGTTCGTCCCCGTTAGTATTGACTCTCCGGGGAGGAACCGATGGCTACCGAGCTGCTGCAAGCCGAATTGGCGCTCGCCGAGCTGGCCGAGCACTTTGACCACTGGCGCCGGAACCGCGCCACGGCTCAGGAACGGATTCCACCGGCCTTGTGGGATCAGGCGGTGGTATTAACGAGTGTGCTGCCCCGCTCCCACGTGGCCAAGCGGTTGCGCCTGAGCCCTACCGATCTAAAGAAACCATGCCTGGCCCGGCCGACGGCAAGCTCGGCCGCCGCGGTCGCGCCTGACCCGGGTTTTGTGGAAGTCACCGTGCCGGGGTTTGAGTCGGCCGCGCCCCACGCGACGGTGCTCGAGGTCGAACGCCCGGACGGGGCGCGCTTGCGGCTCCATTATCGAACCGCACCGCCACCGCTCGCGACCGTGCTACAAGCGTTTCTGGAGTCCGCCTGATGGTGCAACTCACCCCGCAAAGCCGGATCTGGTTGGCCCTGGCCCCGGTGGATTTCCGCAATTATGTGCTGTTTCCCGTTATGCGTTGTCGGGGGCGGTGAACGCGCCAGCAGAGCGACAGCCGAGCGGTTATCGCGGCGCATAACGTGCCTTCTTTGCGGTAGCTTGTAACAATGCCAAGAGTTTGTCCGAAACACTGAACTGGCCATGCCGAAGTGAAGGTGGTGTACTCGCGGCAAGCGTCTCAAGCTTTACGCTGGGATCGACATGCAAATACATTTCCGTGCTTTGTAAACGGGCATGCCCCAACCACAGTGCCACCTTACGAACGTCGTGAGTCGCCTGCAGGATATGCATGGCGCAGGAATGGCGATAATGCCGAATGCGGCATTAGCGCCATAATCCGGAGTGCCTGCTAATGCCGAGCCACCTGTTGGCGGCGCGGTAGGTCGTTGAAGTTTTAGCTGGTTTCGCAATTTATTAGTTCAGTCTACTCGGCATTATTTTTCTGGTCTTCTCAGGTAGGGCATTCGGCCCAGCATTGAGGAGACGATCATGATCAAGCATTTCTTTCCCAATCCAGCGGTTTTCGAACGGCTGCGGACTGGCCCGCTGGGCGACCATATCGAAGCTTTCGCGCAGGCATTGTCGGATCTCGGCTATGCCGTATGGACGGCCAAGTATGCAATGCGGCTGCTCGCGGATCTGAGCACATGGCTTGAGCACAACGGGCAGACGGTGATGGCGTTGGATGAGCAGGCGATCAATGCGTTTCTCCAACACCGGTATCAACGCCACCGTCAGCACCGCGAGGACAAGGGAACGCTTGCCGTCGTTCTCGCGTATCTGCGATCGCAGGGCGTGCTCACGCCAATTGTGGAACGGCAAAGGGACGACGAGGCATGGTGTATTCGGGCAGCGTTTCGCCAGCATTTGATCAGTCAGCGCGACTTGGCGCCGACGACTATCCAGACTTATTTGGACACAGCAAAGCGATTCGTTGCTTGGCGTTTCGGCACGCAGTCACCGCAACTGGGCACGCTCTGCGCGCAAGACGTGAACGACTTTATGCTGGAGCAGGCGCGTCGCTACAGCACGGGGCACACTCAACTCATCGCCTCGGCGCTGCGTGACTTCCTGCGGTTTTTGCGCCAAACGGGGGATATCGCCGTGGATTTGGACCGCTATGTGCCAGCGCCGGTGCGTCGGCAGTTATCGGGACTGCCCAAGTACATGCCGGCGGAGGATGTCGAGCGATTGCTGCAGTCCATCGACCAGGATAGTCCACAAGGTCGGCGCGATTACGCCATCCTGTTGCTCCTGGCCCGTCTGGGTCTGCGGGCCAACGAGGTGGCTGCCCTACGTCTGGACGATGTGGATTGGGCGGCGGGGGAGTTGATCATCCATGGCAAGGGCAGCCGTGTCGAGCGACTGCCTTTGCCATGGAACGTCGGGGAAGCCCTCAGCCATTACCTGCGCGATGCGCGACCCCCTGGTTCGGTGCGGCAGGTGTTCCTGTGTCTGCGCGCACCGCGGCGTGGCTTCTGCAATGGCTGCGCGGTCGGCACCATCGTACGCCGGGCGTTGGCCCGAGCCGATCTACATCCCCCCCACCAAGGGGCCCACCTGCTGCGCCATTCACTGGCCACCCGGTTGCTGCGTAATGGCGCGTCGCTCACCGAAATCGGGGAGTTGTTACGTCACCGCAATCTCGACACCACCCGGATATATGCCAAGGTCGATGAGCGCACTTTGGGCAGGCTGGCCGCCCCGTGGCCGGGAGGTGTGCAATGACTGCCTGGCACCAAGCGTTTGAGGCGTACCTGACCTTGCGTCAAGCGATGGGATTCAAGGTGCGCGACACACGTTCCTTGCTGCGGCGATTCGTCGACTTTCTCGAACAGCAAGGAGCCACCTACATCACCCATGAATTGGCACTGACCTGGGCCACCGAACCTCGTACCGTCCAGCCCGCAGAATGGTCCCGGCGTTTAAGCGCCATTCGAGGCTTCGCACGCTACCGCAGTGCCATGGATCCTCGCACGCAAATTCCCCCTGCAGGGTGGTTGCCTTACCGGCCGCAACGGGCAGTGCCGTATTTTTACAGCGATGCTGAGATCGCGCAGTTGCTGCAAGCGACCTCGCAGCTGTCTTCTGCGACGGGACTGCGTGCCCAGACCTATGTGGCCGCCTTTGGCCTATTAGCGGTCACCGGGATGCGCGTCGGCGAGTTGGTCGGACTGGACGATAAAGAAGTGGATCTCACCTTGGATCAATTGACGATCGGCTGTGGAAAGTTCGGTAAATCGCGTCTGTTGCCACTACATCCCAGCACCGGCGAAGCACTTCGCCACTAGGTGGCGGAGCGGGATCGCCGCTATCCGATTCCCCAAAGTCCCAGCTTCCTCGTCTCCGAACAAGGAGGGCGACTGACCCAGTGGAGCGTCCGGCGCACATTCGTGGCGCTCTCGCGCCAGATCGGCCTGCGCGGCCCAGCGGATAGTCATGGACCACGGCTGCATGATTTTCGCCACCGCTTTGCCGTCGGCGTGCTGCTGCGCTGGTACCGCGACGGGGTCGACGTCGAACGCCATCTGCCGGAACTCTCGACCTACCTGGGACAGGTGAAGACAAGCGATACCTATTGGTATCTCTCAGCCACTCCGGAGTTGCTGCAGTTAGCCCTGGAACGGTTGGAGCAAGGTCAACAGCAGAGGGTGCGTCCATGAGCGCCAACACCACCTTTCCAGCGCTGGTGGAGGGGTTCTTTACCGAGCGGTTGGTCCAGCAGAAACGCGTCAGTGCCCATACCATCGCCAGCTACCGCGACAGCTTCTGCCTGCTGCTTCGCTGCCTTGAGAAAAAGCTGCATAAGGCCGCCTCCAGGCTCACTATGGATGCTCTGGACGTGCCAATGATCAGTGCGTTCCTCGATCACTTGCAGGAGAATCGCGGCACCAGCGCCCGCAGTCGTAATGTCCGTCTCGCTGCCATCCATTCGTTCTTTCGCTACGCAGCGCTCCAAGTCCCCGATCATGGCGGTCTGATCGATCGGGTGTTGGCGATCCCTGCCAAACGCTATGATCGCGGCCCCATTGCTTATCTGAATGAGACGGACATCGACGCGCTGCTGGCTGCGCCTGATCCGGCCACGTGGCTGGGGCGTCGCGATCGGACCCTATGGTTGGTTGCTCTGCAAACCGGCTTGCGGGTTTCTGAACTCATCGGCCTACGTTGGCAGGATGTCACCTTGGAAAGCGGTGCCCACGTTTGCTGCGAAGGGAAAGGTCGCAAGCGTCGCTGCACACCCTTGCGAAAAGATGCCATCAGTGCACTGCGTGCCTGGCAGCGCGAACAGCTCAGCGAGTCCTTTATGCCGCTGTTTCCGACCGCCTCAGGAACACCGTTGAGCCGTGACGCCGTCGCGTATCTTCTGGCGAAACATCTTGCAACGGCCCGTCAGCACTGTCCTTCCCTCCAAGGAAAACGAGTGACACCCCATGTGTTGCGCCACTCTGCCGCCATGGCACTGCTGCACAGCGGTATCGACAGCGCAGTGATCGCTTTGTGGCTCGGCCACGAGTCGATGGATACTACACAGATCTATCTCCACGCCAGCTTGGAACTCAAACAACAAGCCCTCGACAAGACAACACCAACAACTGGCCATCCTGGCCGTTATCAGCCCGATGACCAACTGATGGCGTTCCTCAAGAGCCTCTAATAATGCCGAGCCGGGTCGTCCCTAAAGCCGGGAGCTTCGCCGCTCCCTAAGGACGACTCGGCATTAGCAGGCACTCCGGATTATGGCGCAATACGTGCGGCGAGATACGTTTGCCCGCGAGAGAGGGTTGTTTCTCGGTCGCTATCTTGACGTATTTGGCCAGGATGTACTCAAAGCCGGAACGGGTCATGGCTTGGCCATGGGCGTTATAGAACAGGGTGGGGCTGGCCCCTTTGTCCGCTCGCGCTAGCCAGTTGCGCAGCGCGGCTGCGGTCTCCTTCCATAACGGCAACACCCGCTCGCGGCGCCCCTTGCCCCAGACATGGATTGTCGGCTGAGGCTGCAGTTGCAGATCATCCCGGTGCAATCCCACCAATTCTGAAACACGCAGTCCGGCGGCAAAGGCGAGGTGGAGCATGGCCCGATCGCGGATACCCGCGGTCCGCGTCGGATCGGGTGCATCCAGAAGCGCCTGAATTTCGTGGTTAGTGAGATAATCGATCAGTGTCTCATCGGTTTTTTTCACCGGAATGGCATGGATACGCCGCGCTTGCTCCAGACAGGAAGCCAGCCGATATTCGAGAAATCGGAAGAACGCTTTAATCGCGCCCAATCGGGCATTGCGGGTTCTAGGGGAGTTGCCTCGTTGCGTTTCCAGCTGCTCAAGAAACGCGATGATCAAAGCGGCATCCAGTTGCTCAAGTGCCAGCGCCGAAGGCAGCGTGCTAAGACGCTCGGCTGCAAAACAGACCAACAGTTGAAACGCATAGGCATACGTTTCACAGGTATGCGGACTAGCACCGCGTTGGTGAGGTAGATAATCGCGCAAAAAAGCGCTCAAGTGGGGAGCAATCGCCGTCATGATCGCGCTCCTTGATGCAGTGCCTCGCCAGCCGCGGCAATCTGGGTCAGCAGTACTGGCGTGGCCTGGAGATACCAGAACGTATCGGTCACCTGGGTGTGGCCCAGGTAGGTGCTCAAGGCGAGCATATGGCGGGTGACTGCCTCTCGGGTGTGGGCGCACTGCGCGAGCGATCGCACGGCGAAGGTATGGCGAAAATCGTGCAGGCGAGGACCGCGATGGCCGGGTCCGGGATGTAACCCGATCGTGCGCACAAGGTCCAGAAAGACGGTGTTAACAGTCGAATAGCGCAGTGCGGTGCCATGTAAGGAAACGAATACGGGGGGATCAGGCAAGCCCAATGAAAGACGCTGTATCCGATAACGAGCCAAGGCCCCGCGTGTTGTTTCGTGCAGCGGCACCAGGCGGCTTTTACGGAACTTGGTCTTGCGGATGACCAATCCCGCTTCGGTGATGTCGTCAAACGTAAGGGCGAGCGCTTCCGATACGCGCAGGCCGGTGGCTGCCAACAACGCGAACAGCGTCGAGTAGGTGATTGGGCGGATCGAGTTTTTCGGGGTCAGCTGCGCGGCCGCTTGCAGCAGACAGTGAAGGGCCTCGGCGGTATAGATATAAGGCGGCTTGCGGTAGAAGGATCCCTGACCGAAGGCATCAGCAGCGGGTATCTGGTGGCGGTCATCTTCAGCATGCAGATGACCGGCGAACCGGCGAACGGTCAGCAAGCGATTACGCCGCTGGGCCGGGGAGGGTGCCTGGGCGGCCCAGGCGAGCACCGTCTGGGTGCAGACGAACTGATCGCCTTGGTGTTCGGCGAAAGTAGCGAAGCTGTTTAGCAGCACCCCCTGAACTCGGTACTTAAAGCCCAGTGCACGGTACTGTTCGATATAGCGACTGACCGCGCGGCTCAACATGACGCCACCCCCGGCCAGGGCTGGGCAATCTGGCTCAGCAAAGGGCTATCAACCTTGGCGTAATAGGCGGTCGTATCCAAGGAACGGTGCCGCAGCACCGCCGCTATCGTATCCGGTGTGACACCGGCACGCAGCATCGCGGTGGCGGCCGAGTGGCGCAGTAAATGCGCGCCTCGTGAGGGTGGATCAACGATACCCGCTCGAGCTAAAGCCGATCGAACGACATCCGCAATGCTGGCTGAGCCAGCAAAGGGCCGATACGGGGCTTGCAAACAAAGAAATAAGTGGCCCAGGGGAACCGGCGGACGCGCTTGCTCCAGGTACGCCAGCAAGGCATCGCCAACCTCTTGTGGCAAGGGGAGGCGGACCTCTCGGCGCCCCTTGCCACAGACGCTAAGTGTCCCCTCGTCCCAATTGAGGTCATCAAGGTGCATGGCGATAATGTCACCGCCACGCAGGCCAAGCCGCGCCAACAACAGCAAAATAGCACGGTCTCGCAGGCCCTGGGGGGTATGGCTATCGCACGCGGCGATCACCCGCTCGACCTTCTCGGCGGCCAGATAGCGCGGCAGGACCGACAGAGACCATTGGGGCACTGGGGGGACCGCCGCATCCAAACCCGGGCGGCAGCGTCCCTGGGTGGCGAGGAATCGCAAATACATCCGAAGCGTGCTCGCCACCGTTTTTGCCTGGGCAGGACTATGACGCTTCGCTTCACTGGAAACCACGTGGCGAAGGGTCGCCGCTTGATATTGAGTGGGATCGTCACCCAGCAGCGGCAGCAGTTGCAGCACCAAGCGTTCATGGCGCCGGATCGTAGGGTCTGCTAGACCGCGATGGTGACGCAGCCAATGACAGAAATCCTCCAGCGCCGCCGCCGGCACTGGAGGATCTTCTTCGAGGGTGATGACACCGCGTTGCCCCAGGTAAGAAACAAATCGCCATACCCGAGCAACGTATCGGGGTGAAATCCAAGCATGTCTGCGACTTCCAGGGCAGGTACAACGATGCGTTGAAAAGGCGGTAATGACTTGGGCGTCAATGTCTTCAATGGCCATGCGCTGGTGTTGCATCCAGCCGCCCAAATGGGCAATCGACTGAAGATAACCACCAATAGTCAGCGCGGTATAACCCATCGCAGCAAGTTCGGCGGCAAAGACATCTAAGTACGGCGCTACGCAACCCGGGGTCAGAAAATGCATATATGAATCGTAATAGTGAGCGTGCTTGACCATGTTATTCCTCCTGTTACCGCCGATATGACGGTCGACAGGAGGCTACCGTTATGCACAGTGCTTGTGCAGGGTGGGGTTACTTATTATCAAGGTTGGCTAGCGCTGACTCAGCATCGACAACGCATAACGGGAAACAGCACATAATTGCGGTTATGCAGAGAACTGCATAATCGCAAGGGCATTGATGGGTTGGCCGCCGTCTGCCGGCAGACCTTCGCCCAGAATCCGCTCGATGGCGCGATCTACGTGTTTCGCAACCGCACCGGCACGACCCTGAAGCTGCTGTGCTACGACGGGCAAGGCTACTGGTTATGTACCAAGCGCCTCTCGCAGGGGCGCCTGCAGTGGTGGCCGCGGGCGGACGGCACCACGGTGCGCTTGGTGGCCCGCGAGCTGCAGGTGCTGCTCTGGAACGGCTGCCCCGACCGGGCCGCCATGGCGGACGATTGGCGCCAGGTAGCTTAAGCGGGCGCCAGATTGTCGTGATAGTTCCACGGCAGCCACGCCGCGGGCTGGCGGAACACGGCGGGGCGATGGGTTTGCAGGGCAACTAAATACTCGAGCGCATTCACCCCGGCCTGCACGCAAGTCGCGACCAGGCTGGTCAGGAGACTGGCGACATACGCGCTGTGCGTGCTGGCGTAGAACAGACTGTTCTTGCGCTGACGGATGAGCAGCTTTAAGGCCCGTTCCACCGGGTTAGTGTCGATCGGCGCGCCCGGCACTCGGAGCAATTGGGTCAACGTTTCCCAGTGATTCAGCACGTAGTTAAACGCCTTACCCAAGCTACTGTTGGGTTCTACCCGGCGGTCCTGGAATTGGTGTTCCAGCCAGTCGTGCAGAGCCGTCAGCAACGGGCCACTGTGGGTCTGGTGGTAAGCGAGCCGCTCGGCGGGCGGCAGCGCCTGGTCGCGGGTCACGGCCTCATGTGCGAACACCTGTTTCAAAACCGTGATGACGTGGCGTGCTGCCTCCGGGAAGGTCTCTTCCAAGTCAGTAAACTGGCGTCGGCCATGGGCCAGGCAATGGCAGCGGATCAGACGCTCGTCATCGTCACGCTGATTGGCCGCCAGGGCATCCGACATCACGATCGGCTTTGCCTGCCCCGCCTCCCGGTGCGCCAGTAACGCGCTCAGGTTATCGCCCGCGTGCGCTCGACCCGAGCGATACCGGCAGATGACATGCTCGCCTGCCTGGACCACCAGCCCGGTGGTGTACATGCCCCGCCGCTCCAGCGGCTCGCCGGTGGCGTCGGCGCGGCGGTTCTCGGCCACCAACGCCAGCATCCGCACGTGCGTGTCGTCCTGAAAAATCACTTCGCCTTGGGCGGCCAGCTCCCAAAGCCGGTCAAATACCGGCCAGGCACAATCCGCTACCCGCTCGGCCAGCTCCCATAGCGTGGCGTCAGCCACCGGTACCCCGACCAGCGCCTGATATTGCTCGATCCGGTAAAACGGCAGTCCCAGGTAATACCGGCCCAGGGCAATCACCGCCCGCGCCTGCGGACTGTACTTCTCGGTCCCCGCCGTGGCTGGCATCGGCGCTGTGAACATCTCGCCGCACGCTGAGCAGCGTAGTTTTTCCAGTTCATAGCGCACCGCCGACAGCAGGGCGTTGCCGTCAATCCGGATCTCGACCCCGGCCGGTAACGGATATAACGTCCCCCGGCCACAGGCCGGACACGCGTTGACCCGCCGCCAGCGTCTCCTGCCGGCACACCTCCCGCGCTCGCCCCGGCATAGGCGTCCGCCCCCTGACGCCCATGGCCCACCCGGCGCACCGGCTCGCTCGGCGCTGGCGTCTCGTCCGGCCGGCGCCGCCGCCGGCGGTATCCCCAGCGGCCGTGACGCCCGGGCTCACCCCGCCCGCCGGCCCACCCGCCGTAGGGGGGCGTGGCGGCGGCGGCTTACCCTCGCCAAACAACGCCCGCTTCAGCCGCTTCAGGCTGAGCTTGGTCTCCCGCAGCGCCACCGTCAGCCAGAAATAGAGCTGGATCAGCTTCACCAGCAGCCGCTGATCGTCGCCCGCCAACGAACTGGCCTGGATACGCTCAATCAACGCCTCGCTCTCTTCGCGGCTCAGCTTGATTTCATCCGGTGGCGGTGGCATCGGTGTGGCAGGGGGGCATCATCCCAATCGCTAAGACGGACCGATACTACCGGTTCTCGGTGCTTCAGTTCCACTGGAAATTGTGTTGGCTGTCAAACAGGCTTGCCGGAGGGACACGAATAACTACGAGGCGATGGAACGGCGCTTGACTAAAACAGGGTCGGCGGTGCCTTTTACGTTGCCACCAGAGGCGGTCCTGACACGGGTTGTACACGCATTGGAGAGTCCCAGGCCGCGGATTCGTTATCCCGTGACGCTACCCACCTACTTGTTCGCCGTGCTGCGCCGGATTCTGCCCTACCGGCTCCTGGATTGGGCCATACAGCAAATTTCCGCGGAAGGCAGCCGTTAGCAATCGTCAAATTAAGGTCGGTGGTTTAGGTGTTGCTACCTATGTAGACGCCCCCCGTAGTGGGGGGGTGTTAGAGATGAAGCCTGGCGGTGACCTACGTTCACATGGAGCAAGCTCCACACTAGCATCGGCGCGGCGTCGTTTCACGGTCGAGTTCGGGATGGGATCGAGTGGTACCAACGCGCTATAGCCGCCAGGCAAACCCGGGGGCGTATCCCGTAACGGTCTGCGCGCGTAGTGCGGCGCGCCGGGGGATACCTGCAAGTTAGGTGGGTGTGGTGAGGTTGCCTTCGGTCAGGAACCGACACCCAACGAGTTGGGTGTTATATGGTCAAGCCGCACGGTCAATTAGTACGGGTAAGCTGCACGCGTTACCGCGCGTTCACCGCCCGCCTATCCACGTTGTAGTCTGCAACGGACCTTCAGGAGTCGCAAGGACTCGGGACGTCTCATCTTGGGGTGGGCTTCCCGCTTAGATGCTTTCAGCGGTTATCCCGTCCGTACATAGCTACCCGGCGATGCCACTGGCGTGACAACCGGAACACCAGAGGTACGTCCACTCCGGTCCTCTCGTACTAAGAGCAGCTCCCCTCAAACGTCCAACGCCCACGGCAGATAGGGACCGAACTGTCTCACGACGTTCTAAACCCAGCTCGCGTACCACTTTAAATGGCGAACAGCCATACCCTTGGGACCGACTACAGCCCCAGGATGTGATGAGCCGACATCGAGGTGCCAAACACTGCCGTCGATATGGACTCTTGGGCAGTATCAGCCTGTTATCCCCGGAGTACCTTTTATCCGTTGAGCGATGGCCCTTCCATACAGAACCACCGGATCACTAAGACCTACTTTCGTACCTGCTCGACGTGTCTGTCTCGCAGTCAGGCACCCTTTTGCCTTTGCACTCAGTGCGCGATTTCCGACCGCGCTGAGGGTACCTTCGCACTCCTCCGTTACGCTTTGGGAGGAGACCGCCCCAGTCAAACTACCCACCATACACGGTTCCCGATCCGGATTACGGATCTGGGTTAGAACTCCAAGATTGCCAGGGTGGTATTTCAAGGGTGGCTCCACGGCGAACTGGCGTCCGCCCTTCGTAGCCTCCCACCTATCCTACACAAGCAGACTCAAAGTTCAGTGTAAAGCTATAGTAAAGGTTCACGGGGTCTTTCCGTCTTGCCGCGGGTACACTGCATCTTCACAGCGATTTCAATTTCACTGAGTCTCGGGTGGAGACAGTGTGGCCATCGTTACGCCATTCGTGCAGGTCGGAACTTACCCGACAAGGAATTTCGCTACCTTAGGACCGTTATAGTTACGGCCGCCGTTTACCGGGGCTTCGATCAAGAGCTTCGCCTTGCGGCTGACCCCATCAATTAACCTTCCGGCACCGGGCAGGCGTCACACCCTATACGTCCACTTTCGTGTTGGCAGAGTGCTGTGTTTTTAGTAAACAGTCGCAGCCACCTGGTCACTGCGGCCCTTTCGTGCTCCATCCGCAGGGACTTCACACTACCGGGGCGCACCTTCTCCCGAAGTTACGGTGCTATTTTGCCGAGTTCCTTCACCCGAGTTCTCTCAAGCGCCTGGGGATTCTCACCCTGCCCACCTGTGTCGGTTTTGGGTACGGGTTACTCTTATCTGAGGCTTAGAGGCTTTTCTTGGAAGTGTGGCATTAATCACTTCGGTCCCGAAGGACCTCGTCATCATGGCTTAGCATTGATCCCGCGGATTTGCCTACCGGATCTGCCTACCCACTTAAACCGGGTCTACCAATCCCCGGCTGACCTAGCCTACTCCGTCCCCCCTTCGCAATAAGAGTAAGTACCGGACTATTAACCGGTTTCCCATCGACTACGCGTTTCCGCCTCGCCTTAGGGGCCGACTCACCCTGCGCCGATTAACGTTGCGCAGGAAACCTTGGGCTTTCGGCGTGCGGGTTTTTCACCCGCATGATCGTTACTCATGTCAGCATTCGCACTTCCGATACCTCCAGCAGACCTCACAGTCCACCTTCACCGGCCTACAGAACGCTCCCCTACCATGCCCCTTGCGGCGCATCCGCAGCTTCGGTATACCGCTTAAGCCCCGTTAAATC
>CAVOJV010000004.1:0-27744 GCA_963696325.1 uncultured Gammaproteobacteria bacterium
GAGAGGGCGATATGGCTGGAGAACTGGGTTTTATCGACGGCTTGGAGCACAGCGCGGCGTTGCGCGCGATGGGTGATTGCGAGGTTTTCAGCTTGGCGCGAAGGGACTTTGAATCCCTGCTCCATCAAGACCCAGACCTGACCTATAAGGTGATGCGCGCGATCATCCGTACCGTGCACGGGATTCTGCGGCGCATGAATGCCCAACATGTTGAAATGAGCAACTACATCACTAAACAGCATGGCAGGTATTAAGGTTCAGCGGTAAGCGGCCTTATCCCTGACAGCGGGAGCGTTTGAGATGTAAAAAATCCGGTAGCTTATGCGCTGCATGTCGGATAACTGCAACGATGAAACGATCCCGATGCACCGAGGCGCAAAGGATTGCCCTCGCCCGCCGATCTATCAGTACCTTTTTATGGAGACCCTGCCGTCCGGATCGCGGCTGATATCGCCCATCTGCAGGCTGAAATTTCCCCCGCGGCGTTCCTCGAAGTAGCGTACCAGCGTTTCGGTAATCACTGTGAAGGCCATGTCTCGCCAAGGGATCTCGGCTTCCGTGAACAGCTTCACCTCTAGGCTCTCCGTTCCAGGGCTGGCCCGTCCTTCGCGGAGTCGGCCGCGAAACATCAGGTAGACCTGGCTGATATGGGTGAGGCTGTACATGCCGTACAACGCCAGATCGTCCACCACGGCGTTGGCTTCTTCCAACGCTTCGCGGGCGGCGGCCTGCACCGTTGACTCGCCGTTTTCCATGAAGCCCGCCGGCAGCGTCCACAAGCCATAGCGCGGCTCTATGGCGCGTCGGCACAGCAGGATTTTGCCTTCCCATTCGGGAAGGCAGCCCGCGACGATTTTGGGATTTTGGTAATGGATAAAGGCGCAGGCCTCGCAAACGTAACGAGGCAGGTTATCGCGCTCAGGGATGCGCAGGGTCACGGACGCGCCGCATTGGGTGCAGAATTTCACGGTCTGTTAGCGGCGCCGGTGGGCTGCTGGCTGGCGGGGATCAGTCCTAGCCGCTCCCAGATCGCCAGGGTCGGGTTGGTTTGATTCATGGTATAGAAGTGCAGCCCTGGGGCGCCCTGCTCCAGCAGCCGCAGGCACAGTTCCGTGACCACGTCCAGGCCAAAGGCGCGGATGGAGTCGCGATCATCGCCGAAACCCTCCAGGCGCTTGCGAATCCAGCGGGGAATCTCGGCCCCGCACATATCGGAGAAACGCGCCAATTGGGTGTAGTTGGTAATGGGCATGATGCCCGGCACGATGGGCAGCTCGATGCCGCGCTGCTCGCAGCTATCGATAAAACCGAAATAGGCGTCAATGTTGTAAAAGTACTGGGTGATGGCGCTGTCCGCCCCTGCCTCCACCTTGCGTTGAAAATTGTCCAGATCGCGCTCGGCGCTCGGCGCCTGCGGATGAAATTCCGGGTAGGCGGCCACCTCGATATGAAAATGGTTGCCAGTTTCGGCGCGGATGAATTCCACCAGTTCGCTGGCATAGCGGAACTCGCCAGGCGCCCGCATCCCGGCGCCCGAGGGCATATCACCGCGCAGGGCCACGAGGCGATGGATGCCCTTGGTCATGTAATGGTCCAGAATGGCTCGCACTCCCTCCCGCGTGGAAGCGACACAGGTCAGATGGGGAGCCGCTTCGATGCCGCTGTGCAGTTGGATATCCAGCACCGCCTCCAGGGTACGGTCACGGGTGGAGCCGCCAGCCCCGTAGGTCACCGAAAAGAACGCCGGCGGCAGGCAAGCCAGTGCCGTCCTGACATTGCGCAGTTTCTCCGCCCCTTCATCAGTGTTGGGCGGGAAAAATTCGCAACTGAAGACGGTCAGATGTTGTAGTTGGGATTGCATGATTGACTAGCAGAACCATTCCATAAACAACCACCCTCCCCCTCCCCTCCCAAACTTCCCCCTCAGGGGGGAAGGGATTGAGCAGAGGGAGGGAATCCGCGCTTAGTAGCGATAACTATCCGGCTTGTAGGGGCCGTCCACGTCCACGGCGATATACTTGGCCTGCTCCTCGGTCAGCACGCTCAGCTTGGCACCGATACGCTCCAGGTGCAGCCGGGCCACTTTTTCATCCAGATGCTTGGGCAGCACGTAGACTTTGTTCTCGTACTTGTCCCCGTGGTTCCACAACTCGATCTGCGCCAATATCTGGTTGGTGAAGGAATTGGACATCACGAAGCTGGGGTGTCCGGTGCCACAGCCCAGGTTCACCAGCCGGCCCTCGGCCAACAGAATAAGGCGTTTGCCGCCCGGGAAGATGATGTGATCAACCTGGGGCTTGATGTTTTCCCATTGATACCGGCGCAGGGAAGCCACGTCGATCTCGGAATCGAAGTGGCCGATATTGCAGACGATGGATTGATTCTTCATCTTCACCATGTGGTCATGGGTAACGATGTTCAGGTTGCCGGTGGCGGTGACGAAGATATCGGCCTTGTCGCAGACTTCGTCCATGGTCACCACGCGGTAGCCCTCCATCGCTGCCTGCAGGGCGCAGATCGGGTCGATTTCGGTGACCCATACCGTCGCGCCCAGACCGCGCAGAGACTGGGCGCAGCCCTTGCCGACGTCGCCGTAGCCGCAGACCACGGCGATCTTGCCGGCGATCATCACATCGGTGGCGCGCTTGATGCCGTCCACCAGAGACTCACGGCAGCCATACAGGTTGTCAAATTTAGACTTGGTGACCGAATCGTTGACGTTGATGGCCGGGAACGGCAGGCGCCCTTCCTTCTCCATCTGGTAGAGGCGATGCACGCCGGTGGTGGTCTCCTCGGTGACGCCCTTGATGTTGGCGAGGACCTTGGAATACCAACCCGGCTTGATTTCCAGCCGCTTTTTGATCGCCGCGAACAGAATCCGTTCTTCCTCATTGGTTGGGTTGGCGATGAGCGAGGCGTCCTTCTCGGCGCGGGCGCCCAGGGTGACCAGCAGGGTGGCGTCACCACCGTCGTCCAGGATCATGTTGGGGGCGCCGCCATCGTGCCATTCCAGAATGCGGTGGGTGAAATCCCAGTATTCCACCAGCGATTCGCCCTTATAGGCGAATACCGAGATGCCGTCGGCGGCAATGGCCGAGGCGGCGTGGTCCTGGGTCGAGAAAATGTTGCAGGAGGCCCAGCGCACCTCGGCGCCCAGCGCCACCAGGGTCTCGATCAGCACCGCGGTCTGGATGGTCATGTGCAGCGAGCCGGCGATGCGCGTGCCCTTGAGGGGCTTGCTGTTGCCGTATTCCGCGCGGATGGCCATCAAGCCGGGCATTTCCGTCTCGGCGATGGCGATCTCCTTGCGGCCCCAGCCAGCCAGGGCGATGTCGGCGACCTTGTAGTCGGGCGTGATGCTAGTGATAGGTTGAACGCTCATTGAATGAACTCCATTGGTAACTGCGCGCCTGAGACGCGAAAAAGACAGCCCTTAGCCAGGCTGGCACCCTCGCATAGAGTGCAAACCGGCCGCAGTGTTCCATCCATGCCCGTATATATCTTGTATAAGTTTGGCTTACAGACCGGCGGCATCGCGCAGGGCTTCGGCTTTATCCGTCGTTTCCCAGGTGAAACGCGCGTCCTCACGGCCGAAGTGGCCATAAGCGGCGGTGTCTTTGTAGATGGGACGGATCAGGTTCAGCATCTTGACGAGACCATAGGGGCGCAGATCGAAGTGACCGCGCACGATCTCCACCAGGCGCTCCTCGTCGATTTTGCCGGTGCCGAAGTTATTGACGCTGATGGAGGTGGGCTCGGCTACGCCGATGGCATAGGACACTTGAATCTCGCAGCGGTCAGCCAGTCCCGCGGCGACGATGTTCTTGGCGACATAACGAGCCGCGTAGGCGGCGGAGCGGTCCACCTTGGAAGGATCCTTGCCGGAGAAGGCGCCGCCACCGTGGCGGGCCATGCCACCGTAAGTGTCCACGATGATCTTGCGCCCGGTCAGGCCGCAATCGCCCACCGGGCCGCCGATGACGAATTTACCCGTGGGATTGATATGGTATTTGGTGTGTTTGTCCAGCCACTGCGCCGGCAAGATGGGCTGGATGATGTTTTCCATCACCGCTTCCTTGATTCGCGCCTGAGTCATGTCTGGATCGTGCTGGGTAGACAGCACCACGGCCTCGATGCCGACGATGTTGCCGTCCTCGTAGCGAAACGTGATTTGGCTCTTGGCGTCCGGGCGCAGCCAGGGCAGCACGCCGTTCTTGCGCATCTCAGCCTGGCGCTGCACCAGGCGGTGCGCGTAGGTGATGGGAGCGGGCATGAGCACATCGGTTTCGTTGGTCGCGTAACCGAACATCAGGCCCTGATCGCCGGCGCCCTGTTCTTCCGGGCTCTTACGGTCCACGCCCTGAGCGATGTCACTGGATTGTTTGCCGATGCAGGACAGGACTGCGCAAGTGGCGCCGTCGAAGCCCACCTCGGAGCTGTTGTAACCGATGTCCGTGATGGTGTCGCGGACGATCTCATCGAAATCAACCCACGGCCGAAGTAGTGATTTCGCCGGCCAGGACCACCACGCCGGTCTTGATCAAGGTTTCGCAGGCCACCCGGGCTCTGGGGTCAACCGTCAGAATGGCGTCCAGTACGGCATCCGAGATCTGATCGGCAATCTTGTCGGGGTGACCTTCGGAAACGGATTCCGAGGTAAAAAGATAATTCTGGCTCATTACGCGTCGCTCTTCCTTAGGGGAGTACAGGCTTATAATAAAATAAAGGATAAAAAAATAACGCTTTAGTTTACTTAGAAAGACGGGCGTTTGCACCTGCCGGGTTATCGGTAATACCAGACAAATTTCCTTGCGCCCCCAAGAGCGCGAGCAACGCCTGGGCGGCGTTTGACAAGGTGCGCTCGGTGTGCCGCACGACTCCCAAGGAGCGTTGCAACCGCAATCCTTCGATTTCCAGACTGACCAATTCGCCATCCAGCATGGTGCGGGGAAGCAGGCTCCAGCCCAGACCCACCGCAACCATCATCTTGATGGTTTCCAGGTAATTGGTCGAGAACGCGACCTTGATCTGAACACCCAGGGGAACGAGGCCGCGTTCGATGATACCGCGGGTGAAGGTGGATTCACCGGGCACAATGGCGGGGTAGTCGCTTAGCATGCAGGCTGCGACGTGCTGTTGACTGGCCAGGGGATGAGAGGCGTTGACGACCACGCTCAGGGGATCGTTCCAGACCGGCAAAGTCTGGAGGGGATGCTGGGATCGTGGGGGCAGGGTCACGATGGCCAACTCCACGTCTCCTTGCGCGATGGCCTCGCAGGCCACTTCGGAATCCATGAAGCGCATGTCCAGTTGGACTTGCGGAAAGCGGGGGGCAAAGACCCGCAGCACTGGCGGCAACCGGTGCAATCCGATGTGGTGGCTGGTGACCAAGACCAACTTACCCGCTACCTGACCGGACAGGTTGAGCAATGCTCGCCGGCTGTCTTCCAATTCCACCAGAATGCGCCGCGCCCGCGGCAGCAGGGTGAGGCCGGCTTCGGTCAGCAGGATCTTGCGCCCCAGTCGGTCGAAGAGGCGCGCTTGCAGTTCGGTTTCCAAAGCGGCTATGCGTTTGCTTACCGCCGGCTGGGTCAGGTGCAACTGCTCGGCGGCCAGCGAGAAAGACGCAGTGTCTGCCACTGCGACGAAGGCATGCAAATTGGCAATATCCAAGGTAGTGGGCTTCTCCGGCAGGGTGTCAAGGAATTGTAGCAAGGTGCCGGGGGCGGAATTGCGGAATTAAGGTTGTGGAGTGATCCGGGATGGGTTTTTTTGCCCTCGTCCCTTGTGGGACAGGGTGGGAGTGAGGGGTAAGATCATAATTGCGGGTGTCCAATTACGCCGCGATCGGGTAAATTCACCTCACGCTTCACATCTGTCGAGAGGATCTAACATGGTGGATTACAGGATCGCGCCGTCAATACTGTCGGCTGATTTCGCCCGCTTGGGGGAGGAGGTGGACTCGGTATTGGCAGCCGGCGCGGACTTCGTGCACTTCGATGTGATGGACAATCACTATGTGCCCAACCTGACCATCGGCCCGCTGGTATGCCAGGCCCTGCGCCAGCATGGTGTCACCGCGCCCATCGACGTGCATCTGATGGTCAAGCCGGTGGACCGCATCATCCCGGATTTCGCCCAGGCTGGCGCCACCTATATCACCTTCCATCCCGAGGCCAGTAAGCACATCGATCGCAGCCTGCAACTGATTCGCGATCAGGGCTGTAAGTCCGGATTGGTATTCAACCCGGCCACGTCCCTGGATTATCTGAAATATGTCATGGACAAGGTGGACATGATCCTGTTGATGTCCGTAAACCCCGGTTTCGGCGGCCAGCGCTTTATCCCCGGCACCTTGGACAAGCTGCGGGAAGCGCGCCGACTCATTGAGGCGAGCGGTTACGACATCCGCCTGGAGATCGACGGTGGGGTTAAGGTCGATAACATCCTCGCTATCGCAGAAGCTGGCGCCGATACCTTCGTAGCCGGTTCTGCCATTTTTGGCACGGCTGATTACCAGGCTACCATCGCTGCCATGCGCGCCGAACTGGCCAAAGCGAGGGGCTATGTTTGAGAATATTGAAGCAATTCTTTTTGATCTGGACGGCACCCTTACCGACAGCGCCCCCGATCTGGCCATTGCGGTGGATACGATGATGCGGCAACTGGGGCTGCCGCCAAGGGGCGAGGATAAGGTACGCCAGTGGGTAGGCAACGGCGCGGAAAATCTCATCCGTCGCGCCCTGGCCGATGATATTGCGGGCAATGCGCCGGCAGACCTGGTAAATGCCGCCCGGCCCTTGTTCAAGGCCACCTACGCCGACAATCTCTGCGTCCATACCCGCCTGTATCCCGGCGTGTTGGAAGGATTGCAGGCGCTGCGCGCCCGTGGGTTGCGGATGGCCTGCATCACCAACAAACCCGCCGAGTTCGCCGTGCCGCTGCTGGAAAAGATCGGGATCGCGGAATTCTTCAAGACCGTGATAGGCGGCGAATGCACTCCCAACAAAAAACCGGCCCCGGACGCCTTGCTGCTCGCCGCCCAGCGCCTGGGCGTGGAGATCGGCCGGACGCTGATGGTGGGGGATTCCATGAATGATGTGGGCGCTGCCCGCAATGCCGGCTGCCCGGTGGTGGCCGTGCCTTATGGCTACAATCATGGCCAGGATATCCACGACGCCAGGCCGGACGCCGTCATCGATTCCATAGCCGACTTGTGGGCGTTACTGAAAAAGGCAGCTTGAATGCACACAATGGCCCGTGAAACCCGGGCTGTGAAGCTGCCCTCGCCTTGTCGATGGCGCTGGTGACGCTGTTGTAAGCACCGGGTTGTTTCCATGTCTAAGCGTGTCAAGGGTGTCATGCAATGAATCAAACACAGTTTCAGCAATTGGTAGCGCAGGGATACAACCGCATCCCCGTGGTCCGCGAAGTCCTGGCCGATCTCGACACCCCGTTGAGCACCTATCTCAAACTCGCGGATGCGCCCTACACCTATTTGTTCGAGTCGGTCCAGGGTGGGGAAAAATGGGGCCGTTATTCCATCATTGGGTTGCCCTGCCGCACGGTTGTGCGGGTACGCGGCCACGAGATTTCCGTCGAGCGTGACGGCGCAGTTATCGAAACGGTAGCAGGCGGTGACCCGCTAACCTGGATCGAGTCCTTCCAGTCCCGCTACCGGGTGCCCTCGATCGGCACGGGCCTGCCGCGTTTCATCGGTGGCCTGGTGGGTTATTTCGGGTACGACACCATCCGCTACATCGAGCCGCGCCTGGCCGAATGCCCCAATCCCGACCCTCTGCAAACCCCGGATATCTTGCTCATGGTGTCGGAGGACATGGTGGTGTTCGATAATCTGTCCGGCAAGCTGTTTATCATCACCCTGGTAGACCCGGCTGGGGAGCAGGCGTATGCCGAAGCCCAACGGCGCTTGGACGACTGGGTGGAGCGCCTGCGCACGGGGCGCCCGGTTTACCGGCGCAATCCGACGGCCCACGTGGTTGGCGAGCAGGATTTCGTTTCCAGCTTCAGCCAGGAGGGCTACGAAGCAGCGGTGCGGCGCATCAAGGAATATATCGTCGAAGGCGATTGCATGCAGGTCGTCCCCTCGCAGCGCATGTCCATTCCGTTTCAGGCGGCGCCCCTGGATCTCTACCGGGCACTGCGCAGCCTCAACCCGTCTCCTTATATGTATTTCCTGAACCTTGGGGATTTCCACATCGTCGGTTCCTCGCCGGAAATCCTTGCCCGCCTGGAAGATGGCCTGGTGACGGTGCGGCCCATCGCCGGCACCCGCCCACGCGGCGCCACCGAAGCCGAGGATCGGGCCTTGGAAGCTGAGCTTTTGTCCGATCCCAAGGAACTGGCGGAACACCTCATGCTCATCGATCTGGGCCGCAACGACGTGGGTCGGGTCAGCGAGATCGGCACCATACAGTTAACCGATAAGATGATCGTGGAGCGCTATTCCCATGTCATGCACATTGTCTCCAATGTCACCGGCCGGTTGCGCCCTGGGCTGACTGCCATCGACGTGCTGCGCGCCACTTTTCCGGCGGGTACGCTGAGCGGGGCCCCCAAGATCCGCGCCATGGAGATCATCGACGAGCTTGAGCCGGTCAAGCGTGGCGTCTACGCCGGGGCCGTGGGCTATCTGTCCTGGTCCGGCAATATGGACATGGCGATTGCCATTCGCACCGCCGTCATCAAGGACGGTACCCTGCACATTCAGGCTGGCGGCGGCATCGTCGCCGACTCGGTGCCGAGCCGGGAGTGGGAAGAGACGCTCAACAAGCGGCGCGCCATGTTCCGCGCCGTAGCCATGGTGGAACGGGGGCTAGTGGAGTGATGAACCAAACCAATACCGCGCTCCAGCCAAGTCCTTACGAACAATTGATGGCCTTACCGGAGAACCTGGTCGGCGAAGTCATCAACGGCGAGCTTTCCGTGCAACCGCGCCCTGCCGGAAGGCAGGCGGTGGCAGAATCCGCTATCAATGTTGAACTTGGCGAGCCCCGGCGGTTGGTGGATTCTGGTTGAGCCAATTGATACCTTGGCTGACTTGTCGGGAATACTAGGGATACAGTGAGGCAACTGGCCAAAAAATAGAGGAATCTTTGTCGTACCTCTCGGTTTGGGGTAACCCCAGTTTAGTTTGTTCACTCTACTCTTTTAGGGTTATGTGTTGAATTGGAGAACAAGCTCCTTTCAGGAAAACAGCCATGAACCACGAACCGATCACCAGCCACACCAAGAACTACGCGCACCAAGTTTGGTTAGCCAGCCTAGGGACGGTGGGAATCCTTCAGAAGGAAGGCCGCAAGCTCTTCAGTGAACTCGTCGAGGAAGGCAAGAGTGTCGAAGCACGGAGCAAGGCGACCCCAGCGAAGGGACGCGGGAAAGTCGGCAGCCTCGCGGAAACGGTCGTAGCAAAGAAAGAGACCTACCAGAAAAAGCTTGAGGCGCAACTGCAGGACTGGGACGCACAGCTTGACCAGTTGAAGGCAACCGCGAAGCAGGCAAAGGCCGATGCCCGGAGCAAAGTCCAAGGCGAGATCGACAGCCTTCAGAGCAAACGGGCAGCGCTGCAAAACCAACTCGAGGAGTTACGCAACAGCGGCGAAGAGGCGTGGGAAGACCTCAAAGACGGCGCCGAGAAAGCCTGGGGTGATATCAGTGCGGCCTTGGGGAAAGTGGTCGCCCATTTTAAATGAGACTCCGCTGCAGAGTGACGGTCGGAAAAGGCCCAGTGAGAGCGAAGCTGACATAAGCGGCGATATGAGCGATTTCTAATATTTATCTTCGCTGATCCCGAGCGGTCAGCCAATAAAATCACCGCTTTTTCAAAAAATTAGCGGTGATGCCATGCAACAACGCGGGATGAGCACGAGCTGGCCGAGTTTTGGACGCTCGCCGATGACGACGGGCGTCTTCTCGGCCAGCGCATCGAACGCGGTCAACTGGGACTTGCCGTGCGGTTGAGGTTGTTTCAGATCGAAGGCCAATTTCCTGCCTATCCCAGGGACGTGCACCCGATCGTTATCGGCCACCTGGCCGAGTAGCTCACTATTGTGCAGCCCCGTTGGTTTGACAACTCCATTAATGGCCTTGACAGTGAACGACACCGAGGACGGGTACGCGATTTCCTGGGGCCTCGCAGAGCAATAACGGCCGATGCCAGGGTCCTGGAAGCATGGCTCTGTGATCCCCAAGGCGGAGCAGCCCTTTGTAGTATTGGCGAGGGCTAGAACCCACCCTTTTGGGGATACCCAAATATTTTAATTCCTGCGTATGTCGAGGACCGGGCTTTCCGGTTGGTAGCGGGCAGCTGGGTACGAAAGCATCGAATTTTCTTCCCGAAGGTTCCAGGT
The DNA here is from genome assembly GCA_963696325.1 of uncultured Gammaproteobacteria bacterium. Taxonomy (GTDB): domain Bacteria; phylum Pseudomonadota; class Gammaproteobacteria; order Competibacterales; family Competibacteraceae; genus CAVOJV01. The sequence goes on from CAVOJV010000004.1 coordinate 10,371, forward strand.
CCCGGCAGGAAGTCTATCGCCTTAAGACCCAGCTGATTGCACGCCGCGGATTATTAAGCGTGAGCTCCAGAATATCGCCCGCACCGTCTGCGGTATTCTGCCGCTGATCCTGCGCACGCGGATCGCTCATCTGCACCGCTTAGGGCAGCCATTACAGGTGAGGCTTAATCGCGGGCAGCAGATCCTTAAAGGTACGACCGGTGGCGTTTTCGCCAATAGCGTGCATCTTCCATTCACCGTTGTGCCGATATACCCTGGCCATGATCTGTGCGGTATGGTTACCCTGTACCGACAGGTTGTAGCGTGCAATTTCCTGGTCATTCGATGCGTTTACGATGCGGCAGAAGGCGTTGGCTACCTGGGAAAAGTTCTGCCCGGTGAAGCTGTTCACGGTGAACACGAGGCTCTTCACGGTTGCCGGCACGCGTGGCAGATCGATAATGATTTGCTCATCGTCACCTTCGCCGGCACCGGTACGATTGTCCCCAGTATGCTGGATGCTGCCATCCTTGCTCTTGAGTTGCCGAAACCACACTGAATCCACCATGTTCCCCTGCTCGTCGAACAGCACGCAGGAAGCATCCAGATCAATCGACCCCCCTCCACCGCCAAACAGGCCGCCTAACAGCCCACTCTTTTTTGCCATGTCCCAGCCTAGGCCCATCACCACTTTGGTGAGCACACCACCGGCTTCCTTCTCCAACGAAATCTTTTGACCCTTCTGCAAACTCACTGCCATTTCTAATCTCCTTGCTAGTTGTAGTACCGGAGTCGGTACCTTTTCATAATAGGCTACACTTAGGCATCATGCCCTGAAAATTAGGCTGAGGCCGGCCATGAATTGGTGCAAACATCGTTAATTCGAGGCCGCCATTATCCGCTGAGCGGTACCTTTTTCTCATCAGTGGCGGCGAACTCGGGCTCGGGTTTCTGTCGCCGAGCCATCCCGGCCTCACCGTCGTCACCCAGAAACGCGATATTCGCTTCGCTCTCATCGCTCATTTGCAAAGCACCTTGCCGGCGGAACCCGCCCCTTCTCCCTGAGTGGCTCGCTGGAGGTGCCTGGCGCGGCGGCTGCCCAGGCGGATGGAGCATGGCTGCTCGACGACGGCCACAGGGGCAAGGGGGGTGTATTGCTTCAGCCCGGCGCTGTGGCTTGCCAGAGGGGGTCGGCGACCACCACCCGGCGGACGGAATCGACCTACCTCCTCGCCGCCGTTCGCGACCTCAAACGGACCGTGCCCCTCAACCGGGGCCAGCACCCGACCGCTCGCTCGGAAAGCAACAGGCGGCGGTTAGATATAAGACCACGGCCGCGATCACCACGGCGGAAAATCCCCAATGGATCGCCAGCAGCGTGGCCAGCACCGCGCCCACCACCGAGGCGAACCCGTTTAGTGCCCACGCCCATGGCACCAGGGCCGGAGCCCGCTCCGCGATGCGGGACAGCCCCAGAGGAAAGGGCATCCCCATGGCGCCGGCGAGTGGCGCGATCAGCAGCACCGACAACCCGATTTTGACCCCAGCCGGCACGCCCATCAGATGTTGGAAGATTGGCGGCAGCACCAGCACGTATAGCAGCGCCAATCCGGTGACAACCGCCGCCGCCAGTTCAACCGCTCGGCGTGACCGTCCCGCCGCCTGAAACCGCCCGGCAAGGCGACTGCCCAGGCCGGCGAACAGCAGGAACGCGGTCAGCACCACCGCCACCGCGTAGACGGGATGGCTGAGGAACAGGATGAATTTCTGGATGAAGGCGATTTCCACGAACATGAAGGCCAGGCCCAAAGCCGTGAAGTACAGCGCCACACCGCCCATGTTGTATCCGGTCCCTGGTTCCCGCCGCAGGAACAGCCAGAGCGGCAGGATCGTCAGGGCAAAGCCGGCGATCAGCGCCTGCGCCAGGGTGGCGATCACCACGGGATAACCCCATTCCAGCAACGACAGCCCGCCACGGTTCTTTAGGGCGAGAATTTCCGGCAGCGCCTCCCAGCGGAAGAAGTGGAAGAAGTACGGGCGGTCGTCGGTGGCGGGCCGGATGGCGAATTTGTAGCGCTCAACGAAATCCGCCCCCTGATGGGAGAGCAGTGCCGCCGCACCCTCGTAAAAATACGGTCGGTCCAGGATATTGTAGCGGTTCGCCGCGTCTGGCGGCATGCCCGGATACCAGACCGGATCGAAGGCACGCTCCGCGCAGAAGGCCTCGACCGCCGCGATCTCGGCGGCGTTGAAGGGCCCGTTTTTCACCAGCAGCGTCGCGGTCTTCCAGCCCCGGATCATCACCAGCCGGGCGCCGGGGTTGGCCACGCCCCCGGTTTCCAGGGCCGCCACCGCCGTCGCGAACAGCTTGAGGGTGTCCCGCGGCGGCAGAGTCACCCAGCGGGTGATCGCCAGCAGGCCACCGGGCCGCAGATGGTCAAGGTAGACCCGCAGGGCTTCCACCGTATAGAGATAGCTCTCCGCGAGGCCATGCAGGCCGGCCGCCGCCGCCGAGAACGCGTCCAGCAAGGCAACCTGGATCAGATCAAACCGGGCGGCGCTGGCCTCGACGAAGCCGCGCGCCTCCCCGATATGCAGCCGCACGCCCGGCAGGCTGTAGGGACGGCCGGAGAAGGCGCCGAACCGTTCCTGTACCAGCGCCACCACTTGGGGGTTGAGTTCGACGGCATCCACGCTGCGGGCGCCGAGCGCCAACGCCTGCAAGATATCGGTGCCGCCGCCCGCGCCCAGGATCAGCACCTCGGGCTGCTCCAGCAGAGGGTAGGGCAGCGCCGAGGTCAGAAAATCCAGATAGGCCAGCGGTTCCCAGCGACCATCGAAGCGGTTGACGGCGGTCAGACCATCGCCGTCGGTGAACAGGGCCAGTTGCGGCGGCGGTTCGGCGCTGGCCATGAGGCTCAGACCCGGCGCGTGGCGGAACGGGACGGTGGGGTTTTCGACCGCCGTCACCAGCCCGAGTGGGCTGGACACCTCGGCTGCTAATCGCGCGCCCGTGACTTGCAGGGTCTGCGCCAGTTCCTTGTAGGGGGAGGACTGCAAGGCGGTCCAAGCAGCCGGCAGCGCGACGACGCCGAGCCCCGCCAGCGCGAAGCCCGGCACGGCCCGTCGCCCGCCGCCTTGCCACGCGGCCAACGCCCCAGCGGCCAGACCCGCCACGGCGATGCCCCGCAGAGCGGTCTCGGGGCGCAGCGCCAGCAGCAGGCCGACGCTGCCCAGGCCGCCGACCGCCGCGCCGGTGATGTCGGCCGCATACAGGCGCGGGATGTGAGCGGGGAAGCGGCTGAAGCTCAGGCAGATGGCGGTGGCGGCGCAGAAGAAGGGTACGATCAACAACCCGTAGATCAGCGCCAGCCGCGCCCACTGCCGAGGGTCCCAGAGAATTTCCAGCGCGTTGAAGCCGACGCTCTGGGCGGCAAGAAAGGCTAGCAGCGCCGTCAGGCTGAACAGTCCCGCTGCGGTCGCGAAGACGCTTGTAAAACGGTCCAGCAATGGTCGCTGGGCCAGCGTCACGACCGCGCCCGCCGCGCCGTAACCCAGCAGCGCCACGCTGATCATCATGTAGGCGAAGTGGTGCCATTGGATGATCGAGAACAGCCGCATGAGCAGGATCTCGTAACCCAGGGCGGCGGCCGAAAGCAGGGCGATAGCCGGATAGGGCGGGCTGCGCATTTGCATTTGGTACCCGGCGCGGGCGCGGCGAGGCGGGCGAGCGGCGACCGGCTCAGTGGCCACCGCCGGTCAGCGGCACGAAGCTCACGGGCAGAATCTGCCGGGTGGTGACGGCGCCGTCCGGCTGCTTTTCCACCAGCAGGAGGTACTGGGCGAGGAAATGTGCGCCTACCGGAACCACCATGCGGCCCCCCGGTTTGAGCTGGCGGATCAGGGGCGGTGGGATGTGGCTGGCGGCGGCGGTCACCACGATGGCGTCGAATGGCGCCGCTGCTTCCCAGCCGTGGTAGCCGTCGCCCACCCGGGTACGGACGTTGGCGTAACCCAGCGTTTTAAGTTGCTCGGCCGCCCGGCGCGCCAGAGGTTCGATGATCTCGATGGTGTAGACGCGCCCGACCAGTTCGGCCAGCACCGCCGCCTGATAGCCCGAACCGGTACCGATTTCCAGCACGGTCTGTCCCGGCTGGGGGTCGATCAGGTCGGTCATCAGGGCAACGATGTAGGGCTGGGAAATGGTCTGGCCGTAACCGATTGGCAAGGGTCGGTTGTCGTAGGCGTAGGGCACCTGATCGTCGGGCACGAACCGATGCCGCGGTACGCGGGCGATGGCCGCCATCACCGACGCGGCGAATTCCCGGCGGCCAGTCTCGACGGCGGTTTCCCGGGCGAGCGTGGCGATTTCCGCGCTCAGGCTCTGGCGCGGGCCGTCGAAGTCGTCGGCGGCCAGAGGACCGGCCACCCCCAGCCAAAGCAACAGGCCGAGCAGCAGGCCGGGCTGGGGCAGTACAAAATGGCGTTGCTGTTGATGGGTCATGTTGATCCGGATTTCGAGACGATTCGGGTACCGATCAGGATGCACGCTAACATCCCGACTCTCGCTGCTGGCCCACTATCCGCGCGGCTGATTTGAGCGCGTCCACCCGGTCGAGGAAACGGGACACGGTGTGGACGAAATAACTGTCCATGATCGGATTGGGCCCCGGCACTGGCAAATACGTCTTCAGGGTTTCCAGCAGGGCGCTGCAGTGCTGCGGTGCGCTGGTCATGGGCCTCACCTTGCCATCCGGGTGACTCAGGAAAATCCGCTCGCGTGGGTGGAAATTTGATGCTCATGAGTTTATCCGAACGGTGGCCCACCCTGCTAATGCAACGCAACCGAGACCATCTCCTGACTTTACCCAAGCAATTTGAACCCAATGGGGTGGATCACCTTGGTAAACGGCTGAGTGACGTTTTCCACGTGCCAGTTTGCCCAGATGCGGCCGCTCTCGTCTGGCTCCAGCGCCAACCAGTTGCGGGTGCCGATGAAATGAGTACGCGTACCCGGAAACGGCGTCATTTCAGAGGTGATATCGCGGTCGTCCGCGAAGTTCTTATCCATGACACTTTCCAGGAAAAATAACATGACCCCCGGCGGCGCTGGGTGGACGATTCCGGACGATGTCAGTTGCGATATCACTTGGGCAGAACGATCCCCCGCGCTATCGCGGTTGCTTGTGATTACTCCGACCGCACCCACGTGCACGTCGCCAGAAAGCAGCGTTACCCGATGTTGCCGAGTCTCGCTCAAGGCGAGCAGCCGATGGATAAAACGCAACCGTTCCTGCTTGTGCGCCGGACTGTTCCAGTGATCCCGGAGATCGTCCTCTAGTTCCTGTTGGCCGGGGAAGATGGAGAGCGTCTGCTCTATGATCGAAAAATCCGGGTGTACCACGGGTATGCTCGAAAGAATCAGGAGGTGGCGAGGCCGATCATTGGGCAGGGCGTCGAGCCAGTCGTATATCGCCTTCCAGTTCGCCGGGCCTATTATCTGGGAGTCACTTCGGTCGTGGCGCATGTCGAGCGCCAGGATCGCAATCGAGTTATCGCCCGCCGATTCAATATTGCAGGCGTAGGTAAACGAAGTGCTGGACTTTACCCCAAGTGGATGCGTCTCGCCCTTCGCCAGTTGTAACTGATAGAGGGCAAAGTATTCGCGGGCCGCTTTGAAGATGCCCTGATGCACTTCGCACTGCTGGAGATCCGTGGAGTAAGAGCCCCAACCATCGAAAATATCGTGGTCGTCCCACATCATCAACGTCGGGATGCGAGCTAACACCATCGCCGGTTCCTTCTGGCTCCAGTTCTCGATGTAAAGCGTACAATAGAACTGGTCCACCTTCCTCGCCAGGTCGGCCGTGAAAGAACGTTTGACCGCCTGCGCAACCGGCAACCCCGCCCACTTGCGCAACTCAGGGATGATGTCCCAAATTGAATCCGCGTAGACTTGATCACCGCCCATCATAAGTAGGTGATAATGACGCTCTGCATGTTTCGCAGCGAGATCCTCCCACAGGCGATTGGGTACCTTGCAACTATTTTTCACTTTCGCGCTAGAGAATCCGTTACACGAAGCGTAAGCGGAGTTGGGCATAGAATCCTTTGCAGGCACCCAAAACTCCGCCCTGACTCCTAGCACCTCGTAGCTTACCTGTTGCTCTACGCCCGTCTGCTTCACCGAGAAATCCCAGCGCCAGGCCTGCGAATTTGGATTGCCTTCCGGCATAGCCTTGAGCAGGGTGGCCGTCGCGGATGCAACCGCCCCGCCAGTTGGCAAAAAAGTGAGCGGAGACATGTTTGTCTGTATGTCTGTTACCAACAGTACGGATATCCGCCACTCGCCTTGCCGCTGCCCACGAAATCCCAAAATTGGTCCCATTTTAACCGCCATTGAGGTTCTCCTTTGCTAGCTAGTGAGGTCTCTATCGGGTGGTGTCTTCATTTTAAGTATAGGACTTACGCAAGAGCTATTTTGAGAGATGGATTCTTGAGTTGCTGGATCAGGTAATCATCCGATAGCCCATGTTTGAAATTGATAGACCGTACGGCCGGTGGGTACTGCCAGTTCTTTACGTCGGACCCAGACCAGAAAGGCACCACCGATAGGATTGCGCTGACTGCGCGCCTGGCGACATTGACCGCGTTCCAGGCCGATGACTCTAATGCCTTTTCAACAAGCTGGCGACCCTCAAAGTCGCTTTTGCGTTAGTCCTAAATTTTTTACCCGTATGCCGAGCAGACTCCAGGCAGGAGAACCCCTCCTCCGAGCTATCATTCCTGCTGGCGCTAGTGGAGGGGTTCCTGCCAGGGTCGTGGCCGACCGATGAAGTAACCTTGGGCATAATGCACGCCGATCTCGCGCAATTTCGCCAGAATAGGCTCGTCCTCGACCCACTCGGCAATGGTCTGCTTGCCCGTCACTTGGGCTATCTCGTGCATGGATTTGACGATGGCAAAGTCTATTGAGTCGGTCGCGATATCCTTGATAAAGGCGCCATCAATTTTTAGATAATCCACCGGTAACGTCTTGAGGTAGGCAAACGAGCTGAGGCCGCTGCCAAAATCGTCTAGTGCAAAGCGGCAACCTTCGGCCTTCAGCACCTCGATCAACCGGCTGGCGTTGGCCAAATTGGCAATGGCCACCGTTTCCGTAATCTCAAAGCACAGCTTCTCGGGCGGAATGCCGTACGTCTTCACCTGCGCTAGGATAAACGCCAGCAACGTCTCCTCGCCCAGCGACTGACCCGAGAGATTGATACTACAGAGAGATAACTGCTGCAGCAGCGCGGGATGTTGGCCCAACCACTGCAAGGCCGTGTGGATAACCCAACGATCCAGCTGGGCGGCCAGGTTATAGCGTTCGGCGGCCGCCAGAAAAGTGCCCGGCAGGATGAGCTGGCCATTATCCTCCAATCGCAAAAGTAACTCATAATGCGCCCCGGTCTGGCCGCCGCCGTGGAGCGGCGCAATCGGCTGGCAGCAGAGCCGGAAGTGATTCTCCTCCAAGGCGTGCGGAATCCGCACCGCCCAGCGTATCTCGCCATAGCGCCGGGTCAGCGCGACATCGTCCGCCTGGTAGACATGAATGCGGTTGCGTCCCTGGTCCTTGGCTAGGTAGCAGGCCGCATCGGCCGCACTGAGCACCTCTTTGAGATTACCACTGGCGTGATCAATAGGCACCAGGCCAACACTGACGCCAATCCGGAAGAGCTTGTCGTCCTGTACAAACCGAAACTTCTCCACCGCCTGGCGCAGCGTTTCGGCGACCCGCAGCGCCTGGTGCACCGAGCAGTGTTCGAGCAATACACCAAACTCATCCCCCCCGAGGCGCGCCAAGGTATCCCGCGTACGGATCTGCGCTTTGAATAAGTCACTGAGTTGCTGGAGCAGCTTATCCCCGGCGGCGTGTCCGCAAGTGTCGTTCACCACCTTGAACTGATCCAGATCCAGGTAACACAAGGCATGTTCTCCCCGCTCCTGCTGGGGCGCCTCCAACACCCGTTGCAGGCGCCGCTCAAACTCCGAGCGGTTTAGCAGCCCGGTGAGGCTGTCATGCGTGGCTTGATAGATAATGGACCGCGTCAGGCGGCGCCGCTTGGTCACGTCGCTGAATACGAGCACCACCCCCACCACCTTCCCCGCCGCATCTCGGATAGGCGCCGCAGAATCTTGGATCATGTATTCCCGTTCGGAGCGGCTGCGTAGCAGCACGGGATGATCTAACTTGGTGATGCCGCCCTCGGCTAGACAGCGCGCCACTGGGTCAGGGACCGGCTGGCGGCTCTCTTCATCGAGAATCGCGAACACCTGGGTCAGCGGCTGGCCTTGAGCGTCCGCCACTGACCAGCCGGTTAGGGCCTCCGCCACCGGGTTGAGGTAGTCTACCCGGCCCTCCGCATCGGTGGTGATCACGCCGTCCCCAATGGAGTGCAGCGTCACCCGCAACCGCTCCGTTTCTTCAAACAGCGCCGCTTCCGCCCGCTTGCGTTGGGTGATATCGAACATGACACCAATGAAGCGCCCCGGCTGGCCGGTCGGGTCGCGCTTGACTTCGCCATGCCCGGCGAGCCAGCGGACGTGGCCGGTGGGAAGCACCACGCGGAACTCATCATCCCAGCGCTCCACACCGTCCCCGAGTATGGCGGCGGCGGTCTGCCGTACCCGGGCGCGGTCTTGCGGGTGGAGCCGTTCGAAAAACCGCTCCAGTGGAGGCGGGCTGCTCACCGGCTCGAGACCGAGTAGCTCATCCAAGCGGATATCACAGGTCATGTGGCCCGTGGCCAGTTCCCAAATCCAGGTTCCCATGCGCCCGCTGTCCAGCGCCAGCCGCCGTTGCTCGGCGGCTTTTTCCAGCGCCGCTTCCGCCCGCTTGCGCTCGGTGATATCGCGCACGATCAACACCGCCCCCACCCGCTGGCCATTGCGCTCCAGGGGAGCGCTGGAACACTCCACCGCCACCGGCAAGCCGTCTTTGCGGAAGAATAGGTCTTGGTGGTTCCGCACATTCTCGCCCACGGCGTACACCCGGTTCATAGGACACTCGCTGATAGGAAATAGACGCCCGTCCGGGTAATGGTGGTGGAGTTTGTCGTGCAATCGCTGCGCCGTGAGTTCCCCAGCGGCAAAGCCAAACGTGCGTTCCGCTTCCGCATTGAGGAAGGTCACGCGGCCCTGCGTATCGGTGACAAAGATGGCTTCCGCTGCTTGGTCGGCGATGCTCTGCACCAGGTGCAACTGATACCGCAGGCGTTCCTCCGCCTGCTGGCGCTCGCTGATATCGCGGATAATGCTTTGCAGAAAGGACTGCCCCTGAAGCGCAATGCGCCGAGCACTGACCTCCACGGGAAAGCGGGTGCCGTCCTGGCGCTGGTGCACCGTTTCAAATATCAGCCCATCGGCGCGGGTCGCCTGAGCCATTTCTGCGGTGGCCTGCCCCTGGCCTCAGGGGCACACAGCGCCGGATGTTGAGCCGCAGTAATTCCTCGCGAGCATAGCCGTAGGCCGCCACTGCCCGATCATTGGCCTCCAGGAGCCGCCCCTGGCTATCCATCAGCAGGATGATGTCGTTGGCGTACTTCGAGAGGTAATCAAAGCGCTGAGCTAGGGCCTGACGCTCCAGTTCGCGCGCCAGGAAATGGCAGATCAACCCGTAGAGCAGTAGCGCTGTGACCGCCACGAACAGCCAGCCTTTGTAGGTTTGCAAGGAGGTCAGGGCGGACGGATAGTCAGAGAGCCGTACCAGTGCGACATCGGAGGCATAGATCCACACACTCGCCACGAGCGCATAGATCAGGCTAATGCTCACCGCTGATCGCCACTGGCGAGTGATCAGGGGGTTTTTCGCTTCCATCAGGCTATCTCCCTTAGCCAGTCATTCCTCAGCGTATTAGTCATCCGATGAGGGAACCGAGCGGCGGTTTAGGCAATAAGGTTCGCGTCATACCGGCGAACAAGGTTACTTCGGTTTAAACATCCAGAGCCAATATTAGGCGCTTTTTAGTGAGGTTAGTAGTTTTTAGGAGCTTTTTTGGCTATCGGCCTGGGTCGCCGCTCGCCGGATGCTCGGCCCGTGAGCCCACTAGGGTGGGCCGAGCAGAGCGGTCCGATTCACGCCGGGCTTTCCCAAGGCCGGCTCGGCTGCGCGCAAACGCCGCAACGCCGGGGAATTTTGCCTCTATGTTCGCTAGCGCACTTAACTGTGCATGGCACGCGCCTACGCTGTCCCAGTGCCGAGTGCGACCGACCCAGTCGCACCGGTATGTTCGCGGACGTTTCGCAGCCATCCGTGCCACGATTTTCCACAACCTAAGGATTCCTGAGCTGGCGAGACCGGCAAGTCCGGCGGTTCTAATGACATCCCACCGCAAGAATGCGACCGTTGCGGACATCGCTCACGCGCAGGGCTTCTACGAACTCGGACGCTTCGCCTCGGACACCCAGCGGTTGTTCGGCGAACTGCCTGCGCAGACATTGCGCCGGCGTGTCCCGGAACCCCGTGCGGCTTGTTTCCGAATCTGGATTGTTGAGCTATCCAGACGTAGTTTCCACGGTAGCACCGTTTCAAAGTATCGATTTCGCGCAGGGGTTGGCGCGAGCAGGATTGAGTGCCAGCCAATCGTCTGTGGCGAATGGCTGGCCGGCAAGTATCAAAGCAGCGTGCTGACGTCACTTGCCAGTGGCTTGGGAGCCGCTTATCCCGCCATCTTCTTGATTGCTTCAGCAACGGCCAGGGCGCGGCGGGCTTCCTCGACGTGCAGGTTTTCCACCAGCTTGCCGTTCACCACGGCTACGCCCTTGCCTTCGCGCTGGGCTTGTTCCCAGGCCTGGATGATGGCGCCGGCGTTCTCCACGTCTTGAGGGGCGGGGGCGAACACCTCATTGGTGACCGCCACTTGATTGGGGTGGATCAGCGTCTTGCCATCAAAGCCCATGTCCCGGCCCTGCTCGCAGGCGGCGCGGAAGCCCGCCTCGTTCTTTAGATCCAGATAAACCCCGTCCAGGATGTCCAAGCCATGAGCGCGGGCGGCCATGACGCACAGGGAGAGGGCGGCGATGAAGCCGATTCGGTCCGGGGTGTGGCGTACTCGCATCTCCTTGGCAAGATCCGAGGTGCCCATGACGATAGCGGTGAGCCGCTTATGGGCACCCGCGATAGCGTCGATCCGCAAGATGCCGCGGGGGGTTTCAGCCATGATCCAGATTGGCAGGCTGGTGGGTGCGCGGGCCTTGTCCAGAGCCGCCACGGCGGCATGCACTTCTTCCGGTGATTCCACCTTGGGGAACAGGATGGCATCGGCGCCGATATTCGCGACGGCGGCCACATCATCCCTGCCCCAGGGGGTGTTCAAGCCGTTGACCCGCACGATGATCTCGCGGGGACCGTAGCCGCCCTGGGACACGGCTGCCACTATCTGGCTGCGGGCCAGGTCCTTGGCGTCCGGGGAAACGGCATCTTCCATGTCCAGGATCAGGCCATCGGCGGGCAGGCCGCGAGCTTTGTCCAGAGCGCGGGCATTGGCGCCTGGCATGTAAAGAATGGAACGGCGGGGGCGTAATTGCATGATGATCTCCTGGCGAAAAGTTGAGTTGTTGGGGGTTGGCATAAAGCATTTTCTAAGTCTCACATAATGAACCAAGACGCAAACAGGGGAAAGTCAGGTTGATAATGGATAGATTTTTTCCTGCACTTGGGATTACCTAACTGCGTTGGTTTCGGATACACTTGCCGTCTCGAGCGCGATAGCTGGCGCCGGTGGTGCTGCAAACCGTTACTTTCCAGCTACAATTTTTAGCCAGCACTCTCAATCGGCTATTGGCATACCACAATCCCCGCGAGCTTAAGGCCGGAAAAACCATGCTAACCAAACTCAGAAAGGGCTTTAATATCCCCATCACCGGAGCGCCCGAACAAATTATCCAGCCAGGGCCTACCATTATGACGGTCGCCCTGATAGGGGGTGACTACATCGACCTGAGCCCGTCCGTGCTGGTCAACGAAGGGGATCGGGTCAAACTCGGGCAGCCGCTGTTCGCCGACAAGAAGACGGCGGGCATCCGCTACACGGCGCCTGGCAGCGGAGTAGTGACCGCTATTCATCGCGGCGCGAAGCGGGTCTTGCAGTCCGTGGTGATCCGGTTGGAGGGTGATGAGGAGGAAACCTTCAACCGCTATGGCCAGCAGGAACTGATCCAGCTCAGTGCTGCGCAGGTGCAGGAAAACCTGTTGGCTTCGGGTTTGTGGACGGCGTTGCGCACCCGTCCCTACAGCAAAGTGCCAGCGCCTGATTCCAAGCCCCACTCGATCTTTGTAACCGCCATGGATACCAATCCCTTGGCGTTACAACCGGAGGTGGTCATCAACGAGTACCGCGAGGATTTCGCAAACGGCCTCAGCGTCATCGCGCAGTTGACCGAAGGCCCGGTCTTCCTGTGCAAATCCCCGGAGACTACTATGGTCGCACCGCCGTCGGAGCGGCTTAAAATCGCCGAGTTTTCCGGCCCCCATCCGGCGGGATTGGTGGGCACCCATATCCATTTCCTGGACCCCGTCAGCGCCACTAAAACGGTTTGGTATTTAAATTATCAAGATGTTATCGCCATCGGCAAGCTGTTTACCACGGGGCGCCTGTGGGTGGAACGGATCATCGCCCTTGGTGGGCCGCCGGTGCTGAAACCACGCCTGCTGCGCACCCGGCTCGGCGCCAACACCAATGATCTGTTGCTCGGGGAATTGCAGGACGTGGAGTGCCGCGCCATTTCGGGGTCGGTGCTGTCCGGTCGCCGTGCGGCGGGATGGGCAAGTTACCTCGGCCGCTATCACACCCAGTTGAGCGTGCTCGCCGAGGGCCGCGAGCGGGAGTTCCTCGGCTGGATAATGCCAGGGAAGAACAAGTTTTCGATACTGAACGTGTTCCTCTCCAGCCTGTCCCGGGCTACCCGGAAGTTTGCCTTGACCACCACCCAAAACGGCAGTCCCCGTGCCATGGTGCCGGTTGGCAATAACTATGAACAGGTCATGCCTCTGGATATCCTGCCGACCCAGTTGCTGCGTTCTCTGCTGGTCGGCGACACGGAGATGGCTCAATCGCTGGGGTGCCTGGAGCTGGATGAAGAGGACTTGGCCTTGTGTTCGTTCGTGTGCGTTGGCAAGTATGACTATGGCCCCGTGCTTAGAAAAAATCTAACCCAAATCGAGAAGGAGGGCTGATGTCTCGCCTACGACATTTCCTGGATCGCCTGCGTCCGAATTTTACCAAAGGCGGGCGCTACGAGAAGTTTGAAGCCCTCTACGAGATGGTGGATACCTTCATCTATACGCCACCGGACGTGACCCGTACCGCGCCTCATGTGCGGGATGGGATCGACTTGAAACGGGTCATGACCTACGTGGTGATAGCCCTGGTACCGTGCCTGCTGGTGGCTCTCTACAACACCGGCTATCAGGCTAATCTGGAGATGGTAAGGCAGGGCTATGGCCACGTAGGTCATGACCCATTTCAAGTCGAATCCCCATCCCGGCATGAGGCACAGATAATTGCAGTGACAATAGATGAAGGTATCCACCATCTCGTAGAGGGCTTCGAACTTCTCGTAGCGCCCGCCTTTGGTAAAATTCGGACGCACACGATAAGGGATATGTCGTAGGCGGAACATCAGCCTGCCTCTGGATTTCAGTTAGATTTTTATAAGCACGGGGCCATAGTGATCTTTGCCAACGCACACGAACGAACACAAGGCCAAGTCCTCCTCAATCAATCCCAGGCACCCCAAGTTATGAGCCATCTCCGTGTGGCCAAACCAGCAAAACGCGGGCTGGGTCGGCGGCTGTCCAAGAGGCATGACCTGTTCATAGTTATTGCCAACCGGCTGCATGGCACGGGACTGCCGTTTTGGGTGGTGGTCAAGGCGAAGGGCCAGGTAGCCCGGGAGGGGCGGGAGAGGAACACGTTGAGTATCGAAAACTTGTTCTTCCCTGGCATTATCCAGCCGAGGAACTCCCGCTCGCGGCCTTCCGCGAGCACGCTCGACTGGGTGTGATAGCGGCCGAGGTAACTTGCCGTCCGCACACGGCGACCGGACAGCACCGAGCCCGAAATGGCGCGGCACTCCACATCCTGCAATTCCCCCAGCAAGACGATCATTGGTGTTGGCGCCGAGCCGGGTGCGCGGCACGGTGAGGTTTCAGCACCAGCAGCCCAGCCAAGGGCGATGATCCGTTCCACCCACAGGCGGCCCGTGAGTAACGGCTTGCGATGGCGATAACATCTTGATAATTTGAATAATAAACCGTTTTCGTGGCGCTGACGGGGTGCAGGAAATGGATATGGGTGCCCACCAATCCCGCCGGATGGGCTCAGAAAAACTCGGCGAGTTTAAGCAATCCGACGGCGGTGCGGCCATAGTCGTCTAAGGGGATTTGCACAGGAAGACCGGGCCTTCGGTCAACTGCGCGATAAACGCTGAGGCCGTTTGCGAAGGGGGGGGCGGGGATGACCACCTCCGGTTGTAACGCCAAGGGATTGGTATCCATGGCGGTTACAATTCGAGTGAGAAGTGGAATCAGGCGCTGGCACCTTTGCTGTAGGGACGGGTGCGCAACGCCGTCCACAAACCCGAAGCCGACAAAAACCTGCACCTGCGCAGCACTGAGCTGGATCGGTTCCATCTAGCCATGCGGTTGAAGGTTTCCTCCTCATCACCCTCCAACCGAATCACCACGGACTGCAAGACCCGCTTGCCGCGCCGCGATGAATAGCGGTCACTACTCCGCTGCCAGGCGCCGTGTAGCGAATGCCCGCCGTCTTCTTGTCGGCGAACCACGGCTGCCCGAGTTTAGGACCCGATCCCCTTCCGTTAGACCGGCACAGACGGCTCGGTCGATGTAGTCACCCCTATCAGGGCGACCCGTCATAATGGTAGGCCCTGGCTAAGCAATTTGTTCGGGCGCTCCGGTGATGGGGATATTAAAGCCCTTTCTGAGAACCGTTAGCATGGTTATTCCGGCCTTACGCTCGCGGGGATTGTGGTATGCCAATAGCCGTTGTAGAATAATAGCTTAAAATTGTAGCTGGAAAGTAACGGTTTGCAGCGCCACCGCGCGGCTTATCGCGCTCGAGGCCACAAGTCTATCCGGAACCAACTCAGTTCGATAATCCCAAGTGCAGGAAAAAATCTATCCATTATAAGCCTGACTTTCCCCTGTTTGCGTCTTCGCACATTATCGGAGTCTTAGAAAATGCTTTATGCCAACCCTCAGCAACTCAACTTCTCGGCAGGAGATCATCATGCAATTACGCCCCGCCCACTCCATCTTTTACATGCCAGGCGCCAATGCCCGCGCTCTGGACAAAGCTTCGCGGCCTGCCCGCCGATGGCCTGATCCTGGACATGGAGGGGGGGGGGGGGGGGGGAGTCCCATTTCCCCGGACGCCAAGGACCTGTGGCCCGCAGGCAGATCCATCACACTCATGTCCGGGCAGCTACGGTCCCCGCGGATCATGGTCCGGTGGACAGCTTGAACACCCCTGGGCAGGGACGATGTGGCCGCCGTCGCGGATCTCGGCGCCGATGCCATCCTGTTCCCCGCCGGGCGGGAGTTGGAGATCGCCGGAAGGGGGGGGTCCCCCAGCCGTGGCGGCTCTGGACAAGGGTGAATGCCTGGACGGCGCGGCGGGCGCGGGCGCGGCGGCGGCGGCGGCGGCGGCGGCGGCGGCGGCGGCGGCGGCGGCGCGCGGGCGCGGCGGGCGCGGCGGCGGCGGCGGCGGCGGCGGCGGCGGCGGCGGCGGCGGCGGCGGCGGCGGCGGGCGGCGGCGGCGGCGGCGGCGGCGGCGGCGGCGGCGGCGGGCGCGGCGGCGGCGGCGGCGGCGGCGGGCGGCGGCGGCGGCGGCGGCGGCGGCGGCGGCGGCGGCGGCGGCGGCGGCGGCGGCGGCGGCCGGCGCGGGCGCGGCGGGGCGGCGGCGGCGGGCGCGCGCGCGCGGCGAGGCGGGGCGAGGCGGGCGCGGCGCGGCGGCGGCGGCGGCAGGCGGCGGCGGCGGCGGCGGGCGGCGGCGGCGGCGCGGCGGCGCGGCGGGCGCGGGCGGCGGCGGCGGCGGCGGCGGCCGGCGGCGGCGGCGGCGGCGGCGGCGGCGGCGGCGGCGGGCGGCGGGCGGGCGGCGCGCGCGCGGGCGCGGGCGCGGCGGCGGCGGCGGGCGGCGGCGGGCGGGGCGGCGGCGGCGGCGGCGGCGCGCGGCGGCGGCGGCGGCGGCCGTCGACATGCGTGCCAGGTCGGGCCCGACATGCGCCGCCTGCGCTGGGCCGTGAATCGCCGCCGTCAGTGAACACGTAAACCGCCTGGTCCGCCGTGGCCGCACCGCGCTGGATGGTGGCCATGGACATGTGAACAAGGATATATAAATCTGCCGCAAAGAACAAGCTTGGGCGGCGCCTGTCGAGCAAGACCAGGACATGGCTTTGACGTGGCTAGACTGTTAAATCCACCCCAATGAATTTCGGCAGTCACCCAGTGAGGTATTCACCCACCCCCTCGCTCTTCGTAGCAACGCCAAGGGCGGCGCGTGCGTCCAGGCCTGGGCCACAAGCCAAGCACAAGGCCGGGCGTGGCCCGTGATAAACAACGAGCTGATGGAGAACCTGCAGCGTGGCGGGAGACCCCGCGCAACGCCCTGACACAATAGAGAGTTGGGCGGGATAAGCGGCTCCCAAGCCACTGGCAAGTGACGTCAGCACGCTGCTTTAATCTCTGAACCACCACTCGCCACAGACGATTCGCTGGCGCCTCAATCCTCCTCGCGCCAACCCCTGCGCGAAATCGATTCTTTGAAACGGTGCTACCGTGGAAACTACGTCTGAGAGGATAGCTCGACGATCATCCCACCAGCCAGATTCGGGAAACAAGCCGCGCGCGGGGTTCCGGGACACGCCGGCGCAATGTCTGCGCAGGCGGTTCGGCGAACAACCGCTAGGGTGTCCGAGGCGAAGCGTCCGAGTTCGTAGAAGCCCTCTGCAGTTGGTGACGTGAGCGATGCCGCCTCCTTCTTGCGGTGGTGTCATTAGGAACCACCAGACTTGCCAGTCTGGCCAAGCTCAGGAATCCTTAGGTTGTGGAAAATCGTGGCACAGATGTAGCCTCGGAAAACGTCCGCGGACATTACCGGTGCGCTCCGGTGCGCGGTCTCAGTCGCGCTCCGCGCACTGGGACAGCGTAGGCGCGTGCCATGCACAGTTAGTGCGCTAGCGAACGTAGAGGCAAAATTACACGGGTTAAGCGCGTGCGCGCAGCCAAGCCCAGGCCTTGAGAGGCCCGGCGTGAATCGGACCGCTCTGCTCCGCCCACCCTAGTGCACGGGGCCGAGACGGCGACCAGCCCAATAGCCAAAAAAGCTCCTAA
>CAVOJV010000005.1:0-141449 GCA_963696325.1 uncultured Gammaproteobacteria bacterium
CGGTGCTGGCACCGGCACCCGTGGTCACAACAAGACGCTCGAGGCCCTGAAGTGGATGGCCGCGTTCCACCCGAACAAGAAGCTACTACGTCCCCGCGCACTTGGAGCGTGCCGGGCCGTTCAACCCCGACGGCAACAATGGCTTCAACATCGAACACCTGCGCGACTTCAACAACACCGCGCCGAAAGTGGCGTTTGGCTTTGAGACCCAACCGGGTCACCATGCTTCTGCCCGAACGCGGGGAATACTCGTCCCAACCGTAACAACATCGGGTGGCGTTCAAGGTCGACTCCGTGGGTGGCACGACCTACGGCGGCACCGGCGTCTATGGCGCACAGATCGGCGGCGTTTGGGATGCCCTGCTGGGTGAGGGTCGCAACTGGTGGTTCTTTGCCAGTTCCGACTGGCACAACCGCGGCATCTTCGGCCCGGACGACCGCCGCTCGACGTTTGACTTCTACCCTGGCGAGTACCAGCGCACTGCACGTGATGGTGCGAACGGCGGCGGCCCAAGAAGCTGAGCCCGCAGATGATCGTGGACGGGCTGCGCAGCGGCAACGCCTGCTCAATACGGGCCAGTTGATCGACCGCCTCGCCTTCGTCGCCTGCAAGGTGCCACCGGGCTTTGCAAACCTTACCGGTCCTCGCGCGGAAGCACTGGCCAACGCCGCCGTGGAAGCCGTGCCATCACCTGTTGCACGAAACAATACAGACGATAGATTTTCCGGTTGCGCCAACATAGGCGAAAAGCTCGTGGTGCGCCCGGGTCAGAGATCATCGTTTCCATCGTGGTGCGCGATCCTGCGGGTACGAACTACTCGCCGTACAGTTCAAGAATCCGTCGCTGGGCGCAGGTCAACATCGAGCAGCCGCTGAACAAGCCGGTGCTCGATCACATCGACGTCATCCGCGGCCTGGTCACCGGCTACAAGCAGTCGGGTGATTCTGACTACGACGGTGCCTGGCCGAATACCTGGCTCGAGACAACCCAGGACATAAACCGACGGTTCCTTGCCGCCGCCAAGAACAACACGGCCGGGATCTTGAAGACGTACAAGAGGCTCCACATGGGATACGGTCCTCCGCGACGACGAATACAAGAAGATGACCTTCCGCATCCGGGAAGTGAAGGAGTCTCAGTACATCCGCCTACGCGGCACCAACTTGCCGGCCAGCGTGCCCTTCGAGACGGACGCCAGCGGCAATCCGCTGCCCGACCTCTACACTAACGCTACGGACACCAGCAAGCTCATGATTCCGTGCGCGGTGTCGGGCAACAATGTGCCCGATAACGGCACCTCGTATCCTGCCGGCTCGCTTCTGATCGACGGCTGCCCGAATCACCTGCCGGTCAAGGATGGCGAGAAATACGTCGCCTATGACGTCGCCGCCTGGTCCGACCTGTGGTTCTACAGCAACCCGATCTACATCGAGGTCCAGGGATCAACGCAGGTGGCAGGCGTCGAATAGCAGCAGCAGATCACCGCACCCGAGGCGCCGCGCGTTGCCGCGCGGCGCTTTGATTGTTGCTGTCGTTTGACGCTGAGGGACTCGATGTCCGCCGTGCTCCCAACACCCTTCCCGAGCGAAGTCAAGTCGCCCCGTCGCCCTGTGAGATGGCCGAACTGGCTGCGCGAGCCGCTACTGCACTTCCTCGTGCTGGGCGGTTTGCTGTTCGCCATCGACCATTTTATCGTCGGCCCGGCCGACGATCCGCGCACGATCGTCGTGAATGCCGCCGTGGACAACCAGGCCCGAGACGTGTTCAAGGCAGCACGCGGCCGGGAGCCCAATGAGGACGAGCTCTACGCCCTGCGCCGGGTCTGGCTCGACAACGAGGTGCTCTACCGCGAAGGCCTCGCCCTCGGGGTCGACAAGGGCGATACGGCGATCCGCGAGCGGGTGATCTTCAAGGCGCTGAGTATCGTCAGCGCGGACCTCAAGCTGCCGCCCTTCGACGACCAGATGCTGCGCGAGTGGTTCGAGAAAAATCGCGCCAAGTACGACGAGCCGGCGCGCTACGATTCCAGGAAGCGGTGCTCTCGGGCGATCAATCCGAAACGGCCACGCGCGCCTTCGCGGCGGCCCTGAACGCCGGCACGCCGGGCGACGCGCAGGCGGGTCTGCGGGTTTTCAAGGGCCGGCCGTACCAGAATCTAGTGCAGAGCTACGGTCCCGAATTCGCCAAGGCGCTCGAGGAGTCGCCGCCGGGCGAGTGGCGCGCCCTGCCCAGTCGTGACGGCTGGCGGTTGATGCGACTCGAAACGATCGTGCCGCCCACGCCGGCCGTGTTCGAAACGCTGCGCGGCATGGTGCTGCAGGACTGGACCGATGCCACGATGGCCGAACAGCGGACCGCCGCCGTACGCGCACTCGCCAGAAAATACACCATGAAGGTCGAGGCGGAGGCGAAATGAACGGCTGGCTCCGCACACTGCTGGTGACCACCCTGGCGCTGCTGACGAGCGTCGCGGCAGCGCACGAGATGAGCATGGCCGAGATGGAGCTGCGCGAGATCTCGCCCAAGGAGTTCCTGTGGCAATGGACGGCGAGTGGTAACCGTCCGGCGAGCGAGGTACTCAAGCCAGTGTGGCCCGAGGGCTGCCGCGCCGAGTCGAACGTCTTGCTCTGTGGCGAGGCCGGACTGCGGGGCACACTGGCGATCAAAGGGATCGGCAAGGGCTACTCGGCGGCCATGGTCAAGGTGTACTGGCTCGACGGCCCGATACGGGTCTACACGATAGCTGCGGGCCAGCCGACGGTTCACTTGTCCGGGTCGGCCGACGAGGGTGACCGTCACGGCGCCTGGTCTTATCTTTACCTCGGCATCGAACACATCCTGCTGGGCGTCGATCACCTGCTTTTCGTGTTAGGCCTGCTCCTCATCGTCCAGAATCGATGGATGCTGGTAAAGACGGTGACCGCATTCACGCTAGCGCACAGCATCACGCTCGCCGTGGCAACGCTCGGCGTCGCCCACGTAGCGCCAGCCCCGCTCAACGCCGCGATCGCGCTCTCGATCCTGTTCCTCGGGCCGGAGATCGTGCGGCGCTGGCGCGGCGAAACGAGCTTCACCATCCGCCACCCGTGGGTCGCCGCGTTCGCGTTCGGTCTGCTGCACGGTTTCGGCTTTGCGAGCGGGCTGGCCCAGCTCGGCCTGCCCGAGGGTCAGATTCCGCTCGCGCTGCTGCTGTTCAACGTCGGCGTCGAGATCGGGCAGCTCGCGTTCGTGATCGGCATTCTGCTGCTCGAGCGCTCGTTCCGCCTGCTCGAATTCCATTGGCCGAAGCTGGTCGAGCGGCTTCCGGGTTATCTGGTCGGCACGCTGGGCGCATTCTGGACGATCCAGCGGGTTGCAATCTTGTTGCGAGGTGTCGTATGAAAACAAATATGAAACGATGGAAGCGATACGCGGCGCTGGGCGCGGCGCTGCTCGCGCTCGCGCCGGCGACCGCGCTGGCGCACCGGGAAGCGGGCCAGGCCGCCGGCTTCCTCGCCGGGCTCGCGCACCCGGTCTCGGGGCTCGACCACGTAGTCGCGATGATTGCCGTGGGCCTTTGGGGCGCCGTGCTCGGCCCCCCCGCGATCTGGGTGCTGCCGATTGCGTTCCCTGTGGTGATGGCGTTCGGCGGCCTCATGGGGCTGCTCGGCATCGCGGTTCCCGGAGTCGAGATCGGCATCGCGATTTCGGCGATCGTGCTCGGCGCGATGGTGCTCGTCGAATTGCGGCCGTCGCTGTGGTTTGCGGCGGCGGTCGTGGCGTTCTTTGCGATCTTCCACGGCCACGCGCACGGTCGGGAGTTGCCCGAAGGCACGAGCGCGCTCCTCTACAGCCTCGGCTTCGTCATGGCCACGGGGCTGCTGCACTTGGTCGGTATCCTGCTCGGCGAAGCGCATCGCTGGTCCGCGGGTCGCCAGGCGGTTCGCGCCGCCGGCGGCGGCGTTGCGCTCGCGGGGCTGTTTTTCCTTTGGCGGGCGGTCGCATGAGGCGGGCGGCGCCCCGGGCACTGGTCGCGCTGTCGGCGGCCGTCGCCGCGCCGGCGCACGCCCACCTGGTCGAGACCGGCTTCGGCGCCTTCTACGACGGCATCGCGCACCTCGCGGTGACGCCCGCGGACCTGCTCGTCGTGGTCGCGCTCGCGCTGCTCGCCGGCCAGCGGGGGACCGGGGCGGCGCGCTACGCGGTGTTCGCGCTGCCGGTTGCGTGGTGGGTCGGGGGCATCATCGGCGCGCGCTGGCCTTCTGCGGCGGCGTTGCCGCTGCTCACCACGCTGTCGTTCGCCCTCGCCGGCGCGCTAGTCGCGCTAAACGCGAAGGTGCGCGACGTCGGCGTCGCCGCGCTCGCAATTACAGCTGGCGTGCTGCACGGCCTCGTGAATGGCGCAACCATGGCCCCGGCGGGCGCCGGCGCACTGGCGCTGGGAGGCGCGGTCAGTGCGACCTTCTTCCTGACCGCCGTCCTGTCGGCGGAAGTCGCGGTGCTGCCGACCGGCTGGCCGCGAATCGTCGTACGCGTCGCCGGAAGCTGGATCGCCGCGACAGGTCTGCTGATGCTCGGTTGGCTAGCGCGATCGGCGCCATGAAGCGGCGCGAGTCGCAGTCTGGGGTCAGAAGATCCGTTATTCTCGCAAGGCGCGCTGTTTGATTTCCGGGTAGTGTTTCAAAAATGTTGGCGCAATAAATTTTAATTCTTTAGATCAATAGCTTATTGTAGTTAAACAACATTTTTAGGGCACTACCCGGGCGGCATGATCCCTTCGTCAAGATTAATGGGTTGGGCCATCAGCGTAACGGCCCGACGCAGTCACTCCCTTCCAATTAGCCAGTGCTGACTTTCCGGTAGGTTTCATCAAAGTTTCACCGCAGCTTAAAGAAAGTTTCACAGCCGTTTCATGGCAAAGGATTAAGGTGAGTCTGGGTTGATCAGCGTTCCTTGCCAGGGGAGGGTTTGGCGGATGGAATCCGGTGGATCTCCAAAGATCCAATCAGGCCACTGTTTTATCTCTTCTTCCCACAGTTTCGGGGGTATTCCGATGATGAGAGGAACATTATGGCCCTGGGCCAAATGCACCGTGCTTGCCAGCGGCGGCGCCGTGAGGGGCCTGGCGCTGAGCGCCTTAATAGCAATGCAAAGCCGAGGAGACCGAATATGAATACCTTTAGATTTTCGCGCCTGACCCAGGCAATGCTGCTCGCATGCAGCGGGCTTGTAGTGCCACATCTGGCAGATGCAGATGCTAACCTCCTGCTACCAACTGGTCAGTACATCACGCCGCTGGCGCCAGCCGGCGCGGTTCAGCAGCTCTTAAACCCTGGCCTTGCCGACTACCCGAACTTCGTTGCTGGCGGCGCGGTGCGTTCCGCGCTGAGCCCGGACGGCACCACCTTGGCGGTGCTGTCGCAGGCCAGAACAGCCTAGATGACCCTACCGGAAAAACCGATGTCGCGAATTCAACTCAGTATATCTTCCTATACGACGTGTCGGGTGCCAACAAGAAGAAACCGGGGTTCACACCCAAACCACCCAAACTGACCCAGGTGATCCAACAGACCAACGCCCATGTCGGCCTGGTCTGGGCACCGGACGGTAAGACGCTCTATGCCGCAGGCGGCAATGAAGACGCAGTCTATGCCTACACCAACAACGGCAGCTCTTGGGCGCAGTCCGCGAAAATCCCCTTGGGCCACTACGACGACCCTAATGCCACCGGCGACGCACGCAACAAAGGTATTGGCTTGAACGTGCAGCCGAATTCCGGCGGCCTGGCCATCTCCGCCGACGGCAAGACGCTGGTGGTCGCCAACAACTACAACGACTCGATCAGCGTGATCGACACCGCCAAGAACAAGGTCCTCTACGAGCACGACCTCCGTCCCTTCGCATCCGGCAACGAGGGCGAAGAGGGCAAGCCCGGCGGCACGTACCCGTTCGCGGTTGTCCTGAAGAGCGAGAAAGACAAACTCACGGCCTACGTCTCCGCCAACCGCGATCGTGAGGTGGTTGTCGTCGATATTTCGTCGCCGACCGACGGCAAATTGATCACGCGCATCCAGCTCTACGGCAACCCTCTGGATGACCTTGGATGCGGCACAGAACACGCTTTATGTCGCCCAGGACAACGCCGACCAGGTGGCGGTGATCAATACCAAGAACAACAGGGTGATCGACAAGATCGACACCCGCGGCCCGGCCGGGTTGCTGGGCGAGGAAGGGGATGACAAAGGGGATCATGAGCATGGCGGTTCGCGCTACACCGGCGCGTCCCCGATCGCCGTAAGGATCGCCCCGGATGGCAAAACCTTGTACGCGGTCAATGACGGCGCCAACTCGGTGGCCGTGATCCCGCTGACAGGCAAGAATGCCAACCAGGTCGCGGGCCTGATCCCAACCGCCTACGCGCCGAAGGACATCAGCTTTAGCGCCGACGGCAAGTGGATGTACATCATCAACGGCAAGAGCCCGACCGGCCCGAACCCGGGTCACCTGTTTGGTAACACGGCCCGCCTGACGAGCAGCACCTATGAAGGTGGCGTCATTTTGGTAAATGGCGAACCCGTAGGCCCAGTTAATACCTCCAATTACCCCCTTGGTGATAAGTGCGACGCGAAATGCCAAGGCGACAACGCGACGGCAGCAGCGAATGCCAGAGCGACGAACCAGTACCAGTTCCAGCTCGAACAATCCTCGCTGGTCAGCGCCCCGGTGCCCAAGCCAGGGAAGCTGCTGAAAGCACTGACGCAAAAGGTGGCGCAGAACAACTACTACGGCGTCGAGCACAATGAGGACGATGCAAAGGTGATGAAATTCCTGCACGACAAGATCAAACACGTCATTTATGTCGTGAAGGAAAACCGCACCTTCGATCAGGTTCTGGGCGATCTCAACAACGGCTCCGACGGTGAACCGAAGCTGGCCGTGTTCGGCGAGGCCATCACGCCGAATCACCACAAGCTGGCGAGCGATTTCGTCACCCTGGACCGCTTCTTTGACCCCGGCGATGGCAGTATGGACGGCTGGTCGTGGTCGATGGCGGGCCGCGTGACCAGCACCGAAGCGATCACGCAGCAGATCAACTACGCCTTCGTCGACCGCGGTCTGTCGTATGAATCGGAAGGTGAAAACCGCAACGTGCCGGTGGGTCTGGAAAAGACGGACGATCGCGATGCCGCCACGAATGGCAGTTTTAGTAAAGGTACGGAGAACCTACCCGGCGGCACCAAAAACGTGCTGGTCGGTACCGCCAACCATGCGGTCACCGACGCTCCCTTCGGCATCCAGAAAGGCTATATCTTCGACGCGGTGCTGCAGGCGGGTTTGACGGTGCGTAACTACGGCTTCCTGGTGAACAATATCGGCGCCATCACGACGGGTACCGCCCCGAACGTCGTGCCGGTGTCCGACCCGTTCACCGCCGGAATCGTTCAGGTCGCAGCGGTCAACCCGTCGCTGCTTGACAAGACGGACGTCTACTTCCGCGGTTACGACCAGAACTATCCGGACCTGTGGCGTTATAACGAGTGGAAGCGGGAGTTCGATCAGTACGTCAAAGACGGCAATCTGCCCAGCCTGACGCTGTTTCGCATAAGCCATGACCATATGGGCAGCTTCGGCACGGCGCTCGCGAAGGTGAACACGCCGGAAACGCAGCAGGCCGATCATGACCTCGCCGTCGGCAAGTTGATTGAAGCGGTGGCGAACAGCCCCTATCGCAAGGATACGCTGATCTTCCTGGTTGAAGACGATTGCCAGGACGGTCCGGACCACGTCGACTCGCACTGCGCCACGACCTATGTCGTCGGCCCGTATGTGAAAAAGAAGGCGGTGGTCAGCACTCCGTATAGCCTGGTCAGCCCGTTGCGCACCATCGAGGACATTCTCGGGACGCAGCACATGAACCTGAACACGGCCACTCAACCGCCGATGGCGGATGTGTTCGATATCAACGCTTCGCCCGACGACTGGGAATTAAAGGCGGTGGCATCCACCGTTCTGAAGACCATGACCTCATCGACCCAGCGAAAACAACATTTGCGAAAGGCCCGGATGTGGTACCCAAGCACGACGCAGCTTACTGGGCCAAGGCGACGAAAGGCTTTGACTTCTCCGACGCCGACCTCATTCCCCCGGCTCGTTACAACCAGGTTCTCTGGAAAGGTCTGATGGGCGGCAAGCCGTATCCAAGGATCCATTCCCTGTGGATTTCGGCTGACCGCGACTAACGCCACAAGAGAGTAAGCTCGAATTAGGGCTGATGCGGGCGGGACCAGATGGTCCCGCCCGTTTTTTGTGAGCCCGAAACAACGGATCGATTTCAAGACGTATGATCGACCAAGAATTCTACGTCTCGACACCCTTAAATCGCTGTCATCGAATTATACCAATCCGTGAATTGACAACCCTGTATCTATTCCAAGCCCAGCGCTTCCCGACGGCCATCCCCGTTGACACCCGTGGCAATTATCGCGGCACCAACACCAGCCAATGATGGACCTCAAGGCGACCCGCACCGACCGGCATAAGCCCTACCCTCAGAGCAAACCCTGTCGCTATTCAGAACCAGCGGCGCCATTTGAGCGCGGCATAGGCGGCGACGCTTACCAGGAAGATCAGGCCGGAAACCGTCGAAAAATCCAGCAGCTGCTCGAAACTTGGGCTGGCTGGAACCCACTCCGTCATTGAAATATCGGGCAGCAGCCTGGATGGCGTGAACAGCATGTTCCGGTCCTGTCAAGGTAAAAAAACTTGATAGTCGAGTAGAACTTCCTGTCCTTCTTGTTGAAGGCGATGTACTCCATATTCTGGCCGATGTTCATTTGGAAATCGACGGCAGTCTCACTGTCGCAGAAAGGCTCGACATTGCCCGGCAAGCTAAGATCAATGTAATGGCCCGTCACCCGGTCCTCTATCTGATGACCCACGTTGATCCAGTAACCCCCCAAACAAAGAAAGTAGGAAGCCCAAGATGTCTCTGGAAAAAATCACTGAATTGCTCAACAAGCAAAAACTGGTGGAAGGCATGGTTCATAGTCAGAACATGCCTCGTCAAGCTCTCCTCGAAACCATCGTGCATCGACAGCATCGGGCCGAATTGCAGAATTTATTGAACAAGCTACCCGCCGGGGAAATTGGCAACATCTTCGAAACCTTGTCGATCGAGGATGCGAAGTGCCTCTGGAAGCAGGTTCCGGAAGCGCGGGAAAACGATATTCTCTGGGAGGTTTCGGATGCTCTGCGGGAACAGTTGGTCGGTAGCAGGGAGCCAGGGTTTTCCGAAAGCCAGATGAACGCCTTTGAACTGATCGATGGAAGGCTGCAACAGATCCCAATTACCTGCCGAAAAGACTTGGAGCGAATTCGTCCCATCTGGATCGATCTGCTCAATGCCACCCAAGCAGAGCGGACCTACTTGGGTGAGCATTTTGGACTGGAATTGCCCGACCCCGGGGCTGCAACCGACCTGGAAGTCAGCTCCCGTTTTCATGTCGAGGAAAACAACGAAATCCACCTCCACTCGAATTTCCTGCTTGACCGCGAGGGGAATTCACGCAGTGTTCCGGTAGCTTTCATCCTGCGTGATGGCATCTTGTTCTCTGTGCGGAATGAAGAGCTACCGGTATTCCGGCTGCAAAGACGCCGCGCCCGAACGCAATCGGGCTACGTGTCTGACTGCAATGATCTATTGCTCGATCTCTATGGGGCAGATGTTGAATATTCAGCGGATTCGCTGGAAGACATCTATGACACCCTCGGCAAGGTGGGGGCGCCAGGTACTGAGCGAAACCATGAGTGATGAGGAGGCTGCTGGAGTACTGGCCGACATTGCCAAAGAGGAGGATCTCAACGGACGTATTCGCAGCAATATTCTGGATACACAGCGTGCCCTGTCATTCCTGATGCGCTGCAAGATTTTGTTGCAAAGCCAGTTTGATTATGCAAAGCAGATATTGCGCGACATCGAATCCCTCAATAGCCACACCGCATTTTTGTTCGACAAGATCAACTTTCTGATGGATGCCACGATCGGCTTCATCAGTATCAACCAGAACAGGCGTGTTTCCCAACTGACGGTATTTGGTATGGTCTTCATGCCCATTAATATTCTGGCAGGCATGGGCGGCATGTCTGAATTTTCCATGATGACCCAGGGAACTCCTTGGCCGATTGCCTATGGCTTGTTCATCGTTGGCATGGGGCTGATTGGCTGGGGAACTTACGTTGCTCTAAAACACTTTGAGAGCCGGAAGGTGAAGAAGACGGTTAAGGCTGATTTCGTGACTAGAGTCGTCTGATTTTTTTCACGGCGTCGAGTCCTTTCTATTCCCTCGCCAACCACGGAGTTGGAGTTGCCTCCATCCTGTGGACAGGTTATCGCTTTCGGCTTCGGTCACGAAGGCGGTCAGTCGCCTATCGTTTCCACCTTCGGAGCAGATCAAGGGCAGACTTTCGTAGCGACGTGCTATCAGCACCGCCCAGTGAGTGCGCGCCGGCCGCGCTCTCGCGCCCCTACCGCAGCCGGGGGAGTGAACGACTGCCAGGCATGTTCTGCAGCTGTCTCGAAGGTGACTTGTCCAGATGCGAATAGCGCATCATCCTGCATGGAACCCCCCAGGGTTATGAACCCGTTCGAGCTAAACGACCAGAATAATCGACTTTGAGATCCACTATAACGCAGGCTTTATCTTCAGCCAGTCGAGCAACTCCAGGCTGCCGTCGTGGCGCTCCACCAGCGCGGTGCAGCTTTCCACCCAATCGCCATCGTTGCAGTAAAGCACTTGGTTAACGCGCCTTATAGCGGCCTTATGGATATGGCCGCAGACCAGGCCATCAACAGCGCAGCGCGCCGCTTCATGCGCCGCGACCGCTTCGAAGCGATCCATATACAGGATAGCCCTTTTTACCTTGGTTTTAAGGTGGGCGGATAGCGACCAATACGGATAGCCGAGTATGCCACGCACCCGGTTAAGAAGGCGGTTAAGCCATAGCAATAGCTCGTAAAACCTGCTGCCGAGCGAAATCAGGAGGACATTGTGCTTGACTAACACGTCAAATTCGTCTCCATGCAAGATCAGCAGGCGGCGTCCGTCGGCGGTACGGTGAATGGCTTGTAAAGTAATGGTGATAGGCCCCAACAGCTTGCCAGCATACTGCCGCAGAGCTTCATCGTGATTGCCCGGTATGTAGACGACAGGGGTGCCATTGCGCGCTTTTGCCAGCAGCTTCTGGATTACGCTAGTGTGGGTCTGGGGCCAGTACCAGCCGTTTTTCATATTATGCAGATCGATGATATCCCCTACTAAATAGAGATAGTCTGATTCCGTAGCCTCAAGAAACCTTACAAGAAATTCGGCCTTACAGTCGGCCAATCCGAGATGGACATCGGAGATCCAAATAGATCGGAAGCGTAAACTCTCCATAGCGATCACAAGAGGAAAAAACGTACTGGTCAACAGCTCCTAAGCGCCTAATGGTAAGTCTTTCTCGTTACAGTTGATGGCAATGCCTATGACAGTTTTAAGACTGGCACCGCAGTCTAGCTCTAGCTACGTCATCTAATTGCGATTGACTGTTTTTAGGGCTATTAGCGTGCACAGTGTCGATCGTTTGTCATAAAAACTGCACCTGATTGCAACAAACATCGCATAGCCTCTTACAAGACCTGGTCTGAAAAGGTTTTGGATATTGTGCTCAGTTGATGTGAGGGAAAGAAGCGATGATCGACGCTTTATTAGCACTTACCGCGGCTATCGCGGCTATGGTTTACCTTGGCTTTTGGGCAGCCGGCGATGCACCCGGTGATTTGACTTTAGCGATATGGAGCAGTGCTTTCTCGGTTTACGCTTATCGGGTACACCGGATGAAGCGCCGGTTGTCCGATCATAATATCGGGGAGTTGCTCAAGAGCCTGCGCGAAACCGCTTGAGAGTGTGCAAAGTATTCCACCTACAAAACCATCTTTTCTTCTATTAGAGGGCAGCCATGCTGGACTTCACTCAGGACGGGCTTCAGGAATTCAGTCTGAACACTGCTGTACTGCATGATATCTTGGCGTATGCAAAACCGCTCGGCCATAATGAAAAACCCACCAATCTGAATATTGGTTTCGGCTTTATCTATTACGGTTTAGTGAGGGCCTTGCGGCCTAAACATGTGCTAGTGATCGGATCGGGTTTTGGCTTTAGCGTGGTATGTCTGGCGCTGGGGCTAAAGGATAACAGCAAAGGACAGTTGACCTTCGTTGACCCGTCGTTTTCGGTGTTTAAGCACGGACCCTTTAAAACCGTCGGAGGCACCGGCTATTGGGATGATCCGCAGAAAGTACATCAGCACTTTACGCGCTTTGGGCTGCAGCAGTTTATTACTCACTATAAATTGACCAGCGGGCAATTTTTTCAAAACTACGCTGAGGTGACGTTGCCAGGTATCGACATCGCTTTCATCGATGGCAGCCATGCCTATGAAGATGTCAGGCATGACTTCCTCAGCGTCCTGCAACAGGCCCATAAAAATAGCTATATCCTGCTTCACGACACCAATATCTACATTCGCGAGATGGTCCGCCATGCGGGTGTCAAGCGCTGGCTTAAAATCCTTAAAAAGGAAAAGGAGGCTTTTGAAATCATCGATTTTCCTTTCTCTTCAGGGCTGGCATTAATCCGTGTCCTGCAGGATAAGGTATGGAAACATATCACCTGATAGGGCTGGCTCTTATCTTAATAGTGGGAGGATTTCTTTACTGGCGCTATATTTGGTTTTTCCGAAACCCAGAACGCCTGCCGCCAATAGCGGAGGGTATCCTGAGTCCTGCCGATGGGACGGTGGTTTATGTAAAAACCGTTCAGCCCTTTGCCGAGGTCATATCGATCAAGAAAGGGATAAAAGCGACCATCAAGGATATTGTCCAAGAAGATGATGCCTCGCCCAAACTGATCATCGGCGTGTTCATGAGTCCTTTCAACATTCATTACAATCGCGCACCGCTCTCAGGCCAAGTCGAGTTTATCCGCCACCATCCACCCAGCGGGAAGAACCTGCATATGGGATCCATGCACTGGCGCACCCTGCTCAATAGAGCGCCGCATTACGCTAATAGCCTGCATATCATACAAAATGAGCGCAAAGTCACCCTCATCAAAGGTCAGTATAAAGGCAAAGCGCTGGCTTGCTATGTAGTCCAAATAGCCGCCAAAACTGTCAACGGCATCGATAGCTATGTGCATCCTGGTGATACTGTCGATAGAGGCGCCATCTTTGGAATGATTAGGATCGGCTCACAGGTCGATCTAGTGGTAACTTGGCATGAAGGGCTTAAGCCGCGGGTGCAAGCAGGCGACCGAGTCCGTGCGGGTGAGACCATAGTCATCGATTAACCACACTTGGCCGGCAGGATTACAATCGTCTAAGTTGTCTCAATGCACTTGCGGGTTCAGAATTGCAAGGCCAGTGTTGCTAGCCCTGCTCCCAAGAGAGCGCCGGCCAGCACATCACTAGGATAATGCAAGCCCAGCACCAAGCGCGACACAGCGACCAGCCCTGTAAAAGGGATCACCAGCCACGCCAGGCGCGGATAATAAAAAATTGCCACTAGGCTAAAGGACACTGCATGCAGAGTATGGCCGGAAGGAAAGCTGTACGTATCTAAAGGCGCTACCGTAGCACGGATGAGTAGGGTATGGTCACAGGGACGCGGGCGAGTGGTTTTGGTCTTTAACCAGCGGTAGAGGAACAAACCCATAGCGCCTGCCGTTATCATGCGCCCCAGCGCGGGTAAGGCGGCTAGGCCATCGATCAACATCAGGCAGGCCATCAAGCAATACCAAAAAATGCCATCGCCAAGACGGCTCACCACCGCGAATAGCCGCTCTACACCCCGTTTACGGACTGCTCGATTAAAACGCAAACACCAGCGCAGTTCTTGCTCGGTTAGACGCTGCAGGCGCGCGAGCGGATCAGCCATGGTCACTCCCTGAATGGGCTAGCTCCAAAAAAATGGCTTCTAACTGGTCATGAACGCGCTGCCAATCCCAGCGCTGCGCCGCACGGCTTGCCTCCTTGCCCAGTTCCCGCCTTTGGTTCGGTCGCTCAATCAAGCTTTGCACCGCCGCCACAAAAGCCTGATTATCCTGATAAGGCACTGGTAAACCGCTGTGGTTATGTTCTATATGCTGGCGGGCGGCGGCGTAATCAAAGGCCACTACCGCTAAGCCGCTCGCCATGGCCTCCAGGATCACGTTGCCAAATGTTTCGGTAAGGCTAGGAAACACGAAAACATCGGCGGACGCATAGTGCTCGGCCAAATCCTCTCCTCGGCGTAGTCCCGCAAAGATAAAGTGCGGATAGCGCGCCTGCAGCGTTGCCGCAACAGGCCCATCGCCCACCAGCACGAACCGCGCCGCCGAGCAGCGCTGTTGGGCCGCTTCAAAGGCCGCTATCGCTAATTGCAGATTCTTTTCTGCGGCTAGCCTCCCCACGTATAAAAGCACGGGATCTTCTGGGCTCGCTCCCCAGCGCTCGCGCAGTAGCGGGCTGCGGCGGGCGGGAGAAAACACGCGGGTATCCACCCCCCGCTGTAGGACACGCAGTGTGGTAAAGCCTGCGCTTTGCAAGTGCTCCGCGAGTTCCTGGGTGGGCACCAGAGTAAAGGCCGTGCGGTTATGAAAGCGGCGCAGGTAGGCAGCGATAGGAGTCGCCAGCACGCCAACTCCATAATGGCGGCTGTAGCTGTGAAAGTTGGTATGAAAACTAGACAATACCGGCAGCCTCAAGCGCCTACTGGCACACAGTGCTGAGTATCCCAACAGCCCCTCAGTGGCGATATGGACAACATCGGGTGCTGCGTGCCGCCAGCGGCGTGCTAACCGATACCCAACCGGCAGGCCCATTCTCAACTCTGGGTAGAAAGGGATTACCACGCCAGGCTGAGGAATCTCTTCCAGATTGCCTTTGCATCTAGGTAAATCGGTGCGGTTCTGCCGAGGTCTGATCAGTTGTATATGATGACCGCGATCCAGCAAGCCGTTGACCATCTGCTCAAGGGTGATAGCG
Source organism: uncultured Gammaproteobacteria bacterium (assembly GCA_963696325.1). Lineage (GTDB taxonomy): Bacteria > Pseudomonadota > Gammaproteobacteria > Competibacterales > Competibacteraceae > CAVOJV01. The sequence continues at coordinate 15,045 of CAVOJV010000005.1, forward strand.
ACGCCATTGACCTCGGGCGGATACGTCTCAGTGACGATGGAAATTCGCAAGCGCTGTCTGGCGGCGCTGAAGGGAGTGGTTGCAAGGCTGCTCATAACTAGCCACTCTGGCTGAGCCGTGCAACAGTGTTATGACGCTTTAGTGATAATATAATGACAGGGAAGGACAGCCTCCGGCGGAAGCTGTCCCTGGGAGCAATTACTTCAGACCCATGCAATTGGCGTAGTAGGTGACCGTGGCCGGCCAGTCGGAGAAGATGCCGAGGATTTTCACCTGCTTGGCGAGCACGTCGAGCGCCTTGTACATGTCGCTGTCCTTCTTGATCGCCTTACCTTGCGGATCGAACTGGTAATACCAGCCGGCTTTCGAGGCGCCCTGGCGCAGGTCGGCACGCTCGAAGGTCCAGGTGATGATGTCCAGGCCGGCCTTCTTGATGTCCATTGGCGTACTCGGAGGGAATGACCTCGCCGGCGCCATTCACTGCCAGCAGCGCCCACATCGGCGGGGCGAAGATCCGCACGCCCTGCTGCTTCAGCTCCTTCAGCTCATCCAGGGTCAGACGCGGGATGGGCGGGGTACGGTCGGGTCGATGCTGTCGAGATAGACGGCCTGCTTGCCGAATGCCGGCTCGTTCTTGATCCAGTACAGGATGTCATCCTGGTTGAAGGACTGGACCCAGACATCCTTCGGGTCCACACCGCCTTCCTTCAGTGTATCGATGAACTTCTGGGCATAGCCGTCCTGGCTGCCGAAGATGGCATCGACACGGTCCTGGTGCTCGGCGCCCTTGAGCTCGGGCGTGTGTTTCACGCCGAGTTCCTGGTTAAGGGCGATGCTTTCCTTGAAGGAGACCACGTTGGCATGGCCGGTGTAGAGATCGGTGCGCCAACTGGCCGTGCCGCCCAGGTAGCCCTCGGCGTGGTGGCGCTGGGATTGCTGGCATCCATCTTCGCCTTGAGGGACTTGAACTCGTCCAGGGTCAGGTCGCTGGTGCAGCACTTCGGGCTGCCGGGTTCTGGCCAGGCCCGTCCAGGGTACGGTGCACTTGTCGTTCAGCTCGGTGGCGACGATGTTGGTGGTGGTGTGCAGGTCGCATTCGCTGTGGCGGCACACCAGCTCGCCATCCTTGGTGAAGGTCACGTCGCACTCGACGATGCCGGCGCCCATGCGCGCGCCGGCGCTGTAGGCCACATCCGAGTGCTCCGGGAACTGCATGGCCGCGCCGCGATGGCCGATCGAGAAATCGGTGCGGTAGAAGGGGCCGTTCTCGCACTGCATCAGGCGGTCCTTGAGCTTGCCCTCATCCATGCCCTCGACCAGATAAAACGGCCGCGGACCGAGCTGAACGCTGGATTTGGACTCGTGATCGTCACGATCGTCATTCTTGTCGTCTGCGTGGGTTAAAAAGGCAGGTAAAGCACTGGCCATCGCCAGCGCCAAGGCTAGTGTCTTGGTTTTGCGCATCGGTTTCCTCCCATCGAGTCGAGTTGCTAGGTGGGCGTTGGAGTGCCCCCGGCCCGAACTCTGGGCCTGAGATGTGTAGAGACGATGACGGTCTGTTTGCAGTTTTATGAACACGGTTTTCTATAGGGCTAACAGCTAAACCGCATCTACTTTGAAACCCGTAGTTTTTCCTCTTCGGGATCGAGGTGAGTTTTGACCCAAAGTCGGTCGGCGACGGCATTGGGGGTGGCGTTGATTGCCTGTTGAAACTGTTCCAGTTGGGCGATCAATTCCGCCCGATTGTCGTAACAGGTGTGATAGGTCACGTCTTCTCGTACCCACTGCCAGAGGTGTTCCACCGGCATGAAGTCCGGACTGTAGCCCGGCAATGGCAACCGGTTGATCCGCAGTTCATCGGCCCGTTGGGTCACCGCTTGCGCTCGGTGATAGGACGCCCCGTCCCAGAGCACCGTTAGCGGTACCGCCGGGAGTTCCCGACGGAGGGTTTCTAACAGTTCAATGGTCATCTCGCTGTTGGCACGGTCGTATGGATACAGCTTAACCTGGCCTTGATTGTAGAAGTAAACCCCGTAACACGACACCTTCGCCCCCAGCCCGGGAGAATTGGAACTGACCCAGAACCGCTCGCCCTTGACCGACCAGCCATAGCCTTCATCGGTATCCTGGCGAAAATGGGCCTCATCAATGTAGACCAGCGTGTGTTGGCCCCGGGTGGCGGCGACCAGCAAGGGGTGGAGTTTGTCTAGAAACGCCGCCCGCTGATCCGGATCGGCTTTATTCAACAGTTTCCGGGCTTTTTTCCAGGACAAGCCTAACCGCTTGAGCGCCTGCCGGATCGTCTCCCGACAGCACTCGTCCTGGCCCTGGGCCTGGAGCCATCCTTGCAGCCGCTTCAGGGTCCAGCGCGGGGCCGGCGGGGCGGTCCGCTCTGGCGGGGGGGTCGCCGCTTGCTTCAGGGCCTCGCGGATAACCCCATCGACGCCTGGTTCCAGGGCCGGGGTAAAAAGGGGGAACGGCCACCGGTACGCTGGTACACCAAGGCCGCCGGTCCAACCGTATTGTAACGGTGCACCCACTCCATCACCGTTTGCGGGTTACGGCCCGTTTCCCGACCAACTTGACTGGCGTTCTTATCCCCACAAATCTCGTACAAGGCCAGGAAGCGTTCCCGCGTGCGCGGGTGCTCCGCATTCAACCCCAGTACTCTGAAAATGTCAGGGTCTTGGCCCCAGCGGCTATAATCAATAGTCAGCATCGCTCTCTTACTACCCTTTGGCTCTTTCAGAAAGAGGGTAGTGGTTCACCTCAAAAAACTCAAGGTCTCAAACTGGATGCGGTTTACCAGATTCCCGGCATAAAAAAACCTCCCGGCTGAAGCCGGGAGGTTTGCCTATAGTAGAGCCAAAAGGAATTACTTGAAAGCCGGCAGCGCACCGTCCTCGGTGCCGATGTAACCGATGGCGGCCTTCTTCCGGTTGCCCCACTTGGCGTTGATGGCATCCAGGACCGCCTGCTTGTCGTCCCCCAGGTAGTTGGCCAGCGGATCGGGACCACCGTAAGGCGTGCCGCGATCCTCGCCCGGGTGCTGGAAGTTGCTCATGATGTAGGCGTGCCCACCGTAGCCCGGCGCGACCGTCAGTCCGGTGGCCTCGGCGTTCATCGGCACCGAGAGGATGCGCGAAAGCCTACGCGTATCGATGTTGAAGGCCCAAACGTAGTTGTTGTTGCGACGGCTGGTGTCCTCGCCGATGAACAGCGTGCGGATGGAATCGACATAGCGCAGGTTGTCGGGACCGCAGAGCTTGTCCTGTAAGCACTGGTTGCCCTCGGCATCCTTGATGCCGCCGTTCCAGCCGCCGACCAGTTCGGGGATTGACACCAGCCTGGTGCCGACGAACCGGCTGTCGATCTTGTCGCCGTTGCTGTCGGTCTGGCCCGCTGCCGTGCTCATTTCCAGGATCATGCCGCCGTCGTTGCGCGCCACCTGGATGTCACCGATGTTGTCCGCCATGCCGGCCTCGACGCGCGAGATCGTCAGGTAAAACTCGCGGTCCTTCCCGTTGAAGGCGATGTACTCCATCTTGGAGAACTCGGTCGTCGCGCCGAGCAGGGCGGCGTAGCGACGGGTCTCCAGGAAGGCGGCCGCCTTATCCATGCCGGGTTTCAGCCGCAGCCACTCGGTACCCATGTAGGTGACGACCTTGGTGAATGTCGGTCGCCCGGATCGCTTTCCGGAACTCGAATATGTCGGTGAACTTGATGCCGCCATCGACCAGTGCCTTGATCTCGGCGTCAGAAGCGTGGCCCAGCTTGATCCACTGCAGGTCGAAGGCACCGCCGTTGTCGTCGCTGGTCTGGAGACTTGGCAGCGTACAGCGTGCCGGCCGAGAGATCCTGGCGCTTGTCGGCGACGAACATGAACAGGCCGGTGTTCTTGCCGTCATCGCCGCCGATCGGCCGTGCGGTCGTCGGAAGCCATCTCCTGCATCTCGCGCGCGAAGCGGCCAGTCGCGTAGTGCTTGACCACGGATGCGCGCCTTGGCGATTCACCTTCACCTCGGGCACCAGGCCGTAGTGATAGGGGTTGGCCGTGGCGGCATCACCGAAATAGTACTTGCTGAAGCTCGCGATGTCCGTGGCATCGTCCGAGTCAGCTGGCTTTCGCTCCGCCACCGCGTACCTTGGCATCCGGCTCGTATTCCTCGGCGCCGATGTGGGTGTTCCAGCTCGACATCGTCGATCCGCAATGGATCCAGCCGCCATGGACGTCGCTGAAACTGATGTGATCGTAGTCCACCGCCTCGAGCGCGCCGGTCCGGCGGTTCTGGTCGAGTCTGGTGAGGCCCATGGTGGCGGGCAGCTTGCTCCAGAAGCTGCCGCTGCTGGCGCCGTCGTTCGGCGGCAGCTCCTTGTATTCGAACTGGGTAACCAGCGCCAAGGAATTGAATTTCCAACGGTTTGAAGAACGCATGCCGGGAATGTCGATCAGCGAGGTTCCGTCCGGCGCGTCGGAGGCCATGGCCATCTGGCCGTCGGCGTCGGTGAGCGGTTTGTCGTCCACATCAAACAGACCGCCGACCACACTGCCCTTGATCATGTCGGTGGTGGCCATCAGCTGGTGGTATTTGAGGTCGAAGGTCTTGGACTTGCCGAACCTGAACGTGTACTTGACCTGGGCCTTGGTGTAGATGTCGGCCTTCTCATCCGCGCTAGCGGGCGCATCCATGCCAATGAATTCGACCGACTTGACGTCCGGGTCCGCGTACACAGGCTGGGAGACGGCGCCGACGCCGCAGACGGAAAAGACCGCAATGGCAATGGGATTCAGCTTCATGAAGCCTCCTGAGGATATTGGATGTAGAAACGATACGGTATCATTCGGCCGTTACAGAAATGTGTCGCCGTGGTTGCCTGGCCCATGACCGGGGTCGGAGCGGGCAGATCAACGGTAGGACTTCGCAGATACGAGCGAGCGACACGGCCTCCAGGTAGGCGCTGCGCGAAGTTCGTCTGAGTATTACCTTGTCAGGCTTGACCTTATCCATGAGCTCGCCTTCGCTGACGACATGCTCTTGTAGCAAAGCGAAACGATCTGGAGAAGGCACGAAGCGGCGCCGCAGGTATAAGATTGTCTGGTCATCCACGGTTGTGAGCGTGGCGGTATCGATTCCGTAATAACGGCTAGTGGGCGGAAACTTAAAGGTAGCCATAGGTGATCCTTAGGAAATTCCCGTAATGCCGAGCGCCCCGAATGTGCCGGCTTTTGAGGAGGCGGGGAGTATGCGACGGAAGCTAATTGCGTTTTGTGATCGGCCTTGATATCGGATTTTCCGGTGTCGAAACGGTCCAGCGTCGCGGAACCTAACGCGGCGGCCAGGAAAGGTGAGGCGTTCTCGATCAGCGAGTCGCCAACGGCAGCACTTTTGGAGCCCGGTAGGGGCTGCCGCTGCATGGCAGCACCCGGAGCAGCGCCGACTCTCATAGTTTCTCCAGTTGCGACCGCGTCTGCGGCTAGATCGGCCTCCCGCTCGCCTGGATCCCCGGGCTGGCTGAGACTGCGGGAACCGCCTTCTTTAGGTTGGGCGACGTGGGCTAATTCGTGGGCCATCAGCTTCTGTCCGTCGGCCGTCCGCGGCGCGTACTGTCCCTTCCCGAACACCACATCCCACCCGACCGTATAAGCCAACGCATTGACCCCCCGCGCCGACTCTGCCGCGTTTGCATCAGTATGTACTCGCACTTGGCTGAAATCATGACCGAATCGGGACTCCATGAAGGCCCCTGTCCCCGAATCCAAGGGGTGTTCCGGCGAATTCAAAACCTCATGCACAATCGGTGGGATCTCAGGGGATTCGCTTTGACTATTGGCTTTGCGTTGCAAATTCGTTTTTTTTCTCCGTACATTCCCCACCCGCAATGTGTAGTTGCCACAAGCGCACTTCCGTTGCAATAAGACACTGGTGACGGGACAGGGCAATCGCATCTAAATGCCGAGCACTTTCAGGAGGTAACGCTCGTTCCAACCACTCCTAAGGCATTTGATTTGGAAACCGACTTTGGCTGTTTTTTCTTGTTTGAGCAGCTGCAGGGCAATGCGCCGCAGGGTGGCGAAGTTCTCATCCGTATGCCCTTGCCGGACGCGGCAGTCATCCTCACGAAACGCGACAGCCAAAACCCAGTGCAGACACCGCACCCATGGCAATGGTCAACACGTCGGTCAAGCGAGGTTCTTTGGTGCGGTCTACCCGCGGGTCCGGCAGGGACTGAAAAGGGGCCATGATCGTGGCAGCGGGAGATACCGTCATAGCAGCGCTGATCTCAGGGTAACCAGAGGAAGCGCAACTTCTGTTCAACTATTACCTTTTGTCAAGCCCTCTTTGATGCGCGCCCTGACGATCATGTATTGCCTGATTGCCAGATTTGTGATATCACGATATCTTATAATGGTCCCGAAGGTGTTGCTATGGCTCAGTTCATCGTTCGAAACTTGGAAGACGACGTTAAAGCACGCTTGAAGCGTCGTGCTGCGCGTCATGGGCACAGCATGGAGGAGGAGGTCCGCCAGATCCTGCGCAGCGCTGTGCAGGAAGACGACCGCCTGCCGCCCAAGCTCGGCTCCCGCATCGCCGCGTGCTTCGCCGGGCTCGGCCTGACGGAGGAGCTGCCTGAACTCCGCGGCCAGGCGGTTTGCCCCGTGGACTTCGAGCAGTGATCATCCTCGACACCAACGTGCTGTCCGCACTCATGCGGGCCCAGCCCGACGTGCGGGTCATCGACTGGCTCGACCGGCAAGCCCCGGAATCCATCTGGATTACCAGCATAACCCTGTTCGAGAGCCGTCTCGGGCTCGCCCTGTTGCCGGAGGGTCGCCGTAAGCAGGCGCTGGAGGGGGCATTCGAACGACTGCTCAACGAGCATCTGCAAAACCGCGTGCTCGGTTTCGACGCGGCCGCCGCGCTGGAGGCCGCCATGTTGGCCGCAGCGCGGCAACGCGCCGGGCGTCCGGTCGATCTGCGCGACACCCAGATCGCCGGCATCGCCGCGGCGCGCCGGGCCAGTATCGCCACGCGCAACCTGCGGCATTTTCAAGACCTCTCCGTGCCCGTGATCAACCCCTGGGATTGATTCAGTCCTTCCCGTCCTCGTTTCCGCCGAGATCAGACGATCCACGATTCGCTCGGCGAAAGCTTTTTCAGGAATGCCAGACTGTCTTGGAGGTCCTCTGACATCTGGATTTGAAAATACGGCCTTGGCGGTGATCTCGGGTGATTTCCGGAAAAACGCTTACCTGCTTGGCCGCGGAATGGAGTGTAGCCGTTCCCGCCTTTTTCAAAGGGGGAAGACAACGCCGGGTTCGATATAATCTTTTCAAGAAATCGCCTTAGGATTCCAGAGTCCGCAAGTGTGCCCGTGCCTCCTCCGCGCTCTCGTAGATGTAGGACGCCAAACCGCGTTGGGTTAGGGCATCGCCCATCTTGGCCCGCAGGAAGGTGCTGGTGGTGTAGCGGGTGACCCCGGCATAGAACCCCGTTCCACCACGTCCTTGACCATCGCCAGGTAATCGTCCACCAGTTCGGGGTGGAGGCTGAACCCGTCGTAATTGACGATGGCGAACACCTTCCGTCCCAGCGCGCCGACCCCCTCCGCCACCAGTGCGCGGATGCGCTCGATGGTGTCGCGGCTCCCAACGTGCAGGTTCTCGAAATTGACGAAGAACAGGTTCTGCTTGGGGTCGTAAACCAGCCGCTCTTCCAGCGGCATGCTGAGTAAATCCTCACGCAGCCCCATCGGTTCCGGTTGGAAAATTCGGGCATCCATCAGACACGGGGGCTGCTTGATGACTGGCCGGAAATCCATTGGCGCCAGAATGTCCCGCTCTAAATCCACGCCGGGCGCGATTTCGATCAGTTCTGGCCCTTCCGGGCATAGCCGGAACACGCAGCGTTCGGTGATGTACAGCACCGATTGACCGCGGTTGGCGGCGTATGCGCCGCTGAAAGTGCGGTGCTCCACCTCCCGCACCAGCTTGCGGGCGTTGCCTTCCCGCCCGATCCGAATTTGGCCGTCCTCCACCGCCAGCTTGAGCTGGCCGGCGGTGAAGGTGCCGACGAACACCACTTTTTTGGCATTCTGGCTGATGTTGATGAAGCCGCCGGCCCCGGCTATTTTGGGGCCGAACTTGCTGACGTGACGTTACCCTGCCGGTCAGCTTGGGACATGCCGAGGAAGGCGATGTCCAGGCCACCACCGTCGTAGAAGTCGAACTGGTAGGGTTGGTCGAGAACAGCCTGGGCGTTGACCGCCGCGCCGAAATTCAGACCACCCGCCGGCACGCCACCAATCACCTCCGGTTCGGTGGTCAGGGTCAGCAGGTCGATCACCCGCTCTTCGTTGGCGACGTTGGCAACACCTTCCGGCATGCCGATACCGAGATTCACCACGCTGTTGGGCCGCAACTCCAAGGCGGCACGGCGGGCGATGATCTTGCGCTCGCCCAGCCCCATCGGTTCGATGGCGGTCACCGGCACCCGGAATTCGCCGCTGTAGGCGGGATTGTACGCAGTGCCAAAGGTTTGCAGGTGGTGCTCCGGCTGGTCGGCGACCACCACGCAATCCACCAGCACCGTCGGCACTTTTACCTGGCGCGGATTGAGCGCTCCCCGGTCGGCGATCCGCTCCACCTGAGCGATCACCAGCCCGCCGGAATTGCGCGCTGCCATGGCGATGGCCAGCACCTCCAGGGTCAGCGCCTCCCGCTCCATCGTGAGGTTGCCGTCGGGATCGGCGGTGGTGCCGCGGATGATGCCGACGTGGATCGGGAACGCCTGGCAGAACAGATATTCCCGGTCGTCCAGAGTGAGCAACGGCACGATATCCGTCGTGGTGCGAGCGTTGATCTTGCCACCGCCGTGGCGCGGGTCCACGAAAGTGCCCAGCCCGACGGTGGACAGATGGCCGGGCTTGTGGGCGGCGATATCGCGAAACATTTGCGCGATATTCCCTTGCGGCAGGTTATAGGCTTCGATTTTGTCGGCGATGGCCAACTGGCCCAGTTTGGGCGCCAGCCCCCAATGCCCGCCGATCACCCGCTTGAGCAGCCCTTCATGGCCCAAATGATTCAGGCCGCGCTCGCCGCCGTCGCCCTGACCGGCGGCGTAAAGCAGGGTCCGGTCCCGGGGTCGGCCCAGCACCTCACTGATGTTGGCAATCTTGTTTTTGCGCAGGATGTTGAGGGTAAATCTGCGCAGGCGGGTGAAGATGCCAGGATTGCGGCGAATGCGGCTCGCATCCTCTCGCAAGGTGACATCGCGCACGTAGTGATGGCGATTTTCGATGCTCCAGTGGCCGCGGATAAGCTCGGCAAAGACCGCGGCGGGTTGCTGGTCGGTGGCGATGTAGTAAGCCGTTTCCGTGCGCCCCGTCCAGTCACCGGTGCGGGTCTCGAAGCAGTCGGTTCGGCGGTACACCTGAATCACCGCAGCGACGAGTGGTGACCACGGAGGGTGCTCCACCAGTAGCGGCGTGGCGTCAAAGACAGTGACCGCGCGCCACTCCAGGCAGTTGAGTGCATGATCGAACTGGCGGGCCTGGGAGAGCGGTACGGCGTTCACCTCGGCCTGCTGCACCGCCTCAAACAGCGCCGGCTGATTGGCCTTGACCTGGACGATCACCTGACTCCCCTGGGCGTTGGCCAGCTCCAGTGTTTTTTTGACAGTGCAGCGCATCAAGCGTGTAGCGGCACCCGCTCAGGCCCAGTTCCTCGATCAACTGCTGGGCCACGGGAATTGCATTGGTCTTGGTCGATACGGGTAGATGACCCAAGATGAGCTGCTCGGCCTGGCAAAACGCGCTGAGGATCTGTGCCGCTTTCTGGTCTTCAAACCGATCGAAACTGCCGCGCAGCACATTACCGTCCAGGGCAATCGCGGGTGGGCCGTTGGACGCCGACCCCGTTTCCAGTAACTGCCGGCTGTGGGTCCGAAAGGCCCGCTCCAACTCCTCCGGATCGAGTGCCTGGAGAATGTAGCGAAGCGAGGTATGGGGCGGTGCCCGTTTCCAGGTGAGCCCAAACCAGTCATTCAGCCGTTCGCGGTGGGCATTAATGAACCGCTGGATCTTGCGGTACGAGGTCGCTCCACAGAGCATCGCGAGCACGGAAACCAGCAGTATATAGGCCAGCAGATAACGACGACCTTGGCCACGGCGAGGATCGGTGACCGCCGCTAGGCAATCGAGTAGCATGGTGGTTCCTATCGCAACAAGAAAGGTTGCCACACTACAAGTTCGTTATAGAATTGAACCGCCCTGGGGGTTGTCCTGGTCAAGTCCATAGTCATGGGCGAGATAGCGGTCCAGTTCCAGGCTCAGACCGTTCAGCTTGTCGCGCAGCTTGCGCTTCACGTCCGATGTGGGCGTGCTGCCATAAACGGTCTTCTGCTGCCGGAAGAAATCAAAAGCATCAGCCAGATCGGCGATGCTGGCCTTGATTTCGTCGCGGTGTCCCTGGTCGCTAGCAAGGTTGTGGGCGGCATCAAACTGGGCTTCGGAAGCGTAGCCCACCAAGGTGTTGGAGGGGCGGATGTTGAAATCGATGTCGGGCAGCGGTTCCAGTTGACTCCCTAGTCCACCTGTGAAACCAGCTTGAGGAACAGGCGCAGCTTACAGATCTCGACCGCCTGGGCCATCATGTCCACGCCGAAGAGGTTCTGCAGGATGATGCTCTTGTAGATGAAGTCGCAACGCGACGTATGTCGTGCCACATCGTCCAGGATTCGCTGAAGGGTTGTTCACATCCTGGCGGTGGCGCAGATACAGCTTGGCGTGCAAGGGGTGGCGCTGGTAGACCTTGACGACCAGTTTCTTCGCGCGAATCTGGCTGGCGGGATGGCGCAGAGCGGATTCGTCTTGGTGGGTCGGTACACCTACAGTCAACTGGCTTCGGAAATCTTCGGCGATTCGGCGCTTCTCAAGGCTGGCGCTTTGATTGTCGAGTTCGTCTTCGCCTTCTTGAGTACGCAACGCCCGGAGCAGCTCATCCGTGGGGTTGATGTGCATGCCTATGAGCAAGCGGCAGCACTGGCCATCTCCGCCAGCCCAACCGTCAACATGGCTAGCCAGGTGCCGCCAGCCGCGCAAATTGAAGTAGCCCAGGGAGAAGTCGGCGCGTTCGGCCACCAGCAAGGTTTCCTGCAAGGCGGGCAGTAGTTGTTTTTTGATGTTTTCGAAGATGCGCGGCATTTCGTCTCCCTGGTTTCTGGTTGTTATTGCGGTGCAAGGATTTCTTGTCGGTTTTTTCAGGGTCGAGGGAAGCGATGAACCGAGGCTCGCCGAAAAGGAAGCTCAGTCGTTCGATTTGCTCAAGCTGTGCGGAGAGGGCCTCGTACGCGTAGACGGTGAAATACGCCGAAACGATGGATAGCTCGCTGCTGGCGTCGATCTTCTCGATGAGGAAATCTGCGACCTTACCATGGGTATGATTGTCGCGAATGCCGAAACTATGCTGGCCATTCCTAGCTGCCATTACTACCCCCCTTTTTCTTCTTCGTGAGCCCTGCCTGAGCGTACCCAGTCATCGACCTCGGAAAGTTTGAATTTCCAAAGTTGGCCGATCTTATGGGCTGGTAATCTCTTGCTGTCGATCCAGCGGTAAATCGAGTCCCGGGTTACGCCGAGGGGCTCCACAACCTGCTCCACAGAAACCCAGGGTTCAGTCAGGGTATGCCACCGATAAACGCGTATTTATGAGCATAGAGTTGTATCCAGTCGTAGAAAACACAATCTAACAACTCGGGGCCACTGAAACCAGTCTGCGATGCAAATTGGATGAACAAAGCGGCGCATCGTTTTCCGGGGCTGGTGATGTCGCAAGCCAGGAACTGCCTTCATTAGTTCCCGGTTTATCGGGGACTAATGGGGGACTGAGTGCCTTGGCGGGATGGCGAACTCCTACGGAACAATGTGTTATAAGTCGTATGAGGCCGCTGCTGCATCCTGAGGGTGTGCCGGGCAAAATTTTGATTAGTATCGATCATCCTCGAGTGTAACGAACCGGATTCGGTTACCACCAGAGCGTCTCTTGGTGCAGGGCGGTCCTTGATTTATATTTGCGCTACACTTCTAAGTGCTGAAAAAATACCTTTAAACATTTCTTTGCAAGGTTCAAGAGGGATATGAAATACCTGCACGCTGGCCTGTTGGCCCTGATGTTAATGGTGATGGGCGGGGTATACGCCGAAACCACCGATATGGAAGCGATCAAACGCCTGGTTGCCGAGGGTAAGCGGAGCGTGGCCTTGGAGAAGCTGGATGAGCGCATCGCCGCTAACGCCGACGATGTCGAGGCCCGCTTTCTGAAAGGGTGGTTGCTGCTGGAGCGAGGCGATACCGATGCCGCACGGGACGTATTCGAGGAACTTTCCCGGCGCTTCCCCCGGTTGCCAGAGCCTTTTAACAATCTGGCTACCATCTATGCCCGCGAGGGTGACTACGAAAAGGCGCGCCAGGCCTTGTTGAGCGCCATCGCCAATTCTCCCGATTACCCCGTCGTCCGGGCCAATTTAGGCGACCTGTATGCCAAGCTGGCGGCCGATGCCTACCGCAAAGCCGTGGAACTGGACCCCAAGGATCGGGCGTCGGAAGCCAAGCTTCGGTTATTGGACCAACTGTTTGCCCCTGGTGGTTGAGGCAATACCCACGCGGCATGGCAAGACCCGTCCAGGAGCTGGCTGTCCAGATAGGTGATAGGCTGCGGTCACGGGGCAGGATGCTGGCGACGGCGGAATCCTGTACGGGCGGTTGGATTGCCAAGGTTATCACCGATGTGCCGGGCAGTTCCGGCTGGTTCGAACGCGGTTTCGTGACCTACAGCAACGCTGCCAAGGTGGATATGCTGGGTGTGAGCGAGGTCACGCTGGCAACGTATGGAGCGGTGAGCGCGGAAACCGTCAGGGAGATGGCGGAGGGTGCCTTGGCGCACAGTCAGGCTGAGGTTGCGGTAGCGGTCAGCGGCATCGCCGGCCCCGATGGTGGCAGTCCCGACAAGCCGGTGGGAACCGTGTGGCTGGCGTGGTCAAGCAGGGACGGGGCTACCCGCAGCCATTGCTATCGGTTCAGCGGTGGCCGGGAGGCGGTACGCTACCAGTCGGTGCTTGCGGCTCTGGAGGGGCTGATGGATGGCCTCACCCGCTAACGCCCGCCGCCTGTTTCTGGCCCTGTGGCCTGGCGAGGCAGAATGCGAAAGGCTGGCCGAACTGGTCCGTACGGTTGACGGGGCGCATTCGATCAAGCCTCCCAATCTGCATCTTACTCTGGTGTTTCTGGGAGCTACAAGCGCCGAGCGGCTGACTTGCTACGAGGGCGCCCTCACCGATTTAACCATGCCCCCGCTAACATTGACGCTGGACCGCTTGGGTTTTTGGCCGAAGCCGCGTATCCTCTGGTTAGGTCCAACTCACGCGCCAACGGATCTTTTAGCGCTGGTGCGGGAGCTAAACCGCCGTCTGGAAAGGTGTGGTTTCACGCCGGAAAGGCGCCCTTTCGTCCCCCACATTACCCTGGCCCGCAAGTTCTCTGGTCCCGTTCCCCGCGATCAGCTCAGTGATCCGCTGTCCTGGCCCGTAGATTGCCTTGTTCTTGCGGAGTCCGTGCGCCGGACCAGCAGTACGGATTATCAGGTGTTGCACAGTTGGCCAATTGGCTCAGGGACTAGGTCAGAAATAGGTTTTGTGAAATAATTCGCAAATTTCCCGCTCTAGGAAGTGAGCAGGGCAAGTCCATAATGTTATAGGAGTTTAGTAAATGGATGAAAACAAGAAAAAAGCCCTTGCAGGTGCGCTTAGCCAAATCGAACGCCAGTTTGGTAAGGGTTCGGTCATGCGCCTTGGCGATGGTGGCGTGGCTCGGGATATCGAAGTCATATCCACCGGGTCTCTGGGCTTGGACATCGCCCTTGGGATTGGCGGTTTGCCGCGTGGCCGGGTTGTGGAGATCTATGGTCCGGAATCCTCGGGCAAGACTACCCTTACCCTCCAGGTAATCGCCGAGGCGCAGAAACTGGGCGGGTGCGCCGCTTTCGTGGACGCCGAGCACGCCCTGGACCCTCAATACGCCGCCAAACTGGGTGTCAAGGTGGATGATTTGCTGGTGTCGCAACCCGATACCGGCGAGCAGGCCCTGGAGATTACTGATATGCTGGTACGCTCCGGCGCCGTGGACGTGGTGGTGATAGACTCGGTAGCCGCGTTGACGCCTAAGGCGGAAATCGAGGGCGACATGGGGGATTCCCACGTGGGCCTGCAAGCTCGCCTCATGTCCCAGGCGTTGCGCAAGCTCACTGCCAACATCAAGCGCTCCAATACGCTGGTCATTTTCATCAACCAGATTCGCATGAAGATCGGGGTGATTTTTGGATCACCGGAAACCACCACCGGCGGCAATGCGCTGAAATTCTATGCCTCGGTGCGCTTGGACATCCGTCGCATCGGCTCCATTAAGAAAGGTGATGAGGTGATCGGCAGCGAAACCCGCGTCAAGGTGGTCAAGAACAAGGTGGCGCCACCTTTCAAGCAGGCCGAGTTCGAGATCCTTTACAACGAAGGTATTTCCCGGCTGGGTGAGATCATTGACCTGGGGGTTGCGGCTGGCCTGCTCGATAAGGCCGGCGCCTGGTACAGTTACAGCGGCAACCGCATCGGCCAGGGTAAGGAAAACGTGCGTGCCTATTTCAAGGAGAATCCAGAACTTGCCCGCGAACTGGAAGACAAAATTCGCACTCATTTCCTGGTGAAACCCGAGGCCGTTCCCGGTATCGTCCCCGAAGGCGTTGATCTCGATGACGAACCGGCAATCGAATCCTGATACGGTTGCCGAGGCTACGCCGCAACAGGCGCGCCGCGTCGCCTTGAATCTGCTCGCTCGGCGAGAGCACTCGCGGTTGGAACTGCACCATAAGCTAAACCGGCGCGGTTTCGCGCCAGCTCTGATTGCCACGGTGCTGGCGCAATTGGTTGCGGAAGATCTGCTCAATGAGCACCGTTATGCTGAACTGTATTCTCATAGTCGAGTCGACAAAGGTTATGGGCCTTTGCGCGTGCAGCGGGAATTACGTGAACGGGGAGTGCCCACCATCGTCGTCGCAGCCGTCCTTGCAGATCTGAAGGATCTGTGGATACGCAAGCTAACGGAGTTGCACCGCAAGCGGTTTGGAGCCCTGCTGCCCAAGGATGCCGCCGGACAGGCCCAGCAGATACGCTTTCTGCGCCATCGAGGTTTTACGCCGGAGCAGATTAACCATCTGTTCCGGGAATCATAAACAACGTTATACCTCCTACCTAGCAACAACCATGACCAGCAGCGCTGAATTACGTGAGCTTTTTTTAGAATTCTTCCGCGCCCGCGGCCACCAGGTCGTTGTCAGCAGCTCGCTGGTACCCGCCAACGATCCTACCCTGCTGTTTACTAATGCCGGCATGGTGCAGTTCAAGGACGCGTTCCTGGGCCGCGAGCAGCGGCCTTATGTGCGGGCGGTTACGTCGCAGCGCTGTGTGCGCGCTGGCGGTAAGCACAATGATCTCGATAACGTCGGCTATACCGCCCGCCACCACACCTTTTTCGAGATGCTGGGCAATTTCAGCTTCGGCGATTACTTCAAAGACGTTGCCATCGAGTATGCGTGGTCCTTTCTCGTCGATACCCTGAAGCTGCCACCGGAGCGGCTCTGGATCACGGTGTTCGAGGAAGACCAACAGGCCGAGGATGTCTGGCTCAAGGGAATCGGGGTGGACCCAGCCCGTTTCTCGCGCATTGGCGCCAAGGACAACTTCTGGTCGATGGGCGACACCGGTCCTTGCGGGCCTTGTTCGGAGATCTTTTACGATCATGGTCCTGAAATAGCCGGTGGTCCACCGGGTTCTCCCGATGAGGACGGCGATCGTTATGTCGAAATCTGGAATCTGGTATTCATGCAGTATGACCGCGCTGCCGATGGCACCCTGACCCCACTGCCCAAACCCTCGGTGGATACGGGCATGGGCCTGGAGCGCTTGGCCGCCGTCATGCAGGGGGTACACAGTAATTACGACATCGATCTGTTTCGGAACCTTATCAAGGCCGCCGCCGAGGTGACGGGGGCGCAGGACCTGCAGGCTAATTCCCTAAAGGTTATCGCCGATCACATCCGGTCCGCCGCCTTTTTGATCGTGGATGGGGTGCTGCCCTCCAATGAGGGGCGTGGTTATGTGTTGCGTCGTATTATGCGCCGGGCTATCCGGCACGGCTACAAACTGGGTGCCGATGGCGCTTTTTTCCATAAGCTGGTGGCTCCCCTCGTGGCCGATATGGGCGCTGCCTACCCCGAACTGCAAGGCTCCGAGGCCCAGGTAACGAGGGTAATCGCCCAGGAAGAAGAACGCTTTGCGGAGACGCTGGAACATGGCTTGCGCCTGCTAGAGTATGATATCGGCCGGTTGTCCGGCCAAGTCATCCCGGGCGAGACGGTGTTCAAGCTCTACGATACCTATGGGTTCCCCGTCGATCTGACCGCCGATATTGCCCGCGAGCGGGATTTGCAGTTGGATATGGCGGGCTTTGATCGGAAATGGCCGCCCAGCGGGAGCGGGCGCGGGCTGCCAGCAAATTCCATGTCAATGAGCATGCTCAGGTTGAAGGAGAAGGCATTGGCAAGACCGATTTCCAGGGTTATGAATATCTGGAAGTGAAGGATGCCAGAATCCTCAATCTGTATATGAATGGCAGTGCCGTAGAGTGTCTTTACGCTGCTCAGCAGGGCGTCGTGGTGCTGGACAGAACGCCTTTTTACGCAGAGTCCGGTGGCCAGGCCGGCGACCGCGGCGTGTTGCTCGGCGAAGATACTGTCTTCGAAGTCAGCGGTACCGTCAAATACGGTGGCAGGATGCATGGCCACATAGGCGTGCTCAACCGCGGTGAGCTGCGCGTGGGTGACAGCGTGACCGCCCAAGTGGATACCACCAAGCGCCAGGCCACAGCCCTCAATCACTCCGCTACCCACCTTTTACACGCGGCCCTGCGCCGGGTGTTGGGTGACCATGTTACCCAGAAAGGTTCCCTGGTGGATGACCAGCGCCTGCGCTTCGATTTTTCTCACTTTGAACCGCTGACGGCAACGCAACTGGAGGAAATCGAGCGGCTGGTAAATGCCCAGATCCGCGTCAATGCAGATGTGGAAACCCGTATCATGGCCATTGATGAGGCCATGCAATCCGGGGCACAGGCACTGTTCGGGGAAAAATACGATGCCCTGGTCCGGGTGTTGCGCATGGGGGAGTTTTCCACCGAATTATGCGGTGGTACTCATGTGCGCCGGTTAGGGGATATAGGACTGTTCAAGATTGTTACCGAGGGCGGTATCGCCTCTGGGGTGAGGCGCATCGAAGCGGTCACCGGCGAGCAGGCTCTCGAGTATGTCAACAACATGCAAAGCCATCTCCAGCAGGTGGCGCAGTTGGTCAAGGCTGATTCGGAAAACGCCGAGGATAAGGTGCGGCAACTGGTGGATAAGGCCCGCCGACTAGAGAGGGAAGTTGAGCAATTGAAGGCGAAGTTTGCCAGCAGCCAGGGCGATGATCTTGTTAACCAGGCGATCGAGGTGGATGGTGTCAAGGTGCTGGCGGCCTGCTTGGAGGATGCCGATCCCAAGGCGTTGCGGGATGCTGTGGATCAGATTAAGAGCAAACTCAAGGCGGCGGCGGTGGTTTTGGCGACGGTGGAAGATGGCAAGGTACGGCTGGTCGCTGGGGTAACTCCCGACCAGACCAGCCGGCTCAAGGCCGGCGAACTGGTCAACATGGTCGCCCAGCAGGTGGGCGGCAAGGGTGGTGGTCGTGCTGACTTGGCCCAGGCCGGTGGTACCGATCCGTCCCGCTTGGAAGCAGCCCTGCGCTCCGTCCCGGCGTGGGTCAGAAGCCAGCTTTCCTAAGGGGTTAAAATCGCTTTATTTATGCACGCGGTTAGTATCTAATAGCAGCCTTTTATTCGCGGGGCGAGTACAGCATGTCTCTGATAATACAGAAATACGGCGGCACTTCGGTAGGCAGTATCGAACGCATCGAAAACGTAGCCGAGAAGGTGATCGGCTATCGCAAGCGCGGCTACGACGTGGTGGTCGTGGTATCGGCCATGAGCGGCGAAACGGATCGCTTGTTGGGTTTAGCCAAGGCCATTAGCGCCCGCCCGTCGCCCCGGGAACTGGACGTGCTGTTGTCCACGGGTGAGCAGGTGACCATTGCACTGCTCGGCATAGCCCTGGAAAAGCGTGGTCAATCGGCCCGTTCCTACACCGGCGGTCAGGTGCAAATCCGTACCGACAGTGCCTTTAACAAGGCGCGCATCGAGGATATCGACGCTGAGCACATGCGCGCCGATCTGGCCGCTGGCCGGGTGGTGGTGGTCGCAGGCTTCCAGGGTGTTGATGGGCAGGGCAACATCACTACCCTGGGACGGGGTGGCTCCGATACCACGGCGGTTGCCCTGGCCGCCGCTCTCAAGGCGTCCGAGTGCCAGATCTTCACCGATGTGGATGGCGTCTATACTACCGACCCGCGGGTGGTACCTCAGGCACGCCGTCTGGATCGCATCACCTTTGAGGAGATGCTGGAGTTGGCTAGCCTCGGTTCCAAGGTGTTGCAGATACGTTCGGTGGAATTCGCCGGCAAATATAATGTCCCATTGCGTGTACTCTCTTCCTTTCAGGAAGGGCAAGGTACGCTTATTACGTTTGAGGAGGAAAAGATGGAACAAGCCCTCATCTCCGGCATTGCCTTTAACCGAGACGAGGCCAAGTTAACTGTGCTCGGCGTACCAGATCGGCCGGGCGTGGCTTTCAGTATCCTGGGACATATCGCCGATGCAAATATTGAAGTGGATATGATTATCCAAAATATCGGCCAGGATGGTACGACGGATTTTACCTTCACCGTGAATCGTAACGAGTATGAGCGTGCCCTGGGGATCCTGACTGCTCGTGCCAGGGAATTGGGCGCTCGTGAAGTTGTTGGAGATAACAAAATTGTCAAAATTTCCTTGGTGGGTGTCGGCATGCGTTCACACGCGGGTATTGCCAGCACCATGTTCCAAGCCTTGGCGAAGGAGGGTATCAATATCCGGATGATTTCCACTTCCGAAATCAAGATTTCCGTGGTGGTGGATGAGAAATACCTGGAGCTGGGTGTGCGTACCCTGCACGATGCTTTCCATATGGATAAGGTACCAGCGGTCTAATGCTACCAAGCCGGGCTTTCATTCCTTGCTGATAAATGGCTAAAAAATATTACAATCATATTAAAAGATAATACATTCAGGTAGATTACGGGGTGTGAGTTCCCTAACCGGACTGCTAGGTGATAGATACGGAGAATACAATGCTTATTTTGACGCGTAGAGTTGGAGAAACGCTTATGATTGGTGACGAGGTAACCGTCACCGTGTTGGGCGTTAAAGGTAACCAAGTTCGCATCGGGGTGAATGCGCCCAAGGATATCGCCGTGCATCGGGAAGAGATTTACGAACGTATTAAACGCGAGCAAGAAGCCGCTGCTCAAAGTAGTGCGGTTGATATCGGTAATGAGGCCGAGTAAAGTCTTTACGGCAGTGTGTTTCAGAGGTAATCTTAGCGGCCTTTGATGCTTGTCTGCGGACAAGCAATAGGAGAGATGGCCGAGCGGCTGAAGGCGCTCCCCTGCTAAGGGAGTATGGGGTCAAAAGCTCCATCGAGGGTTCGAATCCCTCTCTCTCCGCCATTAATGTTGGTTTGACAGTCCTTGAGTCATTCAACATAATAGGCCTCCTTAATAAGCGCCCGTAGCTCAGTTGGATAGAGTACCTGGCTACGAACCAGGCGGTCGGGAGTTCGAATCTCTCCGGGCGCGCCAATAATAAAGAGGCCTTGATCATCATTCCGGCCAAGGTTGAGTCCAGCGCTCGGTCATTGGCGTGCAGGTAGAGTGGCAGGATTCTCGAAATTGCGTACCCTTGGAAGTGCAAACTGACCGAGGATGACGAAAGATGTTCGAAGATCCTGCTTCGATTGACTTTAGTCCAAATGCGGAGCGGGCGCCACTGCGATCGTCGATGGCCAGCCGGCGGTGGGTGGTGAGGCGCCGCTCGCGCCTAGCGCGGGCTGAACGGCTCCAGGTGGCGGAAGGGTGCTGGGCGGCGGGGCAGACCCAGCGCCAGGTCGCGGCCGACGTGGGGGTGGCGCGGAGTACCTTGCAGGACTGGCATCGCGCCGATCGTGGCGGCGCGGCTCCGGCAGCCTTAGCGGCCTTTGTGGCGACCCCGGAGGGCGTACAGTGGCTGCATCAGCTGGTGCTGGCCGCGCATTGGGTGATCACCTTGCAGGGCGGGGCGGGGGTACGGGTGGTGTGTCAACTTTTGGAGTTGACCGGGTTGTCGGCGTTCGTCGGTGCCAGTTACGGCACCCAACAGGCCCTGAATGCCGCGCTGGAGGAGGCGATAGTGACCGTGGCGCAG
The DNA here is from genome assembly GCA_963696325.1 of uncultured Gammaproteobacteria bacterium. GTDB lineage: Bacteria > Pseudomonadota > Gammaproteobacteria > Competibacterales > Competibacteraceae > CAVOJV01. The sequence continues at coordinate 35,514 of CAVOJV010000005.1, forward strand.
GAGCAACGGGCGGCCTTAGCCACGGGGATGCCCCACCGGCAGGTGACGGTGGTGGAGGATGAGACGTTGCATCCGCATATCTGTCTGGTGGGTCTGGAGCCGGTATCGAACTTTAATTCTCCTGGAGCAGTATGCTCAAGATCGCACCGCCGCCACGTGGACCGCGGCACTCCAGGCCGCGCTGACGGGGTTAGCCGTTGAGGGGATCCAGGGGACCAGCGACGCGGCTAAGGCCTTGCGGCGGCACGGGGCCGTCGATTGGGACGCGCAGCATTCGCCAGACCTCTTTCATGGGCAACAGGAAATCGCGAAAGCCACCAGCCTGCCCTTAGCCCGGGCCGTTGAGCAGGCCGCCGCGACCTGGACCGCGGCCCAGGCCCGCGGTGCGGCCGTGGAGACTGCCGCCCCGCCGCCCCCGCTCGACGACCGTTGGCCGACGGTGAGCAAGCCCCCCATCAGGCCGCCTTGACGGACCTGGCCCAGGCCCAAGTCGCGCACGCCGCCGCCCAGTCCCGCAAGACCGAGGCCCGTGCACTCCTGCGCGAACTCGGTGATCTGTATCACCCGGATGACTTGGCGACCGGCCAGGCCCAGCCGGTGGCGCGCGTCGCTCAGCGGTTTGTCGACGTCTGGACGCGGCTTCACCATGTGGCCGAGGCCGCTGATCTCGCCGCGAGCGCCCGCGAGCGCCTCGCTAAGGCGCAGCGCCTGACCACCCAATGGTTGGCGACCATCGCCTTTTTCTTCGCGACCCGGCACCTCAAGGTCGTGGCCCTCGCGCTGTCGCCTGACCTGGAGACCGCCCTCGTTGAGCAACTCATTCCCGCCCTGTACCGCGAACGCGTCGCCGCGCGCCATCCCCGCGCCGAGGACCGCCACCACTTGCGAATGTTGAGTCACCACCTCCTCGAACCGTTGCGCCAACCCGATCACCCGCTCCAAGCCCTCCCGCCTGCCGATCGCCAGCGCATCGAACAGGTCGCCGGTGAGTGTGCCGACCTCTTCCAGCGCAGCAGTTCCGCGGTCGAAGGCCGCAATGGTCAACTGGCCCTGCATCATCATGGCCACCATCGCCTCAGCGACCGCAAGCTGGCGGCCCTCACCGCTCTACACCATTTCCATAGCCGCCGCCCTGACGGTACTACTGCCGCCGAGCGCTTCTTCGGACGTGCCCCCGAACCGCTGTTCGAACAAGTCCTCGCCCGGGTACCACTGCCGCCGCGACCCGCGCGCCGACGACCCCGCCCGCCCAAGGTGCCCTACCTCATGCCAGTAGCAGCGTAGCCAGCGGCCGGAATGATGATCAAGGCCAATAAAGAGGCTTAGTTGAAATAAGCTAAGCCCCTGGACTTTTAAAAAAGAAAAAAATCTCTCCTGCACCCGCATTACAATTCGGTAGTAAACAACCCCGCCGCTTAAGGCGGGGTTGTTTACTTGTCAAGGATACGCTCCTTGGCCGATTCGTCCAGCATGTCGAAAATCGTCTGCGGCACCCTGCCGGCTTGTTTAACCCACCTGCGAGATATAGGATCACACGCTAATGGGCCACGGCAAAGATTCGGGCCAAAAACTCACACAGGGTGGCTTTGGATGGCCTTGACGAACCGAGTCGCCTGTATTGCTTTCAATGATTTGGGGATGCTGTCGTAACAGGGGTTTAGTAAACGCTTCGTCGCAGGGGCGCATTCCGGTTCGGCGGGGTCGATGGCGCACCGCGACGAGGATCCGTGAGTTTTTGAGCAGAATCCTTACCGCTATCCGGTTTGTTAATGTCGATGCTTTCCTCACCTTCCACCGATTCGTCCCGCCTCGTCGGCGCGCTCGCCATCGCGCTCTCCGCCGCTTGTTTCGGCGCCCTGGCGATCTTCATCAAGATTGCATACGGATCCGGTGCCGAGCCGATCGCGGTGTTGTACCTGCGCTTCATTATCGCCGCCTTGCCGATGACCGCCATCATGTTGTTCAGGGGTTTGCGCTGGCCGCGGGGCCGTAACCTGCTGACGCTGATCGGCATGGGTGGGTTGGGTTATGTCGGCCAGTCGTTTGGTTATTTTTCGGCGCTGAACTATGCATCGGCAGGGCTGGTGGCCCTGTTACTCTACCTTTACCCGGCACTGGTCGCGGCGCTCGGTGCCATTTTCCTGCGCCAGCGTCTCAGCGGCGTTAAACTCGCCGCCTTGGTGGCGGCGCTGGCCGGTACCGCGCTCACCATCGGCGGCGATACATCGGGGAGCCTGCCCGGCGTGCTGCTCGGTGTCGGCGCGGCACTGATCTATTCGATCTACATTCTGGTCGGCAGTCGGGTAACACAGGAGGAGGGCGCGTTTCCCTCGGCGACGGTAGTGATGATCTCGGCCGCTGCGGTATTCGGCGTCGTGGCGGCGCTTCAGCAGCCGGCGTTGCCGGGTACGGTGTCCGGCTGGACGGCCGTTGTGGCGATCGCACTGGTATCGACGGTGATCGCCATGGTGACATTTTTCGTCGGGTTGGCCCGACTTGGCGCCGCGGACACGGCGACGTTATCCACGCTCGAGCCGCTGGTGACGGTGACACTCGCAGCGCTGTTCCTGAACGAGCCGGTCAGCCTGATGAAGATGCTGGGTGGCAGTGTCATTCTCACTGCTGTAGTGGTGCTGGCCCGAGCGCGCTAGGAGTCTGTCGAACTTGATCAGTAACATGCTGATGTTATGTGCTTTTTAAAAATAGTCATAAATATTAACAAAAAAAAACAAATAGTTAGTGCCTGACAGAAAACCCGGTTTTTTAAAATTTTGGCTCCTTCCCAAGTGTCGACGGTGAGACTTTTTTACGGGCGAGCAAGGAATTGTTGTTCGCACAGGCAGTTGATAAGATCCATGCTCATCCATGTCGATTTTTAGACGCACCTCTCCCGGTTCACTGATGCGGCGATGCCGTTTTGCCTTGGATTAGGCTGCTTTTTGGTAAGGTCCTCGCCGTCGTTTGACCCCTTGGTCCAGCCGCCCCGCGCCCAGGCGCTCAAGGTTGCGCGCCAGCACCGCCAGGGCAACGTAACGCTTGAAGCCGTCAATGCCGTGGTCGGGGCCGACGGCTAGGCGATGGGCTTCTAGGGCATTGATCGCCGATTCGACGGCGGAGTGTTGTCGGCGCAAGCGAATAAATTCAGGTTCGGATTGGCGCGCCTGGTCCGCTTTCGACAGCCGTCCTTTGTTGGATAGCATCACCGGCTCCACGTGTTGTTTGAGTTCAGCCTGATGGCCCGGGCGGTGAAAAGCCTTGTCATAGCTGACCGCGGCCAACCACGCAAAGCGCTCCTGGGTTTGTTTCGTGATCGGCACCGCGATTTGGTCGTCGGTGGTCTTTTCCATGCCTTGGTGGTGCAGGATGCAGCGGTGTTGGTCTTCGACCACGCCTACCCTTAGCGCCCACTCGACGGGCACCCCTGCCTTGCCCTTGCTGATCCATTCGGTGTGCGGCTGGAAGATGGAGAAGACCTTCTCGCCATGGGGGATCGTGTCGCCCTGCAGCACCCGGCGGCGAATCGGGTCGATCTGCCGTTCGGCGTGTTGCAGGTAGCCATCGAGCGGGGCCCCTTGCGATGGACTTACCGGCGTGGGTAGGTTGGCCAGTGGTTCGCGGGTGTCACGCGCACGGGCCAGGTAGCCTTCGGCTTGTTCCAGAGAGTCCCGATGCGTTTGTTGAATTGCCGCTTGCTTGGCTTGGCGCTTCGCCTCGTCCTTGGCGGTCGAGTGCTTGATCCTGTGGAGGCGGCGATAGCCTTTCTGGAACGGGCGGAGGTGATAGGCGCGCTGACGCCACCCGGTCAACCCCTGCGCCAGAGACAGTTCGGCGCCACTGCCGATGGCCTTGCGAACGGCGTCATACAACCGATTGATGTGGGTGGGAAAGTGGCCGTTGGTCTCCACCACAACCGAGTCACAGCGGGCGTTGAGCCCTTCGTCCGGACTTTTGTTTAGCGCCTGATGGCCCGCGTTCACCACTGCCTGGTGGATCCGCTCCAGACTCTCCGGAGTGAACCACCGCAGGTTGTCCTTGAGGGTCTGCCGCTCATAGCGGTAATCGTTTGCCCACTCACTGTGGCCCAGCATCTGCCGAATCGTCGCGGGTTGGTTGGCCAACTCCTGAATGCGGTCATAATCCGCATTCAGGCCCAGCCGCAGGACGCCCAGCACCCGGATCGTCCATTGCGCCATGCCGGGACGGCCGGTATTCGGGTTCGCTTGGCCTGCCCCTCCCCTCCGCTCGGGCCGCACTTCTTCCAGAATCGTGAACACGCGCTCACGCAGGGGAAGCTCGGTGTAATCGGTGTAAATGTGGTGGAGTCCCCGCAACCATTGCGGGATGTCGTCACGGGATTGGGGGTCCAGGACCATGTCGGCGATAGTCGTTTGGCCGAACCGCCTTTGGGCATCGATGACTGCGCGCATAGACTTTTCGCGTAACGAAGCTTTGGTTGGGCGGTTTGGCTCTGCTGCGTTTTTATGCCATTTTTCAGTGGCCTGGACGATCTGGGTAGATCAGAACCACCGGCCAACGCGATCGGACCAACCATCTTGAATTCAGAAAAATAATTATAAAATATTGTTTTATAAAGGTAATAATATTTTTCGTTCAGGCACTAGTTAAATGAAAAGTCCGACAAACTCCTCGCACGGGCCCCAAGTAGCCGCGGACTAAGCGACCCGCTAGGGTGCGAAGGCGATGGACCACTGTGACGCGTGAGCTGCCCGCCTACCGGCCAAGTAGACCGGTCTCAACAGGCGACCCTCGTTAAGCGGTCATGCTCGCGAGTGCTTGATCGATCGGCGTAGCGGTCTTATAACCACGGTAACGCGGGTCAACGTGACTGGTTTGCGGAGCGGAAAGGAGGCTCTGATGGACGGACGCTACGCACTTTACACTCCCCGGGAGCACCTCCGGCACTTGTTGGGCATTGAGCGCGACCTGACCGCGCGGGACCCCTGGCGCGGCCGCTATAACATCCGCGCCGGGGCAGTGGGTCGCGGCCGTTCGGGCGGCGCCCGGGGAAGGGGTGCGGGAACTGGTGATGCTGCAGTGGGGGCTGGTGCCCTGCTGGGCCAAGGACGTCAAGAGCGGTTACCGGCTGATCAATGCCCGCGCGGAAACCGTCGCGAGCAAGCCGGCCTTTCGCTCTGCCTATCGGCAGCGACGCTGTCTGCTGCCGGCGAATGGGTTTTATGAGTGGCAGCCCACTGCGCTGCGGGGCAAGCAGCCCTATTTCATCACGCTGACAGAGGGTGCGCCCTTCGCCTTCGCCGGGCTGTGGGAACCCTGGCAAGGCAATGGCGGCGAGTGCCTCGAATCCTGCACCCTGCTCGTCACCGGGGCGAACGCCCTGGCACAATCCATTCATGACCGCATGCCGGTGATTCTTGAGCCGGCGGAGTATGCCGCCTGGCTGGATCCGGCGAACCGGGACCCCGCCGCGCTGGAGTGCTTGCTCAGGCCGTACCCACCGGCGCGGATGACGGCCATCCCCGTAAGCCCGCGGGTCAACCGCCCGCAAAACGATGATCCGGCGTGCATCGAGCCGGCAGCGATCCGGTAATGATGGAGCGGTTTAACGGTGCTGGGTTGTGCAGCGACCGCTGCGGGCGAACTGAAAAAGTAACCGGGCGGTTAAGCGCCAGGCCGTGGGGAGGGGAGAGGAGCAGACCCTTATACCACGGCCCGGCGGGGGCGTTTTACTGCGTTGATACCAAGCGGCGGCTCCCGACCTCCCTTTCGAAAGGGTAGCCGCTGGCCATCCCTTGGCGCTGCCATCCCTGGCAGAGCACCGCCTGTGCTCAACAGCCGTTGGCAGCCTGGCTCGTGAGGGGGGAGCTCACGGAACGCAGGCCCCGCGGCCTTGCAGCGTCACCGCGTCCGGCGATGACACGAGAGATAAAGCATAGATGATGCCAATGACGCTAAACGCGGACGGGAGGCTGGAAGGACCGCCCGCCAACCGCCTAAGCGGTCCCGGTCCAGGCTGACTAGGCCGACGCAAAACGGCACTGTGTGCAATAAGTGGTCACCCCAGCCCGCGCGTTGGTAGCCTTCGTGGCCGCCACGCGCGGGGGGCTAGCGCTGTCTATTGGGCCGAGTGACCATAAATAAGGCTATTTCCGAAAAAGATGTTACCTATTAGGCAGGCCGAATCAGGATGTCCCATTTGGGTAGCAGCGGGTTGCGCTCCTCTCTGGCCTCAACCGCCTGCATCGCCTTTTTAGAGAGTGAAACTCCTTTTTGATAGACCGTCCGGCTCAGTTTAACGATGGGGTGGATGCCGTTCCAGGTCATTGTTTGCGCCCAGCCCAGCAGCGTGTCGACATCCACCAACTTGGCGCCATTCCAATGTTGCTCCAGGATGCCCCAGCAGCGTTCAATTGGATGGTATTTGCGGTGATAGGGCGGGTAGTACAGCAGCTGGATGGGTTTGCCGGTGTGATCGGCGAACTCCACCAGGCGCTTGAGGAACTGGGTCCGCACCCCACTGCTTTCCGGACCATTATCCACCTTCAGTTGGAGGGGCGTGATCGTGGCTCGCTCGGCCAGGGGGGTATCGTTCCACCCGTCATACTCGACTATCAAGGATTTTTTCCGCTCACAAACCTTGACAAACCTTCCTGGATGAAGTTGAGCTTATCAAGGTGACGGCCTGCTCGGGAGAAGCCGGATGATTTTCACCCAACCGCTGTCGTTCATCAGAGAAGTTGTTGAAGAATTGGACCGGGGGATTCGGCAATGTGCGCCGAACCGCAAGCTGTCGACCGTCCAGCGCTACTGGTTGAGCTTTTGCCTGATGGGGATCCTGCTCGCCAATCAAGTGTGTTGGGCGGCGTTTGCGCGAGTGGGCTTAGGCGGTTACTCACAGGCGGCGTTGTCGTGGATGTTCCGGCATAGCAAACTGCTTTGGCCGTTGCTGCTCCATATCAGCATCAGGTTGATTTTGAACAAGTATAACATCACGGAAGGGGAGTTGGTGGGGGACGATAGCGATCGGCAACGCGCGAAGGTCACGAAGCGCATTTTCGCCACCTCCAAGATTTTCGATAAGAAAACCGGGGGCTGGTTCCATGGGCAGACGGTCGTGTTGCTGTTCCTGGTCACGCCCAAGGTCAGCCTGCCGGTGGGGTTTCGGTTCTATCAACCCGACCCGGCGGTGGCCGCGTGGAAGAAGACCGACGACGCGCTTCAGAAACAAGGCGTGAAGAAGTCCGCACGCCCGCCCAAGCCGGAACCGAAGGCGGCCTATCCCAGTAAACTGGACTTGCTGCTGGCGTTGTTGCGCGAATTTCAGGGTTACCATCCCGGCTTTCAGGTCAAGGCCATTCTGGCGGATGCCCTGTACGGGAGTGCGGCGTGGATGAACCAGGCGGTGGCCCTCTTCCCCCAGACCCAGGTGATCAGCCAACTGAAGAAGACCCAGAACGTGCGGTTTCGGCAGCGCGAGATGACCGTCGCGCAGTATTTCGCCACGCAGCCGGGTGTGGCCATGACCGTGCGCATCCGGGGCGGTCAAACCGTCCCCGTCATCCTCGGCAGCGCCCGATTGTATGTCAGCGCGCATCAGCAAACGCGGTTGGTCGTGGCCCTTAAGTATCCGGGTGAGGAGGAATATCGGTATCTGGTCGCCAGTGAGATGAGTTGGCGCGCCGTGGACGTAGCGTCCGCGTATACCTTGAGATGGCTGGTCGAGGTTTTCTTTGAGGACTGGAAGTTATCTGAAGGATGGGGGCAGTTGGCCCCGCAGTGGGACGAAGAGGGGTCGAGCCGCGGCCTGACCCTGAGTCTGCTGTTGGACCACGCCCTCCTCCTTCACCCCCAACCACGAGCCCGCATCGAGAACCACCTGCCGGCCTGCACCGTCGGTAGCCTGCAACAGCACTCTCGGATGGACGCGCTGATCGAGGTGATCCGCGGTATTGTCGATGCCGAGGATCCGCACCAACAATTGGATGAAATCATCGCAGTTGCCAAACGACTCTTTCCATTGAGGGACTCGACCAAGCATATGAACGGCAGAGACTTGGGCCGGTTGGAACCCACCCCGTCATTGAAATATCGGGCAGCGGCCTGTATGGCGTGAACCACAGGTTCCGGTCCTGTCAAGGTAAAAAAACTTGATAGTCGAGTCATACAGGCTGTCGACGATGAAATCGCTGGTCTTGCTGGAACTGCCAAAGGTCACCTGGAGCTGTCCGCTGTCCTCATCCAGCAGCCCGAAGGGGAGGTATTTTTCTTCACCGCCCCTATCGTGGTCAGCGGCCCGATAGTCACCGCGGGGTTTCCCACCGCGCGCGTACTCGCCGATCTTCACCGTGGCTTTGCAGTCGATGCGCAGACGCTTGATCTGCCCTTCTGCGGCGGGGGTTGCCAGCGCTCGGGGCTGTCCATCCTGTTCATCGAGGTTGGCGAAGATGGCAGCCGTTTCCGGGAGTTTTTTTGGGGTTTGGCCTTGATCACCTTGCGCAGGCGGTAGCCGTTGCGATTCAGGACCTCTGCCAGCGTGCTCGGTGAGGGTAAGCTCGCTTCCGGGAACCCGTGGGCGCGCAACTGCGCCAACGCTTCCGCGGCCGTCAGCCGCGTGTACTGCAGACTCGTGCGCAAGGTCGGATCCGGTTGGTTCTGGGAGTCCGCCAACGCCCACAGCGCTTGCGCGACCTCTGGGTGTTGCTCCTCCCAGAGCCGATTCCCGCCGAAGGCCGCTTGTGCGCCCACGCAGAGGATCCCCGTGCGGTGCTCGTGTAAGCCCAGTTGCACCGTCTCGCGGCCCCACCCGAATACGCGCTCCGCTTGGCGGGCATTACCCTTGCAATATTTCAGCGCCATCGCCGCCTGGAAGAAGCGGCGCTCCGCCCCCGACATCGTTGAACTCGCCAGTCTCAGGTCTTCGATTTGGGAGGCGTTCAAAGGTAAGGCAGTCACTGTGGTGGCGGATGGCACTATCGTCGGGCTCGGTTGGAAAAATGAAGAGAAAATTCTACCAGAACAGGGAACTTATTTTTCGGAAATCGCCTAAATACGTTTATCCCCCCTGCTGAAAAAAAGGGGGGGCTATCTACTGTCGTTCGTGATAACCGGCGGCGCATAAAGACCGTTGGTTAAACCCGGGAGGCGTTGCGCCATCCGGTGGAGACGGGTTTAGGTTAGAAAACTCCTCGTTTCCTTTTTGGATTTCTTCGCGGCCTTTTTTTCTTTCAGAGTCTTCGCCGGTTTCTTTTTGGCGGCTTTCTTGCTGTCTATGCTTTTGCTCACAGTTTTTTCTCCTCATGCTACAGCTTGGGTTTTGACTGATCCGGTAAGCGTTCGGTTAACCTATTGATATAGTTTATACGGCAGCGCCGCGAATGCACGATATTTCCCTTTCGTGAAGTCACCCCAGCTTCGTTGCCGAGGGGCTGGGGGAATCTCTTCCGGGGGGTGAGGTGGGCGGCGACCCCAAGCATCCCACAGAGCTTCTCCGCGGCCATTGGTGCAGGAGACCAGCCCTGCAGCCTACGTCAGCAGTCCCTCCGTTTTCATCGCTTCCTTCACCATCGGCCGCTCGCCGATGCGGGCCATGTAGTCCTTCAGCGCAGGCCACTTTCCGAGGTCGATGTTATGAATGTGCGTCCAGTTGAGGACGGTGAACAGGTACGCGTCGGCAACGCTGAACGCATCACCCATCAGGTACGGCTTGGCACCGAGCGTATCCGCAAGGTAGTCAAAACGCTGGCCGAGCAGGTCTTTGGCGCTCTGCTTGGCCGCCTCGGGCGTGTCGGGTTTCCACAGCGGACCGTACGACTTGTGGATCTCCGAACTCACGAAATTGAGCCATTCCATCAACCGGTAGCGTTCCATCGTCCCGGCTTTCGGTGCAAGCCCCGACTGCGGCTTCTGATCGGCGAGATATTGGACGATGATGGAGGCCTCGGTGAGTATCTGCCCATCATCGAGCCGCAGCGCGGGCACATAGCCCTTGGGATTGACCTTGGTGTAATCTTCCCCACCCTCAGTCTGTTTCTTGCCTAGGTCCACCTTGTCGAGATCGAAGGACAAGCCCGCTTCGCGCGCGACGATATGCGCCGCCAGCGAGCAGGCGCCCGGAGCGTAGTACAGTTTCATTCGCGTTCTCCCGGTAAATCGAGTGCGATTGCTGCACCCGAGGTGAGTTGGACAGGTAAGTCTCCATGGAAGGCCGCCGCGATTAAGCCGCGGTGACAGTTACTCAGATTGGCGGCCAGGCGGAAAATTCACTTCTCCAGACCCCGCCTCGCGAGGAATGTCAGTACGCTCGCTAGCATGCTCAATGGTAATAGCACAAAGTATTTCTATCCGATGGCGTCCAATGTAGTCTATCCGCGGTACAGACGAAAACCATAACGGGTGAGAAGTTAAGCGATGGCGGCGATCAAGACCGAGACCATCACTGTGCGGCACGAGCCTGCCGTGAAAGAGGGATTGAAAACGATGACGGGCCAGGAGCGGCGCAGTATCGCCAATATGATTGAGGTAATGATCCGGGACTATTGCAGGCGCAACGGTATTGCGATTGCTGAACAGGGCGCTCTGTTTGATGACAACCAGAAACCGGCCACGGCCAGCAAATAAGGATGATCGATGCCTGAAACCCCGGAACGGAAATTCCGTCGAGAGATCGAGCGCCTGCTCGCTGCCGCCGGCTGGCAGGTGCTGGAGTACTTCGACGCGTATCTGATCGGCCTCACCGCCACGCCAAACAAATAGACCTTCGGCTTCTTCAACCAGAACCTGGTGATGGAATGCGGCCACGAGCAGGCTTTGGCCGACGGCGTCAACGTCAACTACGACGTCTACCGCATCAGGACCGAGGTGACCGAGGCCGGCGCCAAGGTGGAATCTGGCTACTGGCTGGAGGTGCGCGGCAAAGTCACCCGCGCCCGCCGCAACTGGCAGCTCGACAGAGCCCTTGAATACGAGCCCACGGAGCTCGACCGCGGCACCGACGTCGCGCAGAAGATCACCTATCGCAGCACGGGTGCCAAGCCCGAGGATCTGATCAAGGCCTTCCGCACCAGCTACTACCCGCGCATTGCCGTCACCGTGGGTGAGCCGGGGTTTCGCGAAAATCCCGAGGATGTTCGCGCCGGAGAACGGGCTGACCCCCTGTGGTCAGCCCCGGGCTTTCTTCGCAGCTCACTTCCAATAGCGAAGAAAGTGATCGCCACCGGCACCGACATCAACCCGGTGGAGATCGTCGTCTTCATGCGTAGCGTGAAGAGCCGGAGCTTTTCTCGAACACATGAAGGGCCAGGGCGTGCGCGTGATAAGGGACGACGACCTGCGCGGCGTGAACCCGGGCGAGCACGTGCGTAAGGATCGCTTCGTGATCGTGGACTGCGTGTACGAGCGCGACAAGACCGACTATCGCCCCATGGACAAGAATAAAGTCATCGTCGAACGCTGCGCTGCCCCTGTTCGGGCTTGGTGTGCCAGATTTCGGTGGCGTCTGTCGCACGGTCGTGCGCAAAAATGTGACCTCGCCCGTTAAAATTGCAATATGCACCTCACCGACTACCACGCCAAGTACATAGCCTACGAGCTGACCCGTCGCTTCCCGCCGGACAACGCTGAAAAGCTCGCCGGCGTGGTGGCTAGCGCCCAAGTCGATTTGAACCCGCATCAGGTCGATGCTGCGCTATTTGCCTTCAACTCGCCGCTTTCCAAAGGAGCGCTACTGGCAGACGAAGTAGGCCTCGGCAAGACCATCGAGGCGGGCCTCGTTCTCTCGCAGAAGTGGGCAGAGCGCAAGCGATGCATCCTGGTCATTACACCGTCCAACCTGCGCAAGCAGTGGTTTCAGGAACTGACCGAAAAATTCTTCCTGCCCTGCCGGATTCTCGAAGCCAAGCCCTATAACGCAGCCATCAGGCAAGGCCAGTTCCGCCCGTTCGAAGTGCACGAAATCGTCATTTGTTCTTACCAGTTCGCCAAGAGCAAGGCCGGCGACGTTCAGGCCGTACCGTGGGACCTGGTGGTGATCGACGAGGCGCACCGGCTGCGTAACGTCTACAAACCATCGAACGTCATCGCCAACACGCTGAAGATGGCGCTGGCCGGCAAGGACAAGCGGCTGCTGACGGCGATGCCGTTGCAAAATTCATTGCTGGAGCTTTTCGGCCGGATTCCGCTTGATCCGCTGGTTGTGAGGCGCTTCGCGCCGAGCAAGCAGCGGATGTTATCCGCCACCCCGTTGTCGCGGGCGCGAGGCGTCCGCGACAACCAGTGGTTCGAACGCCACCAAGGCAGCGACCGGGTCACCGGTTCGCGCAGCGCCGACATGCGCTCAGAGGTTGTGAAAAAATTAGCGAAAGCCGTTTTTACTCCCCCGAACTTGAAGAAAGGCGACCACTGCACGAGGGAAACGACTCACACGAGATGATTCACTCTATATTTTCCGAGAAAACACCTAAGAAATTGATCTTTAATGTGTAAATATCATCTACTACGCGGCCACTGGACGCAATGCGGCTTCACGCATCACATTATGCGCGAGCGCAAACCATAATAAGACCGTTTTGGCTTTTTCCAGACCGCGCACGGCGAACTGCCGCAATCCCCGGTTACGGGCAATCGCATTGACGCATTCGGCGGTCGCCGCCCGCTCCTTGTAAATGATCTTGGCATCCGCCGTCCCCATCCGTTGCCGCCAAGCGGCCACTGCTGCACTGTCGTTGGGGAGCGGTTCATACCGGTCACGGGTGTCATCCTTGGGTTTAGCCACCGGCGCATACAGGATGACTTGCTTGTCGGCACACTGCTCCACTTCCGCCTTGCTGGCAAAACCGCCATCCACCAACGCCTCATCCGGATACTCACCGATGCGCGTGTGGATTTGCTCCAACAGGGGCGATAACTGGCCCTGATCAGCGCCTTCGTTGACCACCGTGACCCCGACGATGAGTTGACTGGCGGTGTCCGTGGACAACTGGGCATTAAAGGCTGGACGGAAACCGCCGTCCGGCATCTTCATCACCCGCGCATCCGGGTCCGTGGTCGACACCCGGGCTTTTTTTCGGTCGGCTTCCTTCTTTTTGGCTTCCACCTCCGGCAGTTGCCGCACCGCCTCCCGCACCCGCTCACACCGCTCCCGCACCGCTCGGGCTTGGGCCGCTTGTTGGCGCCGGTTGACCTGCAGAGGGTTGTCCTCGCGCGCCCGGCGTAACTGGTCCAGATGGGCCTCCGCCGCTTGTAAGCACTCTTGTAAGGTTTCCCCGCGCCGGAACGAGGCCGCCCCCGCACTCGCGCGCACCCGCACCCCGTCTTGCGCCACCCGGTTCACATCGACTAACCCTTGCTGCATCAGGCTCGCCAGATGCAGCGTAAATTGCTGATCCAGCCAGCCCCCGTGGTCCGTATAAAAATCCGCGAGGGTGTGATGATTGACCTTGACCCCCCCGCACAACCACCGATAGGCGCTGTGCGTCGCGCATAGGTCGGCGATCCGCCGCGCGCTGGTCTGATGATCAATGATCGCGTACAGCCACACCGCCATCAGAATGCGCGGGTCAATCGCCGGACTCCCGGGTTGCCCTTCCACCGCTTTCACCCGTGCATACAACGCCGAGAGATCTAACCCACTGACAAACGCCCAGATGATCCGCGCCCGATGGTCGGCGTCAATCAGGTCATCGATCCGGCGCGGCAGCGGGTCTTCGCGCTCGCGGTCCGCACACCGTAAGCGGGGCGGGGCCAGCGTCGAGGGCGTTTGAGGGTCTTCCATATCACACCTGCAAGGAGGAAATCGGTCAGCGCGGATTTTACATCGGGTTAAATCGGCGTGGGGGTTTTTTCACAGCCTCTCAGCGCTGGTGGACTATTTCCGCGAGCAGGGCCGTATCATGATCGCCACCAAGGCCTGGGCCGAGGGCATCAACCTCCAGTTCTGTTCGCTGGTGGTGAACTACGATTTGCCGTGGAACCCACAACGCATCGAGCAGTGCATCGGCCGCTGCCACCGCTACGGCCAGAAGCACGATGTGGTGGTGGTGAACTTCCTTAACCGCAAAAACGCGGCCGACCAGCGCGTCTTCGAACTGCTGTCCGAGAAATTCCAGCTCTTCGAAGGTGTCTTCGGCGCCAGCGACGAAGTCCTCGGTGCCATCGAGTCCGGGGTCGACTTCGAAAAGTGCATCGTCGCTATTTACCAGCGCTGCCGCAAACCCGATGAAATCCAGACTGCCTTCGATCAGCTCCAACTCGAACTGAGAGGCTGTGAAAAATTCGACTTTTTCTAATTGTAAGTCATTGAAATGCAGAGTTATAAAATTCTGCTTAGGGGATTTTTTCACAACCTCTGAGCCTGGAGATCAACGAATCCATGACGCGCACCCGCCAGAAACTGCTGGAGCACTTCGACGACGAAGTTCGGGAAAAGCTCAAGGTGCGCGACGAGCCTTCCAAAGCATATCTCAACCGCTTTGAGCGCCCGCTCATGCGGCTCACGCGGTATGAACTTAATGATCAAGCCGAATTTCTGGGGGATGCCTCTTTCCGCCTGACGGCGCAACCCTTCCCGCAGCACTCCGCCGCCATCCCGCTCGGGCTGCATGAACTGCCGCGCCGTTCCGGTGAAGCGCACCTCTACCGCCTCAACCAACCGCGTGCTGAAGCCTTGGTGGCACAGGCGAAGAACCGCGACCTCCCAACAGCCGGAGTTCAATTTGACTACGGCTAGCATGACGGCAAAGTCACATCCCTGGAGCCGCTCATTGACGAGACCGGCTGGCTCACCCTTTCGCGTTTCAGTGTGGAATCGCTCGATCAGGCGGAAGACCACCTCATCTTCTCGCCAATCACTGATGATGGCCAAACGTTGGAGGAAGAAACCGCGGAACGCCTGCTGACCCTGTCTTGCGTATCCACCCAGCACCCGCAAGCGGGAGAGAATAGCGTTCAGGAAACACTCGACACGCTTACCCAACGCCGCCAGGCCGCCATCCAGCGCGACATCTCCGAGCACAACGCGCGCTACTTCGAAGCCGAGGCTGACAAACTCGACGGCTGGGCCGACGATCTCAAGATTGGACTGGAACGGGAAATCAGGGAACTTGACCGCCAGATCAAGGAGGCCCGCCGCGCCACCACTACCGCCCTCACCCTGGAGGAAAAGCTCGCCGGGCAAAAACAGATCAAGGCCCTTGTAGTCCAACGCAACCAGAAACGGCGATCACTGTTTGACGCACAGGATCAGATTGACCAACAACGCGACGAAGTCATCACCGCTATCGAAGGGAAGTTGGCCCAGGCCACGAAGAGTGAACGCTTGTTTGTGATCCGATGGGCACTGCAATGACACATAACGAGACACAAGCATGACCGAACCAACGATGAGTTGGAGTTTCTCATGAACCGCACCCAGGCCCTTAAGCTTCTGACCGAGAGCAAACCATTCCTCGCTTCGCATTACGGCGTGACTGAACTCGCCTTGTTTGGTTCGACCGTGCGGGATACGGCGAAAGAGACGAGTGACGTGGATGTTTTGGTTGATTTCGATGGTCCGGCGACTTCGGAGCGTTATTTCGGGGTGCAGTTTTACTTGGAAGATCTGTTCGGTTGCCCGGTGGATTTGGTGACCGAGAAGGCATTGCGCCCGGAGTTGCGTCCGTTTATTGAAAAGGAAGCGGTGCATGTCTGATTGCGTGCAGCGCGAATGGCGTTTCTATCTGGATGACATGATCGGCTTTGCCGAAAAAGCCATGGCGTATACCGAAGGCTTCGACCAGGCGAATTTTCTAAGCAGCGTGCTGAACTACGATGCCACGCTGCGTAACCTGGAGCTGATCGGGGAAGCGGCAACCCATGTACCGGAATCAGTTCGTTCAACCCATCCGCAAATACCCTGGCGGCTCATCATCGCGACCCGCAATCGCTTGATCCACGGCTATCTTGGCATCGACAACGATACCCTCTGGAGCCTCGTCCAGACCGATATACCATCTTTACTGCCCCAACTGCGAAAGTTGGGGGAAACGACCGTATGACGAAAAAACAAAACTGGAACTCACCTGAATTGGCAAGGAGAAACCGCCCAGGCTTGAGCCGCGCATCCTGCTGGAAGACCCGGCGAAGTCTTATCACGCGCGGCATCGGGTGAGGGGACGGGGATATTTTCGACAACCGACTGATCTTCGGGGACAACCTGCTGGCCTTGAAGGCGCTGGAGCCGGAGTTCGCGGGCAAGGTGAAATGCGTGTACATCGACCCACCGTACAACACCGGCAGCGCGTTCACGCATTACGACGATGGGTTAGAGCATTCGATCTGGCTGTCGCTGATGCGGGACCGGCTGGAGATCATCCGGCGGCTGCTGTCGGAGGATGGCTCGCTGTGGATCACCATCGACGACAACGAGGCGCATTACCTGAAGGTGTTGTGTGATGAGGTGTTTGGGCGGCCGAACTTCGTGGCTAATGCTGTTTGGCAGAAACGAACGTCGCGGGAGAATCGCGCTGCAATTGGCTCCTCACACGATCACCCGCTTATCTATGCCAAGCAAGGTGCGCTGGAATGGAAGAGTGCGAGACAGCTTCTTCCACGCAATGATGCTGGTTTTTCGAATCCAGACAACGATGCACGCGGCCCTTGGCGATCTATCCCCTTTAGCGCTCAAGGGTTCAGGCCGAATCAGATATACAAGATACGGACGCATTCTGGTGAATTTGTGGAACCCCCGAAGGGCTGTTGTTGGGCAGCGACCGAGTCAGTTTATGAGTCGTATCTCAAGGAAAGTCGGGTTTACTTTCCCAACGATGGAACAGGACGACCGCGGATAAAGCAATTTCGAGGGGAAGATAAAGGGACTCGTTCCCACGAAGTAGGGCCGGAGCGCACGCTGCTGGTGTTGTGCCCCGCTTTCCGTGGGCGCGGCGAGTACCCTAACCTGACGGTGAAGAAGATTCCAAAACAAGTCTTGAACCGTTGCGAATGGGAGCATGACGATTACAGCCTGCGGGTGGAAAATTTACCGCAAAAACCGCCCGAGCCGGGACAGCAGACATTGGACTTCAGCGAGGGTCCGCCCATGAAACGCGATCAGGTATTGTCGGTGTTGCGAGAGCGACACGCGGAGGTCGAGCGACGCTTCAACGTCAAGCATCTTGCCCTTTTCGGTTCGATGGCCCGGGATGAAGCATGGGAAGACAGCGATGTGGACGAGCTGGTGGAATTCGAGGGTACCGCGACTTTCGATGGTTATTTCGGCCTCAAGGACCATCTTGAGCAACTGCTCGGACAGCCGGCGGATTTTGTGACCGAAAAGGGTTTGAAGCCACGCGCCCGGGCGCATGTCGAAAAGGACCTGATCCGTGTCGCGTGATTGGCTGCTCTATCTGGGCGATTTGATCGAGAGTGAGGAAAAGATGGAACGCTTCGTGCGTGACCGAAGACATTCGAGACTTTCTCTCCGATGAGGCCATCTTCGATGCTGAAGAAGACTCAAAACGATAACCGCAGCACGGACCATCCGCAGTGAACCGCCACGTCAACGCCATTGCCGGCCGCCTCTCGCTGCGCCCGCCCCAGCGTCGTTCGCTGGAAATTCTCGACCGTGTCACCGAGATCGCGCCACCCGGCAAGGAGGCTGACACCAACGCCGTGCTGGAAATGATCCGCGGCGAATTTCCCTCGGTCACGGACTTCGAGCGCGAATTTCCGTCGCTGTGCTTTGCGCTCGCCACTGGCGTCGGCAAGACGCGGCTGATGGGCGCGTTCATCAGCTATTTGCATCTGGCGCACGGCATCGACAACTTCTTCGTGCTGGCGCCGAACCTGACCATCTACAACAAGCTGATCGCCGACTTCAGCGACCGCAATCATCCCAAGTACGTTTTTCGGGGCATCGCGGAATTCGCCATCGATGCGCCCTCGATCATCACCGGCGACAACTACGACCAGCATGACCCGCGAAGCGGCACGCTCTTCGGTGGCGTCCGGATCAACATCTTCAACATTTCCACGATCAACTCCGAAGTGCGCGGCGGCAAGTCGCCGCGCATCAAGCGGCTTTCGGAATACATCGGCGAGAGCTACTTCGATTATCTGGCCGGCTTGCCGGACCTGGTGATGTTGATGGACGAGTCGCATCGCTACCGCGCCAGCGTCGGGATTCGCGCCATCAACGAGCTGAAGCCGATTCTGGGGTTGGAGTTGACGGCCACGCCGTTTGTGGAGTCCCCGCGCGGTGCAGTGGCGTTCAAGAACGTGATTGTCGACTACCCGTTGGGCCGCGCCATGGCCGACGGCTTCGTCAAGGAACCGGCGGTGGTGACGCGCAAGAACTTCAATCCGGCGGGCATGTCGGCGGAGGAAATCGAGCGCCTGAAACTGGAAGACGGCGTGCGCCTGCACGAAAGCGTGAAGGTGGAACTGGAGACCTACGCCCGCGAGAGCGACAACCCCATCGTCAAGCCCTTCCTGCTGGTGATTGCCCGTGATACCACCCATGCCGGGCAACTGACCGAGCTGATCAAGTCGGACAACTTCTTCGAGGGACGCTACCGGGACAAGGTCATCCGGGTGGATTCGAGCAAGACCGGCGCGGAAGAGGAGGAGATGATCGGACGGCTGCTCAAGGTGGAGCATACCGACGAGCCGACGGAGATCGTGATTCACGTCAATATGCTGAAGGAAGGCTGGGACGTGACCAACCTCTACACCATCGTGCCGCTGCGGGCGGCCAATGCCCGCATCCACATCGAGCAGTCCATCGGCCGCGGCCTGCGCCTGCCTTATGGAAAGCGCACCGGCGTGACGGCCGTGGACCGGCTGAACATCGTCGCCCACGACAAGTTTCAGGAAATCATCGATGAGGCCAACAAGCCGGATTCGGCGATCCATTTGCAGACGGTGGTGCTGGACACGGATGCGCTTGGACAGAAAACGACCACGGTGGTGTCGCAATCGTGTGTGGCCACCAGGCTGGGGTTGAAGCCCGCGCAGGTGACGAGCAGCACGACGGTGGCTGGCCAGGATGAGGTGCCTGTTTTCACCAAGCCGGAAGAGCAGAAGGTGGCACAGATCACCTATGAGGTCATCTGCAAGCTGGAAAACCAGCCGCAGACCCTGCCTACCATCGAGTACCTGAAGAAACCGGAAATCCAGGCGGCCATCGTCAAGGCGGTTGAGGAGCAGCATCAGCCGACCCAATTGGAATTGGACGGGGTGACGGAGAAGCCGGACTTTGCCGCCGTGGTGGCGAAAACCGTCGAGCTGGTCACGCAGCAGACGATCGACATCCCGCGTATTCTGGTGGTGCCCAAGGGCGAAGTGAAATCCGGCTTCAAACCTTTCACGCTCGAACTTTCCACGCTGAAGTACCCTGCAGTATCCGACGAGCTTTGGATTCAGCACTTGCGCACCAATCAACTGGAAGTGGTGGCGCTAGGCCATGGCGGCATCGAGGAAGCTCGCTTGGAAGACTATGTGGTTAGCGGACTGGTGGACTTCGACGATATTTCCTACGACGAACAGGCGGATCTGCTCTACGACCTGGCAGCCCAGACCGTGCAGCATTTCAAGGGTTATCTGTCCGAGGAGGACACGCGCAAGGTGCTGCGCTGCTACCAGCGTGACATCGCTCGATTCATCCACGTCCAGATGCAGGCGCACTACTGGGTAGATGTTGTCGGCTACGAGGTGAAGGTCAGCAAGGGCTTTACCGAACTGAAGCAGAGCGCCTACACGTATTTCGTGCAGGAACCGACCGCCAACTACCGGGTGGAGCCAGCGGACAAGAGCAACATGGCAAAGTACCTGTTTGGCGGCTTCCAGCATTGCCTCTATCCGGTACAGAAGTTCGATTCAGACTCGGAGCGCAAGCTGGCGGTGATTCTGGAGCGCGAGGCCAGCAAGTGGTTCAAGCCGGCAAAGGGTCAGTTCCAGATTTACTACCAGAATGGAGCGGACCATCTGGAATATCAGCCGGACTTCGTTGCTGAAACCGCCGACACGATCTTTATGCTGGAACCCAAGAAGCGCACGGAACTTGTAGACCCGGTCGTCATTGCCAAGAAGGAGGCGGCGGTCAAGTGGTGCGCGAATGCTTCGGACCATGCGGCGAGTTATGGTGGGAAGACTTGGCGTTACGTGCTGATTCCGCATGACGCGATTGCGGAGAACATGACGCTTGGCGGTCTTGTGAAGCAGTTCGGCAGTTGAACGCCAATCGACGCTATCTGCCCCCCTGATGCCGCACGCCGGGAACTACTGCAACGTTCCAGGGCTCGGATGGAGCTTTGCCGGTTCGCTGGCACGCGAGCACCTGCGTGCTCGCGTGAAACCCCGGTTCACCCTGCGCGACGGGATGACCTATGGCGACTACGTCGAGCAGCTTCCTACCTGCTGTTGCTCAAAGCCATCCGCGTACTCGATCCGGGGATGGCGGACGATCACTCGCATGCGAGTTTGCTCGAACTGGTCAACATGCGGGATGAACTATCCGAGCTGTTCGGCAATCGCCCTGTCGACGTGGCAACCCCGAGCATCCTAAGTAATCCGTTTCGACGCCGCACCGTCATGCGGGATCTGGAGACCATTTTGACAGCGAGTGACCAGGATTTCGCCGACCTTTGAGATATGCTCAAAGCCGCGCGGGATGCGGTGGAGATCGTGGACGACCTGGAGGCAACGCTGGAGCAGTTCAGGCTGATCGCGGGGGACTTGGGCGGCGGCGAATTGTAGCCGCCGGCTTCGTAGGCACGCAGCAGGAGATGGAACTCACACCCTTCTCGGAAACCGCCTTCAGCTTGGCGGTCGTCAGTTGTTCAGTTGCCATGTCTCGTTTCTCCGTCTCTGTGGGTACAAGTTTTATGTGTACATATTTCGGCTGGTGGTGGATTGTGTTGGATACGTTGTTGCCTAACGACGAACCAGACGGTAGGGAGTTCGAATCTCTCCGGGCGCGCCATAAAAAAACGGGTTAGGTATATTCACCTAGCCCGTTTTTTTTATTGTGGCTGACAGATGTATGAACCGTGACCGAACGAACTGGCCGATTCAGAATTTACCCTTCAGTCTCGACGAAGTGAGCGTCCTGGATCGGCAGAACCTGATCAAGTATGCCGTGCAGAACTTGTCCTGGCGAACCAATGGAGTCAACGTTGGCGACCAAGGTCGGCGCGTAATGCTCCAGGAGTGGAAAGGTGTCGCGCTCATAGATTTGCCAGCGCCGGCGAATGACCTTTTCATCGGCGTCGTCGTAGCGGTTTTCCTTCAGCGCTCGCTTGCGAAGGCGCTCAAACATGGCATTTTCATCTTTGCAATACAAGTGGATGACCTTGAGCACCTCGATGTGCTCTTGCATAATCTGCGCTTGCTGCAAGGTGCGGGGGATGCCGTCGAGGATTAGCAGGTCGACCCGGGGCTTGTAGTCGCCGAGGATCGTGTGGGCGTGAATGGTTTGCAACCAGAGTTTCACGGTCACCTCATCGGGCACCAGTTCGCCGCGTGAACTGTATTGGTAAAACGCCTTGCCGATGTCGCTGGAGATATCGATATTTCGAAAAACCTCGCCGCAAGAGGAATGGAAAAACCCCGGTATCTCTCCCAAGATCTTACCCTGTGTTCCTTTACCTGATCCGGGAGCACCGAAGAGAAGGACGGTATTATATCGGTTCATAGTAGCCTTGACTCGGTTAGAGGACTGGCCATCTACCGCTTTGCGCGGACGGAATTGCTTAATCCACCTCACCAATAGAGATTGAACGTTATAATTTTCTTGAACAACAACTAAAAAAAGTAGACATAATTGAAGTTGGTATCAAGTTTTGTGTTGTTACCGGGTCAAATTGGTGAACGCTTGACTGGAATCGCGCGACTCGCGGCGGTTCTTCACATCGAGAGGTTCTTCCAGCACGGCTCCCACGCCGTGCGAACCGCCAGCGATTTGCGGTAATTTCCGGCGAGGGTGCCTATTCGTGGAGCAAGCGCTTGATCACCGTGTGATGCCACCAGCCTTGACCAGACAGTGTCGGTACGCGCTCATCATTGAAGCGCCTGGCGATTTTCGAGTAGCTAAAGCCCTCCGCTCGGAGGATTTCGGCGCGCTGCCGAAGTGACTCGCGGTGGGCGTTTGAAGTGGCCGCAGAAGAGGCGTGGTTCATATCCAGCGTCGACCTGACGGTGTCAAGAGACCAGCTCAGTTCAGCGGCGATATCTTCTAGCGGAACGCCTTGGGCATGGAGTTCCCATACCCGTTCCCGCATTGCCAGTAGTTGTTTATCCTGATTAGGCATGTCATGTGCCCCTTGCGAAGTTGGGCACGCTTGCCCAAGGAGAGCCAGCAGATGATATTCAGCCCAGTTGGAGTTCTTCAAGCTTCCTGCGCACCTGTTCGGCGTGTCCGGCCGCTTTCGCCTTTTTCCAGTGGTGAGCGACTTTGCCGGCGGGATCGATCAATACCGTGGAGCGGATCACGCCTTCGCTGATACGCCCGTACATATTCTTCTGCCCCCACGCGCCATACTGCGCCAACACCATGTGGTTCTCATCGCTGAGCAGGGTAATGCTAAGGTTATGCTTGCTGATGAACTTCTGATGACTGGCGAGGGAATCGGGACTGCAACCGAGAACCGTTGCCTTGAGCGCTTCGAACTGCTTGAGACCCCCAGTGAAGTCGCAAGCTTCCGTCGTGCAGCCGGGGGTGTCGTCCTTGGGATAGAAATACAGAACGATCCAGCGGCCCTGCAAATCCTTGAGACTGACCGGGTTGCCATCTTGATTCGGTAACGTGAATGCGGGTGCTTCCTTGCCGACTTCAAGGGTGGTTTGAACCATGACTAATACCTCCGGCTTTTCGTAATTTTGAGCTTTATAGCCAGCCACTTGCGAGGTGCCCAGGGACCGGCGGGTACAGCTAGTATGTGCAGGAATGCGGGAAATAGTTCGGTCGAGAGGCGGGATTAGCTTTTTTACAACACCGCCTGCACTAAATGATTCCCGCGGCAGTTGTGATTATGCGCCCTGAGTGGGTAGACTGTAATCATTGGGAAATCATCTGCAACCGTTATGTTGTCTGGCCGTTAGGGGGGTAGTAATGAATCTTGGCACGCTTCTGCCGCGGCATGCGCGTTATCGGCCTGATCATCTGGCGCTGATCGTCGGTGAACAACGGCTGAATTACCGGAAGTTTAACGCCTACGTCAACAGACTGGCCAATGCCCTGCTGGCAAGCGGCGTCCGCAAGGGCGAGAAGATCGCTACCATCTTGCCCAACTGCCTGGAGCTGATGGCGGCCTATTGGGCGGGAGCGAAGACGGGCATCGTCATTGTCCCCAGCAGCACCCTGCTCCAGGACAGCGGCCTGGCCACCCTGCTCAGGGATTCGGATACGGTGCTGGTGCTCGCCGACGCCTCCTTCGCCGACGCCCTGGAGCGCATCCGCGGGGAGCTTCCGGCTATCCGCGACTTTGTTCTGGTTGGCGGCGCGGGGACGGCGCGCGAGGGTTTTCATGGTCATGTCGATTTTGTCGGCACCGCCTCCGAGGACAACCCGCCGGATGCCGGCATCACCGATGCCGATGTGTTCAACATCATGTATTCCAGCGGCACCACTGGCGCTCCCAAGGGTATCGTGCACACCCATTACGTGCGCGCCATGTACTGCACGATGTTTGCCTCGGCCTGGCGGATGACGCCGGAGAGCGTGGTTCTGCACGCCGGCGCCATCGTCTTCAACGGCGCCATGCTGGACCTGATGCCGTGGATGTACCTGGGCTGTACTTACATTCTGCACGAATCTTTCAACGCCGAAGCCGTGATCCGCGCCATCGACCAAGAAAAAGTCACGCATATCGTCATGGTGCCTTCACAGATCATCGCCATCCTCAACAGTCCGGCTTTCCGGCCGGAGGCGCTGCAATCGCTGGAGATGCTGCATAACGTCGGAGCGCCGCTGCTGCTGGAGTACAAGCGCCGTATCAACGAGCTTCTGCCGGGCCGTTTTTACGAACTGTATGGATTGACCGAGGGTTTCATGACCATTCTCGACAAGCACGATGCCATTCGTAAGGTGGGTTCGGTAGGCGTGCCGCCGGCATTTATGGAGATGCGCATCCTCAACGACGATGGCGAGGAATGTAAACCTGGCGAGGTCGGCGAGATCTGCGGTAAGAGCCCGATGATGATGCCCGGCTACTACAAGCGTCCCGATTTGACCGCGAAGGCCATCATTGACGGCTGGCTGCACACGGGCGACGCCGGTTACGCGGACGATGACGGCTATCTGTTCCTGGTCGACCGTATCAAGGATATGATCATCACCGGCGGAGTGAACGTCTATCCGAAAGATATCGAGGAGATCATCATCCAGCACCCGGCGGTCAACGAGGTGGCCGTGTTTGGGGTGCCCGACGAGAAATGGGGGGAAACACCGGTCGCTGCCGTGGTTCTGGGCCCGGGTAAGACGCTGGAAGCCAAAGAATTGGTCGAGTGGACCAACAGCCGCGTCGATGCCAAGTTCCAGCGCATTAGCGACGCGGTGATCATGGAGACGTTTCCGCGCAATGTCGCTGGCAAGACGCTCAAGCGCGAAATGCGCGATCAGTATAAGAAGGGCAATGAATAACCAAGCCCGCCGCCCTGAATTGAGCATGGATTGAGTAAGCGGCCAAGAAAAAGCCCGCTCGTGCGCGCGGGCTGAAGGTTCCAGGAGGAGCCTGAATGACCAGGCCGGATCTGGTTAGCATCTGTTTGTGAACGGAATGTTACAGCCGCCAGCGAACTGCCGGCTTGAGCCAAGCCAGTAGGCGGTTACCATGAGGGCTGACGCACCGTTAGGGAGTCGCTGTGCTGTATACGTTCGGTCTGGGGTTGTTTTATTTCTGCCTCTGGCTGTTGATGTCCGGTTACTTCTGCGTTCCCTTATTGCTGGGCTTCGGTATCTGCTCCTCTGTGCTCGTGGTATGGATCGGTCGGCGGATAGAGAAGCGCTCAGCCCCGAACCCATACCCTGATTGCCTGAGCTTGAACCTGCACCTTCTGCTTTACTGGTCTTGACTCATGTGAGAACTCATAAAGTCCGACCTCGACGTGACCCGGATCATCCTGGACCCCAAACTTCCCATCAGCCCAACCCTGATTCGCCTCAAGGCGACGCAACGTACCAATATGGGGCGGGTGATATACGCTTATTCCATCTCTTTGACTCCTGGCACGGTGACTACCTACCTGAGGGGCGACACACTGGTTGTTCATGCCCTGACACTGGCTGCAGCCGACGCGTTGCGGGAGGGTGAAATGGATCGGTGGTTAACCGCTTTGGAGGGGGGTGCTGATGTTCGCGCTCCGGCAGGCTCGAACCCTGGAACTGGCGGCGGCCTTTGTCTATGCCGACAGTGCCATCAGCGTCACCGTCGCCGGCGATTTGCTCACCCTGTTCGTGTGCTGGGAATTAATGGCACGGTATTCCTGTACGCCTTTGCCACCAAGACCGCGTTATTCGCCCTGCTCGAGGGATTTCCAGGTGCTACCGTTCTGGTTCCTGTCGGATTGTACATGTCGTTCTACGGCATCATCTATGCTCTGCTGGCAAACGACATGCGCCGCTTTCTGGCCTACAGCATCGTCAATCAGGTGGGCTTCATGGTATTGGCGCTGGGCGGTGGAAGGCGACGAAGGGTACCTGGTGGCCGGTCACCAGGGGTCTCCGGAGGCGGTGCAAAAAAGGTGCGGAAAGGCCGGCGCCGCCTGCAAGGTGCGCGGGGACGCGGGACCCTGGCAACCGAAAAGCCGCCGATCTTCAGGATGACCCAGCGCGGCGGGGCGGTCGTGATCCGGCTGCTGGAGAGCGTCCAACAAGTGACGATCCAGCCGCTGGTCGAGCGGTTCATCGCGCCAGGAACCCAGGTGTACACCGACGAGTACGACAGCTACCACCGGTTGTCCGAAGGGGGCTTCGACCATCAAACCGTGTACCATGGCCGGGGCGAATATGTCCGCGATGACGAGGGGGATGGCTTCCATGAGGTTCACGTTAACACCGCCAAGCGCTTCTGGTCGCTGTAGCACTGCTGGCTGCGGCCTCATCGCGGCATTTCGCAAGAGAAACTGCCGCTCTACTTGGGTTTATTTCAGTTCGTGCACAACCCGTGCATTCGGGGCAAGGGCCTACTCAGGCCCCTGTTGCAGTTACTGGTGGCGTAACCAGGCGAACTGTCCGGAATCCACATTGAGACTAAATTTATTCAGTAGAAGATTGCGAAACGATTGGTGTTCAACCATAATTTCACTGATCGAGCTGAACTCGGTTATATAGTCATAAGAAAATCTTAAGAAAATCTTAGAGAGGAGGGTTTGAAAATGAATAAATTTCTCACCACTGGTATCGCTGCCGCTTGTATTAGTCTGGCGCTTTCAGTCAACGCCGCTGAAACTCAACCGATGCAAATGAATATGGCGACCGCGAAGACGATGATGGGCGCGGACGGGACGATTTCCAAGGATTCGTTTATGAAACATGGCGGAAATGAGGCGGCATGGACGAAAATGGATCTCAATAAGGACGGCAAGCTGGATGCCAACGAGATCAAATTAGGCTTTAACGACAAGTAGCCTTGCTTAACCGATGAAAAATCGCCTGGGGTTTCTGGCGACCCTGGCATAACACCTGGACAATTGACCCCTGGTTGGTTAAATGAACTGGCCGGGGGTTGACCTATTCTGAACAGCCTTCTACTGGCGAGCTGTCGGGCCGCTTGCTCAAGCCAGGTATCGCCGCGCCGCCGCAACGTTAGATTCCGCTCAAACCATCAACCGGTGCTTGATCAACTTGATGGCGAGCAGCAAGGTGAGTAGCGTGTAAACGGTAAGCACTGAGAGGTGCAGGAGAGGATTATCGAGCGGTAAGCCGGTAATCAGCGGCCGGACCAGTTCCACAGCATGGATCAAGGGGAACCCCTGCGAGAGCCACTGAACAGCCGGGGGCATTTCTTCCAAGGGAAAGAACACGCCGCCGACCAGCAGCAGCGGCGTAATGATCAAGGTGTTGTAGTACAGGAAGAAATCGTAGTTCTTCGCGAATGCCGTAATCACCAGGGCCATGGACGCAAAGCAAAGGCCCGTCAGCAGCACGACGGGCAGGGCAAGCATCCCTTGCCAACTGGCAACTGCCCCCAGGAAAGCCGCTACAATCAGGATGGCGGCGCCACTGAACAGGCTCTTGGTCGCGGCCCACACCACTTCGCCGATGACGATGTCCGGTACATCCAGTGGAGTGGCTCGCATGGCGTCCCAGGTTTTCTGGACATCCATGCGGGTGTAGGCGGAATACATGCCTTCGAATGAAGCTGTCATCATGGCGCTGGAAACCACCATGCCCGAGGCGAGGAATACAATGTAGGGCATATTTTGAACGTTGCCCACAAAACTGCCCAGTCCATAGCCGAGGCCCAGCAGGTATAACAGGGGTTCGCCGAAGTTGCCGAGCAGCGCCGGGCCAGCCAGCTTTACCCAGACGCGGAAATTGCGCTTCCATACCGGGAACCAGCGTATTGTCGCAGCGCCGTGTGGGATTGCGTATCTGAACAGATCCATATTGGCTCTCCCTATTGGCCGTCCCGCAGTTCGCGGCCGGTCAGTTTCACGAAGACATCCTCCAGATTGGCTGGCCGGTGCAAATAGGACAGATTGGGCTGTTGGTTCACCGCTTCCAGCAAGGGCAGTTCGTCGCTGGCGTAATAGAACAGGGTTTCCCCGACTTGCTCGCTGCGCGCCGCCAACTCGACCGCTACCTCTCGGTGCCAGGTCTCCAGCCCGGGTCCAAAGACCTCTACCACATGCGGCTCGATGTACTTGCGGATCAGGTCGTCGGGGCGGCCGCTATCCAGAATGTGTCCGTGGTCCATAACCGTGACGCGATCGCAGAGGCGTTGCGCCTCTTCCATGTAGTGGGTTGTCAGCACCAATGTCATCCCTTGGGCGCGCAATGCGCGCAGCCGTTGCCAGATAAGCTGGCGCGCCTGGGGGTCTAGGCCAGTTGTCGGCTCGTCCAGGATCAGCAGTTCAGGCGCGTTGATCAACGCCCGGATCAGGGACAGACGCCTTTGCATGCCGCCGGATAGTGTCGCGATATGGGCGTCCCGCTTCCCCGCCAAGGACGCAAAATCCAGCAGGTCCTGAATGCGCTCATCCAGCTTCGCGCCGTGTAGGCCGAAATAGCCGGCATAGGTGCGCAGATTCTCGGCGACGGTGAAATCCGGGTCGAGGTTGTCTTTCTGCGGCACGACGCCGGTACATCGCCGCATCATTGTAGCCTCGTCAGGAATCGCATGACCGAGCACGTGCAGTTGGCCGGAGGAAGGTGGCGTATTGCCAATCAGCATGCGCAGAAACGTAGTCTTGCCGGCGCCATTTGGGCCGAGCAGTCCCCAGCATTCGCCGGCTCGCACCTGCACATCGACGCCATCGACCGCCGTATGATTGCCGTAGCGCTTGGTTAGTTTGTCTGCCTTAATAATGGAGGTCGTCATGGTATCGCGGGTTGGTAATAGAGATTGTCGCGGCTCATGGCCGCTCCTGAGATTATTATGGTCAACGTGCGTCTGGAATGGACTCGCTCGAGCTAGGCAAAGCCAGGGTTACACAACTGTTTTGCCAAGGTCATTCTCCTTGGTGCATTATTCCCCTGAATGGCGTGCGCTACCTGCGGGGCAGGGCGTCCAGTCTTGTTGTTAATCGCTTGGTAAGGGCAATAACTTGAAGAGGTTAGCATTATAATGGTGGAATCCGATCAGCGGGTAAGTTTGTTTAGTTTGCCGCACAGCACCTAGTGTAGCCGTGGGCGGACCATTGCATGATTTTTGCGCGCTGCTACCCTCTAACTTGCTACCCGCGTTGCCGTAGGGTAAAGCACCCCTATGATCCTCCTACATGACTATGATTGTCGTTCCAGGCTGCAGGATTGGCCAGGTACCTTTGCGAGCCTGATGGACCTGTATGAACGCAACTATATCGGTATACGCCGTCTGATTCCTATCATGCCGCCTGTCAACACCTGTTGGGTATCGCGAGTGCCGAACGGTCTGCCCCTCCACCTGGAAATCAACGAGCGGTTCCGCTACACCACGGAGCTTTCCCTAACCTATCATTTTTTCAGGGAGGGGGGTGTCGTGGTCGAACCTGATTTGCGCATACGGGTTTATCATGATGCACGGCTCGCAGAGGTTGTGACGGCGCATTTGCGTAGCTTACCCGGCTTCAAGACAGCGGAAGAAAGCACTGGAGCGCAGCTACGTTCCCGCTGGCATGTTAACCGGTTTCTTTTTAAATGGTTGAACTACTCCCTTCATCAGGGTCACCGCTTTGCCGAAAGTGCCTAGTTGACGACTTAATTAAATACTGGTAATAGCTGGAACTGTTCCAGATTTAGTTGACCGAATTAGTAAACTATCCTATTTTATAATCATTTGGTTAAAAGGTATTACCAAACCCGCTGTGCAACTATCTGGGTGCTGCCATGAGACTCTCCACAAAAGGCCGCTATGCGGTCACCGCCATGATGGATATTGCTATCCATGACAAGCTTGGCCCCGTCACTCTGGCGGATATCTCGCAATGCCAGGGCATTTCACTGTCCTACCTGGAGCAGTTATTCGCCAAACTTCGCAAGCGAGGTTTGGTGGAAGGCGTGAGAGGTCCAGGTGGTGGTTATCGCTTGGCCAGGCCGGCGGCGGGGATCACCGTCGCTGATATCATCAGTGCCGTGGATGAAAGAGTCGATGCCACGCGCTGTGGCGGGCGCGAGGATTGTCACGAGGGTCTCCGCTGCCTGACCCATGAGTTGTGGAGCGACCTCAGCCAGCAGATTTTCTCCTTCCTGGAGGGGATTACCCTGGCGCAGTTCGTCGAGCGTCCCAAGGTGCGGGAAGTGGTGACGCGCCAGAATACCATGCATGTGCGCAGCCACAACACGGAAAAAACGGCAGCAGCTTGAGCGTTATTGTCCCCGGCAATGATCGTTTTCAGTTCAGTTTGCGAACCACGACATTGCCGACGGAATACCCGGCGCCAAAGGAACAAATCAATCCCAAGTCACCCGCATTGAGATCGCCATGATACTTATGAAAGGCGATGATGGAGCCTGCTGAACTGGTATTGGCATACTCATCCAAAATCACGGGCGCTTCCAATGGGGCAGGGTCACGTCCCAGCACCTTCTTGATAATCAGTTGATTCATATTGAGATTGGCCTGGTGTAACCAAAAGCGTTTCAGTTCGGCCACGGTCAGTCCAAGCTCAGCCAGATGTTCCTTGATCACCTCAGCCACCAGGGGTGTGACTTCCTTGAATACCTTGCGGCCCTGTTGAACAAAGAGTTTGTCCACCGCACCAATTCCTGCCGGCGCGGTGCGGTTCAGAAAGCCGGCGTTGTTGCGAATATTGCTGGAAAAATGGGTCTTGAGCTTGCTGCCGAGGATTTCAAACGGATGGCCGGCGCTACAGGTATCAGCGCTCTCCATGACTACGGCTGTGCAGACATCCCCAAAAATGAAGTGGCTGTCGCGGTCGCGAAAATTCAGATGTCCGGAACATATTTCCGGATTGACCATGAGCACGCAGCGAGCATTCTCACTGCGCAACATGTCGGCGGCGGTCTGCATACCAAACGTGGCTGACGAACAGGCTACGTTCATATCGAAACCGAAACCATCGATGCCAAGCGCCTCCTGAACCTCGATTGCCATCGCCGGATAAGCGCGCTGCATGTTGGAGCAGGCCACTAGTACGGCATCTATGTCGGCGACTGTCTTCCGGGCTGCGACCAGGGCGTCCTGGGCAGCTTGAACCGCTATTTCGGCCTGGATGGAGAGCTCGTCGTTGGAACGTTCAGGCAACCGTGGGCACATGATGGCAGGGTCCAGGATGCCGTTCTTGTCCATGACATAGCGGCTCTGGATGCCGGAGGCTTTGACGATGAAGTCGGTGCTGGACTCCAGCAGAGGTTGCAGGCTGCCCGCCTCGATCTGTAACCGATGTTCTTCGTTGTAGTCATGCACGAACGCATTAAAGGCAGTAACCAGTTCAGCGTTGTTGATTGAGTGAGGAGGAGTGTAGAGTCCCGTCCCGCTGATAACTATTTTCCGCACACTAATTCCTTATTCAGACCTATGGTTGTTGACTGTCTTATGCCTTCCTGACAACGCTGACTCTGTCCATTCTTCGAGATAAAGAAAGGATAGGAGTGTCGCTACAAATGAAAAACCTCTTGATCAGGGCTGATTGATCAAGAGGTTTTGCTTGCTGAAAGCCAAGTTACTTGGCCAACCTGCGTTTATCCTTTGCAGACAGCAACCTCTGTTGAGATGAATTTTGAAATCAAACTGAAATATAGCATAGTACACACCGCTTTGGGCAGTGGCTGAGTTTTCCGGTTAATGCTTTCGAACGAAAAGCCGCAGCGGTGGGAAATGCCGGCGCCCATCGCGCGGGCGTGGGTTGTAATAGGTGCGAATAATTACCCTTGGATGCTTTTTAATAAGTTTGCCCTTTCATGCTTTTTCGAATACGTTTGTGTTATATCCCCACGAGAGAGAAAGGCCTGAACGAACTGTTAAGCCAAAGCGTCCACTTTTGTGCATGACAACGAAGATCTGCCCCTGCCCATGTCTGGAAATAGCTACGGAAAACTGTTTACCGTCACCACCTTCGGTGAGTCTCATGGCCTTGCCCTGGGGGCTATAGTCGATGGTTGTCCCCCAGGCATGGTGCTGTCCGAGGTGGATATTCAAGTGGAATTGGATCGTCGTCGTCCCGGCAAGAGCCGTCATACCACGCAGCGCCGAGAACCCGATGCAGTGAAGATTCTCTCCGGCGTGTTCGAAGGCAAGACCACCGGCGCCCCCATCGGCATGCTCATCGAGAACAGGGACCAGCGCTCCAAGGACTATAGCGAGATATTGGACCGCTTCCGGCCCGGCCACGCCGACTATACCTATCACCAGAAGTACGGTATTCGCGACTATCGGGGCGGTGGCCGCTCCTCGGCCCGCGAGACCGCCATGCGGGTGGCTGCCGGGGCGATCGCCAAAAAGTATCTGCACGAACGCTATGGGGTCATGATCCGCGGCTACCTGGCCCAACTCGGCCCGATCCGTCCCGACAAACTTCTTTGGGAAACGGTGGATGATAACCCCTTCTTCTGCCCGGACCCGGACAAGGTTGTGGAACTGGAAGCTTTCATGGATGCCTTGCGAAAATCCGGGGATTCGATCGGCGCGCGGGTGACGGTGGTGGCAAGCCGGGTGCCGGTGGGCTGGGGCGAACCGATTTTCGACCGCCTGGACGCCGATCTGGCCCACGCACTGATGAGCATCAATGCGGTGAAAGGGGTGGAGATCGGAGCCGGTTTCGCCTCGGTGACACAGCACGGCACCGAGCACCGGGACGAGATGACGCCGCAGGGGTTTCTCAGCAATAACGCTGGCGGTGTCTTGGGAGGCATCTCCACGGGCCAGGATATCGTCGCCAGCATTGCCCTCAAGCCCACTTCTAGCATCCGCGTGCCGGGCAGGAGCATCAATCTGCGCGGCGAACCGGTGGAAGTTGTCACCAAAGGGCGTCACGATCCCTGCGTCGGCATCCGTGCTACCCCTATCGCCGAGGCCATGGTGGCGATTGTATTGATGGACCATGCGCTACGCCACCGCGCCCAGAACCTGGACGTGACGACGGCGACCCCGCCTCTTCCCGGTTCAGTTGCTTGAAGCACACCCCGGTTGCCCCCGCGCTGGGGGGGTGAGCGTGGTCGATACCTCGCTTTACCTGCGATTGTCGGGTTTTTACCTGTTTTACTTCGCCACCCTCGGTGTCTTCGTGCCATATTGGAGTCTGTATCTCCAGTCCTTAGGTTTCGAACCGTCCCGGATCGGCGAACTCACTGCCATCACCCTGGCCACCAAGGTGGTAGCCCCGAATGTGTGGGGCTGGATTGGCGACAGCATGGGCAGGCGCATGGCCATTGTGCGCTTGGCGTGTCTGGCTGGGGGGCTATGCTTTGCCGGTGTCTATCTGGCCAGAGATTCTTTTGCTGGACTGGCGCTGGTGATGTTGTTGTTCAGCTTCTTTTGGAATGCCGCACTGCCCCAGTTCGAAGTAAATACCTTGAACCATTTGGGCAGGGAGGTTCATCGTTACAGCAGCATTCGCCTGTGGGGGTCAGTGGGTTTTATCGTCATGGCCGTGCTCGTGGGCGCCCTCCTACAGCACCTGGGCGTGGGTATTGTGCCAATGGTGTTGCTGGGGTTGTTCGCTGCCCTTTGGCTGAACAGCATCATGGTGCCGGAACATGCGATAGGGTACCGACGCCTCGAACATGAATCGATAACTCGGGTATTACGCCAGCCAAGGATAATGGTTTTTTTCCTGGTGTGCTTTCTTATTCAGGCTAGCCATGGGCCGTACTACGCTTTTTTTTCCATTTATTTGCAGGAACGGGGCTATTCTCGTGACTTGATTGGTGGTCTTTGGGGCTTGGCTGTGACCGCCGAAGTGGGGGTATTCCTGCTTATGCCCTGGCTGCTACCGCGTTTCGGAGGGCGGCGATTGATTTTGGTGACCCTGGCGCTTACCAGTCTGCGCTGGTTGCTGATCGGTGGCTTCGCCGCCAATCTGCCCCTGCTATTGCTTGCCCAGACCCTGCATGCGTTTAGCTTCGGCGTCTATCATGCGGTGGCTATTTCGCTGATCCACCGGTTTTTTACAGGACCCCACCAGGGTCGCGGGCAGGCCCTTTACAGCAGTTTAAGCTTTGGTGCCGGTGGGGCGCTAGGCAGTCTTGCCGCAGGTTATCTGTGGACCAGTTTGGGAGCGGAGATGACGTATGTTCTAGCTGGAGGCTTGAGTGCGTTCGGGTTGCTGGTAGCTGCGTGGGGTTTACGCCTTTAGTTCACGATGGCTGCGCACACGAGGACGAACATGGACAAACTGAGAATTGTCAGAGCCGATATCACGGCTATGCAGGTAGACGCTATCGTCAATGCCGCCAACAGTGCCTTGTTGAGTGGCGGCGGGGTATGTGGTGCCATTCATCGGGTCGCCGGCCCGGAATTGCAAGCCGAGTGTCTGATCTTGGGCGGCTGCGAGACTGGGCAGGCCAAGATCACCAAGGGTTACCGGTTGCCAGCTCGGTACGTGATCCACGCCGTGGGGCCAGTCTGGCGGGGTGGCTATAACGGCGAGCCGGAATTGCTCGCTTCTTGCTACCGTAACAGCTTGCAGTTGGCGGTGAAGTATGGGATTCGCACTATCGCTTTTCCCGCCATCAGTTGCGGAATATTCGGTTATCCGGTGCAGGAGGCGGCACTGATCGCTGTACAGGAAGTGAAAAATTTTCTTAACGCAGATAACAGACTCGATCTTGTCTGCCTTACCTGTCTGGATGGCGATGTCTATTCGGCTTATGAGCAAGTCTTGCGGCGTTTAAATGCATGATCACAGTGGCGTTAAAAACCGTAGCTCACCTGTTGGTTGCAGATGCAAGGGTGTGCTATGAGCCTGGATCATATATCCACGCTGACTGGAAGCGCTGGATGCTCGGCGAGCGTGCTGAATGTTTTCAGTTCCGCTGTGGTAGCAGCGTCCGGGCTGCTTTGACAAGCGGGTAACCGACCCCACACCTCGCGCTCCTCAAGCAGAGACATGAAGGCAGTTTCGAGCATCCTTATGTAGGCTTCGTTGTCGAGCGTAGCCTTGGGGATATCGACAGAGTTGCCGATTTTCACTGGGGTTTCACCGCGCGTTTCGATGGGTATCTTGATCTCCAAGGCAAAGAACGCGGTGGCCGTGACTACGACTACGAAGAGAAGCAGGGCCGCAGGTAGGGCTAGTTGAAGCGATCGACGACATGCGTTCATGGCATTTACCTGTACAATTGCAACTTGTCATGTACAAAAAAATTACACATAAGTAAGTAAGATGTCAATAAAATACAAAAATATAATTTACAAATAATATACATGGTACCTTTTTAATTATACAACATTTATATGCAAAGCAATACTACTCACCTTTCCATCCTGGCTTTGACGTGGCTGCTTTACGGCCTGCTCCATTCACTGCTGGCTTCTCTGGGGGTGAAACGGTGGGTTACAAAGTGTTGGCCAACGGTAACACCATGGTATCGGCTGCTTTATAATTTTTTGGCTGTCGTTTTGCTGCTTCCACCGTTAGCACTTACCTTGGCTTGGCGGGGAACACCGTTATGGGAATGGAGGGGTATCTGGGGATGGGTTGCCAATAGCGCTGCATTCGCCGCAATTTTTGGATTCTTGTGGACCTTGCGGTACTACGATGGCAGGGAATTTCTGGGGTTACGGCAACGGCGTCAAGGAGAGAATGGCATCGAGGATCAGGAATGCTTTCGTCTCTCGCCTTTGCACCGTTATGTGCGCCACCCTTGGTATGCGTTAGGTTTGGTGATCATCTGGACTCGGGACATGGACCTCGCCTTTCTGGCAACCGGTATCGGCATAACCGTGTATTTCGTGATTGGCTCGCGACTGGAGGAACGCAAACTGCTCTTTTATTATGGCGATGTTTATCGGCAATATCGAGAGCAGGTTCCTGGCCTAATCCCGTGTCCCTGGATGCGCTTGAGTAAAAAGGCTGCTGCGGAATTAATGATATCAGCCGAGCGGAGGAGGTCGATCGTTTGATGAGGGAACTGAAAAAAGCGAGGACTCGCAAGAGAGTTTCTCGCAAGTCCCTTCTCAATTCGTAGTATTTAGGCGCTAAACTACTAGTTTATCGGTTTTTCTCAGTTAGTTTCCGAATGCTCTCATTGAGTACATCCACGCGCTTGGCGAGTTCCTGAATATCGTGATCCGTCGGTATACTCAACCGATTTAATGCGCGGGCAACACGATCCTGGAAGGCCTGCTCCAGCTTATCCAACTGCTCGGTAGCTTTATCCTTCATCTCTTCCACCCTGCCTTTTATTTTCTCTACTTTATCGCCGGCAGCTTTTTTGGTGCGTGCTTCGACTTCCTCTCCTTCCTTAATCAGGGATTCAAATAGCTTGCTGCCTTCCTCCTGGGTAATCACAAAGGCGCCTAAACCAGCTAACCAAATCTGATTGGCAGAGTTCATAATGCTATTAGCCAGTTGCTTTTCAGTGGCCTTGCTTTTCGGTAATGTTGCCATGATTCTCTCGATCGTGGAGGTTGTAAGCTAACAAGAAAAAACGATTTTAAATTTATTCCTGCGTAACGAGATAATATAAATATTTTATATCTTAATAATTAAAATTAGAGCAAACATACTAAGGTCTATTCACAATTAAGCCCACCAGATATAAACGCAGACGAAATGTATCTTAAGCAGGAAGTCCTAGGAGTCTGTCGGACTTAATCAGTAACATGCTGATTTTATGTGCTTTTTAAAAATAGTTAGAAATATTAACTCGGTAAAAATCAAATAGTTAAATGACAAGTCCGACAAACTCCTAGGCGAATTTCTTATGCCGGATGGGGATCCATCGAAATTGCCTGATTCGATTGAAAAAACATTCGCTCAAGCCGCGATTTTTGGATAACAGCAGCTTGGTATTTGTAAACGGGTCTCAATGAATTCGTTAACCATCGAATATCTCCTTAACGTTCTTAAGCCATTCTTCCAACAATTCTTTTGCCGGTTTGGCTTCGCATGAAGAACATCCCTGGCCAGCCCATAGAGGCATAAACTCAGCCCGACCCTGGTGGACGGCGGCCTGGCGAATATCGTGAGTGAGAGCGAGTTGGACGGGATAACCGGGCAGGTCTGCCTCATAGGGTTGCAGGTCCCTGCTGAAACGGTTTTTAAGTGTTCGGGCAAGTCTACCGGAGAAGGCGCGGGTCAGCGTGGTAGCGATCTCGGTCCCTGCGGACACCATGCTCTTGTAACTGGGATGGGCGCCGCTTTCAGGGCACGTCAGAAAAGCGGTGCCCATCTGGACGCCCGCTGCGCCAAGAATCAAGGCAGCGGCGATGCCGCGGCCATCCATAATACCGCCAGCCGCTATGATGGGAAGACGGATATGGTCTGCTAATAAAGGGACTAGGGCAACGGTGCCTATCAGGCTCTGTTCCGGCTGACCCACGAAAGTGCCGCGGTGGCCGCCTGCCTCCGCGCCCTGGGCGATAATCATGTCGATGCCGCTTTCCTCCAGGACAATGGCTTCCAGCAGGTTGGTGGCGGTGCCCATGGTGACAATCCCAGCCGCTTGCAGGGCTTGCAAATCTTCGTTCCCGGGTACGCCGAAGGTGAAGCTTAGGACGTCCACCTGTGCTTCAAGGATAACTGCCAACTGCTCTTTGAAATCAGGACGATAGCTGGCGGGAAGGGAGGGAGTTGGCAGGCCTAACTCTTGGCGGCAGGGTTCGAGAGCAAGTTGGGAGAATTCAATCTGCTCCAGGTTCGCCCGGATCGCGGTCGGAGCGAATAGATTGACAGCGAAAGGATTGTCGCTGAAGGCACGGATAGCGGCGATGGTTGTGCGGATCTCCTCCGGTTCCAGGTAGCCTGCGGCAAGCGAGCCCAGGCCGCCGGCGTTGGATACCGCCGCTACCAGTTCCGGCGTGGTGATGCCGCCCCCCATGGGGGCCTGGATGATAGGAAAGCGGATAGGGAGGCGCTCGGTGAGTGGAGTCTTGAGCCAGTTCATCTCTTTAAAAGGGACCTTGCAAGTAACAGCGGGTGATCTATGGGTTCAACGGATACCTATTATTGTCTGGTCCTCATTCGTTCTCCAGGAAATGTTTGATGAGCGTTCCGGCCAACATCATGCCAAATAGAGCGGGTAAATAGGAAATGGTGCCATTGACGGCCCGGGGCTGGCCGGCAGTGCCGCCGCCTGCGGGTTGATGAGGCAAGGGTTGGCGGCGGGGTTCGTCGGAACAGACCACCGGGTATTTCAACGTAGCTCCCAGGGAACGTAAGCGGGCGCGCAACTCTCGGGCCAGCGGGCAGCCATGAGTTTTGTCGAGGCGGGTGACCCTGACCCGGGTGACATCTAGGCAGTTGCCGGCCCCCATGGCCGAAATGACTGGGATGCCGTTGCGGGTACAAGCGGCCACCAGAGCCGCTTTGCAGGCGATACTATCGATGCAGTCCGCTACAAAATGATAATCGCCTCCCAGGATAAGGGCTTCGGCTTCACCCGGTTGGAGAAAGTTGCTTAGGCGCAGGAGTTCCAGATCAGGGTTGATGTCCAGCAGGCGCGCGGCCATGATTTTTATTTTGGGCTGGCCGATCGTGGAGTGCAAGGCCGGCAACTGGCGGTTGATATTGGAAGGCGCGACTAAGTCATGATCCAGCAGGGTCAAGCGGCCAATCCCGGCGCGGGCGAGGGCCTCCGCAGCGTAACTGCCAACCCCTCCCAGTCCTGCCACGAGGACATGTTTGGCGCGCAGTGAAGCTATGCCTGTCCGGCCTATGAGGATTTCGGTACGGGCGAGGGGATAGGGCATGTTTCGATCCTGAACAGTTGCAGGGCATTGTGGGTAGTAGCGGCGGCGATCTCCGCAGGGTCCTGAGCGCGCAGTTCGGCAATGGTTGCCAATATTTCAGTCAAAAAAGCCGGCTCGTTGCGCTCGCCCCGGTGGTTAAGACCAGGCTGGTCAGGAGCGTCGGTCTCCAGCAGGAAACCGTTCAACGGCAGGACCTTGAGCAGGCTGCGCAAGCGGTGGGCCCGTGGATAACTGAGCGGTCCCCCAAAGCTGAGCAGGAATCCCAGGTCCAGCAATTGCCTGGCTTGTTGCTCGCTGCCTGAAAAGCTGTGCACCACGCCGCGTACCCCAGGGTAACCGCGGATGTACCTGATGGCGTGATCCACCGCGCGGCGAGCGTGGATGATGACCGGCAGGCCGTGAGTTCGGGCAAGCTGCAATTGGGCTGTAAAATATTGAGTCTGGTGCTTCGGGTCCAACCCCGGCAGGAGATAATCCAGGCCGCATTCGCCCACCGCCACAGGTTGTTCCCGCTCTATCCAGTGCTCCAGTTCGGCCAGGTGTTCTGGGTGGTGCTCGGCCAGATACATGGGATGCAGCCCATAGGCAGGGTGCAGACCGGGGTAGGCCGCGGCCACGGTCCTGAGCTTGGACCACAGACGGGCGCTGACCGCTGGCAGGATCTGCGTACTTACACCGGCCGCTTGGGCGCGGCGGTAGACCGTCTCGCGGTCGACGTCGAAGCAGTCAGCATCGAAATGGCAGTGACTGTCGATGATGTGCATGGTGTCGGTTCCCGCGGGTTTACCCGCATCAAAATTGGCCTGGTCCGGCTATACCCGCGCCAGTCCGGCACTGGCGCGGGGCAGGATTCGTCGCGATGTCTCCAGTATTGGCTTGTTACCAGTCGATGGGCTGGCGGTCTCGAAAAAACCCACCGCTGGGACCAGCATCTGGCAGAGTGGCGGCCCACACGATAGTGTCCGCCGCCGCGCCCGGAGAACGATCGGCGTTGGGACCCCCCATGTCGGTACGCACCCACCCCGGACAAACGGAATTAACTAGAATATTTTGACCTTCCGTTTCCGCGGCCAGTATGCGGGTCAAAGCATTCAGCGCCGTTTTCGAAATGCGATAAGCGGGCCATTTGCCACCCATATCGGAAAGTTGCCCCATGCCGCTGGAGACGTTGACGATGCGCCCGTAGCGTTGATGCTTCATGAGCGGCACCAATTCCTGAGCCAATAACAGCGGACCATAGAGATTGACCTTGAGCGTTGCCTGCAGGATGCTCAGGCTGGCGCTAAAGACGCTGGCGCCATGGCTGTCCTCGGGGCCGTGGCTGTCCATGAAAACCCCGGCATTGTTCACCAGGATGTCTAGGCGCCCACAGCGGCTTTGAACGAACTCGCCCAAGGAGGCTATGCTGCTCTCGGCAGTGACATCAAGGGGATGAAACAGAACATCCAAATTTTCACCCAGTAACTTTTCAAGCGCCGCCTGGCCTTTGCCTGGGTTGCGGCTGGTGAGAATCACACAGATATCCTGGCGCGCCAATTGGCGCGCTGTCTCAAAGCCGATACCGCGGTTTGCCCCGCTGACGATGGCAACCCGTTTATTCGTGTGCATGGTTATGCTCCTTAGCGAGGATACGCGAGCTAATGGACGCTAATCTCATGGGGGGCTCAATGTTGGGGATAGCTACTGAAATTATTATAAGTAAAACCCCGCCTTTGGCGGGGCTAGGCGAGCGGTATTCTTGCGCTTGGCAGAGCAGGCGCTGGATAAAGACCAATCAGGTATTGATCTTGTGCAACGCTCTGCCATGCACGGACAGGGCCGCTTCGTGCATGGTTTCGTACAAGGTTGGATGACTGTGTATAGTGCGGGCCAGATCCTCGCTGCTGGCGGAAAATTCCATAGCTAGCACGGCTTCTTGGATTAGCTCCGAAGCGAACAGCCCGACGATATGACAGCCGAGGATGGTATCGGTCTGGCCGTGGGCCAGTAGCTTGACCATGCCTACCGCTCCATCCATGGCCTTGGCGCGGCCATTGGCGGCGAAGGGGAAAGTCCCGACTTTGTAGGGAATACCCTCAGCCTTCAGTGCCTGCTCGGTCTTGCCCACCCAAGCGATCTCTGGGTTAGTATAGATCACCCAGGGAATGTTATCGTAGTTTATGTGACCATAGTTGCCAGCAATGATTTCGGCCACCATGACACCTTCTTCGGAACCCTTGTGGGCCAGCATGGGGCCGCGTACCACGTCGCCGACAGCATACACGCCAGGTTGGTTGGTCCGACATTGCTCATCCACATGAATATAGCCGCGTTCGTCCATCAGCAGACCGGCTTCGGGCGCCGCTACGCCGTCGCTGTTGGGGCTCCGACCCACGGCTACCAGGAGTTTATCAACCTGGAGTTCGTGTTCGCCGTCCTTGTCCTGAAAGTGTACCGTGACGTCCTTCTTGCCTTTTTGCGTCCTGGTAACGCGAGTGCCCAGGCGAATATCCAGTCCCTGCTTTTTGAATTGGCGCAACGCTTCACGGGCAATCTGATGGTCAACGGGAGCTAGGAAATCCTCCACCGCCTCCAGAATCACCACGTCAGAACCGAGGCGTTTCCAGACGCTGCCCAGTTCTAGGCCGATGACGCCGGCGCCAATGACCCCAAGCTGTTTGGGAACCTTGCGAAAATCCAGAGCGCCAGTGGAGTCGACAATCAGGTCGCCATCGATAGGCGCGGAGCCTATTTCGATGGGTATCGATCCGGTGGCGATGATAACATTGTCGGCATCGACGATTGCCACCGTGCCATCGGCGGCAGTGATTTCTACTTGCCGCTCGGCCAGCAGTTTGCCGCGTCCTTGCAGCCAAGTGATGCCATTGGCTTTGAATAAGGCAGAGATACCGTTGGTCAATTGCAGGACGATGTCTTCCTTGCGGGCCATCATCTGGTCGAGGTCCAGCTTTACCGAACCCACCTGGATACCATGGCCGCCCAGCACATCCTTTACTTTGTGGTACTGTTCGGAGGATTCGAGGAGGGTCTTGGAGGGGATGCAGCCGACATTCAGGCAGGTGCCCCCCAACGCCGGTTCACCTTTAAAGTTGATCCATTTTTCCACGCAAGCGGTTTGCAAACCAAGTTGCGCGCAGCGGATCGCTGCCACGTAGCCAGCGGGACCGCCACCGATGACAACCACGTCGTAAGTCTTTGCCATGCTTCCTCCTGAAAATTGAGTAGATGCTGCCGACCGGCAGCATCTGACCGGTCGACCGTTCGGAGCATTTTGATTAGACCTGCAACAACAGCCGTGACGGGTCTTCCAAGCATTCCTTGACGGTCACCAGGAAGCGCACGGCCTCTCTGCCATCGATGATGCGATGATCATAGGTATGGGCCAGGTACATCATCGGCCGGACCACCATCTGGCCATTTTCCACCATGACCCGATCCATGGTCTTGTGCATGCCGAGAATGCCGCTTTGCGGAGGATTCAGGATAGGCGTCGACATCAAGGAACCGAACACTCCGCCATTGGTGATGGAGAAGGTGCCGCCGGACAGGTCGTCCATGGACAGCGTACCTTCCTTGGCGCGCTTACCGAAATCGGCGATCGTCTTTTCAATATCGGCGAAGCTCATCTGGTCGGTGTCGCGCAGAATCGGTACCACCAGGCCACGCGGCGAGGAAACGGCAATGCCGATATCGTAATAGCCATGATAGATGATGTCAGTGCCGTCGATGGAACCATTGACGGCGGGGAAGCGTTTGAGAGCCTCGATCACTGCTTTGACGAAGAACGACATGAAACCCAGTCTGACCCCGTAGTCTTTTTCAAACTTGTCCTTGTAACGGGTGCGGATATCCATGACCGGCTGCATGTTTACCTCGTTGAACGTCGTCAGCATGGCCGCTGCGTGCTGGGCCTCCACCAGGCGCTCGGCGATGCGGGTGCGCAGACGGGTCATGGGGACGCGCTGTTCGATGCGTCCACGGGTATCGGCAGGCACTCTGGAGGCTGCGGGTCTGGGTGCCTCGGCGGCAGGTTTGCTGGGTGCCGGGGCGGGAGGCGGGGTTGGCGCTACCGGCGCGGCGCTGGATTGGGTATCTATATAGGCCAGCACATCGGCCTTGGTTACGCGCCCGTCGCGGCCACTGCCGCCTATCTTGTTGATGTCCAGGTTATGTTCATGGAGCAGGCGGCGAACCGCCGGGCTGAGAGACTCCAGGTCGGCCATGCTGATGCTGGATTCAGCGGCTATCGCCGCCGTGGGTACAGCCGCTTTAACAGCCGGGGCGGCAACGGAGGTGGCGGCGACAGGCTGGGACCCGCTTACCTCAATGCTGGCGATCAGGTCACCGGTGGTGACGGTCTCGCCATCGCCGCGCAGGATTATACCCAGAACACCGTCGGCAGGGGCGGGAATTTCCAAAACGACCTTATCCGTTTCCAGGTCGACCAGATTTTCGTCTCGTTTTACCGGATCACCAGGCTTCTTATGCCAGTTGACGAGGGTGCCGTCCGCCACGGACTCTGGGAGGACAGGAACTCGTACTTCTACGCTCATTTTAGTTGGTTTCCCTTTGGTTTGTGGTTATTGGCCGAGGGCCTCGTTACAAGCGCAAGCTGTTGCTCGATATGAACGCTGTAATAGCCCACCGCAGGCGACGCCGAGGCCGGCCGGCCCGCATAATGCACATCCTGTTTCGAACCCAGGGGACTCTTTAGGTGATGCTGGATCTGGTACCAGGCGCCCTGATTGCGGGGTTCTTCCTGGCACCAAACGATGTCTTTCGCCTTGGTGTAGCGTGCCAACTCTTCAAGATAGCGCGCTTCCGGAAAAGGATACTGCTGTTCGACGCGAATGATCGCGACCTGCTCCAGGCCACGCTCGCGGCGTGCCTCCAAAAGATCGTAATAGACCTTACCGCTGCAAAAGACCAGGCGTTCAACTTTCTTCGGATTGATATCGTCGATCTCCCCGATGATGGGTTGGAAACCGCCTTGGGACAGGTCTTCCAAGGCATTCACCGCCAGCTTGTGGCGCAGCAGGCTCTTGGGGCTCATGACGATCAGGGGTTTGCGGAAGGCGCGCTGCATTTGCCTGCGCAGCATGTGGAAGCACTGGGCCGGCGTCGAAGGGACGCAAACCTGCATGTTGTGCTCCGCACACAATTGCAGATAGCGCTCCAGCCGTGCCGAGGAGTGTTCAGGACCCTGACCCTCAAACCCGTGGGGCAGCAGCAGGGTTAAGCCGCACATCCGGCCCCATTTGGCTTCGCCGGAAGAAATGAATTGATCGATAAGCACTTGGGCACCATTGGCGAAATCGCCAAATTGAGCTTCCCAGATCACCAGCCCAGCGGGTTCCGCCGTACTGTAGCCATACTCGAAACCCAGCACTGCCTCTTCGGAGAGGATGGAGTCGATCACCATGAAAGTCGGCTGGGCGGGCGCCAGATTGGCCAGGGGTGTAAAGCTGCTGCCGTCTTTCTGGTTGTGCAGTACCGCGTGGCGATGGAAGAATGTGCCGCGCCCGGCATCCTGGCCAGAAATACGCACCTGGAAGCCTTCGTGCAGCAAGGTGGCATACGCCATGTTCTCGGCGAAGCCCCAGTCCAGGGCCAGCGCGCCGGCGGCCATCTTGCGCCGGTCATCCATGATTTTGGCTACGCGGGGGTGCAGTTCAAAACTCTCCGGCAATGCCAGTAGGCGTTCCGACAGGGCGCGAATAGTCTCGATAGGCACAGCCGTATCGTCCGGGGCGTCCCAATTCTTGTTTTTTAACAGGGACCAGTCGACCGCAAAGGGATTGTCCGCGCTGGCCAGGATCTGCCGGGACACATCGCGGCCGGCATCCAGATTGTCGCGATACTGGGTTTGCATGTCCTTGAAGTCTTGCTCACCGACGATGCCCTCATTGATCAGTTTCTCTGCGTATAGCGTGGCGGCAGTCTTGTGGGCCTTGATTTTCTTGTACATCATCGGCTGGGTG
The DNA here is from genome assembly GCA_963696325.1 of uncultured Gammaproteobacteria bacterium. GTDB lineage: Bacteria > Pseudomonadota > Gammaproteobacteria > Competibacterales > Competibacteraceae > CAVOJV01. The sequence continues at coordinate 79,954 of CAVOJV010000005.1, forward strand.
GCGGAGGGTTCGTCAGCCTCGTTGTGGCCAAGCCGGCGGTAGCAGATCATGTCGATGACCACGTCCTTGTTGAACTCCATGCGGTAGTCCAGGGCCAGCCGGGTGACGAACAATACCGCTTCCGGATCATCGCCATTGACATGGAAGATAGGCGCCTGAACCATCTTGGCCACATCGGTGCAATACAGCGCGGAGCGGGTATCGAGCGGGTTGCTGGTGGTGAAGCCGATCTGGTTGTTGATGATGATGTGGATGGTGCCGCCGGTACGGTAGCCGCGCACCTGGGACATCTGCAAGCACTCCATGATCACGCCCTGGCCGGCGAAGGCGGCGTCACCATGAATCAGCACCGGTATAACCGTGTTGAAGGGCAGGATCTCCTGGCCGGCCCGGCGGCGCTCCAGACGGGCGCGCACGGAGCCTTCCACGACCGGATTGGCGATCTCCAGATGGGATGGGTTGAAAGCCAGCACTAAATGCACCGGACCACCCGGCGTGGTCACGTTCGAAGAGAAGCCCATATGGTATTTGACGTCGCCTGAACTACTTTCCGGAACGCGGCGTTTGCCTTCGAATTCCTCGAACAGTTCCTTGGGAGATTTGCCGATAATATTCACCAGCATGTTTAGGCGACCACGATGCGCCATGCCGATGACGATCTCCTTGACGCCTGCAATACCAGCATGCTGGATGAGATCGTCCATCATGGGAATCAGGCTATCGCCTCCCTCCAGGGAGAAACGCTTTTGGCCAACGTAGCGGGTATGCAGGTATTTCTCCAGACCCTCACCAGCGACCAGCATCTTGAGCAGCCAACGGCGCTCCTCGGCGTTGAGATCCACCTTAACACGTTGGCCTTCAAGACGTTTTTGTATCCAGCGCTTTTCCTCGGTCTTGATGATGTGCATGTACTCGGACCCGAGGGTGCCGACGTACACTTCGCGTACCAGAGCAAGGATTTCCCGGAGCGGCAACTGCGACTGAGCAACCAGGGAGCCGGTGTTAAACGCCCTGTCCATGTCGGCTTCGGTCAGATTTTGAAAGCTTGGGTCCAAATCGTGAACCGGGGGACGATCCCGCAATTTCAGGGGGTCCAGGTTGGCGGCCTGATGCCCACGGGTGCGGTAGGCATTGATAAGCCGCAACACGGAGGCTTGTTTTTCAGCGGCTTCAGGGGACAGGATTTCACCGCCCACTACCGCTTTGGGAACCTGCCGGGCTAAATGGGCGAATGACTCACGAATCGGACCATGAGCGATATCACGGGTGTCGCTGCCGCCGTCCTGAAGGCTCCGGAAGTAATGCCGCCAATTGTCACTGACGGATTCCGGATCTTGCAGGTAACTTTCATAAAGATCTTCGATAAAGGACGCGTTGCCGCCAAACAGGGGTGAGCTTTGGCGTAACTGTTCGATAAGTGTGCTCATTGAATTTTATTTGACTCCCCGGTGTTGTAAAAAGCCCCGCGAAACTTGGCCGGCATCATCGGTTCTTGGGGGCGTAGCTAGCTGCGCGGACCTAATGGCGGACTTAATGGAGGATTGGTTGCCTTGCTCGTTTGGTGGCTTCAAGATGGCAAAGCTCATGTTGAGTTTGAATTTGATTCAATTAAACTAAAAATTATATCAAATTATAAGTTTTGTTTGCATACCCTCTAGAAATGGATTATGAAGCGTCGCTTGCGCAAGCCTCGACGGTTCCCAACCCGTAAGCTCAAGCAAGTTTCTTGTATTTGATGCGGTGGGGTTGTTCGGCATCGACGCCCAACCGGCGCTTGCGGTCTACCTCATAATCGGCGTAATTGCCTTCGAACCAAACCACCTGGCTATCCCCTTCGAAGGCCAGGATATGAGTGGCGATGCGGTCTAGAAACCAGCGATCGTGAGAGATCACTACCGCGCAGCCGGCAAAGGCCAGTAGGGCCTCTTCCAATGCCCGCAGAGTCTCCACGTCCAGATCGTTGGTGGGTTCATCCAACAGCAACACATTGCCACCGCTCTTCAAGAGCTTGGCCAAGTGCACGCGATTGCGCTCGCCGCCGGAAAGGTTCTTGATGAACTTCTGTTGGTCAGGCCCCTTGAAATTAAAGCGGCCCACGTAAGCGCGGGAGTTGACCTGATAATTGCCGATGCTGATGATATCCAGTCCCTCGGAGATTGCTTCCCACACGGTCTTCGTGCCATCCAAGGCATCCCGGCTCTGATCGACGTAAGCGAGCTTCACCGTATCGCCGATCCGCAGGCTGCCGGTGTCGGGTCGTTCTTGACTGACGATCATCTTAAACAGGGTCGATTTACCGGCACCGTTAGGGCCGATCACGCCGACGATGCCGCCCTTGGGCAAGTTGAAATTGAGGTTATCGATCAGTAGCCGGTCGCCGAAGCCCTTGCAGAGATGGACGGCTTCCACCACCAAGTCGCCCAGGCGCGGCCCCGGCGGGATGTAGAGTTCCTGGGTCTCGTTGCGCTTCTGGAATTCCTGGGACTCCAATTCTTCGAAGCGGGCCAGTCGCGCTTTACTCTTGGCATGCCGTCCCTTAGGATTGGCGCGCACCCACTCCAGTTCGGACTGCATGGCCTTGATGCGGGCGCTGGCCTGTTTTTCCTCGACCTCCAGGCGTTGCTGCTTCTGCTCTAGCCAGGAGGAGTAGTTGCCCTCCCAGGGGATACCATGGCCGCGGTCCAGTTCCAGTATCCAGCCGGCGACGTTATCGAGAAAGTAACGGTCGTGGGTTACCGCCACGACAGTGCCCGTATAGTCATGGAGAAACCGTTCCAGCCAGGCCACCGATTCGGCGTCCAGATGGTTGGTGGGTTCATCCAGCAGCAGCATATCGGGCTTGGACAGCAGGAGTTTGCAGAGCGCGACCCGGCGTTTCTCGCCGCCCGAAAGGGTGTCGACAGCGGCGTCCCAGGGCGGCAGGCGCAGAGCGTCGGCGGCGATCTCCAGGGTATGCTCCAGGCTGTGGCCGTCGGTGGTGTGCAGATAGGCTTCCAATTCAGCCTGTTCGCCGGCAAGCTTGTCGAAGTCGGCATCCGCGTCGGCGTAGGCAGCGTATACCGCGTCCAGGCGCGCCAGGGCATCCTTGATCGGCAGCACCGCTTCCTCCACATTGCCACGCACGTCCTTGCTCGCATCAAGTTGTGGTTCCTGCGACAGATGACCGATCTTGATTCCCGGTTGGGGACGGGCTTCGCCGAGGATATCGGTGTCTACCCCTGCCATGATGCGCAACAAGGTCGACTTGCCTGAGCCGTTCAGGCCAAGCACGCCGATCTTGGCGCCGGGAAAGAAAGACAGCGAAATGTCTTTGAGGATCTCGCGTTTCGGCGGGACGATCTTGCCGACGCGATTCATCGTAAAGATGTACTGGGCCATGGGTTCCAATGCGATGAGTTGAAGAAAAACAATGTAAACATCCCCCTCCCTTTTTTTCGTAAAGAGGGGAGGGATGTTTAGAGTAACATCGTTGAACCGTCTGGTCTGGATATTACTTGAAGCGCTGCACCACGTCGGGATTGGTGATGGTCAAGGTTGTGCCGGCCGTTGCCGCAAAGCCCGCTGTTTCGCTTTGCATTTCTGCCGTCACCAGAGGGGATGGAGATGGGTCTAGGATGGAACTGTGGCTCCCTGCGATGAAGCGGACGATGCCGCGAATGCCCGCCGCATCCTGCGCAGTGGCGCCTATGGGCTGCAGGGCCATGAGCCTGGCCAGCGGCTCCGTGCCGGCCAGGGGGGCGCCGGCTACGCTGTTGGGTACCGATTGGTCGGGCAGAGATCCTCCGCCCCCGACCACCTCGATCATGTGGATGGGATGGGCAGCCGCGGCGGCGACCGCGTAGTTGATGGGATCGCCGGAATCGAATGCCGTTTGGGCGGCTCCCAGGAAGCCCTCATAGGGTAGCGTGCCTTTATTCAAACCATTGGCCGCCAACCCGGCAGCGATGCCGGGGCCATAGGTGGCGGAACCGTCCAGCAGCTTGGCTAGCCCGCCACCCGGCATGGCGAGTGTTGCCGCCGTGATAGTGGGCTCCAGACCCAGCAGGATTCCTCCCACGATGCCGCCCAGGGAATGCCCCACGAAGCTGATCCGCTTGGCGTCGAGATCAGGTATCGCATCGCCGTCGATATCCAGCGTGGGAACGGTTGCCGTCAGGCTCAGCAAATCCGCTACCCCTTGGCGCAGGTTGTCGCGGTTAGTGAGCAGACTGGTCAGGTTGATAAAATGACTGCCCGAGGGATCGATCAGCCCATCCGCAGGGGGTAGCAGGGTGGTGTTGTTCACCAGATCCAGGTTAAAGGTGCGCTCGGCGGCGGCGTAGAATGGGTTTTTGGTATCGGTGATGCCGTGCAGCGGCAGATCAATGGCGATGCCAACGAGGCCGACGGTCGCTAAGGCATCGGCAATGGCGAGCAAATTGGTGCGGTCTTGAGTAATGCCATGTTGAAAGATAACGCTCGGCCAGCCAGTTGCTGGGTTACGTTGGCCGCTGGCGGCGTTGGGCACGGTGACGAGGAGCGGAATCGTGAGGGTTTGGGTGGCAACCGCCACCGGATTGTACCGGGTAAGCTCACTGCCACCGCGGCCCAGCCAATGGGCGGTGAGAGGCGCATTACTGTCTAGATAATACGGAACCTGCAAGGTGCCGGCGTAGATGTCGGCGAGTCCCGGCAAGCCTATCCCCAGGCTGGCGGTAGTCAGTCCCGTCTTGGCAATGCGCGCAGTCTGGGGGAATGCAGTGGCGCGCGCCGCGGTAAGCACATCGCTGACGGACTGGGTAGTGAAAGTCCAGCTCAGTACGATGCTCCCTCTGCTGATGCCTTGGCCCGCCGCGGCCTCCTCCTGGGAGAAAACAATACGTCGGATCGGTTCAAGCGCGCGTGCCTGGTCATCGCTCAGATTCTCAAAGAGACTGGTTCCGGCGTCGTTCACCAGCGGTTTTGGCCCGCGGGTCAGGATATAGGTCAAATCGGGCAGGGGTGCGAAACCGTCACTGCCACGGATGCCATCGGTCAACACCACCAGATAGCCGGTCTTGGGCTTGAGCGGGCGCAGGGGAACGATGACCACCGTTGTCTGCGTAGGGTCCAGAGCAGATAGGCTGGCGGCATACTCCACGTTGGGAGTAAGTTCCCTCTGTACGCTGGTTACGACAAATGGCGCTGGGGTGTCCAGCGTCAAAAATGGATTGGCGAGGGTGACCTCAAATAATCTGACTGTCGTTCCGGCCGCAATGGTCGCCGGATTCAGCGTGGTGGAAAAGTTCGCTGTCAAAGGCGCCACAGTGGAAAAACCATCCAGGGCGTTCAAGGCTACCTGTGGGTTCGCGCTATTGCTGGGATCAGCTACTGGGATATTGAGCGTACCGTCCTTGGACCCGGTGAAGAGGAGATTGCTCGGAAAGGGGAGCTTACCCGTGGTCGGGTTGAACTCGGCAACGAAACCGCTGCGCGTCGGCGGGGGCTGCGAGACGGTGGAATCGCTGTCGCCTCCGCAGGCGGCGAGCGTGATACTCAAAAACCACAGAATGCTGATCCGTTTCATGGGTTGCTCCGCAAATCGGCTAATTTAGTCTGGCTGGGGGGCAGTCGCGGTGAGCTTCAAAAATTCCACTGCATCTGAGCGCCGAGGATATCGACATGCTCTTCGTATTCCCCTCTCAGCGTGCTGCCGATGGGCAGTCCGGCGAGGGCGCCCGTGGTGATTTCGGTATCGTCGATCTGGGGATTGTTGATGAAGAGATGGGCGTAGCCAAAGTCGAAGCTGAAATTTGGCGATGGCTGGTAACTTGCCCCTAGCGCGATCCAGCGGCGGGAGTTATCTGGAATCCGGGGGGTACGTCTTTCCGCGCTGGGAACCGGGGTCTGGTCATAAGCGATGCCTATCCGCAGCGTCCAGGCGGGGGTGTAGTAATAGTCTAAACCGAGTGAATAGCGCCAGGTATTTTGCCAATCTTCCGGCTGGACGGATTCACTGCCGTCGTCAAACTTGATGCGCAATTCGTTGAATTGACTCCAACGGGTCCAGGTGAGATCGGCCATGAGTGCCCACTGCTCGTTCAGCTTGTGGTAGCCGCTGAGGGAAGCGATTTCCGGTAACGTGGCGTCGGCGGTGACGCCGCGGGTCCGGCTTGGACCGAATGCCCTCACCAGGACCGCGGGTACGCTCAAGTTGTTGTCACCCGTGAGGGTGTTGGAGATGGAGGATCGGTAGGCGATGCCCAGGCGCGTGGCAGGGTCGATCTCGTACAACAGCCCAAGATTGAAGCCATAACCCCAATCAGTGCCTTTGACCTCGCTGAAGCCGTCCAGGAGAGGCGTCGAAGGCAATGCGCCACGAGCCCGCGAGAGAAAAGCCAGCGTGCCGAAATCGACTGCCTGCGTTAATTTGACGTCGATGTATTCGGCGCTGACCCCGGCGCCGATAGAAAGCTGGTCATTCACTCGGTAGGCCAATGTTGGATTGATATTGAAGGTCTTGATTTCGGAGTCCACGGCATTATAACGGCCAATCCAGTCGCTGTCGTATTTGGTAGACAGCGCAAAAGGCGCGAATATGCCGAGTCCAAACCAAAGCTTTTCATTGATATCTATTGAGTAAAAGACATTTGCCAACGGTGCCGTCACGCCCCCGCTGCTTTGAGTACGGCCAGTGGGTTGTCCACCGATGGCGTTGGTCGAGCCTTGGTTCTTGAAATCGGCGACAGGGGCGATGATATAGCCCCCCACAGCAACTGTTGCCCTTGTAGACGGGTCAGGCCAGCCGGATTGAAAAAGATGGTCGAGGCATCCTCGGCGATGGCGCTGCCGCCGGCATAGGCGTTCCCGAGGCCTTTCACGCTCTGCTCGATGATTGCAAAACCCGCTGCTTGGACGGCGCCGGCAAACAGTAGCGCGCCAGTTACAGCAATTCCTTTGACGAAATTTTTATGTGCTTTGGTTTCCATCGCAAATATCCTTTGATAGATGATTCCATGATTCTAGTATCGTTGTCATGGATTTTGCGCGATTTTATTTGCGCGATTTTAATTGACAGGCCAGTTCGCGCGGTTGTCGAGTGGCGTTTTTTTGCTCAGAAGTAATGGCTGAAATCAGGGTCCCGCGTCGGCAATGGCTTGGGTGTGCCATCCTCATGGACAGCCACGTAGACGATGACCGCCTGAGTGACCTTGATGATGTTATTGGCATCCCGATTGCGCTGGGCGAATACTTCTACCTGCACCGTGATGGAGGTGCGGCCCACTTTTTCGATCCTGGCAAAACAACTGACCAGATCACCTACGTACACCGGTTTGTGGAATTCCATCGACGTGACGGCGATGGTGACTACTCGGCTGCTGGCGTGTTCTATCGCTACGATGCTGCCCGCGATGTCCATTTGGGACATGATCCAACCACCAAAGATGTGCCCCGCGGCGTTGGTATCCCTTGGCATGGTCACCATTCGAATGGTGGGCTGACGGTCGCTTGGAAATGGCTGGCTATCGTCTCGGCTGGTATCACTCATAACGTCTCTCTCGTCTCTTGGCTTCCGTTAACTGATGGGCGGGCGAGCTTGTGAAGGCATTATGTCCCCGCTTTGCTTGCTATCGATCTACCTCTATCGATCTACCTCGGTGACAGCACCTTAAGGATAGTAAAGTACAAAAAGGCATGCGCTGGGATGCATGGTTTATACTTTAAATGATTAACCACATCTCCAAAAATGAGGAAACGGTCATGGCGCGCAGCAGAACCGTGTGTGTGTATACCGGTGATCAAATCGGTCGGTATGGATTTGGCGATGACCATCCTCTGGGTGAGAATCGGATATACGCTTTTTGGGATGAGATGCACCGCCGCAATTTGGCCTTCCAAGTACGAATCTTCGATCCGGTTATTGCCAGCGAAGAGCAACTCAAGCTGTTCCATACCCTGGAATATGTGGAAAAGGTCAAGGCTTATTCGCACGCCGGAGAAGGGATGCTGGATTATGGTGATACGCCGGCTTACCAGGGCGTGTTTGAAGACGCGTCGTATGTGGTGGGCACCGTGGTGGATGCCGTCTACAGGGTGATGAATAACCAGGTGCGACGGGCCTTTATACCTATCGCCGGTCTGCACCACAGCATGCCGGACACCGCCAGCGGTTTCTGTGTGTTCAACGACGTCGGGGTGGCCATCAAAGTGCTGGAGAATGAATTTGGTCTGGAGCGCATCGCCTACGTGGACATCGATGCCCATCATGGCGATGGCATCTACTATTCGCTTGAAGACGACCCGCGGGTGATCGTCGCGGATATTCACGAGGATGGCCGTTATAACTTCCCGCAGAGCGGCTTCTCCCACGAGATCGGCAAGGGCGCCGCCAAAGGCAGAAAACTCAATATCCCCTTGTTGCCGCTCTCGGCGGATGACGATTTTCTGATGATGTGGGAAAAAGTTGAGAGCTTCATCAGGGCATCGAAACCACAATTCATCATCATGAATTGTGGTGCCGATGGTCTCTACGGCGACCCCTTGGCCCATCTGAATTATTCGGCTAAGGTCCACGCGAGGGCCGCTGGCAAGCCTGTGCCGGATTGCCGAGGAATTCGCCGACGGTCGTATCGTAGCCGTGGGTGGCGGTGGCTACGATCTGCCCAACCTGGGCAAAGCCTGGACAGCGGTCGTGGATGCGTTCCTGGAAGCCCCGATGTTATGAGTCGGGCAGGGTGTAGATGTGCTTGACCGCCCGTCATCCACTTGAATGCCCCTCGTAGGAAGCCATTCCATGCCTGAGTTGATGAGTACCCGCGAAGTCGCGGAATACCTGCGCCTCAAGGAACGCAAGGTCTATGACCTCATCGCCGCCCATCTCATCCCCTGCACGCGGGTAACCGGAAAATGGTTGTTTTCAAAGGCGCTGATCGACCTTTGGATCATTCAGAATACGGGCTGCCCGCCTTCTCTGCGGCCTACCGTTAACACACCCAGGGTCATTGCCGGCAGTCATGATCCGCTGCTGGAATGGGCGGTCAGGGAATCCGGTGCCGATTTTGCGCTGCTGTTCGATGGCAGCCTGGATGGCCTGACGCGCATGGTCACACGGGACGTGCTGGCTTGTGGTTTACATGTCTTCGATACCGTGGCCAAGCGCTATAACGTGGACTTGGTGGAACGGACGCTGGCCGGCCTGCAAGTCGTCGCTCTGGAATGGGCTTGGCGGGAACAGGGACTGATCGTCGCGGCGGGTAATCCGCTGTCCATCACCACCCTGGCCGATGTGACTGGGAAACCGGCGCGGTTCGTGGAGCGCCAGCAGGAGGCGGGTAGCCATCTGCTCCTCGCACAGTTGCTGGCCGAGCAGGGGTTGCCGCCCGCTGATCTCAAGATCGATTTGCCCCCCGCCCGGAACGAGACGGAGGTGGCGCTGGCGGTTCTCGACGGCAAGGCCGACGCAGGTTTTGGCATCGCGGCGGTCGCGCGCCAGTGTCGCCTTGACTTCGTTTCTCTCCAGCGGGAACGCTATGACTTGGTCGTGGGCCGCCGCGATTACTTCGAACCATCCTTTCAGAAGTTGCTGACGTTTGCCCATTCGGAACGCTTTGCGCAGCGGGCTGCCGAGTTGGGCGGCTACGACATCTCTGGCCTTGGTCGGGTCACTTACAATGCGCCATGATCGCTGGGACGCCTTTCCACTGAAACTTCCCTACTGCTTTCTTAAATCTGGTATGGGAATGCTTTCCACAGGGGTTATCTCGGGTGGTTACAGCAGGAGCTTGCCGTGGAGAAAGGCCGTCGCTTCAGCGCTTCTGGGTTGTACAAAAAATTCTGGCGCGGGGCTGTGTTCGAGCAGGCGGCCCCGGTGCAGGAACAACACGTTCTGAGCCAGCCGGCGCGCCTGCCCAAGATCGTGGGTGGCCATGATGACCGCGGTTCCCTTGCTGTGGATGGTGCGTATAAGGTTTTCTATGGCCAGAGTTGCGGCGGGGTCCAAATTGGAGGTCGGCTCGTCCAGAAACAACGCTTGTGGCTGCAGCGCCCAGGCCCGCGCAATCGCCAGGCGCTGCTGTTCGCCGCCGGACAGCACCCGCGCCGGCCGATCGGCCAAGTGGGAAAGCCCAGCGCGCGCTAGGGCGGCGGCTACCTGGCTCTTGCGCTCACGCCGGCCGATACCCTTGATAATCAAGCCGTAAGCGATGTTGGCGGCGGCGGAGCGGCGCAGCAGGACCGGGTGTTGAAAAACCATGGCCAACTGCTGTCGGACCTCGCCCGGGTTGCCATTGGCCCAGGTGATTGCTCCAGCGGTGGGTTGTAGCAGGCCGTGGCAGAGGCGCAGCAACAGGCTTTTGCCAGCGCCGTTTGGCCCCAGCAGAATCGTGCAGGAGCCTGCTTGCAGAGTGAAGGAAACCTGGTCGATTAGGCGCCTTCCGCCGACCGCGTAGTCGAGTGCGGAGACGTTCAGCGGCAGAATGCGCGGTTTTTCGACCCAAGTGATGCCGGGTTGCCGGGAAATCGCGATACCCTGTCCGTTAGCCGTGATAGCGATGCGCCACATACCCAATTGTCCTCGCGATAGCTTTGCGCCTAATAGCCACGGCACCCTATGGGAATGATGCGTTGTTCTATGTGGGTGAATAGCGGAACTCCGCCCGCTGTTTATAAAAAATGGCATTAGGAGATAGTAAATGTGCAAAATTATGTACTGAGCTACTTGGTATGGCAAGCTCTGTAATCAATGCATATAAATGCAAAAAATAGAATATCCTAAATTGATTTTTGAAGGTTGGTAGTTGGTTGCTGGCTTTTCATTGCCAAGGACGTCCTGCGCGACATCAATCTGGACATCAAGGAAGGCGAGTTCATCGTCTTCTAGTCTGGTGGTAGGCAATCAGGCGGTTGACTCGATCCGGTAGCGATACCCTATGTGTGCTATCGCACGGACACCGCCGCTGGGTAATGGTAAGTTTTAGCTATTCCTGAGCGTTCATGAGAGGGTTTCTACTAAGCCACACGTTTGGGGTTAGGAGTATTTGAGATGAGGATGTCCGTAGAAAATTTGTTGCACGACACTACTGAAGAGATTTTACAACAAGCGCCGGTTGAGCAAGCGCAAACTTGGGCCGCGATTACTGGATTGGATGGCCAAGCGTTAAAGGAACAGCCTATGCTTATTGATGAAGCCGACTTGTGGGCTAAAGGTCAACCGTACTTTGAGTACCTCTAAAGCAAGGGTCCGCCGGCTGAAACTTCCAGCCAGCCGTTATTAACATTCCGGTAATTTCACCGTACCTTAGCGCGTGCGAAATTTTCAAGGCCTGGCGAGGAGAGAAAACCCAATGACCGCGATGACCTTGAACGCCATCCGCCGCGCTTCTCTGGCGGCTCTGAACACCACCGACCGCGCCCGCTCCATCAACGTCAACGCCTTGAAAAGGGTCCGGGCGATGACTGCCGCTCACGGTTCGCCCGCTGAAGCCCGCGCCCTTGCGGAAATCGCCGGCTACTGGGCGAACAAAAAGCCCTGACGGACTCGTTACCATGACACCAGCAACGGCGAGCGCCAACCGCTAGCAACGACCACGGCCTGCACCCGCATGGGTCACGCCCGGCTGGCGTCTAATCGGAACCACGGCTCCAATCTCGCCCACCCCCACGCCCACCATAGCCCGCAGTTAAGCTTTAGCTGCTTTCTGGCCTCACACCCGTCGCGCATGGGTCAGCTACTACCGGCCAGCTTATATCCCGCCCGCACCATCACCGGGTTTGTTGACACAAACGGAGGACAAGTCTCCTCGGATTTTGCCGTCAGCCGTATGCTGGACAAGATTGCCCAGGTGTCGAATATCGTGGCCGTGCAGCGCCGCAGTCAGGGGACCGGCAAGGGCAAGAAGGCCTCAGGGACGCCCACCACCGACTAGCCCAGGATCTGGTCGTATAGTTTCCGGTTGGCCAGGTAACACCTGCAGGCAGCGGCTTCCAGGCCCTCGCGGTCGAGAATCGTCAGATGCCCACGGCGATAGCGGATGAGCTGTTGCGTCTGCAGCGAACCGGCGGCTTTCGTGACCCCGACACGGCGCACGCCCAGCATATAGGCAAGGAATTCGTGCGTGATAGCGAACGCGTCCGCGTGCGCCCGGTCCTGCGTCATCAACAGCCACCGGGCCAGCCGCGCCTCCACGACGTGGAAGCGCGCACACGCGGCCATTTGCGAGAGCTGGCTCATCACCACATACAAGTAGCGGTTCAGCACTCGTCGCAGCGCGGGGCTGCGTTCGAGTTCTTCGCCAAACCGTCTGCCGTCCATGCGCAACGCCGGGCCGGCGCCCTGCACCAGGGCGTGCAGGGGTGCAACAGAGATCCCCAGCGCAAGGGAAACCCCGAGCATCCCCTCATTGCCGACCAGCCCCACTTCCAGCTTGGCGTGGTCATCGAGCAGCATCACCAAGGAAATGAAGCTGTCGGTGGGGAAGTAAACGTGGCGAATACCCGCCCCCTGGTCGTAGAGAACCTCGGCAAACACGAGCTCGACCGGCTCGCAGCTCGCCAGAAAGCGTTGCTGGTCTTGGCGAGGCAAGGCGGCAAGCAGACTATTGGCGGCGGGAACGCGTTGCGTGGCTGGCACGGGAACTCGCTCTAGGTAGTGTTGGGGGAACCCAACGGGGGCGCAAGGAGAGCGGTGACGCTCCCCGTCCGCTGTCACTTGCTGCAGATAGGGAACGGGCTTCACCCCTCTCGACTAATTCAAGCTTAGGGTGAACGTTTCCTGTCGTCTGTGCGCTGGCGCACAGATGCGCTTCCTCGGTGGAGCCGCGTACGATTATCGGTCCAGGGGCGACAGAGCCGGAGCAGGGAACTCACACCCCGGTCACATTGGAGAGCAGGTGATCGAATTCGTTATCTTTCCAGGTGATAGCACTCGCAGGCCCGCGCCTCAAGGAGTCCACCAAGGTACCGTCGCAATCGAAGATCAGCGCCTGATAGCAGTCGAGCATAACGCGCTCCTCACCCCGATTTTGGCTGTTAGACGGGGGGTCCCTGGCGGGGAGTCTGCGAATCCCGCCGGTCGGTGTTACCCTCGGCGTTTTCGGCGCGGTCGGCAATGGCGCGGGTCAGGCCCCTGAAGATGAACAAATGCGCCGGCACCAGGGCATACCAATAGAGTAAGCCCCATATTCCGGCCGGATGCCAGTAGGCGGTGACGGTAACGCGCGTGCGGGTGCTACCCTCGGGGTTGACCTCGAATTCCAATACCCCCGAACCCGGGGCCTTCATGCCGAACAGCAGGGTGAGCCGCTGTCCCGGTTCCAGACCGATGACCCGCCAGGAATCGATAACATCCCCCATCCGTACGTCGGCGGGATCGCGGCGGCCATGGTTCAGCCCGATCCCCCCCACCAGCCAGTCAAGAACCTCCCGCAGCGTCCATAGAAAGTTCAGGTAGTAGTAGCGGTTTTTGCCGCCTATGGCAGTTACTTGCGCCCAGACGGCCTTGGCCGGTGCCGTCGTGACGGCGGTGCCGCTGGCCTTTTTGGCGTAGAAGGCGTAATCCGGGCGGTAATTGCGAAACATGAGCGCGCCCTCGGTCCAGCGCGCCGCCACCGCGTTGCGCTGCTCGGCCTCCAGGGCGGCGCCGACGGCTTCCCGGAAATTCAACAGCCGTTGGGGGATGAGCCGATGGAGTGCCCTGCCATCGGCGGCGATGTCGTGTTTCAGACCCCCGATCAGGGCACGGGCGATGTTGGTGGGGACCGTGGTTATCAGGCTTAACCAATACGAGGACATGCCTGGCGACAATACCGGTACTGGGAGGATGATGGGTTTTTTGCCCACTATCGCGCCGAACTGGCGCATGAGTTCCTCGTAGCTCAATGTCTCCGGGCCGGCGGCGTCATAAATGCCACCGGCAGTGGCTTCCAATTCTGGCGCCCGGATCAGGTATTCGAGCAGATTGTCCAGGGCGATGGGTGTGGATTTCGAACGCACCCAACGCGGTGTGATCATGATGGGCAGGTTGTTGACCAGATCGCGAATCACCTCAAATGCGGCGGAGCCGGGGCCGACGATGATGCCAGCGCGAATTTCGGTGACCGGTACCGGGCCGGCGCGCAGTCGCTCGCCGGTTTGCCGCCGCGAGACCAGGTGTTCGGAATCGGCGTCTGAAGGCACCAGCCCGCCCAGGTAGATGATGCGCCGGCAGCCGGCGCGCCCCGCGGCGCGGGCAAAGTTGTTCGCGGCCTCCAGATCCAACTGGCCGAAGTTGCGCCCGGCCGCCATAGAGTGCACCAGGTAATACGCCACGTCGATGTTCGCCAGGGCCGCGTCCAGGGTTGCCGGCTTGAGGGCATCAGCTTCAACCAGTTCGACGCTTTGCCAGTCACGGCCTTCCAAGACCTTGCGATTGCGGGCGGCGGCCCTCACCCGGCAACCGTGCTCAAGCAAGCGTGGTACCAGGTTCGTGCCGATATAACCGCTCGCGCCGAACACGAGGACATGCGAGACCGGCGTTGGGCACTTTGTTGTGTCCGGCCTATCCAATTCGGGTACGTCGTTGCGGGTCATGTTTGGATGCTATCACTCGGTTAGCGCTGGCTTGGCCAAAACTTAGTTCCCTCGGTCCATGAAATGTTCAATTGCCATCAGTGCTTCCGATAAACCGGGTTTGTGCGTCGCGATCATGGTACGGGAAATTCTGCATCCGACCTTCAAATAGGATAAGATTCAAAACTTTCAAAACAGCTTGCCTGGCCCACGCGAACAATGCGTTGCGGATCGCCCAGCAGGGTTTATAGAGGGTTTATAGAAGGTATGAATGTTACGCAAAGACATGCGGATTGCCGGGTTTGACGACGAATTATGGGCAGCCATGGCAGGCGAGGCATGGCGTCGGGAAGCCTGCCTCGAGCTAATCGCCGCGGAGAACTGCGCCGGATCGAATTTCTGCGCGCGGGTTCCCGTTTATGGCTGAAACGACGGGTGTGAGGTTGCGAGGATTGCCTAGATGCATTGCCCTTTTTGTGCGGCGGTCGATACCAGGGTGATCGATTCGCGGTTATCCCCCGAGGGAGACAAGGTGCGGCGGCGCCGCGAATGCCCTAGTTGCGGGACCCGGTTTACCACGCACGAGGTGGCGGAACTGGTGATGCCGCAGATCGTCAAGCGGGATAACCGCCGCGAAGCCTTCAACGAAGACAAATTACGGGCGGGCATGTTGCGCGCAATGGAAAAGCGCCCGGTCAGCGCCGAGCAGGTGGAACAGGCTATTCAGCGGATCAAAAACCGCATCCGCGCCAGCGGTGACCGGGAATTGCCCAGCCGTCGCCTCGGGGAATGGGTGATGGGTGAGTTGCGGGATCTGGACCAGGTAGCTTATGTGCGCTTCGCCTCGGTGTACCGCAGTTTCCAGGACGTGAACGCCTTTCGCGAAGAGATCGAAAAGCTGCAAAATGCGCCTTCCGGCGGGCATGACTGAGCCTTGCCAGTGCGGTTCATGGCGCTCGCGTAGCACCCATTCCGATGGCCGATGTCCGCGATTATGAGTATATGGCCCGCGCCTTGACGCTGGCGGGCAGGGGTCTTTACACCACCGATCCCAATCCCAGGGTAGGTTGCGTGTTGGCGCAGGCTGCCGGCATCGTCGGCGAGGGCTGGCACGTCCGTGCCGGCGAGGCGCATGCCGAAGTCAACGCCCTGCGCATGGCTGGCCCGCGCGCGCGGGGGGCTACTGCCTACGTAACGTTGGAACCCTGCTGCCATCATGGCCGCACGCCGCCTTGCACGGAAGCCATGCTGGCGGCGGGCGTGAGTCGGGTGTTGGTTGCCATGGAGGACCCCAACCCGCAGGTGGCCGGCCGCGGCCTGGCACAGTTGCGCGCTGCCGGCGTTAGGGTGGAATGCGGCCTGCTGGAGCAGGAAGCCCGCGCTCTGAACCCCGGCTTTGTACTGCGCATGAACGCGGGCCGCCCCTTCGTGCGCTGCAAGCTGGCCATGAGCCTGGATGGGCGTACCGCCATGGCTTCCGGCGAGAGCCAGTGGATCACGGGAGCGGCGGCGCGCGCCGATGTACAGCGCCTGCGCGCCCGCAGCTCGGCGATCCTGACCGGGGTGGGGACAGTACTGGCCGATGATCCGTCGCTCACTGTCCGCCTGCCGGAAGAGACCGCCCGGCAGCCGCTGCGGGTGATCCTCGATACGGAACTTAAGACCCCGCCAGCGGCTCGAATTTTGAGTTTGCCTGGCTGGGTACTGATTTTCACTGCGGTGACGGAACCGGCTCGCTGCATGTCCCTGCAAGCGGCGGGCGCCGAACTCCAGGCCCTGCCCCGGCAAGGCCGCGGCCTGGATCTGGCGGCGGCGCTCAGGGAACTGGCCCGGCGGGAAATCAACGAGGTGCATCTGGAGTGTGGAGCGATGTTGGCGGGGGCCATGCTCCAGGCGGGGCTGGTGGATGAATTCATCATCTATCTGGCGCCGCTGTTCATGGGCGATGGTGCGCGCGGCCTGTTGCAGTTGCCGGGGCTTGAGCGCATGAGCGAGCGCGTTGCCCTGGAAATAACCGATATCCGTGCCGTCGGCCGGGATTGGCGTATCGCCGCACGGCCTTTGAACGAGTAGGAACGGGTGAGAAGACATGTTTACGGGTATTATTGAAGCCGTTGGCAAGCTGGTGGCGAAACAGCCCCACGGTGGTGATTTGCGGCTGCGCATCGCCACCGGCAGATTGGATCTGAGCGACGTCAAACTGGGCGATAGCATCGCGGTGAGCGGGGTCTGCCTGACCGCCGTCGCGCTGCCCGGCGACGGCTTCTGGGCCGACGCCTCGCGGGAGACCCTGGAGCGCACTGTGCTGGGCGATCTGCCGCTGGACGCCCCGGTCAACCTGGAGCGCGCGCTCACCCCTAGCACGCGGCTGGGCGGGCATCTGGTGAGCGGTCACGTGGACGGCATCGGCAGCGTGACCGACTATCGCGAGGACGCGCGTTCCTGGCGGTTGCGCATCCAGGCTCCTGGCAGTCTGGCACGCTATATCGCCGAGAAGGGTTCCATCTGCGTGGATGGCGTCAGCCTCACGGTCAATGCGGTGGCAGGTGCCCTGTTCGATCTGAACATTGTCCCTCATACCCTGCAGGAGACCACGCTCGTTGACTACCAAGTTGGGCGCCGGGTGAACCTGGAGGTAGACCTGATCGCCCGCTATCTGGAGCGTTTGCTGCTGGGTGAACGAGCTGCCCAGCCGGAGGCCCAGCTTGGGACCTTGCTGCGCGAGCGCGGCTTTTTGACCTGATGTCTCTGGAGCACCCTTCCCGCTATGACGAGCGGCTCTTCACAGAACGCGGGTGTCCACCTGTTGTCCGTTTCGACCGAAAGCAAAGAAATTCATGTCACTGAATACCATAGATGAAATTCTCGATGATCTGCGGCAGGGTAGAATGGTCATCATTATGGATGACGAGGATCGCGAGAACGAAGGCGATTTGCTCATGGCCGCTACCATGGTGCGCCCCGAGGATGTCAATTTCATGGCCCGCTACGGCCGTGGCCTGATCTGCCTGACCCTGACCCGGGAGCGTTGCAAGCAGCTGCACCTGCCCCTCATGGTGAACGATAACGGGGCGATTAACTCCACTAACTTCACGGTATCCATTGAGGCCGCCGAAGGGGTGACCACGGGTATTTCCGCCTACGACCGCGCCCACACCGTGCGCACGGCGGTGACGCCCAATGCCCGGCCGGAGGACTTGGTGCAGCCGGGGCATATTTTCCCACTGATGGCGCAACCCGGCGGGGTACTGACCCGCGCCGGCCATACCGAGGCCGGTTGCGATCTGGCCCGCTTGGCGGGACTGGAACCAGCGGCGGTCATCGTGGAAATCCTCAATGAAGATGGCACCATGGCGCGGCGCGCCGATCTGGAGGTGTTCGCCCGGCGGCATGGCTTGAAAATTGGTACTATCGCCGCCCTTATTCACTATCGCATGCAGAATGAAAAGACCGTGGAACGGGTAGCGGAATGCGATATGCTCACTGAATTCGGCCCTTTCCGGGTGGTGGCCTATCAGGATAGCATCGATAAACAGGTCCACCTAGCCCTGGTTAAAGGTGAAATCACCCCCGAGCGTCCGATTCTGGTGCGGGTCCATGTGCAGAATACGCTCTGCGATTTGCTGACCGCCCGCCTGCCCGAATGCGGCTGGCCCTTACGCGGCGCCCTCCAGCGCATTGCCGGGGAGGAATGCGGCATCGTGGTGGTCTTGGCGAAAACGGAAAGTCCCAGGGAACTGCTGCGGCGCCTTCGCCTGCAGCAACTACGGGGAGGAGAAGCAGCGATGCTTGGCGGGACTAAGCCTGACCGTACGACCGAACTGCGCACCTATGGCATCGGCGCCCAAATTCTCCTGGATCTGGGGGTGCGGCGGATGCGGGTGTTGAGCGCACCCAAGCGATTGTCCGGACTTTCCGGGTTTGGCCTGGAGGTGGTGGAGTACGTTTCCTAGCCATTTTCCCTTGCCTATCCTTGCGTCCGCGCGCGGACGCCCAACCGGAACGAGTGCTATGCAGAAGATTAAAACCATTGAAGGGGATTTCGTCGTCAGGGATGCGCGTTTTGCCATCGTGGCGGCGCGCTTCAACAGTTTTATCGTGGAAAGCCTGGTAAGCGGCGCGATCGACACGCTGCTGCGCCACGGGATCGAGGAGAGCGCTATCGATGTGATCAAGGTTCCCGGCGCCTATGAGATACCGTTGGCCGCGCAGCGGCTGGCAGCCAGCGAGCGTTACGATGGCCTCATTGCCCTGGGCGCGGTGATTCGCGGCGCCACCCCCCACTTCGACTACGTCGCCGGGGAATGTGCCAAAGGCCTGGCCATGGTTGCGATGAATCACGATATTCCGGTGGGATTTGGGGTGTTAACCGTCGATAGCATCGAGCAGGCCGTGGAGCGGGCTGGCACCAAGGCTGGCAACAAAGGCGTCGATGCTGCCCTGTCGGTGCTGGAAATGGTGAGCCTGTTGCGTCGTTTGGAAGCCTGATCCATGACCCAGGTGGCTAGGTTTACCCGCAAGCGCAGCCAGGCGCGTCGATATGCCATGCAAGCGCTTTATCAATGGCAGATGACCAGGCATGATCTCAGTGTGATCGATGCCCAGTTCCTCGCCGATCAGGATATGAGCGGGGCAAACGTGGCCTATTTTCAGGAACTGTTGCACCGTGTGCCGGCGCAGGTGGATGCGATCGATGCAGCCCTCGTCCCTTTTCTCGATCGTCCGCTGGAGCAGATAGACCCGGTGGAACGGGCAATCCTGTGGATTGCCGGTTATGAATTGCTTTCTCGCGCCGAGATTCCCTATCGGGTGATCATTAACGAGGCGGTGGAAATAGCGAAGGAGTTCGGCGCCGAACAGGGTCATCGCTTCATCAACAGCGTGTTGGATAAGGTCGCCCATAAGCTGCGGTCTGAAGAGGCGAAAACCCGTTCCTGAAGGGTTACCAGCTATTTCTGGGCGCGGCATCGTTTTCGCGGCGGGGATTTGCTACTTTAAGAAGTGAGGAAGCATAAGGCATAAGCAATCAGCACTGTGTTCAATACTCGGAGGGTGTTATGGATTACAATATTCGCACTATCCTGCATGCAACGGACCTTGGTGCCCATGGGCCGGCGATTTTCAACCATGCGTTTGTGCTGGCAAAACAGTTCGGGGCCAAAATTCACATTGTTCATGCGCTGGAACCCATAAGCGAATATGGTCATGCCATGGTCGAGACCTATGTACCACCCGAGATGCTCGAATCGGTACGCAGTGAAGGTTTCGAAGCCGCGCGCAAGGAGATACATCGGCGGCTGGAAAAATTCTGCGAGGATAAACTGCATGCCGATGCCCACACGGTGGTGGCCGATATGCGGGTGGTGGAAGGAATGCCTGCTCAGGTCATTTTGGACGAAGCCAAGCGACTAAACGCGGATTTAATCGTATTGGGCACCCATGGCCTGTCGGCTCTGGGTGAGATATTCCTGGGTTCGGTGGCTCACAAGGTCATCATGAGGTCTCCCGTGCCGGTCTTCTTAGTCCCCATCAAACGCGACGCCTAGGGCGCGTTCGTTGCCCTGTCTTTATTCGCTTGAACAGGGGCTGGCGTAGGCGCCTTGTGCGCTGCGCTAGTCCCTGCACAGCGATTTTTGGTTACTCCTTGCGAAGCCTAATCGGCGACCAGTTGGGTGGCCTGTTCGCGAGTATAAAAGGTTTCGGCGCGCAGAAAACCGGCGACCATCGTTTGCTTGACGGCGATGATCCACCCTTCGGCATTGCGCTGGAGCACGAGCTCCTCTGGAAGGCCATCGAGCAGATGCAGCGGTGCCAGGTGGCCGCCGGCGTACCGAGACAGATAGACATGGCCGGTAAAGTCCACGGTTGCGGCTATCGACAGGGAGTCGGGGTGGTGGCTGGTTCAGTCAAACAGTTGCTGTAACCGGCGTTGCGAGCGTTCCTCGCGGGTGTCTTCCTTGTCGAGTTCGCGCAGGGTTTTTTCGACGAAAGCAAGGTGCAGGTGAGCGGCTTGGCGAGCCATTTCGGGATCTCTCTCCATCACGGCGTTAAAAAGTTGCTTGTGATGCTCGTGCACGATCTCGTAGTTGCCTGCCTGGATATGTAACTTTTCGAGAGAGCAGAAGATACTGCTGCGCAGTAGATTGAAAAGCCCCCGCATGACGTGCATCAGCGCGACATTGTGAGAGGCATCGGTGATCGCCAGGTGAAACTCCGCATCGGCTTCCGCGTCCCGCATGGGGTCGTGTTCCTGGTGGACTGTGGCCAGCGCCCCAAACCGGTATTGCAGAATTTCCCGATCTGCGGCGGTACTGCGGATAGCCGCGAAATAGGCTGCCACTTCCTCCAGGGCGTGACGCAGTTCCAGGATGTCGAAAGTAGCCTCCGGGTGGTTCTTCAGGAGATGCACTAACGGTTCCGTCAAGGTGGGAGCGACTGCGTCGACAACATAAGTTCCACCCCCCCGGCGAGTTTGCAATAGACCTTTCGCCTCCAGTTTTAACAGCGCTTCGCGCAAGGACGGCCGGGATACGTTGAGCTGTTGAGCGAGCTCCCGCTCGGCGGGGAGTTTGTCTCCGGGCTTCAGAATGCCTTCCAGAATCAGTTGTTCGATCTGGCTTACGATGGAATCCGAGATTTTCGCGGGTTTGATGCTTTCGAATGTCATAATGGGTAACGCGGCTTGACCTCGTTCTCCGTATAGTCCAACAGTGGTTACGTTTGACGCCACGCCGCATCTTTCGCAAGCGGGCGGCCCTGTAGTCATTAAGTTTATTATCGTTGTTTTTTAATATTAAGGTGCTGGCATCCTTGACAACACGAGAAATACTCTTCTATACATTGGTCACAGCGTGTACTGGTAAGGCTTTTTGACCAGTTCAAATAGTAGCAGCGTTTCAAGATCCAAGCAGGAACCTCCCGTAAATTTCCGGAGACGCAGGGCAAGCGGTCCTTGATACAGCATGCCTGCCGGCGCAGTGTAGTGGTGCAGCTTTTCAGCGTTGGCCAAACCATGGCGGCGATGTTGATAGCAACCCACGTTGGGGTCGTAAGAACCCCATAAAAAATAAATATCCAAAGGTGGAGGAATCATGAGTAGTCGTCCTGACAGGGTGTATTACTTTGGTACGTGCCTAATAGACCTCGCATATCCGGAGGCAGGGCTGGCTGGGATCGAGCTACTGCAGCGGGAAGGGGTGGAAGTGATTTTCCCCCAGGGCCAGTCGTGTTGCGGGCAGCCGGCTTATAATTCCGGTTTCCCGGCCGAAGCAAAAGCGGTCGCCCGCCAGCAGATCAAAACCTTTCCCAAAGATTATCCCGTCATCGTTCCGTCCGGTTCCTGCGCCGGTATGCTGAAACACCACTACCCGAAAATGTTTGCCGATGATCCTGATCTGGATGCGGCAAGGCGGTTTTCCAGCCGGGTCTTCGAGCTCACGGAATTTCTGGTACGCGTCCTTAAGATCAAGCTGGAAGACCGCGGCAAGCCCATCAAGGTGACCTGGCACTCGTCCTGTCACGCGACCCGTGAGATGGGCATTATCGAAGATTCCAAGTCTTTAATTCGTCAGTTAAAAAATGTTGAATTGATAGAGCTGCAAAACGAGCGGGAATGTTGTGGCTTCGGCGGAACCTTTTCCATTAAGCAGCCGGCTATTTCGGGAGCGATGGTAAAGGACAAAGTTGACGACATTCGGCAAACCGGTGCTGCACTTTTACTCTCGGGGGATTGTGGCTGCCTGATGAACATCTCGGGTGCCATGGCGTACCAAGCGATTCCGATTCCTTCTCGGCATATTGCCGAGTTTATCCTGGAGAGAGTCAATGGGTGATCCCGTCGTTGTCGATTTCGAAGCGAACGTTGCCAAGGCCCTGGTTAACAAGCAGTTGAGAAAGAATCTCAAGTCAGCCATGGGCGCGCTGAGTCAAAGGCGCAAGGCTGTATTTTCCAACCAGGAGGAGTTTGAACAACTGCGCAGCATCGGCAGCGCCATCCGCAAGCGCTCCTTGAGCAAACTGCCGGAATTGCTGGAGAGGCTGGAAAAGAAATGCACTGAGAACGGCATCCAGGTGCACTGGGCCGAGACCACAGCTGAGGCGAACCAGATTTTTCTGGACATCATCAAGGGCCATGAGGCCAGCCTTGTCGTCAAGGGTAAGTCCATGGTATCGGAAGAGATGCACCTGAATCACTTCCTGGAGGACAACGGCATCGAGGCCCTGGAGACGGACCTGGGCGAATACATCATTCAGCTCGATCACGAAACACCCTCCCACATCATCGTTCCCGCCATTCATAAGAACAAGGATCAGGTCGCCCATCTCTTTCATGACAAGATTCCCGACACGCCGTATACCGAAGTCATCGAAGAGTTGAATGCCATCGCCCGCAAGACCCTGAGAAAGAAATTTTTTGCGGGTGAAATCGGGGTCAGCGGCGTGAATTTCGCGGTGGCGGAAACGGGTACCCTGTGCCTGGTGGAAAACGAGGGTAACGGCCGGATGTGCACCACGGTGCCACCGGTGCACGTCGCCGTGATGGGCCTGGAGAAAGTGGTGGAAAACCTGTGGGACGTGCCGCCCCTGTTGCGGCTGCTGCCCGGTTCCGCGACGGGGCAGATCATCACCACCTACTTCAATATGATCACCTCGCCACGCAAGGCCGGCGAGAAGGATGGCCCCAAGGAAGTTCACCTGGTCATTCTCGACAACGGGCGCTCCAAGATGCTGGCGGACCCGGAGTTGCGGGAAACCCTGCAATGCATCCGCTGCGGGGCCTGTCTGAACCATTGTCCCGTTTACACTCGTCTGGGAGGCCATGCTTATGGTTACGTGTATCCCGGTCCCATCGGTTCGATTCTAACCCCCCAGATGGAAGGCTTGGACAAGGCGGGCGTCATGGCCTCCGCGTCCAGCCTGTGTGGGGCCTGCGAGGAAGTCTGTCCGGTCAAGATCCCCATAACCAAAATCCTGCGAATCCTGCGCGACGAGTCCTATGCCGCCGGGGATTCCCCCCATGCCGTCAAGGGGCATGGCTACAAGAAAAACCTGACCGAAACCCTGGCTTGGAAAGGTTGGGCGGTCATGAATACCGTGCCCCTGCTGAATGCCCTGAGCATGAAGATGCTGGGGATGCTGGGCTCGAATCTGCCCAACGTGGGCCCCTTGAAGCAATGGACCAGCGTCCGAACGGCGCCAAAATTCGCCAAGAAGAGCCTGCACACGCTGGCCAAAGAGCGAGGACTGCGCAATGAGTAACGGTGCCCGGGAACGCATATTTGCAAATCTGCATGCAGCGATTCGGCAGGGGGGATTTGCCGTTCCGGAAACGGCTGCCGTGCCCGGCCTGGATCTGAGCCGAGAGGAAAGAATCGCCAGGCTGAAGCGCTTGATGGAGGCGATCCACGCCGAAGTGTACCTGGTCAATGCCAATAACTGGGTGGATAAGCTGAAGGAAGTGTTGCGAAAGCGGCACCTTAACAATCTGCTCTACGCCCCCGGCACGCCGATTGGGGACGCCCTGGAACCGGCGTGGGAAAGCGATTTGCCACCGTTAACCGTGTATGAGGGAGACATCGAACAATTCAAGGAAAAACTATTTGACATCGATGCCAGCATCACCTCGACCCGGGGCGGTATCGCCGAGTCGGGTGCCTTAATCCTCTGGCCGGATGTCAAGGAACCACGCCTGGTGTCCCTGGTACCCTCCATTCACATCGCCGTGCTGGAGGCGGACAAGATTTACAACACCTTTGCCGAGGCTATTGAAAAGGAGCGTTGGCAGGATGGGCTGCCTACCAATGTCTTGTTGATTTCCGGTCCCTCGAAGACCGCTGATATCGAATTAACCTTGACCTTCGGTGTCCATGGCCCTAAGGAACTGATTGTATTCATCCTGGACGCTTGAACACGTACTTTACCGGCCGATAACAACGAGCGGCGAACAAAGCCGTATTCGCTAAAAAATGATGAGGGTAACTACATGCTACCGAAGGCTCAAGAGGGTCTCTATGGATTGTCCAATCATCATGAGCGGCCCAAAGCTGCGGCGCTCACCAAAGATGACAGCAACTCCATACTACCCAAGGTTTATGAAAGTTTTTATAAAGAACTCCAGGCATTCATTCCCGAGACCCGCCTGATTCGAGACCCGCTGCGAACCCTGGCGTACGGGACCGATGCCAGCCTGTACCGGCTCATTCCCAAGCTGGTGGTACAGGTGGAAAGCGAGGCCGAGATGGCGCGAATTCTCGGCCTGGCGCAACGCCATCGAACGCCCGTGACATTTCGGGCAGCGGGCACCAGCCTGTCGGGACAGGCGCTGACTGACTCGGTACTGCTCAAGATGGGAGATGGTTGGCGGGGCCATGAAATCAGCCCGGATGCCTCCAGAATCCGCTTACAACCAGGGGTGATAGGTGGTCATGCCAACCGCTACCTGGCGCCTTACAAACGCAAGATCGGGCCAGATCCGGCCTCCATCAATTCCTGTCTGATCGGCGGTATCGCTGCCAACAATGCCAGCGGCATGTGCTGTGGAACAGCGCAGAACAGCTACCAGACCCTGGCGAGCATGCGGGTGATGATGGTCGATGGCGCCTTGCTGGATACCGGCGATGAGGCCAGCCGCAAAGCCTTCGCCGCCAGTCACGGCGAATTGTTAGAAAGGCTGGATCAACTCGCCCGCGCTAGCCGCGCCGATCCGGTCTTGTCCGCACGCATTCGCGACAAATTCAGGATCAAGAACACCTGTGGTTACAGCCTGAACGCGCTGGTGGATTTCGAAGATCCCTTCGAGATTCTGCAGCATCTCATGATTGGCTCCGAAGGGACGCTGGGTTTTATCGCGGAAATCACCTACCACACCGTGGTGGAGCACAGTCATAAAGCCAGCGCCTTGATGATTTTCCCGGATATCAAGACCGCCTGCGAAGCGGTGGCCATCCTCAAGACGGCGCCGGTGGCGGCGGTGGAATTGATGGACCGGGCCTCGCTGCGCTCGGTGGAAGATAAGGCCGGGGTTCCCGAATACCTGAAAACATTGCCGGCTCCGACAGCGGCCTTGCTGGTGGAAACCCGCGCCTCGGACAGTGAGACCCTGGCGGCGCAAGTAGTGGCCATCAGGGAGGTTCTGGCCGGGATGGAAACGCTGTTTCCCTTGCACTTCACCGATAAGCTGGAAGAGTTCAGCAAGCTGTGGGCGATTCGCGCGGGGCTGTTTCCGTCGGTAGGCTCGATGCGGGAGACCGGCACCACGGTTATCATCGAGGATATCGCTTTCCCGGTGCCCAAGCTGGCGGCGGCGACGCTGGATTTGCAGGGCTTGTTCGACAAACATGGCTATACGGGTTCGATCATCTTCGGGCACGCCCTGGAGGGCAATCTTCACTTCGTGATTACCCCGGATTTCAGCAAGCCGGACGAGGTGGACCGCTACAAGAACTTCATGGACGATGTCTGTGACATGGTGGTCAAGAAGTACGACGGTTCCCTCAAGGCCGAGCACGGCACCGGCCGCAATATGGCGCCGTTCGTGGAACTGGAATGGGGCCAGCAGGCGTATCAGTTGATGCGTCAACTCAAGGCGCTGTTCGATCCCGGCAACCTGCTCAATCCCGGCGTCATCCTCAATGACGATCCCCAAGTGCACACCAAGAACCTCAAACCGATGGCGGCGGTGGACCCGTTGGTGGACAAATGCATCGAGTGCGGGTTTTGCGAGCCCAATTGTCCGTCCCACGCCCTTACCCTGTCACCACGCCAGCGTATCGTCGGGCTGCGTGAACTGGCGCGCCTGCAAGCCTCGGGAGAGGACGCCGAGCGTTTGGAGACCATCAACCAGCTTTATCAATACCAGGGTATAGACACCTGCGCCGTGGACAGCCTGTGCTCGCTGACCTGCCCGGTGGGCATCGATACCGGCAAAATGATGAAAAAGCTGCGCGGACAGCGGCTGGGCAAGACCGCCCACCAAGTGTCCGGGTGGGTAGCCGGGCATTTCGCCGGGATTACCGCCACCACCCGTTTCACCCTGGCGGCGGCCAATGCTGTCCACAGCATGCTTGGCACGGCGGCTATGACGGGGCTGACCGGGGGGGCGCGCAAGCTCTCCGGTGACCGGGTGCCGTTATGGAACCCCTATATGCCGAATGCCGCCAAGCTGCCCAGGCTCAATGGCATTGTAGACTCAGGGAAGCCGCGAGTGGTTTATATCCCCAGTTGCGCCAGTCGCACGATGGGGCCGGCTAAGGGTGATCCGGAGGGAGACTCGTTGCCGGTGAAAACGGCTGCTCTGCTGCGCAAGGCTGGCTTCGAGGTGGTCTACCCGGAGCACAGCGCGCAGTATTGTTGTGGCCAGCCCTTCGAAAGCAAGGGCTTGCCGGAAGCAGCCGATGCCAAGCGGCGCGAGCTTGAACAGGCCCTGCTCAAGGCCAGTCGCGATGGCCAGGACCCTGTCGTTTTCGACACCAGCCCTTGCGCCTTCCGGGTGAAGCGGGACCAGGAGTCCAAGCTCAAGTTATACGACATCACCGAGTTTCTCCACGATGTGGTTCTAGAGCGGCTGACGTTCCGCAAGCTGCCGGAAACCGTGGCGATTCATTCCACGTGCAGCACCGTCAAGATGGGTTTGCAGGACAAGCTGCGCCAGATCGCCGAGGCGTGCGTGGAGCGGGTCATTGTACCCGATCAGGTAACCTGCTGTGGTTGGTCTGGCGATCGAGGTTTTACCTATCCGGAGCTGAACGCCAGCGCCTTGCGGGATCTGCGCCCGGCCTTGCCGGAGCAGTGTCAGTCCGGTTATTCCACCAGCCGCACCTGTGAAATCGGTCTATCCTTGCACAGCGGCCGTTATTACCGTTCCATCGTCTATCTCGTCGATAAATGCTCGGAGCCTAAGGTGGCAGTCAAGAGCGGAGAAACGGTCCAGGCAGATGCCATTGTAGTGTAAGCAGGTTTTCGTGTAGCAGTAGTGCAACGCGGTAACCCAAAGCCAGCATAACAGTGCCGACGGCAGCGAATCGCCGGCATCGAGGTCGGTGCGCCGACCCACTATACTTATATCTGTTCCGTGTTCCTGAGCATTGATTCAGAATCGTTTCCCGGCCTAGGCCGGGAAACGTTTGTTAAAACCAACCCACCTACCCTGGAGGAGACTTATCGTATGCAAACTTGGACCCAGGTCTATGCGCCACTGGGCGGCAATTTGTGGCTGTCCGCTGTGGTTGCTGTCATTCCGATTGTTTTCTTTTTTATTGCCTTAGCCGTTTTGCGCATGAAAGGCCACATCGCCGCCGTTATTGCGGTGGCGCTGGCCGTTTTGATCGCTATCCTGGAGTATGGAATGCCGGTCACGATGGCGCTGGCCGCGACCGGTTACGGATTTCTTTACGGCCTCTGGCCGATTGCCTGGATTATCGTGACAGCGGTGTTTCTCTACAAACTCACTGTGAAAACCGGCCAATTCGAGATCATCCGTTCTTCCGTCATCTCGGTCACCGCCGATCAGCGCCTCCAGATGGTGCTGGTCGGTTTCTCGTTTGGCGCCTTCCTCGAGGGAGCGGCGGGGTTCGGTGCCCCCGTGGCGATCACGGCGGCCTTGCTGGTCGGGTTAGGATTCAATCCGCTCTACGCGGCGGGCTTGTGTCTGATCGCTAACACCGCACCGGTGGCGTTTGGCGCCATTGGTATTCCCATCACCGTGGCGGGCAAGGTCACCGGGTACGATCCTTTTCTCATCGGTCAGATGACGGGCCGGCAACTCCCCCTACTGTCCGTGTTCGTACCTTTTTGGTTGGTATTCATCATGGATGGCTGGCGTGGAGTCAAGGAAACCTGGCCGGCGATATTGATTGCCGGCGGAACGTTCGCCCTTTCCCAGTATTTCACGTCCAATTTTATCGGTCCTGAACTGCCGGACATAACCTCTGCGCTGATAAGCCTGGTTGCGTTGGCACTGTTTCTGAAAGTCTGGCAGCCAGCCAATATGTTTTCCTTCCAGAGCGCGAGTGCCGCCAAGGCGGCGACGCTTCCCGCTGGTAGTTATACTATCGGACAGATCTTTAAGGCCTGGTCGCCCTTCATTGTGCTGACCATCATGGTCACTGTCTGGACCCTCCCGTTTTTCAAGGCGCTGTTTGATGCAACTAAAGGGGGACCGCTGGCGGCCTGGGTCATGTCTTTTCATATACCCGGTCTTGATAATCTGGTCATCAAGGACCTGCCGCTGGTGCCCAAGCCCACTCCGTATGCGGCGGTCTATAAGTTCGATATCCTCTCGGCAACGGGTAGCGCGATTCTGGCGGCGGCGATCATCACCGCGCTCATCCTGCGGGTCAGCGTTACCCTGTTCTTCCAGACGTTCTGGGAAACCCTGGTTGAGTTGATCAAACCCATCTTTACTATCGGCCTGGTGCTTGGTTTTGCCTTTATCGCCAATTATTCGGGGCTTTCCTCGACCCTAGGGTTGGCGTTTGCGGCCACTGGCGCGCTGTTTCCCTTCTTCTCGCCCTTCCTGGGCTGGCTCGGTGTGTTCCTGACCGGCTCCGACACGTCCAGCAATGCCTTGTTTGCTAACCTGCAAAACGTGACGGCCCAGCAGATCGGCGTGAATCCCATCCTGACCATCACCGCCAACACTACGGGTGGTGTCACCGGCAAGATGATTTCTCCCCAATCCATCGCCGTGGCCTGCGCCGCAACGGGCTTGGTGGGCAAGGAATCGGATCTGTTCCGCTTTACCCTGAAGCACAGCCTGTTCTTCGCCACCATCATCGGCGTCATCACCTATGTACAGGCGTATTACCTGCCCTGGATGATCCCGGTGGCAGCCCCGGTCGCCCATTAGGCGTCTCGCCAAACGCCCGCCGAATTGATCTGGCGGGCGCTTTTCCCATTTTGTGTGGGTAGCAACGGGTGCGGTTCTGCGGAACCTGTAGCTATCCGCTTTCCAGAAATACGCGATTCACGGGCTTGGCGGCTTCGGTGCGCCGGTGGCGTAACCTTGGGCGAAATCCACGCCCAGTTGCCGTAATTGTTCGGTGATCGCTTTGCTCTCGACATATTCGGCGATGGTTTTGGCGCCCACCAAGTGGCCGATCTGGTTGATGACGGCCACTACGGCGTGATTAATGGGGTTCTCTACCATGTTCCAGACCAAGCTGCCGTCGATTTTCAGATAGTCCACTTCCAGTTCCTGGAGGTTGTTGAAGGCGGTCGGGCCACTGCCAAACTGATCCAGTGCGAAGCGACAGCCGGTTTGTTTCAGCGCCTTGATGAATCGGGTGGCCTGGCTAAGATTGCCTAACACGGCAGTTGCCTGGATTTCAAGGCAGACCCGGTGAGGTGGTACGGCGGAGGCGGCGAACTGCTCATGGATAAACGCTATGAGGGACTCGTCCTGCAGGGAACTGGCCGAAAGATTGATGGCTATCCCAGCGTCGGTGCACGCGCCGACCATCTCGGCGTAGCGAGCAAAGGCTGTGCGAATAACCCAGCGATCGATGGCGGGCATGAGCCCATAACGTTCCGCGGCGGGCAAAAACTGGCTGGGTGGCACGATGTCGCCTTGGGGGTTCACCAGCCTGAGCAGAAGCTCATAGAAAACGGAATGGCCGTCCGCCGGTGCGAGAGACACGATGGGTTGGCTATAGAAGAGGAAACGCTCCTGCGCTAGGGCTGCTTGCATCTCCCTGGCGCGCTGATTGTGGAGTGCCAACGGGTGGCTGCTTTCCTGCAAGACATAAACCTGATTGCGGCCCAGGTTCTTGGCGGCGTAGCAAGCCACATCGGCCTGCTCCAGGAATTGAACAGCGTCGTCGCTCTGGGCCGTGATGGGAATCAGTCCGATGCTGACGCCGACCCGAAAAGTCCGGCTCTCCCAGACAAACCGGAAATCTTTAACCGTGGTTACCAGGTTTTCGGTGATTTCGACGGCACTCTCCAGCGGGCAGTTCTCCAGCAAGAGGCTGAATTCGTCGCCGCCAACCCGGGCTAGCGTATCGCGGGCGCGCAGTTGGCTTGTCAGCAGACCGGCGATCTGCCTGAGCAATTCATCTCCGGCGCTATGACCGGCGCTGTCGTTGACGATCTTGAAGTAGTCCAAATCCAGATAGCACAGGGCGTGCTGGGTGCCGTATTGCTTGGCGCTGGCCAACAAAAGCTGCAGCCGCCGCTCGAACTCGCGGCGATTGACCAGCCCCGTGAGCGAATCATGGCTGGCTTGATGAGTGATCTTGTGGGCGATCAGGCGGGCTTCGGTGACATCCCTGAAAACCAGTACCCCGCCCAGCACTTTGCCGTCCTGGCCGCGGATGGGCGCCGCCGAGTTGTCGATGGGATACTTTTGCCCGTTGCGGCTGATTAACAGCGTGTTATTGGGCAGTCCGACGATGTGGCCGGTTGCCAGGCAGCGGGTTACCGGATTTGGGATGGGTTCACGGGTTTGTTCATCGATGAGGTGGAATACCGACTCCAGCGCCTGGCCCCGTGCCGCTTCCAATGACCAGCCGGTCAGCGTTTCCGCGATGGGGTTCAGATACTCGATGTTGCCCTGGGCGTCCGTGGAAATCACGGCGTCGCCGATGGAGTGCAAGGTGACCTGGGCGCGTTCCTTTTCCTCCAGGAGCAGCCGCTCTGTGCGCTTAAGTTCGGTAATCTCAAGCATGGCCGTATGGCAGCGGGTATTGCCACCGCTGTCCTGCATGGCGACGCTTTCCAGGCGCGCATCGAAAATGGTTCCGCCGCATTCTCTCAGCTTGATCTCCGTGGAGACTTTCCGCAAAGAGCGGAAAGTCTCGTGCAAATGCTCGAAGAAACGCTGGTTTTCTGTAGGTGCCAGCAGGGTGAAGAAAGGCTTGTTGAGCAGATGGGTGCGCTCGCGACCAAATAATGCAGCGCCAGTCAAGTTGATGGACTGAATAAGCCCCTGTTCATCGAGGCTGAGATAGCCAACGGGGGCGAAATCGTAGAGATCAGCATAGCGGTCGCGGGGTTCCTCCAGGTACCGTTGGGCTTCCCGGAGTTCACGGTTTTGTATTTCCAACTCGATCTGGTGAACCTGTAGCTCGTGCAAGAGCCGATGGACCTCTTTCGCGGCATCCTCCTGGGCGGCTACCTTCGCTTGCAGCGTCTCGAGCCGTTGGATCAGTGCCTCCTGGCTCAGGCTGTCACAGGACGCCATGGGGGAGTCTCTGGATGTTCATTCGGTTAAACCTTTCCTTGGTGGCCGGCGCTTCGCACTTCGTACGGTGGACAGTTTTTCATGCATGGACTGCGGTTCTTCCTTGGCGATCTCCAGTTCATCGTTGGTGGACTGGACTTCCTCGTTGCTCGCTTCTTATGTCTTCAATGATGAATTGCACGTATTCCCGTTTTGAACGCAAATCGCGTTCCAACTTCGTGCTCTGGAGGCCTTTATCGGTAGACGCCAGCTTGCTGTCTTGCTCCCTCGGGATTGCGCTGGGCCGTTCAACCAGCGCCCGAAAAAAATGCCTCGGCCTCAAACCCCGCACGAAGCCTTCATGAAGCAGCTACACTTTCGTCATCACCCTGTTGCACGTCAGGCTTGAATCTGACGAGGGTTATCCATGCGCTTGGCACAACGCTGACCGTCCTTAACGGGATTGACAGCAGTGTTTAAGGGGGGGGACATGCCTACGGAAACAAAGAAAGACGGCGATAATAAAGAATCCGCTGTCGGTACGGGGCAGAATCGCGCACCGACTCTCTCGCTGCCCAAAGGCGGTGGCGCCATCCGGGGGATGGGCGAAAAATTTGCGGCCAATCCGGTGACGGGCACCGGGTCGATGTCCGTCCCGATTGCGACCAGTCCCGGTCGTTCCGGTTTTGGCCCGCAATTGGCCCTCTCCTACGATTCCGGCGCCGGTAACGGCCCATTCGGCTTGGGCTGGAACCTCTCGCTACCCGCCATCACCCGCAAGACTGACAAGGGATTGCCCCAATATCGAGACGCCGAGCCATCCGACGTATTCCTGTTGTCGGGCGCGGAAGACTTGATTCCGGTGTTGATCGAAAAGGGGGGGAAGTGGGAACGGGAGAACATACCGCTGCGAACGGTAGGAGGTAAGACCTACACTGTTCAGCGTTATCGCCCCCGCATCGAAGGATTGTTCGCGCGCATCGAGCGCTGGACCAACCCGGCCGACCCCACGGATACCTTCTGGCGGTCCATCTCCAAGGACAACATCACCACCTGGTACGGCAGAACGGAGGAAAGCCGCATTGCCGATCCGTCTGATGCCACCCGGATCTTCTCCTGGCTGATCTGCGAGAGCTACGACGATAAGGGCAATGTCATCGTTTATGGCTACGAAAAGGAAAACTCGGATAACATCGATCTGTCCCAAGCACACGAGCGTAACCGCGGCGCAAAGACGGATCAATTACGCTCCGCCAATCGTTACTTGAAGCGAATTCGCTACGGTTATCACGAGCCGTACCTGCCGAAGCTATCTGAAGACGCTGCCTGGCCAATACCACCCGAAGACGACCACTGGTTTTTCGAAGTCGTTTTCGACTACGGCGAGCACGACTCGAACCACCCCTTGCCAAAGGAACCCGGCAAAAAATGGTCCGTGAGGAACGACCCGTTCTCCACCTACCGCGCCGGCTTCGAGGTGCGCACCTATCGTCTGTGTCGCCGCGTCTTGATGTTCCACCACTTCCCCAACGAGGGTGGGGTGGGCCAGGACTGTCTGGTGCGTTCGACCACGTTCGACTACCGGGAAACCCCCATCGCTGTGTTCATCACCGCCGTGACCCAAAGCGGCCACCAACGCGCCGACGCGGGCGGTTACCTCAGCAAATCCCTGCCGCCTTTGGAGTTTGAATACAGCCAGCCTGTCATCGGGCAGGACATTCACGCTGTCGATTCTGCCAGCATGGAGAACCAGCCCGCCGGCGTGGGCGGCGCCGCGTACCAGTGGGTTGATCTCGATGGCGAAGGGCTCTCGGGCGTGCTCACGGAGCAGGGCGGCGGCTGGTTCTATAAGCGCAACGAATCGGCACTTACCAGAAACGTCACCACCGAAGAATATTCGGCCCGCTTCGCGCCTTTGGAAACGGTCGCGCGCATTCCCGCCGGCAATCCCCTAACCGGAGGTCATGCGCAATTCCTCGATCTGGCCGGCGACGGGCAAGTGGATCTGGTGGAACTCGACCGGCCGGTGGCGGGCTTCTATGAACGAACCGAGGACCAGGATTGGGAGCCGTTTCGCGCCTTTCGATCCCTCCCCAATTTGGCCTGGAACGATCCAAACTTGAAGTTCACCGACCTCACCGGCGACGGCCATGCCGATGTGCTGATCACCGAGGATCAGGCGTTCACCTGGTATCCATCGCTGGCGGAAGACGGATTCGGTCCGGCAATGAGGGTCAGCGTGCCTACCGACGAGGAGCTTGGCCCGCGGGTGGTGTTCGCCGACGGCACCCAGACGATCTTCCTGGCCGACTTGTCGGGTGACGGGTTGACCGATATCGCGCGCCTCCGCAACGGCGAAGTCTGTTACTGGCCTAACCTGGGCTACGGCCGCTTTGGCGCGAAAGTGACGATGGACGACACCCCCTGGTTCGACGCGCCGGATCAGTTCGATCCGCGCCGCATCCGTTTGGCCGACATCGACGGGTCAGGGGTGACCGACATCATCTATCTCGGCCGCAACCAGACCCGGTTCTGGTTCAATCAGTCCGGCAACGCCTGGGGCCCGGCCCACGAGCTGCCCGACTTTCCCCCGGTGGACAACATTGCTTCGGTCGCGGCAGTGGACCTGTTGGGCAACGGTACCGCCTGCCTGGTCTGGTCCTCGCCGTTACCGGGAGCCAGCCGCGCGCCGATGAAATACCTCAAGCTGATGGCCGAGGGAAAACCGCATCTGCTGGTGAGCACCCGCAATAACCTGGGCGCCGAGACCCGGGTGCGGTACGCGCCCTCAACGTATTTCTATCTGCGGGACCAAGAGGAAGGCAAGCCCTGGATCACCCGGCTGCCCTTCCCCGTGCATGTGGTGGAGCGCGTCGAGACCTTTGATCACATCAGCCACAACCACTTCGTCAGCCGCTACGCCTACCACCACGGCTACTTCGACGGCGAGGAACGGGAGTTCCGGGGCTTCGGCATGGTGGAGGAGTGGGACAGCGCGGAATTCCACGCGCAGGACCTCAAGGCCAGCAACACGGTCGCCGCATGGTACGTGCCGCCCGTGCATACCAAGACCTGGTTCCACACCGGCTTCTATCTAGGACGCGACCACGTCTCGGACTTCTTCGCCGGGTTGCTCAACGCTCAGGACCTGGGCGAGTACTACCGCGAGCCTGGATTGACCGACCAGGAAGCGACAAACCTCGGTCTCGACGATGAGGCGCGCCGCTTGTACGACGATGCTCGTGCAAAGGAGCGCCTGTTGGATGACACCATACTTCCCGACGATCTGACCGTCGATGAGGAGCGCGAAGCTTGTCGCGCCCTCAAGGGCTCCATGCTGCGCCAGGAGGTCTACGCGCTGGACGGTACGGACGAACAGCGGCACCCCTACACTGTCAGCGAGCAGAACTTCACCATCCGCATCCTCCAACAGCGGGGCGGCAACCGCCACGCCGTGTTCTTCACCCATGCTCGCGAAGCCATCACTTACCACTACGAGCGCAACCCGGCCGATCCGCGCGTCCAACACGCGCTGACGCTGGAAGTGGATGAGTACGGCAATGTGCTGCGCTCGGTCGCGGTCGGCTATCCGCGAGCGAATGTCCTGGAGCGCCTGCCGGAACAGGCGGAAACCCATATCACCCTGACGCTGGCGCGGTTCGCCAAGCTGGATGACCTGGCGGACCTGTATCGGGTCGGCTTGCCGGTCGAGACCCGCACCTACGAGGTGGTGAAGCCGCCGACCGCCGCTCTACGCTTCTCCTGGGACGCGATGAGTCAACTGGCGACTGCCCTCGTTGGCCAGCATGAGCCACCTCAGGCTAATACGATTCCCTACGAGCAATGGGATTGGCGAAAGCACTGGAACCCGCAAAACGAACCGGGCGGCCTGGTTGATGGCAGACCCCAGCACACGCGGCTGCGAATCATCGAACATGTTCGGACGTGCTACCGCGGCAATGATCTGACCGCCCTGCTGCCGGTCGGCAAGGTCGAATCCCTGGCCCTCCCAGGCGAAAGCTATACTCTGGCCTTCACGCCCGGGCTGCTGGCCCAAGTCTTCAAGCGCAAGCGAGCGGGTCAACCGGACGAAGCCTTGCTTCCGGCCGACCCGGCCCCGCTGCTCGGGGGCAAAGGGCATGATGAAGGCGGTTATGTTGCCATCGATGGCAATTGGTGGATTCCGACAGGGCGAGTGTTCTTTGACCCTGCGGCGGACGTCGCCAATCCTGTCAATACCGCCGCCCAAGAGCGCACCACCGCCCGCCAGCATTTCTACCAGCCGCGCAAGTTCGCCGATCCCTTCGATCAGTGCACGGCGGTGGACTATGACGGGCATGACTTGCTCGTCGTCCTCACCACCGACGCCCTGAACAACACCGCCAAGGCGGAGAATGACTACCGGGTGCTGCAACCCTGGCGGGTCACCGACCCCAACCACAACCGCACCGCCGCCGCCTTCGACGCCCTGGGTCTGGTGGTGGCCACCGCCGTGATGGGCAAGGACGGCGAGAACGAGGGCGATCTGCTGGAGGGCCTCGACGAGGATCCGCTGGATCGCTTCGCCCCGGACCAGCCCCTCGCCAGCCTGCAAGCCTTCATCAAGCAACCCCAGGCCACCGCCCCGGCCCTGCTGGGCAAGGCGACCACCCGCATCGTCTACGACCTGGAGCGCTACCAACGCGCCGGCCAGCCGCCCGTTTGCCGCCACCCTGGCGCGGGAGACCCACTACTACCCGGCACAGGACAACCAGACCCGCATCCAGATCGGCTTCACCTACTCGGACGGGTTCGGGCGGGAGATGCAGAAGAAGATTCAGGCCGAGCCCGGCAAGGCACGGCAACGTGAATCCGATGTAGCGCTCAAGGACGGGGATATCCGTCCCGGCGATCTAAAGCGCGATGACACTGGCGACCTGATCGACGCGCCCACGCCCCACCGCTGGGTCGGCTCCGGCCGCACGGTCTACAACAACAAGGGCAAGCCGGTCCTGAAATACGAGCCCTTCTTCAGCTCGACCCACCTCTACGAGCCCGAACGGGATATGACCGACACCGGCGTCAGCCCGGTGCTCTTCTACGATCCGCTGGAGCGGGTCATCGCCACCCTGCACCCGAACCACACCTACGAGAAGGTCGTGTTCGATCCCTGGCGGCAAATCACTTACGACGTCAGCGATACTGTCACCGCCACCGAAAAGAACCAGAAGATCGGTGACCCGCGCACCGATCCCGATATCGCCAGGTTTGTCGAGAAGTACTTCAACACCCAGCCTGCTACTTGGCAGACCTGGTATGAAGCGCGCGACGGACTATTGGCGGGAAATCCCGAGCACGAGGCCGCGCAGAAGGCGGCTCTTCATGCCGACACGCCCACGGTCGCCCACTTGGACACCCTGGGCCGCGCCTTCCTGACCGTCGCCCACAACAAGTACGTCCGCGAGGGTGTCACCAAAGACGAGAAGTACGCCACCCGCATCGAGCTGGACATCGAAGGCAACCAGCGCGCGGTCATCGACGCCAAGGACCGCGCGGTCATGCGTTACGACTACGACATCGCCGGTCCCGAGCAGGACGAGGACAGCTCCGCCAACCTCCATCAGTCCAGCATGGAGGCGGGCGAGCGCTGGGTGTTGAAGGACGTGACCGGCAAGCCGATCCGCGCCTGGGACAGCCGGGGTTTCGTCCGGCGCCTGACCTACGACGAGCTGCGCCGCCCGACGGGCTTGTATGTCACCGAGAACGGCCAGGAGCGACTGGCCGAGCGCACCCGCTATGGTGAAGCGGAGGGCGATGCCTTCAATCATTGCACCCGTGTCCACAAGGTCTATGACGGCGCCGGCATCGTCATCAACGTGCGATATGACTTCAGGGGCAATCCGCTGGAAACCCGGCGCGACCTGCTGCCCATCGTCATCGCGGCCAAGCAGGCGGTGAATTGGTCGCAGTTACAGGACGGCAATGCCAACGATGAAAGCTACACCAGTGAGACCGACTATGACGCGCTGAATCGCCCGATCCGGTTGACCAACCCGCACACACCCACCATGACGCCCAGCGTCACTCATCTTGGGTACAACGAGGCAAACCTGCTCGAAAAGGTGGAGGTGAATCTGCGCGGATCCGCCGCTTCTACCCCCTTCGTTACCAACATCGATTACAACGCCAAGGGGCAGCGGGAGCGGATTGACTACAAGAATGGCGTGACAACGACCTATCAATATGACGAGCAGACTTTCCGTCTGGCCCATCTTAAGACCACGCGCCCGGCGGGCCTCAACGGCCTTTGCTCCGAGATCTTCAATGGCCCGACCGTCGTCCAAGACTTGCATTACGCCTATGACCCGGTGGGCAATATCACCCGGATCGAGGACGCCGCCCTCAAGACCGTCCACAACGGCCTGCCAATCAACCCGGTTTGCGGATACACCTACGATGCCATCAACCGCCTGATCGAAGCCACGGGGCGCGAGCATATCGGACAAAACGCATTCGACTTCAATCCGCCGAACGGTAATCGGCGCGACTATCCCTTCGTCGGCAGCGCGGCGCCCAACGATCTGCATGCGCTTCGCAACTACACCGAGCGGTACGAATACGATGCTGTCGGCAACTTCGAGCGGATAAGCCATTCGTTTCAGAACGGTGGATGGAACCGCCATTATGATTACAAAGCCGACAGTCTCATCGAGCCCGGCGTTCACTTCAGCAATCGGCTCACCAAGACCCGGCTCGGCAACGGTATCAACCACACCGAGACCTACACCTACACAGATGCCCAGGGCCAAGATGTCCATGGCTGCATGACCGCCATCAATCAGATGGAAATGGCCTGGGACTTCGAGGATCAGTTGCAGCGCGTTGATTTGGGGGGCGGCGGGACGGCCTACTACATCTACGACGCCGGCGGTCAGCGGGTGCGGAAGGTGATCGAGTCGCAGAATGGGTTTTCGTGGAAAGAGCGCGTCTATCTCGGAGGATTCGAGATTTACCGGGAACACAATGGAAACGGAGTGACGTTGGAGCGCGAGTCGCTGCATGTCATGGACGATCAGCAGCGCATCGCGCTGGTGGAAACCAAAACCACTGAAAACGGCGCTGAGGTGCCAAACCCCCTTCCCGTGCAATGCTACCAGCTCGGAAATCACCTTGGTTCCGCCAGTGTGGAATTGAATCAAGACGGCGTGCTGATTTCGTATGAGGAATACCACCCTTACGGTACGACTGCCTTCCAGGTTGGCCGCAGCGCTGCCGAGGTAAGCCTGAGGAGATACCGCTACACGGGCAAGGAGCGGGATGAGGAGACAGGACTCTATTACCACGGAGCCCGTTATTACTGTCCGTGGCTCGCCAGGTGGACAGCAGCGGATCCGGCAGGCATGGGTGACGGTATCAACGCCTTCTCCTACGTGAAGGGCAATCCAATACGGTATATGGACCCAGAGGGGTCATCGACCTTCGACGCTGTCATCAACGCTTTGACAGCCGGCGGTTATCAGAGCTACCGACTAGCCAAGCAAGTGCAGGCGGTCGCAGAAGCCGGCTCGCCAGGTGGGCTCGGTCGCGCAGTAGGAGGGTACGCGGCTGAAACGGTGATGCTAGAGCGGCTATCGGCGACCTCTTCAAGGAATGCGCTTGCGGGTACGCTGAATTTCTTTCTGGGCGTGGGCAATTGGGCAAACGCGATCTCTCCCTCACCCATCTATGTACAGTATCACCTGAGCGCAACAGAAAGCGGGTTTAGACCGAACACGTCTTTGGGCCTGAAAGCCGAACGCTCGTGGCAACAGCAACAAATCCGGGCACATGTGGTAAGTATGACACCCTTGAGCGCATTCGCTGGGTTGGCTATCTCGTGCAGCGCGTTGGCGCGAAATGCCGTCGCCGCTTACGACATCAGTAACTCACGCGAGGAACGCCTGCGCGCTGCCGCAGAAGCCAGTCAGACTGCTGGCACACTTGTAGCTGCAACAGTTGCAAGTAGAACAATACTTTCCGCAACATACCGACTAACTAAGATGGACACTACTCCGACTAATGCGCCACAAAGTCGTGTCAATCGCTTAGAGAAAGTTAACATAAGAAATCCAGAAATATCTGAATTGAAGAAACAGGTAAAGGAGCTCCAAAGAAAACTAGCTGAACAAGAAGAAACGATAAAAGTGATTGAAGATGCAGTGCTAGAGGGTCTTAGCCCATCGCAGGGTCCAATGAAAAGGGGACAGGTAATAGCGTTGGGACGAATCAGCAGAAAATCTAGTGTAAGGGAAATAGCTGAGCAGGTAGATCAGATAAAAGCTCAATTACAGCAGACCAGGTCTAGATTGGAGAATAGAAAGCTTTGGGCTAGGGTTGAACAACAGCGACGTACGGCTAGACGACGTGGATTGATACCTTAATAGGGTCTTCGCGGAAAAGTGTGGGTAGATTTGAGGGGTCGGTCGGCCTGAAAGACGCGTGGGTGCTGGGTTTCGGCGGTTTTCAGGAGCGCAGAGATTTGGCATGATATTTCGACGCCTACTTCATCGAAGCCAAAGCGTCTTGCCGACGCGTATCGATTTCCAGGTTTTCAACCGCGCGCAATGACTCGAACACGGGTTACCCACGGGCACCCGCCTGCCTGCGCGCTTCTCACGCAGGCAGGCGGGTGCCCGTGGGTAACCCTGCGCCGGACAATAGGGGACAGACCACGATATCCGCATTCAGCCGGAGGGCGGCCGAAACGCGAGTGGATTGACCTCAACCAATTACTACTCCCCCGAGGAGGCAAGATGGGTCGAGAAAAACGTTGCGCCGCTCTGGCGATTGCGACAATCTCGGTGCTTGCTGTTTGTGGGGCCATCGCACAGACCGCTGCAACTGCGTCCATGCCCACCACTCCCGTACTGTCCACCTCACCGGCAGTCGAGCTGGTAAACGGGCTTGCATGGCCAGTGGTGGCACTCCTGATCGCTGCCTTGTATCGTCGGCCCATATCTGGCTTCGTCCGTGCGCTCGGCACCCGCATCACAAAGCTCTCCCTGTTCAAAGTAGAGATCGAGCTGGCGACTGCGGGGACCAGCATGCCGCTACTCAATGACATCCGCACTGCCGATTCCACCGCCCTGATTAACTCGGGGCGCGCGGAGCTGGAGAAAGCGCTGTCGGGCATACCGGCTGACTACGCGGAAATTGCAATAGGTGGTGGCAAGGAGTGGTTGACGTCTCGCCTCTACATCGCCGCTGTAATGATGGAGCGAATGCGCAACGTGAAGGTCTTTGTGTTCGTCGAGCGCGCACCGAAAACAGAGCGCCGGTTTGTTTCCGTCGCAGCTGTCCGGCAGTTGCGGTGGACACTTGCCCAACGCTATCCATGCCTTGAGGCCGCCTGGGTGCACGCCCTGGAGTCCTCCGTGTTCCGCTCGGCGTTCCCGATGACACCTCCTGCCGGTGTGCCGGCGCCAACGCCCCCAGCCCAGTGGCCAATCGACCCATGTACGGTTTTGTCACCGAGCTCATCGATAATCCAATCCGATGCAGGCGCATTCGAATCTTTGCAAGCTCGCCTGCTTGTCGATGCGTTCATGAAATCGCTTCGGCGCGAAGCTCCAGCAAGCCCGGATCCCAGTGCCCATGAATGGGTCACGCTGAGCGGCACAACCCAAGAACGAGCGACCTGGGTGACACGCAAAATGCTTGAGTCATTCTTGCCGGCAGAGGCATTCGATACCTGGTCTAACGCACTTCGCGATGCGCCGCGCACACAGCGCCTGCGTGCCGTGCTTCGGCGCGCCGGTCCATTTGTCGCCTTGGTGGAAGGCGATCGCGAATTCGTTGGTCTAGCCAATCGGCAGGCGATGCTGGAAGAGATCGCGGCCTCGCTCGGCGAAGAACCCGAGCTCTCTGCGTAGGGCTTATTTTCCATAGGAACTCAGCCATGAAAGAGATCATTTTCCCGTTGGAATTTCGGATGCAAGGCGCCGATGTCAGTAATCTGCAAGATGCGCTGAAGCTGTTCCTTGAGCGACGCGTGATCGAAGGGGCTACACCGGAGCTATCCGCCGCTCTGCAACGTGAACTTACCGAGCAAACTTACGGCGACGCCACGCGCCGGCTGGTGAGGCTGTTGCAGGAGCAGCGGCAACTCGACAACACGGGTAGCGTCGATGAGGCCACTGCTCGCGCGATGAACGCGGTCCTCGCCGAGTGGGGGCTGTTGGAGGAGCCTATCCCGGAAAACCCTTGCGTGGTGCGCGGGCGTGTTCTCTCGGCCGACGGCCAGCCCTTGCCCGGCCTGATGGCGAGTGCTTTTGCCCGAGGGCTGCGTGGAGAAACTCCGCTCGGCACGGCGAGGACGGATCGTGAAGGACACTACCTAATCAACTACACGTCCGCCCAGCCGTCTCGCCGGAATGGTGGGGTGGCCTTGATCGTGCGCGCCTATGACCCGAATGATCCCAACAAGGTTGTGGCGGAATCGCCGCTCCTCGCCAGCGCCCCAGCCGAAACAGAACTCGATCTGGTGGTCGCCGATAAAAGCTATCGCGGCCCCGCCGAGTACCGGCGGATCGGCGAGCACATCGATCCGCTGCTGGACGGCCTTGACCCCGCCGATCTCGACGCCGGGCAAGTTGTCCTACTGGCAGCCAGGGCCGGTATCGACCAGGTCCAACTCGCGTACTATGCGCGCGCGGCGCGGCTCGCGAGGGAAACAGGCATCCCCAAGGAAATTCTCTACGGCCTGTTCCGCCAGAATCTCCCCGTCGATTTCCCGGGTCTGCTCGCACAGGACCCGGCGCTTCGCCGGGGCGCGCTGCGCGCGGCGGTCGAGGCGAATCTGATTTCCGGCAGCGCCGTGACGGACGAGCGGCTCGAGGAAGTGCGCCGCATCGAGCAACGCGCCACCGCCTCGATCATCCTCGATCGCCCCATCACCCGCCAGCGTGCCTCGCTGCGCGAATTGTTGGCCACGGTAATCGACGACCCCCAGCAGCAGCTTTTCGCTTCTCGCTATGTCGAAAACCGAGGAGACACCACAACAGCTTTCTGGGAGCGACTGCGTGAGGAACCGGGGCTGCGTGAACACGTCGATGCGTTGCAGTTTACCCACCAGCTTGGAGCGCTGACGGGTGCGCATCTGCCGCTGGTCAAAGAACTGCAACGCAGACAGCGCGCTGGCGAGTTCACTTCGATCCAGGAGCTTGCTCAAAAAAGTGCGGCGGATTGGGAAAACATTATTCGTCAGCCCGGCATTGACGTCCCGGAGGGTGTGCCCGGCACCGACGCTGAGGAAAGAGCGCGTCACTATAGCCGGGCCATCGCCCATATGCTGGAAGATGCGTTTCCCACAGCCTTCATCACCGCGAGAATCGCCGAGAGTAAGCTGGAGCGCAGAGCCGAGCTCGGGCAGTTTTTTGCCGCTAACGCCGATTTCACAATAGAAGGTCCACGGCTAGAGACGTATCTGGCAACGAACCCTCAGGCACTTGATCATGTCCCTGCCCAGCACCGCGAAACGGTAAGAGAACAGATCAAGGGCCTGCAACGCCTGCGGCGTTTGACGCCACGCGCGACGCAGATGATCCCCCTGCTCAAGGACGGGCTGGACTCGGCCCACGCCATTACGCGATTGGGTCCTGCCGTGCTCCAGTCCCGGTATGCCAAGGTGCTGGGCAATAGTGCAGGCCCCCTGGAAATCTACGAACAGGCCGAGCAAGTCGCCGGCACCGCCATCAACCTGCTCACGGACTACGGCCTCGGATCGAGCAAAGTCGATGTGAAGGCTTTGCTGGATAGCCGGGCGCCAGCGGATGCGGGCACCCCAGACTGGCGCGCGCTGTTCGGTTCCCTCGATCTCTGCGAGTGCGAACATTGCCGGTCGGTCTACAGTCCCGCCGCCTACCTGGTCGATATTCTGCACTTTCTCAGGGATCGCCAACTGGTCGCGCCCAAGGGCATCACCCTGCGGGACGAAGTGCAGCCGGACGGCTCATCGATCAAAGTCATTGACGAGGTTGTTTTCCAGGATAAATCGGCGGCCGATGTCCTGCTGGGCCGCCGGCCCGATTTGCAGGAGATCGAGCTCACCTGCGAAAACACCAACATCCCCGTCCCCTATGTCGATCTGGTCCGCGAGATCCTGGAAGAGGCGATTGCACCGCTGCCGCCCTTCGCTCCCTTCGCGCTCCCCGCCAACAATCAGGCGCAACTGGAAGCGGCGCTGGATCAAGCCGAGGTTTCCGATGCGCTCGCCGCCGCCTTCGAGACCGGTGGCCAACCAAAACTCGACAAATCGTTTGCGCAGGTCACCGTCAAGAAAGCCGGCAAGTGGTGGGTCATCGATGATCTCGCCTGTAGCTACACGATTCACAAAGACAAAACCGACGGCAAACTGCACGTCGTCACCAGAGGCCGGCAAACCAAAGGCGATGCCGCAGAAAGGGCAGCGAATCCGCAATACCTCAATCCTGCGTCCTACCTGAAGCTG
The DNA here is from genome assembly GCA_963696325.1 of uncultured Gammaproteobacteria bacterium. Classification (GTDB taxonomy): domain Bacteria; phylum Pseudomonadota; class Gammaproteobacteria; order Competibacterales; family Competibacteraceae; genus CAVOJV01. The sequence goes on from CAVOJV010000005.1 coordinate 124,080, forward strand.
GCACGCGAGGTCGCCCCGCTGGGCCACTGCAATCGTTTATTCCTGGCCGCTGTTCCTACCAGCCTGCCGTTTAATCTCTGGCTAGAAGAAATCCGAGCTTACTTGCGCCACCTCGGTGTACAACGCCATGAAGTGATGGAGGCGTTATTGCCAGGGGATCGCACGAACCTCTTGAATCAAGGGGCTGTCGCCCGCGAATACCTTGGTCTCACGCCAGAAGAAGCCGCGCTGGTTACCGGCGCGGTTGCCGGCGCGGTTGCCGGGCAGCCCGGTGCCATAAATCCAGGACAATGGAATCTGTGGGGGTTCGCAAGCAAGGATCTGAGCAGCCCGACCGCGATCCCGGACCCGGCGAACGGTGCCCAGTGGATCAGCGCGACCACCGACAATCCGAACGACCACGATTGGCTGCACATTCTCACGGAACGGGTCGATGTGTTTCTGCAACAGTCCGGCCTGCGTTATACGGAACTGCTCGCCCTGCTGGGATGCTACGCGGTGAATCCGCTGGTCGGGGGCGTGCGTCCGATCACTTTGAAGTCACGCAAGGCCGCTGATGAGGATACCTGCGATCCGTCGCTGTTGCGCCTGGACGGATTCGAGGTGATAGAGGCTGAGCGGGCCGTGCGTTTTATTCGGCTCTGGCGCAAGCTGGGTTGGACGATGCGCGATCTCGATCGCGCCCTGGTTGAGTCTGAACCCTGCCCAATTGGACGATGGCGTGCTGATACAGCTCTCACATATTGCCCGCTTGCACAAGAGGTTGAAGCTGCCGATTGACCGGCTGGCCGCTTGGTCGGCGGCGGCACTGGCGGGACCGCAACTGCATTTGTGGTGGAACGCGAGCTACGTGGATCATGAAGCGTCTGGCCAGCCCACGCTGCCTTCAATGTACGAGCGGCTCTTTCGTAACAAAGCCGTCATTAACCCCTTAGTTCCGGCATTTTGCGCGAATCCTGCCCAGCTCGAAGCGGCCGAGACTTTAAGTGGCCATAGCGCAACGATCACTGCCGCGCTCGGCATTGGCGCCGCCGATTTCGCGCTGCTACTGCATGACAAAGCCGTCATACCGCCCAGTCAGGCCGATCCGACTAAGCCCGACGATACGCTGCACTTGGCGAACCTTGCCGAGCTCGATCGCCATGCCGGCTTAGCGAAAGCGTTGCGACTGCCGATCCGCGATTATCTCACCTTGCTCAAACTGCTGGGCGTTCAGCCCTTCGCGTCCACAGCCACAACCTTACGTCTTGTGGAACGAGTGGAGCGCCTGCGCGCCTCGGGTTTCACGGTTGCCGAGCTCGATTATCTCTTGCGGCATGAATTTACGTCGGCCGCCGGCATCGCCCTGACGGAGCAGCAAATCGGGCTTGTGCTGAGCGATATCCGTACGGGGCTGCAGGCGATTGCCTCCGAGACTACGTTCGTCGCTAAAAGCGGCGGCCCGGTCCCAGCAACCGAAGACAAAACAGGTGAGCTTACCCGGCAGAAGCTGGCCCAGTTGAACTGGGACGCGGCGCTGATCGACCAGGCGATCAACATGCTCAACGATACCGCCGTGTATGAAGCCGATCTGGCCGCAGCGCCTGCGGGCCCACTACCAAACGACACCGGCACGTATGCGGTAAATCTGGCGGCGCTGCCGGCAGGCTACAAGATCCCCGCCATGCTGCAGGGCGTTGTGTATCACGACGCCACCGCCCAGCAATTGCGATCCACACGTGTGCTGACGCCCGCTGAGCGGTCCGCCCTTCTTAAGAATGAGCTGGTCGCGCTGGCTCCGACGTTAAAAGAATTGCTGCAACAGCCTGAGGAACTCCACGGTGCGATTGCTTACGACGCTAAGGCCCTTAAGCTGCGCTTCACCGGCGTGATGACCAAGGTGCGTTTGGCCAGGTTGCTGAAAGCGTTTCCCAACGATAACAGTTACCGAACAGCCCTCAACGAGCTTTACGACAAGCCGCGCGATTTCACCGAGCTCTATATGCGAGTCTTCGATGCGCCGGCGCGGGATTTCAGTGTCAAGCTGCCAGGAGCTATAGCTGGGATTAGCTTTCCCGACTCGCTGAAGAATGTCTACTATGACGAAATTACTCATACGCTGCATGTCATCGGTATCTTGACGGAAGCGCAACGAACGACACTGCTGGACGTGTCAAAGCTGCCGGGCGGATCGCCTTTCCAAAAAACCATCAACGATCTCCATACCCGTGGCGAGATCTCTCAAGGCGAGCAAAATCTACTTCTCGGTTTGGCAAACCACGCCGACTACCGCAATGCCGTCCAACAACTGTACATCAACGGCACGTTGTCTCGATTGCAGTTCAAGCAGGTGCGCGAGCTGGCCAATGACGCCGATTACCAGAAGGCGATCAAGGAACTCTATGATGCGCCGCGTAACGTCCAGCCTCTCTCAAACGACGAATCAATCACCAGCAAAGATCAGGCTGCGCTTTTCGACAGCTTGCTCGCGCCCGAGCAGCGCTATGCTATGGTGTTGGAGCGACTGCTACCGCATCTGCGCCGCACCCTGAGCGAGCGCCTGGTCAAGCAAAAGCTAGCCGACGCCCTGGAGCTAGAGGCCGAGGCGACGGATAAGCTGTTGACCGTCTGGATCCGTTCGGCCGATACCCAATCACCGAAGCGGGCGATCAGCGACTTCCTCGACCCTGATTTCGCCGAGAGCAGCGCGCAGGCGTTCCCAACCGCCGCCGAATTCCCTAAGCCGTTCAAATCTTATGTTCGTCTGCATAAGATCGCGCTGGTTGTCACGAAGTGCCAACTCACAGCCAAACAACTTACCTGGCTGTTCGACTACAACGGGCCGCAAGTGAATTGGCTAGACTTGCGCGAACTCCCTCTGACGCCATCCGAACAAGCCAAGGCAGCACTATTCTCCAGCTGGGAGAAGCTGATTGACCTTGTCAGGCTGCGGGATGCGCTGCCGGCAGGTGAGCGCTTGTTGGCAAAACTCTTTACCCATATCTGGTCGGCACAGAGTGAGGTGGATGATGTTCTTGAGGCTTTATGCGCCGAGACCAAGTGGGACCTCACCGATGCCAAGGCTCTGATCGGCCAGAATGGTTTCTCGTATGCATTCCCCGATGACTACAAGGACGGCCAGGCGCTGTTGCGTGTAGTCGAGGCTTTTGCGCTATTGAAACGGCTCGGCATGTCCGCCGCGCAGAGCCATATCTTGGCGGGCATCCACCAGCACTCGCTGTTACTCGATGGCCAGCAGCCGCTGTTGGATGAGAAAAAAGCACGAACCAGAGCGGCGGCGCTTAGGACGGCCGCGCAAAGCGTGGTGCAAGCGGCGCGCGCCAAGTACGACGAACCGCAATGGCTGGCGATTGTCCGGCCGTTGCGCGATGTGCTGCGCGAGCAGCAACGGGCCGCACTCGTCGCTTACCTGGTGGCGAATCCACCGTCTGTTGGGCAGCTTCCCATCACCAAGCCAGCATGGCGGGATGTCAACGATCTCTTCGCCTATTTCCTGATCGATGTGGAAATGAGCCCCTGCCAACTGACCTCGCGCATCAAGCAGGCGACCGGGGCCGTGCAGCTCTTCGTGCAACGCTGTCTGATGAACCTCGAACCCGAGGTGATGACCGGTGCAGCGTTCGATCCGCGCTGGCGCGAGTGGAGTTGGATGAAGAACTACCGCGTCTGGGAAGCCAACCGCAAGGTTTTTCTCTACCCCGAGAACTGGATCGAGCCGGAGTTGCGCGATGACAAGTCGCCTTTCTTCAAGGAGCTGGAAAGCGAACTCCTGCAAAGCAATTTAAGCCGGACTCCCGATGAAACAGACATTCAGACTGGCGCCACTGACCCGGTTGAGAACGCATTCCGGCACTATCTTGAAAAGCTGGACCAGGTCGCGCGGCTGGAAATCGTCGGCATGTACCACCAGGAAGAACAGGATCATCGTGGCAAGGTGGTCGTTGATTTGCTGCACGTATTCGGCCGTACGCCCGATACCATTCCTCATATCTACTATTGCCGTCGGCGGGTCAATTCAGCCTACTGGACTGCTTGGGAGAAAGTCGACCTGGACATCGAGGGCGATTACTTGATCCCTGTGGTTTGGAATCGGCGGTTGTATCTGTTCTGGGCAATTTGCACAGAGAAGCAGGAGGAAATGGCGCTTGTCATGCCACGGGAAGGTGAAAAGGTGGAGCAGGGGAATAAGTATTGGCAGTTTCAGCTTGCGATGAGCGAATACGAAGGCGGCAAATGGACGGCGAAGCAGGTAACTTCTCAATCGATGTCGATAACGCATGGGTTCTTTCAAGTACCTCCACAAGACAAAAGAGCGTTCTCCTTTCATGCGGCACCTGTTAAGGAACAGCTGATTATCTCCTGTTACATTGCACCGGGAATATGGAGCCAGGATGCGCATCAGGCGTGCTTTTTCGGTTCGTTCCGTCTGACTGGTTGTGCGGGCAAGATGTATATTGAAACGGGTTTTTTGACAAATATCTTTGATGTATCAGATTGCCCCACCGATTGTCATCTCGAAAACATGATGATTGTTCAGCGTACCTCTGGTGCCAAACAGCCTAAGGTTTTATCGGTATTTCAGGATGCCTCTAAACGTGAAATCCAGCTCCTCAATAAAACGCCCTCATTATTCATTTTGCGTCCTCCCCAGCAATATCAGCAATTTACAGCAGAATATCCCTTCTTCTACCAAGACGACAACCGTACCTTTTTCGTCTGCCGCGAAACGGATCGGATCAGTCTGTCCCTACAGCTGGTAGGCCCAGTTTGGTCGGAGAAACTGCTGAAGCCCTACATTGAGGATGCCATGCCGGAAGGAATGCTTGGACCTCTACCGCCCATTGCCCTGCAAGAACACGCCCTCAGCCGCACGGACGATCCCCTGGCTTTCAAACTCTCCTTCCCGGTTGCCAGTAAAGTGCCGGCACCTGTGACGCCACAGGGATTCAGAACCACGATAACACACGATATCGCCACCGATCTGGTCCCAGCACTCTGGTCGGGAGGGACCAATATATCAGCGCGACAGCATGCGTTATCGGCGACCTCGCTGCCGAGCTTTTCCGACGCAGTAGGCATGCTCGACACGGTGCTCAATCCCGTCGAGAGTACCGAATGGCTCATGGGGTGGTTCTACAAGCCAGGCTATCGCTTCCGCGCGTTTTATCATCCCTACGTTTGCAATCTCGTACGGCATCTGAACCGCGACGGAATAGCGGGCCTTATGCAGAGGCAGCTTCAGCTTTTGTCGCATCGTTTCTTCGACAGTTACAAACCGACGGAGCTCGTGCTCACGGGAGAACCCGCCAAAGATGATCCGGCCCCAAAATATCCGCGAGATGAGGTGGATTTCTCCTTCAGTGGTGCCTACTCGCCTTACAATTGGGAGCTATTTTTTCATGCGCCGCTGCTCATCGCCGACCGGCTGAGCAAAGACCAACAATTCGCTGCGGCACAAAAATGGTTCCACTACATCTTCGACCCCACCGACCGCTCCGCCCACAAGGCGCCCCAGCGCTTCTGGCAGACCCGCCCCTTCTTTGAGACGAGCGTCCGACGACTATTGGAGTCAGAGCGTTCGCAACATGCTGCTGTTCCTGGCGAAAGGTGGCGACGCCCAGGAGCTACAGAAGCTAAGCGCTAGCGAACGCACCAAGCTGGAGGAACTGGAGTCTGAAGGTGAGGCAGTGGCGCGAAATGCCGTTTCGTCCCCACGCTGATCGCCCGTCTGCGCACCACGGCCTACCAGAAGACGGTGGTCATGAAGTATCTCGACAACCTGATCGCCTGGGGCGACCAGCTCTTCCGTCGCGATACGATCGAGTCGATTAACGAAGCGACCCAGCTTTACATCCTCGCTGCGGAGATTCTGGGGCCGCGCCCCGAACGTATTCCCCCGCGTGCCGAACCCGAGGTCCAGACATTTCAAACGATCGCGCCGAAGCTTGATGAATTCTCCAATGCCTTGGTTGCGATCGAAGAGTTCGTCCCGCCATCAGCACCAGGAACAATGCCCGTGGGATCTCAGCCGCACATCACGCTACCGGCCATGCTCTACTTTTGCGTGCCGAAGAACGACAAGCTGTTGGCCTACTGGGATACGGTCGCTGATCGGCTGTTCAAGGTGCGGCATTGCATGAACATCGAGGGCGTGGTGCGTCAGTTGCCCCTGTTCGAACCGCCGATCGAGCCAGGCCTGCTGGTCAAGGCCGTAGCCGCCGGGATCGACATCAGCAGCGTGTTGAACGATATCAGTGCGGCGTTGCCGCGCTACCGCTTTAACGTAATGGCGCAAAAGGCTTCCGAGCTTTGTGCGGAGGTCAAGGCCTTGGGTGCTTCGCTGCTCGCTGCGTTGGAGAAGCGCGACGCCGAGGCATTAGCCCGCTTGCGATCGACTCACGAAATAGCAGTGCTGAAAGCTGACAAAACTGATCAAGGACCAGCAAATCAAGGAAGCTGGAGAGGCCCTGGAAGGGCTCAGAAAAAGCCGAGATCGTCGTAGAGGCGACACCAAAGTTATTTCGAAAAGCGATTCGAGAAGGTATCAGCCCGGGCGAACAGGAGCATGTGGACTAATTGAGTGCAGCCGTGGGCGTTCAGATGCGCAGCGGGATGCGACAGTACCTGGCAGGCTGTTCTATGCATGCCTGTGGTGAAAACCGGCCCTCCTACAACTATTGGCGTGCACTTTGGTGGCCAAAACTTGGCTCGGCGCTGCAGGCTATTGGCTCTGGCTTAGGTGTCACCGTTGCGATGCTAGGCACGCAAGGGACCATGAGTGCCACGAATGCAGGCCCGATAGACGCGAGGAGGAATGGAAACATCAAGCGGACTTGGCTTCCAAGGAGCTCGTCCAGATCGACAAACAGATCGCGGCCGCCGAAATCCGCAAAGCGATTGCCGAGCAGGAGATCAAGAACCACGACAAGCAAATCGAGAACGCCAAAAAAGTCGACGAATGTCATGCGTGACAAGTACACCAACCAGGAACTGTACAACTGGATGGTCGGCCAGATTCCGGCGTCTACTTCCAGAGCTATCAGCTGGCCTATGACGTGGCCAAGCGCGCCGAGCGCGCTTATCGCCACGAACTGGGGCTCGGACGACTCGAGCTTCATCCAGTTCGGCTATTGGGACAGCCTGAAGAAGGGTCTGCTGGCTGGCGAGCGGCTCCACCACGATCTCAAGCGCATGGAGGTCGCCTACCTGGAGCAGAACAGGCGCGAGTATGAGATCACCAAGCATGTCTCGCTGCTCAGCTCGACCCGCTCGCCTTGATTCGGCTCAGGCAAACCGGCAAATGCGAGATCGACGTTGCCCGAGGCGCTGTTCGATCTGGACTGTCCCGGGCCACTATATGCGGCGGCATCAAATCGGTCAGCGTGACGATTCCCTGCGTCACCGGGCCCTATACCGGGGTCCATTGCACGTTGACGTTGTTGAAGAGCTCGATTCGCCGCAGTAGCACGCTATTCGAGCGACAAGTATGCGCGCGACGCGGAAAATGAGGACCCACGCTTTACCGACAGCTTCGGCGCCATCCAATCCATCGTCACCAGCAGCGGCCAGAACGACAGCGGTCTGTTCGAGATCAACTTGCGCGACGAGCGCTACTTACCTTTCGAGGGTGCGGGCGCCATCAGCGATTGGCGCATCGAGCTGCCGGCCAACCCCGAGCGACCCATTAGTTCGACTACGACACCATCGCGACGTCATCCTGCACATCCGCTACACGGCCCGCGAAGGGGGAGAATTGCTCCGCAATGGAGCCATAGCCCGAGTCAAGGAACTCATCGCCCAAGCGGAAGCGGTTGGTTCAGTGCGGCTGTTCTCAGTGCGGCACGAGTTTCCGAGCGAGTGGGCGAAATTCAAGAGCATGAAGCTGGAGGGGACAACCACAGCGGCTGATTTGACGCTCAACCTTCGGGAAGAACACTATCCGTTCTGGAGCAAGGGACTTCTGGAAACCGTGGAGCGAGTGGACTTGTTTGCGAAACCTTCCAAGGACACCGAAGCCACCGTCACGGTCTCCAATAAACTCACTGACATTCCCGTTGGGACGAGGAAAGAAGACGGTATGGTCACAGACCCCTCGCTGGGTAGCCTTCGCGTGGGCAAGCTAGCCAAAATTCCGCGCCCAAAGCCGATTGGCAAGTTTACCCTTTATTTCAGCGACAATACGATGGAAGATCTCTGGTTGGCATTGGCTTGGCGCAAGTGACATCCAGAGCGATGTCGTAGGTAGCAATCAAACGCTATTGAAGAGCCGAAGACTGTTCTATTTTTCGGGTCTGTCCGGGAAGCGCTCCGGCCGGTAATGCTGGAGCAGTTTCGCTTGGACGTACACCAGCAGCGTCGAGCTGGTTGGCCGTTCCCTGGGGTCACTGGCCAGGGCATGCCGCAATACCGCCCACGTTGCCGAAGTAAGGCGTGAAGTTCCGGCAGCCCTGCGTGACGCGGTAGGGTTTTTCTTGAGCCGACATTCCGCACACTAGAGCTGTAGTTTAGTAATTTTAATTATTTTTTAAATTCAATTAGTTAAAAATAACGCTTTCGCTGACCCTTGGCAACAGCTCTAGATAGTGTGGTTGACTACGAGTGGGATACGACGCTGCAGGTCTTTTTCACCGTGAGGTTGATGATGGCGGCTCATTTTGAAACCGGAACCAGGGCTTCCCCGCAGCACTATAGCACTCGGATGCTCAATCACTTAGGACTGGTGTCGGCGATGGTGGACGAACTGGGTATCGTCGAGTGGGTTGATCGGATTTTACCCAAAGACCAAGAAAAACAGATAGTTTCTTACGGTCAGGCGGTCAAGGCCATGATTTTAAAGGGGTTGGGATTTAACCAGCGGACCCGGTATCTGACGCCGCATTTTTTTCAGGATAAGCCGGTAGGCCGGCGGCTGGGGGAGGGCATTGAAGCCCGACAGCTGAATGATGATCGGCGGGGACGCACCCTGGATGCGATGTTCCGGCAGGGTCCGACGGCGCTGTATTCACAGCGAGCGGCGCAAACGGTTTCTCGCCGCGGTCTCCTGTGCCGGTTTGGGCATGTGGACGCGACCAGTTTTCATGTGGATGGCGAGTATAACCGCGCGGTGGCGCCGGCGGAGGGCGTCGGGGTTATTCATATCACCCCGGGGTATAGTCGGGATCACCGGCCGGACCTCAATCGGGTGGTGTTGCAACTGAGGGTGGAACGCCAAGCGGGCATTCCGCTGTTGATGGAAGCGCTCAGTGGCAATAACCGCGACCAGCGCAGGTTTCGGGAGACGGTCAAAGCGCATCGGGACCAACTGAACCGCGCGTTTGGTTTAGCGTATCTAATGGCAGATAGTGCCTTACGGCGGACACGGTGGGCGAGATGAACGGTTTTTATTGGATCAGCCGGGTTCCGGAGACGCTGGAGCTGGCGCGGTTCCTGATTCAAGCGACCGCGCCGGACCTGCTGACGAACCGGGGGCAACCGAGTTTCATCAGGGTCGGAACGCGTTATGCGGACCTCGAGCAGCGCTGGGTCATCGTCTACTCGCCGGCGGCGTATCAGCGGGCGACCAAAACCGTGAACCGGGCGTCGCTGAAACAGCCCTCAGCGGAATTAACGGCCTGCGAGCACGGCTGCCGACCGCGCTTTTCTTGTGAAACCGATGCACATAAGGCGTTGTCAGACTTCGAAAAAAAGCTCAAACATCCGCAAGTTTTCGAAGCCCGCCTACTGGCTGAACCCGGCTATCGGGGGCGCGGACGCCCGGCGAAAAACCGGTTACCGGATGATCAGAGCTACCGGATTGAAGGGGGGCTCGCCTCGCGCGTGGAACCTCATCAACAGCGCCTGCAACGGAAAAGTTGCTTTATTCTGGCCACCCATCAGCGGGCCATGGAGGCCTTATCCAATGAGGACTTGATCAAAGCCTATAAAGACCAGCAAAAAGTTGAACGGGGCTTTCGGTTTCTGAAAGACCCCCTGTTTATGGCCTCGACGTTATTCCTGAAATCACCGGAACGGATTATGGCCCTGATGATGGTCATCACGCTGTGCCTGCTGGTCTATGCGGCTTTGGAGTATCGCCTTCGACAGGCATTGCACCAAGCGCAACAGACCTTTCCCAATCAATTAGGTCAACCGATCGCAAACCCCACGGCCCGGTGGGCGTTTCAATTTTTCGCTGGCAGCCACGTCCTGGGGATCGGACAGATGCAGACCCTGATCCTCAATATGAATCACTACCACTGGCTTCTGCTAAGACTACTGGGGGAGCCGTATGAAAAAGTTTATTCGGGGGATGGCTAAGTGCTGTGCGGAATGTCGGCCGGCAGAAAGGAGTGGTGGATATTAATGGCTCGACCCTCCAATTTAGTGCACAAGTCGTCGGACGGAATTTGCATATAGCGCGCCAGCACTACCAGATCGGTGCTGGTGTCCTGAATGATCTGCCACAGACGGGCCTCTTGCTCCCCCTGGGTAGCCGACGCGACTGGCAGGTGGATAAAGGGGATTCAGTACCCTTGCGCCAGCGGCTCCAGGTCCGGATGGTTCGATATTACCGTGGTGATGCCCATCCGGAGTTCTCCGGTGCGATGCCGGTAGAGCAGGTCCTGGAGGCAGTGATCGAACTTCGACACCATGATGAATACGCGAGGAAAGACCGTGGCATCACGCATTTCCCCCACCATGTCAAACCGGGCCGCGATGGCCGCGAACTCGTGGCGTAGCCGCGCCAGAGGCAGGGCGCCTTCGGATTCGCCGTGAAATACGGTACGGGCAAATAAACGGCCGGTGAAATCATCCTCAAATTGGGCGAATTCCTTGATATAGCAGCTCCGCTCGTCCAGGAAGCTGGAAATAGCAGCCACCTAACCACGACTTTTGATGGCAGAAACATTTAAAATGTAATGGTTTTTTTCTTCGCTCATGGTGGCCACGGTGCCTCGGGTAGGGGAAGGCGATAACCACTAACACTCGATGATGTTGACGGCCAGTCCGCCGCGAGCCGTTTCTTTATACTTGGTTTTCATGTCGGCGCCGGTATCACGCATGGTCCTGATCACCTTGTCCAGGGATACGAAATGCTTGCCGTCGCCCCGCAGGGCCATGCGGGCGGCGTTGATGGCCTTGACGGAAGCCATGGCGTTGCGTTCGATACAGGGGATCTGCACTAGACCTCCTATAGGGTCGCAGGTCAGGCCCAGGTTATGCTCCATGCCAATCTCCGCGGCGTTCTCCACCTGTTCCGGGGTGCCGCCCGACACCTCGGCCAGGGCGCCCGCCGCCATGGAGCAGGCGGCGCCGACTTCACCCTGGCAACCCACTTCGGCTCCGGAGATGGAGGCATTTTCCTTGTACAGGATGGCGATGGCACCGGCGGTGAGCAGGAAACGGACGACGCCATCGGCGCTGGTGCCAGGGCAGAAACGGTCATAGTAATGCAGCACTGCCGGGATAATGCCGGCCGCGCCATTGGTAGGCGCCGTGACGACCCGTCCGCCCGCGGCGTTTTCTTCGTTGACCGCCAAGGCGTAGAGATCCACCCAGTCCAAGATGGTCAGGGGGTCGCTCAGCGCGGCCTCCGGGCGGCTGCACAACTTGCGGTAGAGATCGGCAGCCCGGCGTCTGATCTTCAAGCCGCCCGGCATGGTGCCTTCCCGTTCGCAACCACGTCGGACGCAGGCCTGCATGACATCCCAGATGTTCAGCAGCTCCCGGCGAATCTCCGGTTCGGAACGCCACACTTTTTCGTTTTCTAGGATGAGCTGGCTAATGGGTAGTCCGTGTTCCGTGCACAGCTGCAGAAGCTCCTTGGCGCTCTTGAAGGGGTACGGCAAGGGGGTGTCGTCCTCCTTGATGCGGTCGGCGCCGGCAGCCTTTTCGTCGACGACGAAACCGCCGCCCACGGAGTAGTAAACCTTGCTATACAGCTCGGCATTAGCGCCGTCATAGGCGCTGAAACGCATGCCGTTTGGATGATAGGGCAGTGATTGCCGGCGGTGCATGATGATATCGTCCTTTTCCCGGAACGGAATCTCCCATACCCCCAGCAAGCTCAGCCTGCCGGTTTCACGGACATGGGCCACCCGTTCCTTGGTGCTATCGGGATCGATGCATTCCGGCAGCTCTCCTTGCAGACCAAGCACCACAGCTTTGTCGCTGCCATGGCCCCGGCCGGTGGCGCCCAGGGAACCGGACAGATCGGCCTTGACCGACGCGGTCTTTTCCAAAAGCCCGGCAGCGCGCAGAGCGGTGATAAACAGGCAAGCGGCCCGCATGGGGCCGACCGTATGGGAGCTGGAGGGGCCGATCCCGATCTTGAAGATATCAAACACGCTGATAGCCATAGCAGTTACCCTTGGGATTTACACAAGAACCCTCTGGAGAGAAGGTTTCTTGAGTTGCTGGGTGAGGTAATCAGCAGCCGCTGGCGGTTTTACCTAATGTCGGAGGCAATCATGATTTTCCCCTGAGTGCCTCGCCGGCGAACGCTCACGCGGCAACCTTTATCATTCACTTCACCGCTAATCAAAAGCGTAGACCCAATATACTTTGGGCGAGAAGCTTTTTCTCCTGGCCGAGATCGTGGAGTCAGGCGGCCGCATGTCTACCGCTTCTCGCAAACGGCTTCGCTATGAGCTAGAGTTCATGCGTATGCAGGTTGTGACGTCAGCGAACCTCAAGCGAACCAACCCGCAGTGTCGCTGGCGTAGCGAACGTGCATCGGCTTGCCTAAATGGTTAATACGCCGTGGTGCCGTCCATAACCCGTCAGCCGTATCGTATCCTGGCATAGTGTGTCCCGGAGTTAGCATGAACCACCGGAGTGAGGAGACCGCAGAGCGGTCGCAGGTCACAATGACATGGCCACCGGGGTCAAAACTTTGTCTAACCTTCGCTGATCGTCTTGGCATCGTTGCCGACATCGCCCGGATTCTGAGTGAATACTTGATCAGCATCACCGCCATGGAGGTCGAGGTGGATCCGTTGAGCCGGGTGGTCAAGGTCTATCTCTCCCTCGACGCCAGCCAGAGCGGATGCCGTTGGGACGAGGTGCAACGGATTCTGGCGGACATTCCAGGTCTGCAACGGCTAGAACCGGTGCAGAGCCTTCCACGAGAGCGGCACGAGGCGTGGTTACGGCTAGTGCTGGATAGTATCAGCGACGGGCTGTTGGCGGCGGATCAACACGGCTGCCTGACGCTGATCAACCGGGCGGCTCAGACTGTGTTCGGCTTGGATCCGGCCGCAGTCATGGGGCAGCCTGTGGATACGTTAGCACTCGGCGACACCCGGTTGCCCGACGCTCTCGGAGGCCGCTGCGTCCTGCGGGTACCTCGCCACCACGTGCTCGGAAATCACCGCGCTCAGTTTCTCGATACCACTCTTGCGATACGCAATGAGGCCGGCCAGATCGCAGGTGCTGTTGAAATCCTCCAGGATATGACCCAGCTTCGCTCGCTGGCCCAGGCTATCATCCAGCCGGAACGGGCGGCGTTTGCCAACATTGTCGGTTCCAGCCCGGCGTTGCAGGCCCCCATCCGCTTAGCGCAACAGGTGGCCAACACCGACGTCATCGTCTGCCTGCAGGGCGAGAGTGGCACTGGCAAGGAACTGTTTACCCGTGCTATCCATAGCGAAAGCGGTCGCAGGGGTGAATTCGTTGCCATCAACTGCGCCGCGCTGCCCTCGGAATTACTGGAAAGCGAGCTGTTCGGCTATGCCGGCGGCGCTTTTACCGGCGCCCAGCGCGAGGGCAAGCCTGGTTTGTTCGAATCTGCGAAGGACGGCACTCTGTTTCTTGACGAAATCGCCGAACTGCCACTGGGACCACAGGCCAAACTGCTGCGCGTGATTCAGGAAGGCATGATACGCCGGGTCGGCGGCGCCCAGGAGATTTCGGTAACGGCCCGCATCGTTACCGCCACCAGTCGTAACTTGCAGAAAATGATAACCACGGGTGAGTTCCGCCAGGACCTGTTTTACCGAATCAACGTCTTTCCTATTCTCCTGCCGGCCCTGAGCGAGCGCAAGGAGGACATACCGCCACTGGTCGAACACTTTTTGTTCCGTTTTAACGCCCGCCTCAAGCGAGCTGCTCAGTCGCTGAGTTCCGCAGCCCTGGAAAAGCTGGTGGATTATCATTGGCCGGGTAACATTCGCGAATTACGCAACGTGGTGGAGCGGGCGGCTATCCTGAGCGGGAGCCGTCAAATCGGACCTGAAAGCATCTTGTTCGGCTGCGATCTGGCACGCACGATTGACCCGGGCCGGTTAACCGGCTTAGTTGGCGAACGGCTACCGCAGCAGTTAGCGCGCCACGAAAAGAATCTGTTGGTGGCCGCGTTGCGTGAAAACCGTTCCATTCGACAAACCGCGCTGTGCCTGGGGGTCTCCCACACGGCCGTGTTAAACAAGTTGAAAAAGCATGGCATAGATCCGGCAACTTTATGAACCACTGGCACGATTTCTTGCCATCCCCATTTCGTCGCATGAACACTGGTTATTCTTCCATTACTGGCAAGTATCCGGTGCGATTTCGTGCCATCCACCGTGCGCCGAGACTGTTTGCGCGCGCTTATTTTCCCTCTCCATTTCCCTTCCCGACCATGCGGCACCGCGCCAGGACGCGGGCCTGATGGCTTTTCCACAAGCGGCCGGCAGTGGTCACAGTGAGTGGCACGAAGGTTGCGATAGGGAAAAACAAACGCCGCACTTATTCGACGGCGTTCCCACCAAACCGAGGAGAAAACAGCATGCTTATCGGCATACTCAAAGAAATCAAACCCCAAGAAAACCGTGTCTGCATGACGCCAGCAGGCGTAGAAATTCTGAAGAAAAACGGGCATTCCGTGCTGGTCGAGACGACCGCAGGCGAGCGCAGTGGCTTCAGTGACGACGATTACCGGGCGGCGGGCGCCGAGATTGGTGCTTCCCCCAAGGATGTTTTCGCCCGTGGCGACATGGTGATGCACGTCAAGGAACCGCAGCCCTCCGAGTATCCCATGATCCGGTCAGGTCAAACGGTATTTACGTATTTCCACTTCGCCGCCTCGCGGGAACTGACCGAGGGAATGATGAAAACCGGTGCCACCTGCATCGCCTACGAAACCATTACCGATAGCCATGGCAGCCTGCCGCTGCTGACACCCATGAGTGAGGTCGCCGGGCGGATGGCCGCTCAAGAGGGCGCCAAGTATGCAGAGCGTACCTTCGGCGGGCGGGGTATCTTGCTGGGCGGCGTCACCGGCGTACCACCGGCCAGGGTGATGGTGATTGGCGGTGGCGTGGTCGGTACCAACGCTGCTCAGATGGCTTGCGGGCTGGGCGCTCAGGTATACCTCCTTGACACTAACTTGGAGCGCTTGCGGTACCTCTCGGAAGTCATGCCGAGGAACTGCTTCCCCATGTACTCGACCCCCGCCGCCGTCCGCGAACTGGCGAAAGAGGTGGACGTGGTCATCGGCGCGGTGCTGGTTCCTGGCGCCAAGGCCCCGCACCTGATTACCCGTGAGATGCTAAAAACCATGAAACGGGGCGCGGTGCTGGTGGATGTCTCCATCGATCAAGGGGGCTGCTTCGAAACCTCTCGAGCCACCACCCATGCCGAACCGACCTACGTGGTAGACGGGGTGCTGCACTACTGCGTGGCCAATATGCCGGGGGCCGTGCCGCTGACCTCGACCATGGCCCTGACCAACGCCACCCTGCCGTACGCGGTGAAACTGGCCAAGTTTGGCTGGCAGAAAGCCGTGCAGGAAGATACCCACATTGCCAACGGGGTCAACATGGTGGCTGGCAAGATCACTTACCGCAGCGTGGCCGACGCTTTCGGCATGGAATATGTGCCGGTGGCAAAAGTCTTCTGATGGAGTTGTCGGCGGGAGCTCGTTTGAGATCCCGCCGGCTATAATAGCTATAAAAATAATAAGTATTTTTATGACCCCACGTATTAACTACAACTATTCAAGCGATGTGGAGGAGGAGCCTATATGAAAGAATTACACGATTTTATTATCTGGCTGAATGGCTATCTTTGGGGGCCACCGATGCTGATTTTATTATTCGGAACGCATCTGTTCCTCACGTTCCGGCTGCGGTTTATCCAAAGGTACATTGGCAAGGCTATTAAACTATCGGTCAGTAAGGATACTGAAAGCGCCGGCGATGTCAGCCAATTCGGCGCGTTGACAACGGCATTGGCGGCAACCATCGGCACCGGCAATATCGTCGGCGTCGCCACCGCGGTAGCGCTGGGCGGTCCAGGCGCGGTGCTGTGGGTTTGGCTGACTGGCGTGTTCGGTATTGCCACCAAGTACTCGGAGGCGTTGCTGGCTATCAAATACCGCGTCAAGACCTCTGACGGGACTATGCTGGGCGGTCCCATGTACGCTCTGGAAAGAGGATTAAAACAGAAGTGGTTGGCGGTGTTGTTCTGTATCTTCACCGCCATTGCCGCTTTTGGCATCGGCTGTATGGTGCAGGCAAACTCGATCTCTGCAATGGTGGAGGAAACTTTCAAGATTCCCACCTATATCACTGGAATCGTCATAGCAACGTTGACGGCAATCGTCATCCTTGGCGGCGTGCAATCGATTGCGCGGGTTTGCGAAGCGCTGGTGCCGTTCATGGCGATTTTCTATGTCGTAGGGTGCCTCATCATTTTAATCATTGATGCCCAATATATTGTTCCAGCACTCAAATTAATTATTGAACACGCTTTTACGCCGGTAGCCGCGGGCGGCGGTTTTGCCGGCGCGACCGTTATGATGGCGATGCGTTACGGGATTGCGCGCGGCTTGTTCTCCAATGAATCCGGTTTGGGTTCCGCGCCCATCGTCGCCGCGGCAGCCAGAACCAAGAACCCGGTGCGCCAGGCATTGGTTTCCTCGACGGGAACGTTCTGGGATACCGTGGTGGTGTGCGCGATGACCGGTATCGTGCTGGTCACTGTCATCGCCAGCGATCCGGTTGGTATGGAGGGTTTAAAAGGAGCTGCGCTGACCAAGGCGGCTTTTGAGCACGTTCCGGTGGTTGGCCCTATCGTGCTGACGGTCGGCTTATTGACGTTCGTGTTCTCGACAATTCTGGGATGGTCTTATTACGGTGAACGCGCGGCGGAGTATCTGCTTGGCAAGCGGGTAATCATGCCTTACCGAATCTTGTGGGTTATCGCCGCATTTGTAGGTTCTATAACCTCGCTGGCGTTTATTTGGGATTTAGCCGATGCCATGAACGCCATGATGGCAATTCCGAATCTGATCTCCCTGCTGGCGTTAAGCAGTGTGATCGTTGCGGAAACCAATCACTATTTGTGGGAAGACAGAATGGACGAAGTTTCCGTAGATAAGATCCCGGAAATAACATAGCTGAGACGTGA
>CAVOJV010000006.1:0-190909 GCA_963696325.1 uncultured Gammaproteobacteria bacterium
GGCGGTCAGAAGCGGAAACGCGACCGCACCTGCGGGTGAGGCCCAGTTCTTGACCAGCTCAGCGACGATGGCGTTAGTGCTGGTGAGGTGGACTCCAGCCTTCTCCATCCTCCGCCACGACATTTCTTCGGCAATCTGATTGGTCGACCCGCAAGCGTCGCACACCACTTTCACCACGAAGCCCTCCTCGACCGCGCTGATCGCCGGTGCGACCATGCATACGTCCGTGGTGACGCCGGCCATCACAAAGTTCTTCCGGCGCGTGTTACGGCAAGCTTCCGCAAAGGCCGGGTCATCCCAAGCGTTAACTACTCCTTGCCGCTTGATGCGGGCGGCGAACGCCTCGGGAAGAACCTCCTGCAACTCGGGCATCAGTGGTCCCTGGACGTTGACGTTGGTCTCTTGGCTGGAAGTCAGAACCACCGGCATCCCAGTGCCTTCGGCGAACTTCGCCAGAATGATCACGTTCCGCTGAAGCAGCGGTAGTGGCGTTGTGCTGGCCCACGTATTCGTCCCAACCTGGTGGTCGATCAGGATCACGGCGGTATCTTCTGTGCTGAAAGTTTTCACGGTTTGCCTCCTTGGGAAATCTGTTGACTCCGATTCGGGGTTTGGGAGCCGCCTAACGGGCGCGAGTTGAGCGGCACCCGCGCGTGGGTTGAAAGGACGGCGTGCTGGCCTGGAAACCCCAAGCGGGCGCAGCCGCGAACGTAGTGAGCGGGGTCCGCTCGAACGAGAGTTCGACGGCGCGAAGCGCCAAGAACGCGAAGTTCGGCTCAACTCGCGCCCGTTCATCGGCGCGCAGCGTCGATTAACGCCGGCCATCAGCGGCCGGGCAACAGCGGCGCGAAGCGGCGCTGTTGAACGGTCCGCTGGATGGCCTTGTTGGGCTTCACTTGTTCTTGCCGATGACGGCACATACCACGAAGTAAAGTTGTTCCTTCAGCTGATCTGGCGTACGCCAAACGATATGGTTGTACTGACGGGTATCGAAGTGCGTTGTCGCGAGATGATCCTCTCTCACGCTCCAGATAACCGGAAGGTTAGGCCGTGTTCACAAAATTGCTAGCGGAGCATGATCACGATGAGGGCGACGGTGACGAAAGCCAGGAAGTTGGCTTTGAGTTTTTCATAGCGGGTAGCGACTCGGCGGAACTGCTTGATTTTATTGAACAGGCGTTCGACTTTGTTGCGCTGCTTGTAGCTTTCCTTATCGTAGACGATGATCTCCAAGCGGTTAGACTTGGGCGGAATGACCGGGGTGATGCCTTTGGCGTCGAGCTTGGCGCGGATGGCATTGCTATCATAGGCCTTGTCCATAGCCGCTTGCTCGATGCCGTCGCGCGGATCGATGGCATCGATAAGCGCTTCGCCGACCGGCGCGTCGCCCGCCTGCCCGGCCGTGATCCGGATATCCACCGCATCGGCTTCCGAAGCGCACAGGGCGTGGATTTTCGTGGTCAATCCGCCGCGGGAGCGACCGAGGGCCTGATCGCCTTTTTTTTGGCGGCGCCCGCCGCGTGCTGGTGAGCGCGTACCACCGTGGAATCGAGAAAGACGATCTTCAGTTCGACGCCCTTGAGCCGCTTCAGCAGCCCCAGGATGTTCCACCAGACCCCACGCTCGATCCAGCGTTGCCAGCGCATGTAGATCGTGTGCCAAGGGCCGTAGGCGTTCGGCAAATCCCGCCACGGCGTGCCCGTGCGCAGAACGTGCAGCACACCTTCCAACGCCTCGCGGTTCTTGACCGTCGGCGGACGCCCCCGGCGCCCCTCTTCGGGTGGCAACAACCGGTTGATCTGCTCAAATTGCGCGTCCGTAAGGTAATACAAACGATCCATGCTCGACCCCTCTGGATGTGGATGATAGCCAGCAGTCTCACACACGAAGCATGATTTTGTGAACACGGCCTAATCCCGAGTGCGTAGCCAGCCTCAAAGTACACACCGTGCTTGTGCTCAGTGACATCTGCGACCAAGAAACGCGAGTCCTTGATCTCGGAGAGATTTTTGCGTCTATGCGATCAATATGCGGATCGCTATCAATCCGGTAGGGCTTGTAGCCGGCATCAGCTATGGCGGGACGGATGGCGTCCTCGCAGATCGGTTTCATGGATGAAGAGAAAGACATTGCGACAAAGACTTTCTCTGTGAAGGGTGCCGTGCTTGCGGCTTGGTCAAGATACGTCCAGCCATCGGATGTCACCTCCACTGCAATGTCCAGGTCTGAGATGGTTCGGGTGTCAGTATCCGGATGTCGAATAAATCCGCGTTCCTCCAGAGTGCGAACATAGAAGCCAAACTCATTGTGATTCTGCGCCCATGCTAGGGGATAGGCAGTGGCTCGCAAGAGGCGCACCGTTTCCCCTGGATACGACGAGAGCTTTCCAATTGCCCTGAGGAGCAGCACCTGCTTCTGCAGTACGGAGTACAGAGGTAAGTTGTCGAGTATCGTCTTGATGTTCGTCGAGGTTATCTCTGGAACATCTCGCCCCGCGTCGGTTTGGTCGCGCAACCAAGCGGAGAGAACCGCAGCGAGCCCCCTTTTCTCAGCTGTCCGTGCAGCCGTAGCTGTGATGGTAAATGGGCCACCACAGCGTTCACACTCCATCGTAAACCGCTCATGGCCGTCCCACTGCTTTCCTTGCTGGTCCGGCAGCTTGCAAACCGGGCATTGGATCAGAGGTCTCTCGCTCATCGCGGTCTCCGTGAGGCCCAACGCTTGGGCTGAGGGGGTACCCAAGAGCGCAGCTCTTGGGTACCCCCTCAGCCCATTGTTCGGCCCCCGCTTGCCAAGAGCGTCTATGCTTCTCACGCCGCCACCTCAATCAGCACCTCAGGATGGCGCTCTGCAATCTTCAAGAGCTGCTTCGCAGCCCCGGACGGTTCCCGGCGACCCTGCTCCCACTGTTCCAGCGTACGCTTGGAAACCCCCAACGCGGCGGCAAACTGCGCCTGCGATAGCCCGCTCTTCAGCCGCACGCGAACCACCTGCGACTTTGCTTCAACTTTCGTTCGTTTGCCTCCCCCAGCCTTGATCTCCCGTACACCGTCTAGGACTTCTTGCCACACGTCGCGTTCAGCCTCGAACTTGGCCAGCGCCTTTCCAGTAAGCTTCTTACCCATCTCGGAATGCCTCTAACAACTGCTTGAGAATATGCGCAGGGACATCGTCGCGCTTGGCTTTGGCATACAGCGTCAACATCCAGAACTCGTTCGGCTGGTACCGTACGAAGTAGATGATCCGAAGCCCGCCCCGTTTCCCCATCCCCGGCCGCGCCCAGCGCGCCTTGCGAACGCCGCCCGAGCCAGGAACCACTTCGCCGGCCTCCGGGTTGTGTATCATGAACTGCTGCAACTCGGAATATTCATCGTCGTCCAGGTATACCGGGAGGATCCGCTCGAATACGGACGATTCGATGAAGGTGAACATCAGGAGACTATACGCCTTTGGCGTACGTAAGGCAAGGGCGATATGTCCGCCAGTATGGCTGGATGCTCAGATAGGGGCCGAACGGGCGCGAGTTGAGCGGCACCCGCGCGTGGGTTGAAAGGACGGCGGGCCGGCCTGGAAACCCCAAGCGGGCGCAGTCGCGAACGCAGTGAGCGGGGTCCGCTCGAACGAGAGTTCGACGGCGCGAAGCGCCAAGAACGCGAAGTTCGCCAACTCGCGCCCCGTTCGTCGGCGCGAAGCGCCGACGAACGTTTGAAATCACCGGCGCTGCGTGGCGTTATCGCGAAGCGTCCGGTGGATTGATGGGTTGGGCATCGCGTGGCCACAGTAGCCCGATACCTACAGTTGAACTGAGAGTTGCCAGTTCATTGATTTCGTCCGGGCCAAAATCTCAGGCACCGAAGTGAGAAGTAGCTCGCCCGACACATTGTTGTATAGAGCCACGCGGTGTCTTTCCTTCAACGCTTCGGAGGCGGCGATCTCTCCTTCGGTGAGAGCAAAGAAGAAGCCAGTAAAACCAGGGCGCACACGCTCTTGATTGGCGGTCTTTATTTCGATGAAGGTCATTCTCGGCAGAGCCGAGCGAACGATATCAGGGTCAGTGAAGTCAATTGTTTCCGCAGTTGGAAAAGCAACGGCGTCAAAGCTTGACCCCTTAATAACCAACCCAGTTTCTGCCAAGGCGGACAACAAGAGTTTCAGGCCAGCACCCCGCGGCCGAGGAACCCAGTGTTCCATTTCGGCCAATGCACTGAGCTCGCCGGACGCACCACTTTGATTCGCCATCCGAGCAAGGTGCTGACGCTTAGCCTTGATAACTTCGAGCGGATTCATAGAGATGCCTCTTACGGTAGGAACGCCAGTTACCCGGCGCCCCCCGCACAGACCCGGACGTGCAGTTTTCCCGCATCCGGTTCTTCGGTTGTACTCGCTTTCGCGTCGAACAAAATCATTACGCAAATACCCTATGCAGTCGCTTTGATTCGGTGATTGTCGGGCGGGCTATTCCCAGCCGTTCCAGCGCTCGTGTGAACGCTTCCCAGGTGAAGCTACTCTTCTTTCCGCCCCTGCGGTTGAGCCATTTGAATGCACATTCCTTGGCCCACCGATAGAAACGGTAAAGGGATTCACTGTTACCTCGGATTCCGTAATAGTTGTAGTGCCCTTGCAGTCGCCGATTCAGTTCCTTGATGAATTGCCGTCCAGGCAAATGGCGGTTTTCCTTGATCCATTCCTTGATCCGCCGACAGGCGCCCAGCAGTTTCTTTCTCGCCGTGCGGCGCTTGACCCGTGGTACTCCTTGCCGATCCGGATACCAGTAAAACTCAAATCCGAGAAAGGCAAACCGGCGCTTCATCCCCGGATGAAAGCGGCTGAATCGGAGAATTTTGGTTTTCTCCGGCGCAACTTTCAGTCCGAATTTTCCCAGCCGTTCGGGTAAGGCCTGATAAAAATATTCCGCGTCTTCCTGATAGCGGAATGCACAGACGAAATCGTCCGCGTAGCGACAGATCATGGCTTCGCCTCGCAGTTGTTTCCTCACTACTTTCTCGAACCAGAGGTCCAAGGCATAGTGCAGATAGACATTGGCGAGAACTGGCGAGACAATCCCTCCTTGGGGCGTACCCGTTTCCGGGTGCAGTATTTTGCCATCCGTGTCGAGAATTCCCGCTTTCAGCCACTTGCGAATCAAATTCAGAAAGGCACGATCATCTATCCTTTGCTCCAGCATTTTCAACATCCAGTCATGGTCAATTTGATCGAAAAAGCCTTGAATATCCGCTTCCACGATATACCCATAACTCCCATACTGTAGGTTGAAGGTCAGGTCGGAGACCGCTTCCTTCGCACCTCGTCCAGGCCGATAACCGTAACTGAACTCCCGAAAGTCTTCCTCGAAGATGGCGTTCAGCAGTTTGGCGCAGGCCCGTTGTACGAGTTTGTCTTCCACTGCCGGTATTCCCAGCGGCCTTTCCTTCCCGTTTTCCTTGGGGATATAACACCGCCTAATCAATTTGGCGCGGTAGCTTCCGTTTTCCAGTCGCTTCACCAAATCCTGGATATTGGAATCCAGGTTTTCCTGATATTCCGCCGCCGTGACTCCATCCACTCCACTGGCGGCATCCTGGTTCAGGTCGTCCCAGCATTCCCGTAAACATTCGGCGTTCAGGCATCGGTTTAGATTCTGAAAACGATGGTCTTTGCTTTGTGTTGCTCGATTGGCTATTCCCCGCAGTGAGGTTGGCCCGTGTTGTTCCAGCCCGACATGTCCGGCACGGGTTTCCTTTACAGGCTGCGTACTTCCGTCGGGTCCTTCCCCATGTAGTGGGCTTTCCCCACCGCCGAGTACTATACCCGATAAGACACCCCATGGGCGTGTAGCCGTCTCCGGCCCACCCGGTGCGTGGTTCTCCGAGAGAACTGTAGATTCCAGTGTAGCGATGGTTCCGGGTTTCCCCATACGTGCCTCAATACCTGTATATCCTGGTTCTATCGTCCCCACGGAATTTGGATTCCAGCATAGTTCCGTATCCGGGTTTCCCCTTCCGTGCCTCAATGGCTGTATATCCATCCCGTGCTGTCCCCACGGCGGGAACCTTTTGGGGCTTCCCGAGTTCTCCGACATTTCTCTTCCCACATGCCACGGCCTGAGGACTCCGGCGGACCTTCGACACCCTTGCCATTCCGGGTATCTCTCGTGCTGCCTTCGGTGTACGTTAAAACCCTCGGCGTCCGCAACAAACTCATCTCGAAGCTGTACCAGCACTTCAGGGCGCGCGTCGCCCCTACGGCCTATGGGATTCTCTGTCTACGCTTAGCCCGCCTTGTTCGCCACCTTTCGGCGGCTCCGCCGCGGACCCAAGACTCGATACGGGTGGGTGGCTAGCCCTTGCCCGGCAGGGACTTGCACCCCGCAAGAAATGCCGAGCTTTGCTCGGCGCGATAACGGCCAAGCTCACTTGCCCGGCCCGCGTGAGTGAGCTATGAATTCGCAGAAACCAACATCGCGGGCCGGGTCAGGTGCAGCGCCTGGTTAGGCCTTAAGAAACGCCAGCAGATCCTCGTTGAGCCGGTCTTTGTGCGTGTCGGTGATGCCGTGCGGCGCGCCGGAATAGACGATCAGCTTGGCGTTTTTGACGATCCTCGCTGAGGCGCGTCCCGCCGCATCGATCGGCACCACTTGGTCGTCGTCGCCATGAATGATGAGCGTGGGCACGTCGAACTTCTTCAAATCCTCTGTGAAATCCGTCTCTGAAAAGGCCTGGATGCACTCGTAGGTGTTCTTGTGGCCGCACATCATGCCCTGCATCCACCACGAGTCGATCATTCCTTGGGAAACCTTGGCACCGGGGCGGTTGAAACCAAAGAACGGGCCACTGGCAACATCCTTGAAGAACTGTGAGCGATCGGCGAGAAAGCCCGCGCGGAAACCGTCGAACACTTCTTTGGGCAAGCCACCTGGGTTTGCGTCGGTTTTGAGCATTAAGGGCGTAACGGCCGAGACCAGCACGGCCTTGGCAATGCGTTTGGTGCCATGGCGGCCGATGTAGCGGGCGACTTCGCCTCCACCCGTGGAGAAGCCGATCAGCACAGCCCTCTGCAAGTCCAGGTGCTCGATGAGTGTCGCCCAGTCGTCCGCGTAGGTGTTCATCTCGTTGCCATCCGAGGGCTGGCTGGAACGACCGTGGCCGCGGCGGTCGTGAGCGATGCAGCGGTAGCCTTTGGACGCCAGGAAGAACATTTGCGCTTCCCAGCTATCCGCCGTGAGGGGCCAGCCGTGGCTGAAGGCGACAGGCGGTCCCGAGCCCCAGTCTTTGTAATAAATCTCGGTGCCGTCTTTGGTGGTGATCGTGCTCATGGGTTGATCCCTCCTTTTGGTTATGTCCGCGACGCAAGGTTGCTCGCAGACTTGGTTCGTGGTTTGTGGTGCTCGTGGCCTAATCGGGATAGGGAGCAGCCTCACGGCTCCCCCCTCCCACACCACCGTGCGGACGGGTCACGTACACGGCGGTTCGGCAGATTGAGTCGGCAAGTCGAGTCGCCCAGTGCTGAAGCAGCCCAAGGTTTCGCGGCCCGCAAACCGGAGCCTCATCTCTATCCGCTCCAAGCCCACGTTCATCCGGTCGGATGCAGTCATGGTCTTCATTGGACAACGATTACTCCTCTCTTTCAAGTTCCTCGCGGAACACCGTTCGGGCCTTCGGTTGGCTCTCTGGCTCCTCGCCGTCGCCTACCCTACTATGCCCTCTGCTGACTTCTCCACGGTATTCAGCGTCAGTTACCCGACGCCCAGCCTCGATCCTCTGAGGCACCGGAGAGATCTCCCGGGGTAAGACTCGTTACCTTCGCTGCATAGACGCCGGATTTACAAAATGCACCCCAACCGCAGAGGGAGGACTTCGCGGTCACGTGCCCGCTCGTCCCGAGTGCATCACGCCTCATATCCGGTTTTTGTTCATCGCCCCGCAGCTTTGGACTGGGCTTCCTTCAGACCCCGCCTCGCGACGACGCCCTTGCCCTTCTCCTTGCCTTCGGCTCTGCGAAAACCTGGCCATAGGACTTACACCTATGAAGTAACGCGCCATGCCCGGCGCACACGCTCCGGTTCAGCGGCGCGCCGCTGGCGGCGCGTCCGCTGCAACCGGTTGTTAGACCGCGTCTGCATTGCTCCGGGACTCCCATTCAGCGAGAATCGATCTCACAAGGCGATCAACGCCGTCGGATCGGAACAGGTCAGCGTAGTGATACCTTGCGAGCTCATCTGGCACGGCACATTGCTCAAGCCGCACGGGCATCAAAAGCCGCTTTCCAAGTGGCATGTCGTTGTACAGGTCTAGGGCCAAGCGTATCTCTCTCTGGACGTAGCCTCTCTTGTTGATCGATCGCTTGGAGAGGCAGACCACGATGAAATCAGCGGTCTTTAGTGCCTCTCGGATTACACGGTCCCATTCCTGACCGACCTCGAGCTGTTCCTTGTCGATCCAGGGCCTAAAGCCAGACTGGCGCAGTTTCTCGCACAGCCCCAGTGCCGCGTTCTCGTCATCATGCGCGTAACTGATGAATACAGTTGGCTGACTGGACTCCTGACTCTTCACGGCGCGGGTTCGCGCGTCGATAAGTTTCTCATGCTCGCGGCTCGCGACGACATAGGCGACTTCCAATGATGAGAATGCTCCTGGCGATGTCGCCAACCAACGCTCTGCCTCGGCAAGGAAACCACCGCTCAGCAAAAACTGTTGGCTGCGGTCCGATTCAGCCCATGCGCTGACGAATGTCGACAGGCGTTCCCGCCAACCGAGGAGTTCCTTTTCCTCTTCGATCCAGTCGTGAAGCCTCGTCCACGAACGAATCATCGCTTCGTGCGCGATTTCAATGGATGTCTTGCCCGCCGCATCGGCGGAGGCGACCACCAGCCGAGCTTCCATCAGCCGGTGAATTGTCACGGACTCTTCGGGAGAGAACTCGGCGCGTGCAGCAACTCTGCGTGTCTGGGCTGGGGTAACCAGCCTCAGTAACACGGACCTGGTCGCTTGCCTTTCCCCAATTGGGAGCGCTTCCCAGAACTGCTCGCACTGTCGAGCGATGACGCCCGGAGCACCGCCGGTTCGCGCATAGTCCTGGTGTGTGAAGGTCCGACCATCCGGGGCGTCGCGGTACATGGCGTTAAGCACGAGCTGCATGGCAGGGAGGTTGCCCGGTTCGCTTCCGACGTCCGCGACGAGTCTCTCAACAAGGCCCGGCTCTATTGAAATCCCGCTAGTGATACGTCAAATTTCGTTTGACGACTTCATAGCATAGTAAGTTTAGGTTTTAAAAGGAGTTATTAAAAAATTAGTTCGTCAATCGGAGATTGATGAACCACTAGCCCTAGCCGGCTCTTCGATTGCTCGTCGGAGCTGGTCCTTGGTAAGGCCTCCGAGGAAGAGCGTCGCGGTGCCAAGGACCTGTGCGAGCTCAGCGTCCCCGATCATCTGCGACACGAAGTCGGTGCGACGCGAAAGTCGCTTCATCTAAGTGCTAACAGGAATCAGCCACCCCAGTGTTGAGGGGTGTCCCCATCGTCCGGTGCTGGGAGGGAACACGGTACTAAGCGGACGGAAAAGCTCAAGGTAAGATCAGCCCTAGATCGAGACCAGGCAAGGGGAAGACCGGACGAGTTGAACGCAAGTGAATCCACCGGTGTAAAGCGTCGTGAGTGTCAACCCACGAAACAGGGCTGAAACGTGCGGATGGGACCCAGGAAACCAGGAATCGACTCTTCTGGCCGAGAAACACCCAGTCCCCGGCGTAGAGGTGGGCAACTCCAAGGTCGTACCGGATGAGCTTAATGAAGCGGAACGCGGAAACCCCTATGAGGTCTCCCGTCAAGGAGTCAGCGAGCCGCAAGGCAGCCTAAATCCTCAGAGGGAAGAGGATGACTCAAGAAGCTAATGCCGGCAACCGAAAGGGGTGGGAAAAGAGGGAAAGATAACCCGCCGGATAGGGTAGGAGTCGGAGGAGGATCTCACTCCATGACCCGCTGCGAAAGCAGGCAGACGTGAGTCGGGTGGTTTGTCGGAAATACGGTTGATAGCGAGTAGATACCTGGAGATAAATTGGATGGGATCGAACCCAAATGTAATCCAGCACCCGAAGGGAACAAGCCGGGTCAGGGAAGACCCTTGGCCGAGATGGCAGGAGATAGACTGGCGGCAAGCGAACCGGAGAGTGCGAAACCTTAAACATCGTATTTTCAAAGCCGCGCAGGCAGGCGACCTCAAGAAGGTCAAAAACCTGCAAAAGCTGATGCTGAGAAGTGCCAGCAACGTGGTAGTGAGCGTCCGCAGAACGACGCAAGTGAATGCGGGCAAACACACCCCGGGAATGGACAACGTGATCATTAAAACCCCAGAAGCGCGAGACCAACTGGTTCAGGAAATGCTGAAAGCCCACAGCGGGAAAGCCAAACCGGTCAGACGGATCTATCTTGCCAAGGCAAATGGAAAGCCGCGCCCGATAGGAATTCCGACAATTAAGGACCGAACTCAACAGGCCATCGTGCTCAATGCACTAGAGCCCGAGTGGGAAGCCCGATTCGAGGCCAGGAGCTACGGCTTCAGACCGGGTCGAGGATGCCACGATGCCATAGAAAGAATATGGCATGCGACGAAAGGAAACTCGAAAAGGAAATGGATATTGGATGCCGATATCAAGGGAGCCTATGACAACATTAGTCACGAATTTCTGCTAGAAACTCTCAAAGGTTTTCCAGCCACCGGACTTATTAAAGGATGGCTCAAAGCGGGATATATGGACAAAGCGGAATTCGGGGCGACTGAACAAGGCACCCCGCAAGGTGGCATCATTAGTCCGTTACTTTTTAACGTGGCGCTGCATGGAATGGACACCCACGTGCAGGAAAGGGTAGGAGAACCAAAGTCAAGCGTGTGTACCGTAGTCCGCTACGCCGATGATTTCGTAGTGATCTGCGATGCCGAGTCAAGAGCGAAACGGGTAAAAGCTATACTCCAGGAATGGCTCGGGGAAAGAGGTTTAACCCTCTCAGAAGAGAAAACCAGGATTGTGCCTATTGACGAAGGATTCGACTTTCTCTCCTTCAACATCCGGCGCTACGAAAGAGACGGTAAAGGAAAATGCCTCGTTAAACCCGCCCAGGAGGCCCTCAAGAAAATCAAGAAAAAAGATCAGGGAAGTGCTCAGGAACAACCGAGGAAGACCGGTAAGGGCCCTGCTCAAGGAATTGAATCCCATCGTCCGAGGATGGGCTAACTATCACAGAACCAGCGTAGCCAGCAGAGAATTCACGAAGCTGGATGACTGGATGTGGACAAAACTGTGGAAATGGGCCAGACACAGGCATAACCATAAGGGACGCGAATGGATAGCGGATAACTACTGGGGAACCAAACCCGGAAGAAACGACCGATGGGTGTTTCAAGACAAGAAAACAGGGGCGTTTCTCTGGAAATTCTCCTGGTTTCCCATTGAGAGACACATCATGGTGAAGGGCGGGAACTCTCCAGACGACCCCAGCTTGAAAGAGTATTGGGCGAACCGGAGAAAGAAACCGGCACCGCAATGGGGACTGCTCAAGGGACAAAAGAGTAAGCGGCTGTATATAGTGGACCCCAATTTCCAGACGATCATTTAAGATGGGAGCCGGTGAGAAATCGGGGTTTATTGTGAGTGAGAAGAAACGCAAGATTTTCAGTGGTGAGTTCAAGGCAAAGGTTGCGCTTGAGACGATTCGGGGCCTCAAGACGGTCAATGAAATTGCCCAGGATTTTGGCGTACACCCGACGCAAGTAGGGCTGTGGAAGAAGGAGTTGCAAGCGCAGGCGGCCAGCCTGTTCGAAGTCAAGCGTGGCGCCAAGCCGGTGGATCCGTCCGCCACACCAGAGAGGCTCTACTCCGAGATCGGGCGGCTGAAGATGGAGTTAGACTGGCTTAAAAAAAAGTCCGGATCAGCCCCTAGATGACCGCAAGCGCTGGGTCGACGAGCAAGATCCGTTGGCGCTTAGTCGGCAATGCGAGCTGACGGGCATTGCCCGTTCCACGGTCTATGCGCCCCGCCGCGTGGCGGCGCTGGACCCGGACCCAGAGGAACTGGCGTTGCTGGATCTGATTGATGCCGAATACACGCGGCGTCCGTTCTACGGCAGCCGCAAGATAACGGTCTATCTGCGTGGCCTGGGCTATCAGGTCAACCGCAAGCGGGTCCAGCGACTGATGGGGATACTGGGGTTGGCGGGCATGGCGCCAGGGCCGAACACCAGCCGCCCGTACCCCCAACACAAGGTGTATCCCTACCTGCTGCGCGGGGTGGAGATTGAGCGTCCGAACCAGGCCTGGAGCACCGACATCACGTATATCCGGCTGGCACGCGGGTTCGTGTACCTGGTCGCCGTGATCGACTGGTACTCGCGCAACGTGCTGGCTTGGCGGGTCTCCAATACGCTGGACAGCGGGTTCTGCGTGGATTGCTTGGAGCAGGCCTTACAGGTTTACGGTGCCCCTGAAATCTTCAACAGCGATCAAGGGTGCCAGTTTACTTCGGAAGCCTTCACTGCGGTTCTCAAGGTGCAGGGCATCGCTATCAGCATGGACGGGCGTGGGCGAGCTTTGGACAACATCTTCGTGGAGCGTCTCTGGCGAAGCGTCAAACACGAGGACGTGTACCTGAAAGGCTATGCCGACGTGCCAGAGTTGCTGCTGGGCCTGACGGACTACTTTGTGTTTTACAACACGGAAAGAAGCCACCAGTCACTGGACTACCGGACACCGGATGAGGTCTACCGGGCAGGCCATGGGGGTGGCGCCCAGATTGTGGATAAATTCAGCGAGCGAGCAACATCTCGCACAGAAGCAGAAGCAATATCAGGGCAGCGCTGTTCCGCTGCATGTGATCCGCGCTACCCTCTTAAACTCGACTCAAAATTGTCTTGACTAAGGGGTCCACTTTAGTACGAGCTTCAACAAGGGGTGTGCCCAGCCTGCGGTGAACCCCTGGACAATACGGAAGAAGTCCACCTCCACCACATCGTACCACGTCAGCAAGGAGGGTCGGATCAGATGGAAAACCTGGTCATGGTACACCGGTATTGTCACCAGCAGATCCACCATCTACTGAAAGAGTTGGAAAGAACAAGCCAGCCCTATCAGGCAAAAGACTCTCATTCCAATGCAAAGGAAGTCAGTAAGGATCAGACCCAATCGCGACATGGCAGACCAGTTTCCCGAAGAAAAATCGGAGAGGTCAGGGTACAGGAAAGAGCGCCGGTGGCAAGGAAGTCAGAGCGCGGACAAGGAAGAACCGACAGCTAAAGCCGATGATAAACGCGGTTAACAAACGGCTTGAGCCGTGTGCATGGCGACATGCACGCACGGTTCTGAGGGGGCCGGACCTCAGCAATGGGGTCTGGCTACCCGACCTTCGGACACTTATTACCGAGCGAGTCCGCTCGGTCTCCGCCTCTGAGACCAGAAGATCTATGAATGCTCCGACCTCACTCCGTTCTGAGATGGCGTAAAGCTCCTCGAACTGGTCGATGATCAGGACGTCGGGGGGCGATGCATGCCACTTCTGCTTTACGGATTCGCTATCGTAAGGTTCGACGCTCGCACCGTATTCAAGGGCGGAAGCGAGCGATCGGAAAGGGAGGACGCCCGGGCGCATGTAAGCCACGCGTGGCGGCGGAGCCTGGCGCAGCAGTGCGGGGATCAGCCCTGCTCGTAGGACGGAGGTCTTGCCGACCCCGCTGGGACCGACAATCGCAACGAGACGATGGTTCCGAAGGGACCGAAGTAGAGACTCGACGAATTCTTCGCGTCCAAAGAACACCTGGCTATGTGCTTCGTCGAAAGCCGTAAGCCCGGGGTACGGTGAGATGTGGTTCATCGCCTTGGTTTGCACGCGGTCTCTTGCGGTAGGAGCGCCGGTTACCCGGCGCCCCCCGCACGGACCCGGACGTGCAGTTTTCCCGCATCCGGTTCTTCGGTTGTACTCGCTTTCGCGTAGGCCAATGGCCTATTTGCTATTGCCCGCAGTGAGGTTGGCTCGTGTGATTCCAGCCCTGCATGTCCGGCACGAGTTTCCTTTGTGGGCTACGTACTCCCGTCAGGTCCTTCCCCATGTAGTGGGCTTTCCCCACCGCCGAGTACTATGCCTGATAAGACACCCCAAGGACGTATAGCAGCTTTCTGCCCACCTAGTGCGTGGTTCTCCGGCAGGGCTTTAGGTTCCAGTGTAGTTCCGCTTCCGAGTTTCCTCGTCATTGCCTCATTACCTGTATACCATAACCTTGTCGTCCCCACGGTTTTAGATTCCAGCTTAGCTCCGTTTCCGAGTTTCCTCTTCGGTGCCTCAATAGCTGTCTATCATTACCGTGCTGTCCCCACGTCAGGAGTCCATTGGGGCTTCCCGAGTTCTCCGACGCTTCTCTTCCTGCATGCCACGGCCTGAGGACTCCGGCGGACCTTCATACCCTCGCCATTTCGGGTATTTCTTGTGTTGCCTTCGGTGTACGTTAAAACCCTCGGCGTCCGCAACAAGCTATCTCGAAGCTGTACCAGCACTTCAGGGTGCGCGTCACCCCTACGGCCTACAGGATTCTCTGTCTACGCTTCGCCCGTCTTGTTCACCGCCTTTCAGCGACTCCGCCACGGACGCAAGACTCGATACGGGTGGGTGGCTAACCCTTACCCGGCGGGGACTCGCACCCCGCAAGAAGCGCCGAGCTTATCTCGGCGCGATAACAGCCAGCATCAGCCGCGCACCAGACAGGCGGCAAATTTGCGTATGCAAATTTGATGACTGTCTGGGGCGTCGGCTGCATGCAGTGGTTAGGCGGCATCACGCGGGTACCTCCCAGCCAGATCAAGCATTTCCATGACTTTGACGTTGACGTACCGGAGATAGACGAGAAATTCCTCCGGTTCAAGGTTCTTATGGTCGGTGGTAATACTCACCGGTGTCGCGTGAAGGAGCTTGCTAGCGGATGTGTACAGGAACTCGTACTCAGCCAGGAGGCCAACCTTGTCGGCCATATCCTTCCAATCCCATCGCCTAGGCTTCCCCTTAATGTTGAGGAGCAGATCCTTGACGCTGGGAAGTGAGTGGGAATCGAAATCCGCACGTTCAGCACGTAGAACGGCGATCGATCGCTCGGTCTCTGGAACGGCCTTTGTCTGCACCAGAAAAGCTTGGAAACTGTATCCGTTGACCTTCGCCTGCTCGGCATAGATGGAAAAATGGCGAGCAGCATCCTCGTCGATGGCTTGCTCAATGGCCTTTAGTTCGTTCACGCGAGCCAGGTCCAGCGGCTTGCGCATTGTCGCTCGTTTCGCATCCTGCTCCTTCGTATCGAAGTCCTTGAGAAGTCTGACTTCGCGGTCTAGCTGCGCCTTGAGGTCGACAAAGTACTTCTGCTGGGTGTCCAACAACTCTGCGTAGTACACGAGACCGTAGCGAGCATCGCGCTCAAAGAGCCGAATCCAGACGCTGAGCTCAAAGAGGTATCGCGACACCGCGACCACACCTATTGTCTCGATGAAGTTGAAGTTCTGTTCGAGCAGCAGGCGCAGTCGAACAAGTGCATCTCCCATGACAGCGAGGCACCAAGATCGAGGGCTTCTTAGATCGAAGCCAGCCAAAATCTCAGGTGTTCTGAGTCGTTGTGCCGCGGCGTCAACCACCGCGCGATGCCCCCTAATGGCCTCAACAAGGTCTCGCAGTCGCGCTTGAATATCGGGTGACATTGCCATGCCGCCCAACGGGCGCGAGTTGAGCGGCACCCGCGCGTGGGTTGAAAGGACGGCGTGCTGGCCTGGAAACCCCAAGCGGGCGCAGCCGCGAACGTAGTGAGCGGGGTCCGCTCGAACGAGAGTTCGACGGCGCGAAGCGCCAAGAACGCGAAGTTCGGCTCAACTCGCGCCCGTTCATCGGCGCGAAGCGCCGATGAACGTGAAGTAGCAATCCTACTTAACGCAAAGCTTTGCGTCATTATACTGTATAGATGTACAGCGATCGGGAATTTCTCAGATAAAACAGTGAGGTGCGCCATGGACCCGTCGACTAAAACTTCCGGCAATTGCGTCAATGCCCTCCCGGCTCCGCCACCACCCCGGCGGCTGCTCGATCAGCTCAGCGACCGCATCCGTTTCAAACACTATAGCATACGCACGGAGCAGGCCTATAGCGACTGGGTGCGACGCTTCATCCTCTTTCACAACAAGCGGCACCCTCGTGAAATGGGGGCGCACGAGGTCGAGGCGTTTCTCACTCACCTTGCCGTCGCGGGGCGTGTTTCGGCATCGACTCAGAACCAGGCGAAGAGCGCCTTGCTTTTCCTCTACAAGGAGGTACTGGAGACCGAGCTGCCGTGGCTGGATGACGTTGAATCGGCGAAGGCTTCGAAACGCTTGCCGGTCGTTCTCACGCCTGAAGAAGTCCAGCGCCTGCTGGTGCTGATCGAGGGCACTGCCGGCCTGATCCTGCGGCTGCTCTACGGCACCGGTATGCGTATCATGGAGTGTCTGCGCTTGCGGGTGAAGGATGTGGACTTTGCGCGCAGCGAGATCCTCGTGCGCGAGGGGAAAGGTTTCAAGGACCGGGTGACGATGTTGCCCAACACGCTGACGGCCCCGCAGAAAAGTCATCTGGCAAGGGTGAAGGCGCTGCACGACGAGGACCTTGCCGCAGGTTGCGGCGAAGTCTACCTGCCATGGGCGCTGGCGAGAAAGTATCCGCATGCCACACGCGAATGGGCGTGGCAGTATGTCTTCGTCGCCGCCAGGCGATCGGTCGACCCACGCTCCGGAGCGGTCCGCCGACACCACGTCGAAGCCCAGAGCATTCAGCGCGCAATGCGCAACGCGCTACGCCACGCCGGCATCAGCAAGCCGGCCACTCCGCACACCATGCGTCATTCGTTCGCCACTTGTCTGCTCGAAAACGGCTACGACATTCGCACGGTGCAGGAACTGCTGGGTCATTCGGATGTGGCCACGACGATGATCTACACGCACGTGCTCAACCGGGGCGGTCGAGGCGTCCGCAGTCCGCTCGACGCGCTGAAACCGCCGCCTGAAGCATGAAGGGGAAGAGCGGTGCTTACGTTCGGGGGAGGGGTTTGCTCTCCCCTGGCGGAGCACTGCCCTTGCTCATTGACCCTCACCCCGCGCTGCCAGATAGATCCCGACGAGCAGCAGGACGAAGCCCACTGCCTGCATCAACGCGAACGACTCGCCAAAGAAGATCCACGCCAGCAACGCACTGCCGACCGGCTCGCCGAGCGTGACCACGGCGATGAAGGTCGGTGAGACATGCTTGAGCGACCAGTTGTACGAGGTGTGGCCAAGCAGCTGCGGGCCGAGCGCCATGCCCAGGGCGATCAGGTAGGCGGCGTCGGTGTAGCCGGTCAGCGGCGTGCCGTTGGCCTGACAGGCGAGGACCAGGAAGATCGCGGCGCTGCCGTAGGCGAGCCAGACGTAGGCCGGTAGCGGCAGGTTGGCGCGCAGGCGGCGGCCGATCAGCAGGTAGGCGGAGATATCCACGTCATCACGCCGTGCTGCCGACATGGCCGCCAACCCACAGGGATGCCGCCCCGCTGCCTACGCCCGTCACCGCCCCAAGCAAACCGTCCTCTACCGCCTCGTCCAGCAGCACCTGGAGACCTACCTCGCGCTGGCGCGGGAAGGGGACTGGGACGGGCAGCGGGTGCCGGCAGCCGTGGAGCGGGAATTCCGCCGCTATCTCGAATGTGGCATCCTGGCCTGTGGTTTTTGTCGGGCGCGTTGCTCGGCATGCGGCCACGATTTCCTGGTGGTCTTCTCCTGCAAGGGGCGCGGCGTCGGCCCGTCGTGCAACGCCATCCTCGACGGAGTGTTCGAGTCGCTCGAAGCCGGTGGAGTCGAAGCGGTTGCTGCGATCGAAGCGCAGGTACGCCGCCGCGTGCTGCGCTGGTTCTCCCGCCACGGGCTGCTCGATCCCGATGATGCCCGCGACATGCTCGCCTGGGACAACGGTGGCTTTTCGCTCGACGCCTCGGTGCGCATCGCCGGCCACGACCACGCCGGACTCGAACGGCTGCGGCGTTACTGTACGCGCCCGCCCTTCGCCCTGGAGCGGATTGAGCAGGTCAACGAGGACCGGCGTGCTGGCACCCAACTCACCGCTGCGGGGCGTGGCCACCGCCTACGGGCGCGACGTGGACCTCAGTGGCGAGCAACCACCGCCCCAGCGCGCTTCGCACCCGTCTGCCAGGGCTGCGCGCGTCGGCCCACTACCTGTGGGCCATGCTGCCCGCCCGGCACCTTCCCAGACGGCGGTCTGCTCCCCATCTCTCCCCGTCGGCTCGCGCTGTGCCCTTGCGGCGAGCCTTCCTGCGGTGTCATCGTCCCCCCGACTGCAGCCGCGGTGCGGTTGGACTTCCTATCCCTCGGTTGGACTTCCTATCCCTCGGGCTGATTGTCGATGCCCGGCAGGTACCGCGGGAGATTCAAGAGGAAGCTTTTCGGCGTGGATTGATTCCGTATCTGCCGTGAGTGATTTTTTCTCAGGTGAAAGGGATCCAGATGCTCGAAATCCTGTGAGAGTTCTTATCCGTTTGTGCAAACGCACCCAAGGAGAAATGAAATAACCATGCAACGAACCGTAATGCTACTGCTCGCCGCCTCCGGCATTTTCCTGTCGTCGGTCACGGCCCACGCGCAGGTAAGTCAGCCCAACATCGTCATCATCTGGGGCGATGATATCGGCCAATCCGATATCAGCGCCTACTCAATGGGACTGATGGGCTTTCGCACACCCAACATTGATCGTGTCGCCAAGGAAGGCATGACCTTCACCGATTACTATGCCGAGCAGAGCTGCACCGCCGGCCGGGCGTCGTTCATCACCGGCCAATCTGGCTTGCGCACCGGCTTGACCAAGGTCGGCTTGCCGGGCGCTACGGTAGGGCTACAAAAGGAAGACCCGACGATTGCCGAGCTGTTGAAAGCGCAAGGCTATGCCACCGGCCAGTTCGGCAAGAATCACCTGGGCGACCGCAACGAGTTCCTGCCCACCGTGCACGGCTTTGACGAGTTCTACGGCAACCTCTACCACCTCAACGCCGAGGAAGAGCCGGAACTGCCGGACTACCCGAAAGATCCGGCGTTCCGTGTCAAGTTCGGCCCCCGTGGCGTGATGGACTGCAAAGCCTCGGCCACGGACGATCCGACGGTGGACCCACGCTTCGGCAAGGTCGGCAAGCAGGTGTGCAAGGACACCGGCCCGCTGACGAAGAAGCGGATGGAAACTATCGACGATGACGTCGCCGACCGGGCCGTGGACTTCATCCGGCGGCAAAACGCGGCCGGCAAGCCAGCCTTTGTCTGGGTAAACTTCTCCCACATGCACTTTCGCACCCACACCAAGGCGGAAAGCATCGGCCAGTCGGGACGCTGGCAGAGCCCGTACCATGACACCATGATCGACCACGACAAGAATGTCGGCACGGTTCTCAAGGTGCTGGACGATCTGGGCATCGCGGACAACACCTTCGTCATGTACAGCACCGACAACGGGCCGCACATGAACAGTTGGCCGGACGGGGCAATGACGCCGTTCCGCAGCGAGAAGAACTCGAACTGGGAAGGCGCCTACCGGGTGCCGGCGATGGTTCGCTGGCCGGGCAAGATCAAGCCGGGCAGCGTGTCCAACGACATCGTCGCTCACCTCGATTGGCTGCCGACCTTTATGGCCCGGGCGACACGCAGTTGAAGGACGAGCTGCTCAAGGGTTACAAGGTCGGCGACCGGACCTACAAGGTTCACCTCGACGGCGACAACCTCATTCCCTACCTGACGGGCCAAGTCGCGAAGAGTCCACGGGAGTCGTTCCTGTATATCAATGACGACCAGCAATTGACCGGGCTGCGCTACGACAACTGGAAGCTGGCCTTCATGGAGCAGCGCGCCGAGGGCACGATGCTCATCTGGTCAAACCCGTTCACCAACTTGCGGATCCCGAAGATCTTCAACCTCCGGACCGATCCGTATGAACGGGCGGACATCACCTCAAACACGTACTACGACTGGTTGCTGGATCACGCTTTCTTGCTGGTCCCCGCGCAAGCCTATGTGGGCACGGTAGCGTATTGCACGCAATGTTGACCCCCGGGATAACCGAATCAAATGAGGTCCAGCTCTGGCATCGCTAAGGCCCTGCGGTGTGACGACTCAAAATAGCTGCCGTTGGGGGTGATGTGACTTCCTATCCCTCGGTGTTATCGTCCCCCCGACTTCAGCCGCGGTGCGGTTGGACTTCCTATCCCTTCTCGGCCGGATCGAGACCCCGGTTTATTTCCTGGCCACCCAGGAAGATCACATCGCGCCCTGGCGGTCGGTTTACGCCGGCGCCCAGCTCCCCGCCGGTCCCGTGACTTTTGTACTGGGCGAATCCGGCCATATTGCCGGCGTGATCAATCCACCGGCGGCCCGCAAATGCGGGTATCGGACCCAGGCAGAGCGTCCCGCCACTCCCGAGGCATGGCTGGAGACGGCGACCCTTTATCCGGGTTCCTGGTGGCTGCACTGGCGGGAATGCATCGCACCTCATTCCGGTCCACAGGTGAGTGCGCGAGTACCCGGTGACGGCGGACTCCAACCGCTCGATGACGCGACGGGGTCTTATGTTAAAGTACCCGGTGTGGAATAAAGACTGGCCTTTTCTACTTCCTGCTTGGAGCGAATAACTCCAAACGATTAGGATGTGATTTGGAATATTGGCGGCCTCTTATATGTCACTTTCTAACCGCTTTGCTCTTATTGGGTCCATAAACGCCGTGTCGAATTCTGCCCGGCCCGGGGCTGAGCCAGGCGTCAAAGGCAGGCATCTAAAGAAGAATGGAGGTAGCATGACGACTGTCCTTGCGCATGAGTCCGAGCTGGAATTCGAGCTGGGGGGGCCGGCGTACCGGCTCATGCAGCGGATCGGTCTGGTCAAGGACGCAGGGCCTTCCCTCGGGCGGCGGTTTGTCGGATTCCTGCTGATCACCTGGGTTCCTCTCCTCATCTTCTCCCTGCTCGAGGGCCGGGCGCTCGGGCCGACGCCACGGGAGTCCTTTTTGCTTGACTTTGCCACCTACGCCCGCTTTTTCCTGGCCGTGCCGCTGCTGTTCGTGGCCGAGGTCGTCGTCGGCCCGCGGCTGCGGACGGCAGGGCTCCATTTTATCCAGGGAAACTTCGTCCGGCCGGAGGACCTGCCCGTCGTCGAGGCGGCCATTGTCCGGGCCCGGCGGCGGCGCGAAGCGCTGCTGCCGGAGCTGGTCATGCTCGGTATAGCCTTGTTGGGTGCCTGGTACATCCCCCTCGAAACCTGGTCCGGGGAGACCACCGCCACCTGGAGTTCCGCCACGGTGAAGGGCGGGACCGGCCTGTCACTGGCGGGGCTCTGGTACCACTTCGTCGCGGTGCCGATCTTGCAGTTCTTCATGCTCCGCTGGCTCTGGCGGCTGCTCATCTGGACCGGCTTCCTCCGCGATATGGCCCGGCTGAACCTGAACCTGGTGGCCACCCATCCCGACCGGGCCGGCGGGCTGGGCTTTCTCGGCAATGCCCATATCTCTCTGGCCATCTTCGCCTTTGCCCTCAGTTGCATCCTGAGCGCACAGGTGGCCTTTCAGGTCTATTTCGAGGCCTTGCCTATCCAGACGTTCCAAACCCTGTTTGTGGTTTACCTGGTGCTGATGGAGCTGATCTGTCTCGGCCCCTTGCTGATCTTCGTGCCGCTGCTGGCCCGGACCCGGCGGGCGGGGCTGCGCCAGTACAGCCTGCTGGCCGACACCTATAACCGCGCCTTCGAGCAGAAGTGGGTGGCCGGCCCGGCGCCGCCGGACGAACCGCTGCTGGGAAGCGCCGACATCCAATCCCTGGCCGACCTGGGGAACAGCTTCGGGATGATCCGGGAGATGAAGATCTTCCCCTTCAGCCTGCAACAGATTCTTCAGATCGCGGTGATCACGTCTCTCCCCGGCCTGCCCCTCATTTTCCTGGTGATGCCCGTGGGGGAGCTGCTGAAGCTGCTCGCCGGGGCGCTGTTGTAGGCGATACAATGAACAGAATAACCTATTCCCTTGCTGATGACGACGATGCGTAAGACCCTACCGAGGTATCAACTGAAGCTGCCGCTCTGGCTCATTCCGATGTTGTATGTCGGCGTGACCGTTGCTTGCGGAGCGGTTTTTCCGCGGCTCGAGCAGGAATACCTCGCCGCCTACAGCCACGGCATGTCGGTCGGCTCGGCCTTGGCGGTGTTGTCCGCCATCGCCTCGGGCATGATGGCACTGACCGGCATCGTGTTCGCGCTGGCCTTTGTGATGGTGCAATTCAGCGCCATTGCCTATTCCCCGCGCCTGGTCACCTGGTTTGGCCGCGACCCGGTGCTGTTTCACGCGCTCGGCCTGTTCACCGCCACGTTTGGTTATGCGATCGCCACCCTGGCCTGGATCGATCGCGGGGGGAACGGCAAAGTGCCCCTGTTCTCGACTTTAGTCGTTGTGGTTCTGCTGATCCTCAGCATGATCGTTTTCGCCAAGCTGGTGCAGCGACTGAACGATATTCAGATCACCAACGTCCTTCATTTTGTCGGCCAGCAAGGGCGCGAGGTCATTCGGGCGATGTTCCCACGCCTGGATACGGTTGGAGACGCCGCACCGGAGTCGTGGCGAACCGCGGCCGAGGCGGCCCGGCAGCGCCCGGTCACGCAGACGCTGCGCTACTCGGGCGAGCCGTGTACGGTCGCTCAATTCCAGATCGGCGCCTTGGTCCGGCAGGGCCAGGCGGTGGATGCCGTGATCGTCATGGAGTGCGCCGTCGGCGACACCCTAACCGAAGACACCCTGCTGTTGCGGGTGTATGGCGGCCGGCAGCCGCTGGCGGAGACCCCACTTCGGCGGGCGCTTCGGGTGGCGAGTGAACGCACCTTCGAGCAGGACCCCAAATACCCCATGCGCCTGTTGGTGGACATCGCCATCAAGGCCCTCTCCCCGGCCATCAACGATCCCACCACGGCGGTCCAGGCCCTCGACCAGATCGAAGACCTCTTGCACCGCCTCGGCCGGCGCGCGCTCGATGCCGGCTGCGTGATGGATGAACAGGGTGCTCTTCGTCTCGTCTTCCCGACGCCCACCTGGGAGGACTACCTGACGCTCGCCTTCGACGAGATCCGCCAGTATGGCGCCAGTTCGGTCCAGGTGATGCGCCGGCTGCGCTCGGCCCTCGTTGGCCTGGCGGATTCCGTGACCGAGGCCGAGCGCAAGGCGTCGGTGCAACGGTATCTCCACCATTTGAACCTGGTGGTGGAACACTCGGTGCTCGATGCCGAGGATCAGGTGATGGCGCTGCAGGAAGACCGGCAGGGCTTGGGCCAGTCGCGCCGGCGCGCCCAGCCCGAGCGGGATACCGTTAGCGAACGCTGACGAATTATTTGGGTTCGATGATGGCTCAGGAGGACGTGATGAAGCCGGACGAGCACTTGACCGCCGCGCGCTTGCGGGCGCCGCGGGCCGCCGCCATCGCCGGCATCCTGTTTTCGATCCTGCTGATTGCCAGTTTTCTGCTCCTGCGGCTGTCGGTCCCGGCCGATCCGCTGGAGGCCGGCGCATGGCTTCAGACCCGTGCGAACATCGTGGCGCTGGCGCTGAACCTGGTGCCGTTTGCCGGCATCGCCTTTTTGTGGTTCATCGGCGTGTTGCGCGACCGCCTGGGGGAACGGGAAGACCGCTTCTTTGCCACCGTCTTTCTCGGCAGTGGGCTGCTATTCCTCGCCATGCTGTTCATGTCGGCGGCGATGGTGGGTGGCCTCATCATCGCCTACACGGCAGACCCCAGCCGACTGCTCGGTTCGACTACTTTCACCTCCGCTCGCGCCATCGCGTATGAAATCATGAACATCTACGCGATCAAGATGGCGGGGGTGTTCATGATCGCCACCTCCACCCTCGCGCTTCGCACCGGGTTCATCGCCCGCTGGATTGCGTGGCTCGGCTACGCGGTGGCGCTGCTGCTCCTGTTCAGCAGCCGCTACATCGAGGGGATTTTACTGGTCTTTCCGCTGTGGGTGCTGCTGATCAGCATGCACATCCTGATTGACAATCTTCGTGGCCTGTAGCAGTAAAACCATGAGTGATGCCAACGTTGCACAGCATCAGGATAACGCACCGCCACCCGAACAGCGGAAGGGCCAGGACTACGAACGGGAACCGGCGAAGCTGCACGTGGAGAAGGAGCTCCCCACATGATGAATCCAGCGACACCCACCACCGTTCATCTGAAAGTTTACACGGTCCCCGCTTTCCTCATCCCAGAGGTTGGGCTGGCTATCGAATTATTTGAAGACGATGCCTGGGTCCGCGCAAAACTCGCTGTTGAACGGAACACCGAGGCAACCGACTCACTCCTTATTTTTTAATAGTCAATACCCCATTTTCGGGCAGAATTTGGGTATCAAAATATCCGCAACACAGGGCCAGAAAGGGCATCCCCCGCCTTTCGCTGGACTGAGTGGCAGATTTCATGTGGCAGATTTCAGTGGAATACGCGGGTTTGATGCTAGCGTCCGCTATTGCGTAGGTTTTTCGGGTGATAGGGCGCGCGCCGGGCCGTTTACGCCAACCGCGCTTTATGCCACCTTCCAGATGGCTGAGGTCGCCATCTCACGGCATCTGTTCGCCGACATCCTGCGGCTGATCGCGGAACTTCGGCCGCCGCCCAAGCCGGCGCCTGGGTGAGCGGTTCGATTGTCATGAGCTCCAGCAAAAACCGTGGCAGAGGTGCGTCCTGATGAAGGCGAAATCGACATTCCTGGCGCGGAACGTACTGACTTCACCCGCTTTGGTGCAGGGCAACCCCAATCGCCAAAATCCGAGCTTGACAATGCCCGTCAATAGCGGCAACGTTGGCCTCAACAAGCCGATCATCCGGTGGATGTCGGGTTAGCGGCCAACACACTTAACGAAGGGGTCCTCAGATGCAAACAGTAGCCGGGAAATCCGCGAGAACCGCTAAGGCTAGCCTGTCCATTGCGGCGCTGGCCTTGCTGCTGGTGGGGTTGGCGGCGCCCTCCGGAGCGAGCGCCGATGAGGCAGACGCCAGGAAGCTGCTCAAGACCATGTCCGATTACCTGGCGGCGCAGAAGGCTATCTCGTTCCAATACGATACCAACCTTGAGATCGTCACCAAAGACAAGCAGAAGCTCGCGCTAGCCAGTTCGGGAAAGCTCACCCTCAACCGGCCCGACAAGATCCGCGCCACGCGCACCGGCGGGTTTGCGGATGTCGAGTTTCTTTTTGACGGGAAAACACTGACGCTGCTCGGCAAGACGGCGAACCTCTATGGTCAGCTCGAAGTGCCCGGCACGATCGATCATCTGATCGACGAGCTGAGGGAGAAACACGGGAGGCCCGTGCCTGGCGCCGACTTGCTGCTGTCGAATGTCTACGATGAGCTCATGCCTGCCGTGGTCAACGTAAAGGACCTTGGCAGCGGCGTGATCGGCGGCGTCGAATGCGATCACCTCGCTTTTCGAACCAAAGAAGTCGACTGGCAGATCTGGATTGCGCAGGGAAGCCGTCCCTATCCTTGCCGCTATGTCATCACCAGCAAGCAGGTGGCGCAGGCACCGCAATACAGCGTCACAATCAGAGATTGGCAAACCGGCGCCGAGGTGGGGGCAGGGGATTTCAGCTTTACCAATACAACGGGGGCCAAAAAGATGGATCTGAAAGATCTCCCCAACATGGATGAATTGCCGAACATCTTTGCGGTAGGAGGTAAAAAATGACTTTGTCTAAGCGATTCATGATTGTCTTGATGGCCGGGATCATCGTCCCTTGCGGACTCGAACTTGGAGAGCGGCTCGCGATCCCCGGGGTAAAAAGCCTCGTCCCGTCTGCCGAGGCGGTAGTGGGACGTCCGCTAACGCCGGTGAGCGTTGCCGGGGTGGCGCGGCGCACGACCCGGCGCTGCGTGGCTGGCGTCTATAACTGTTAGGGATCGCCCGCGCTGGGAGGGGTTGCCCCGCTTCCTTGGCGACAGATCAACGCCGGTTTCAGAGGGTGTCCGTCGTCAGCTAAATTGAGACGGGCGTGGGCGTGATTTATCAGTTCCAGGGCAATGCGCGCCTTAGTTATGCCGGTGGCCTCCAAGCGACGAACTTCGGCCTGCCGTTGCATCGCTATCGGGCTTCCGACCCAGCTATTTGCCGACGGCCGGGCCTTTCGCGATGCTTTCTAGCTGCCGTTCCAACATCATTTCCCGTTCGAACCGCGCAATATTGCCGAGCATGGTGAGCATCAGCTTGCCGGTTGGCGTTCGGGTGTCCATTCCCAGATTTAAGGATGCGCATTCCGGCCTGCTTCTGGTCCATGGCCTGGCTGATCGCCATAAGTTCCGTGACCGAGCGGGCGAGCCGATCGATCTTGGTCACCACAAGCACACCGCCCTCGCGGATAAATTTAGCGGGGAGCGGCTTCACGACTCCGACCTCGCCTTCCTGGAAGAAGTCTTTGCGGATACCCGCCAGGTCAAACCCTTCCTGGATGGATACCCCCAGTACCACGAATTGGCGGCACGCATGGTGAATCTCTACAAGGAGATTACGGATAAGGCGCTGGAGAACGAAAAGCGTCACCAGCCAGGTAAGTGATCCAAGGCCCAGGCGGCCGACCCGGATCCCGCATTCTCGCCACGGATCCGGGCGGGACTGCCGGGGCAGCGGTAGACGCAGAGGCGGGTCAGTAGTCACAGCAACAAACACGGGCATCTACAACCAGAAAGGGAGGAAAACACAGCGCAGTTGAGCGTTAGCGTCCTTCACCACTCACTCTAAAGGTTATGAGATCGATGCCATGTTGCTGAAACATCCCCTTATCCCGCTTTGCCTGGCCCTACCCCTGCTGGGCGGTTGCGCCAGTATAGCCAGGGGTGTCACGGAAGGGATCATGGCCAGCCGCGACAAGGAAAGCCAACCGGACACTGGGGTCTGCGCGATCCGCGGGCCAGCCTTTGAAGGCATCGCGCCCGCCCTGGACCAGCAGGCCACCGCTCCCGACCGGACCACCAAGGTGCTGATGGTCCATGGGATTGGTAAACATCTGCCCGGCTATTCCGGCCGTCTGCAGGACAAGCTGACCGCTGCCCTGGGCCTGGAGGTCGTCCAGGAACAGTACAAGGAATTCACCCTGTCACCGCCACTACCCCGCCCGGACCTGAACCTGGGCGATCAGCCTCTGGGTACTTTGCGCGTCAACCGCTATACCAACCAGAGCGGCTCGCGGGAACTGCTGTTCTACGAACTCACCTGGTCGACGATTACTGATCCAACCAAGGACATCATTGCTTACGACACGACCAGCGAGTACGCTTACCACCGGGCCGCGCTGAACAGCGCCGCCAAGGAATTCATTGACAGTCATATTCCCGACCCGCTGATCTATACCGGTGATACTCACCAGAAAATCCTGGTTGCCGTAGGTCAGTCCCTGTGCTGGATGACCAGCGGAGACTGGAACGCCCTGCCCACTGGCGGCCAGCAGCGCTGTAATGCCCTGGAGGGCGACAAAGCG
The DNA here is from genome assembly GCA_963696325.1 of uncultured Gammaproteobacteria bacterium. GTDB lineage: Bacteria > Pseudomonadota > Gammaproteobacteria > Competibacterales > Competibacteraceae > CAVOJV01. The sequence goes on from CAVOJV010000006.1 coordinate 27,561, forward strand.
CGCCAGGTCCAGGAGGACAACCTGGTCATCATCACCCACAGTCTCGGCAGCCGGATTGCGCTCGATGCCTTGCAAGCTATCGCTGCCTCAGCGTTTGCGCAGCAGCTCGGGCAACAGCGCCATCCTCTGGCAGGAGCCTTACAGGATAAAGCGATTCCGGTGTACATGCTGGCCAATCAGTTACCGCTGTTACAGCTTGGCTTCGTCAAGCCGCAGATCACTGGCCAGAGCGACCGCTACTGCCAGGCCGGCGGCGACCGCTACAACCAGCGGATGTTCCGGCAGATACGCATCGTTGCCTTCAGCGACCCCAATGATCTCCTCAGTTACGCGATTCCGCCGCGGTTTGCGGAGGAATATATCGATTCCCGGCTGTGTCCTCAGGTCGTCAATGTCACGGTAAATGTGGCGCCGGTCACTGCCCTGCCGTTTATCGGAACGACTTTCGCCAGCCCCTTGACCGCGCACAACGACTATGAGGCGGACGAGCGGGTGATTGGCCTGATCACCCACGGTATTGGCACGGTTAAGACAGCGCCGGCGGTCGCCACCCGCTGCCAGTGGGTGGAGACCCGGCGTGATTAGTCTGGCGTTGCTTCGGCCCGGCCGGGAGTCTTGACGAATGGCCGCGCGTTGGGGCGGCGCTGCCGTAAAGCTGCTGCTGTGGCCGCTACTGCTGGGCGGGATCGGCTGGGGCGCCTTGGCGCTGTGGTTCGATGGCCCGGCGGAGCGCTGGCTGGCCGGTTCGCTGGCCGCCGGCCTGGTGGCGGTGTGCCTGACTCTGCTGATCGTGGTGCGGCCGGTCCGGCGGGCTCAGCTGGCCGTGCTGATGGTATTCCTGGCCGTGCTTGCCTGGTGGCTGCAGCTCACCCCCCGCAACGACCGTGACTGGTCTCCGGACGTCGCCCAGCTCACTACGGCCACCCTCGATGGCCAGCACCTGACCATCCACAACCTGCGCAATTTCGACTACCGTAGCGAGACTGACTACACCCCACGCTGGGAGACCCGGATGTTTGACCTCGATCAGTTGCAGGGCGTTGATCTGTTTCTGTCGTTCTGGGGACCCACGCTGATCGCCCATACCATCGCCAGCTGGGCGTTTGCGGATGGCTCGCAGCTCGCCATCTCGATCGAGACGCGCAAGGAAAAGGGCGAGTCGTACTCGGCCAGCCACGGTTTCTTCCGCCAATACGAACTCTACTATGTGGTGGCCGACGAACGCGACGTCATTCGCGTGCGCACCAATGTCCGCGGCGAACGGGTCTACCTGTATCGCATCAGGATGCCGGTGGCACAAGCGCGGGCGATCCTGCTGGATTATCTGGCGGAAGTGAACCGGCTGGCCGAGCGGCCACGCTGGTACAATGCCCTCACCCACAACTGCACGACGGTTATCCGCCACCACGTCCAGAGCGTCTCACCCGGTAACCCCTGGAACTGGCGAATCCTCGCCAATGGCTATCTCGACGAACTCGGTTATGAGCGGGGCACGATCGACACCAGCCTGCCGTTCCCGGAGCTGCGAGCGCGCAGCGAGATCACCGCCAAGGCCCAGGCGGCCGACCAGGATCCCGCATTCTCGCCACGGATCCGGGAGGGGCTGCCGGGGCAGCGGTAGACGCAGAGGCGGGGCAGTGATCACAGCGACGAGCAGGGGCAGCCATAACCAGCAAGGGAGCAACCCATGTCGAAACCAGGTAATCTAAGCAGGCGGGCTGCAACTCGCCCTGGGGCTGCCGATGCTGGTGCTGCTGGGGGCCTGTGCGAGCATCGGGGCCGGCTCCGTGAACCGGGATCGCCTGGATTACGCGGAAGCGCTCGCCAGCTCCTGGAAGGAGCAGATGCTGCTCAATATCGTGAAACTGCGCTACGCCGACACGCCGACGTTTCTCGAGGTCTCGTCGGTGATCAGCTCCTACCAGTTGCAGAGCCAGGTGAGCCTTGCGGGCACCGTCTCGTCCGGCTTGACCCCCAATCTTCCGGACACCGTGGGACGGGGCGCCACCGTGGGAGCGACCGGCCTCTACACCGATAGACCCACCATCTCCTACACGCCGCTGCAAGGGGATAAGTTCACCCGCAAGCCTGCTGCGGCCGATTGCGCCGGCGGCGGTGTTCCAGCTGGTGCAGGCCGGCTACCCGATAGATCTGATCTTTCAGCTGGCGGTGCGCGCGATCAATGGTATCTACAACCGCTCCAACCGCCCGCTGGGGAGCCGGGAGGCCGACCCGGAGTTCTACCCGCTGCTCGATGCGCTGCGCCGCCAGCAGTTGTCGGAAGCGATCGGCTTTCGGCTTGAAAAACACGGCCCCGAGGAAACGTCGCTCATCACGATCCGCGGCGACAAGGTCACCCCGGCTTGGGTGCCATGCAAATCCAGCATCAGCCGCAAAAATCACCTTAGAGGAAACGACGCGCCTCCTCGAAAAAGTCCGGCTGCGGCAGGAGTTCGTTACTGGGAAACCGGATGAACAACGCGGTGAGCCGGCGGTCTTTACCGAGCACGATCTCCTCGAATGTCAAGGTGTTCGCAACCCGGGGCGAATCGGGGGACACCTTGATGTTCATGTGGTCCAGGGTGAGCGAGACCGGTTCCAGCCGCAGATATTTTTCGGGTTCACGCAGCGTGGCGGCGACTTTCTCGAGGTGTTTATCGATGGTGGCCGCATCGGCAAAAAGCTGGCCCAGTTCGGTTTCAACGTCCTGAAGTTGCTGTTCGATGGCGTCAAAGTCGGGTTGGTCCGCGGTTGCCGGTTCCGTCAGTGATGCCAAGCCCAGCTTGGCGGTCTTCAGGATGCCGGCCTTTTTCTGGAGCAGGTGCCGCTGTTGCTGTTGCAGTTGCGCCCGTTGGACGCGGCTGGAAATCAGGCGCTGCAGTGCGACTTCGATCAGGTAATCGAACCCCCGCCTCATGAGTTCCCGGCGGGTGTCCGGCTCGTTATCGGTGAGGCAGACCAGCCGGTGGTTACTGAAGTTGACGGAGGTTTGGGGCACGTCCCGCCGGAGGATTTCCCCCTCAAGATCGATCCCGAGCACGGCCTTTTCGATCCGCTCCGCCCCGAGAGCGGCGTACAACTCCGTGGGCAAGGCGTCATGGGGCTGTCTCAGGTAGTTCCGTGTCCTGTCGCTGAAACTCAAGACCTCCCGCAGATGCTCGGGCGAGGCGAACAGGGCCCGCAACCGGGGATCGGCCAGGTAATTGTGACTGTTGGCCTCAATGGCGGGCGGCAGGGTATTGACGAACGCCACCACGAAGTCGATCGCGTGCTCCACCGCATCCCACAGCTTGCGGCGGTAATGGCTCAACGTCCGCAAGCGGGGATCGGTGTCATCCACCACCCTCTCAATCGCTGCCAGGATCAAGGCTTTGTCGAATTTACTGGCTTGGCTTGAGGTTGCGGTGAAGATGGAGTGCAGGAAGCGGAATACCATGGCTGTTCTCCTTATTCCCTCGTCGGCGTTGACAATCCAACTGAAAGTATGGAACAAAAACGCGCGCAAACTAGGGTGAGATCGATGGCACGCTCAATCATTTTCGCTGCGGCGTCTTCTTAGCCTCAAGACACACGCAGGATGATTGAGTGAATTCTAGTTCTGCATTAGCGCGCCCGACGGACGGAAATTGACGGGTAAGGGGACGGAGGTTACCGTAGCCCCCTCCCCAAAGAACTGATCGGGTGAGTTTCCCCATAATCAGCTCAGGCCGTTCAAACGCCCGGTGCCGGACGCGGTTTGGTAACCTCTAAGCCAGGGCTATGGACTTGACGGTGGCAATGAGGATGAGGCAGTACCCGGTTATTCGCCATATCGCTGCCGCCGTAGGATCGTCGCACGAGCTGATGGTTATGCCATCCTGTGAGCTTGGTGACCCTCTGTCGGCAGATCGGGCAGAGTCCATCTTGTTGTCGCCATAGGTACAGCAGTTGTCGTCGACCCTTGAGGTCGTTGGCCATTTTGACACCGAGTCGATGTTCCAAGTACATCTCCCAGGCGGGGTCATAGGGATTGGCTTGACCTCTAATTTTGAGGTGGCGTTTGATGGCCACCTCGGCCGCATAGAACAGCTGAACCGGATAGTTGTTACCGTCCCAGCGCAGGGTTTCGCCACCGAATGTCCAGAGTCGTTGAGCAACGGGTCGAAAGTATTTGGCGTTAACCCATTGCCGCGATTGGTTCGGATGTCGGCGGCGAGCCCATCGCCAGAGTGCTCGGAAGATCGCGTGGTCTACCTTTACAGAGCGGCCTTCGCTTTTTCCATCCTCCCTTACCCGACGCCCCATGGGCTTGCCTTGCGGCTCGCTGTCCCCAACCGGGAGAGCGCCGGACTTACCACGTTTCGCAGCGGTGCCACTCCCTAAAAGAGTTAGGTTCTACCTATCCGCCGGAGGCCTCGTGTTCTGCGCTGGGTGACTTGACAACACGCCAGCCCTACCTCTTGCCTTTTGGCCCAAGCCTGTCAGGCTCTTTGGCTTGTTCAACTTAACGACGGTTACGGCAGTTTGCATGTGCTAACCCTACCTGCTGACCCTAGTTCCCGACCCCCTTGAGCCTCGGAGTCGCAGCTTCGCCTCGCGGCTTTGCTACCCAAGTTGCCTCGGAGGCCACATTGTCTCCTGGGCTTCATACCCCGCCGTTACCAGCGGCGCATGCCAGGATAGGGTACCGGTGGCAGAACACCGGGAGTTGTTCCCTCTCAAACACCCATGCAACTTAGTGTCGCACGTCAGGATAGTTGTCGCCTTTTTCATTTACGCTGTGAGCTCGCTGGTGAAGGCTCGGTCACCTCAGCACTGGGGTTGAGCCAGACTTCGGTGATGGGTTGCCAGTTACGGAGAGCGCCTGACCAACGTTCCGGATGGCGGGCTTGGGCCTGTTCATAGAGCGCCTGGCGCTGGGCCAGAATAGCCTCAGAACGCCTGATCTCTACGATTTTACGAAGATCCTAATTTCAGAATCAGTTGGAGATTGGTTCGGGGAAACAGGGTTTCCGTCGCTTTCAACTCATCGCATCGTTTCTGGATCGCCGCGTCTGCACTGGCGTTCGCCAAATGATGCAGGCGCACCGTCAGCGTTCCCGCTTCGAGGTCGGGGAAAATATCGGCCTCGGTCCGATACAGCGCCTGCAACAGGCTGCGCGCCTCATCGGGATGGGACAGGGATTCGCGCAATAGATTGGCCATCGCGGTTTCCGCCGGATAAGCAATCATTTTGATCGTGTCGATCAGCTGTTGGCTCTGCGTGCTCAGTTGTTTAAACCGCTCAGCTTCCGGTAATTCCTCCATCGTGAAGTGTTTGGGCTTGGCCTTGCGCGCCGCTTTGGCGGTTTGCACTTGATTCCTCAGGAGATCGATCTCCTCTTGGAGGGCGGCCTTTTTTTTCTAGGATAGCAAACTGGCTAGAGGGTCTAAGGGTGTATCCCTATTGGAACGCGAGCGGGGGAGAGACGCCATGGCCAGGATCACACCACGGCCACCACCGACGCAAGCGCTGGCGCTAAGCTGCCTGAACCAGCGCTGCCCGGCGTGTGGGGGACCACTCTGGTTTGCCTATGAGAACAATCGTACGGTCACGACTCTGGATGCGGTGATTGCGGTCACCTTGCAGATCCGGCGCTGCGTGAATCCGGCCTGCGGGTTTTACCACCGGCCGTACCGACCGGAACTGGAGGGGCGGCTGGCGCTGCCGCATCACGAGTTTGGCCTGGACGTAATTGCCTGGGTGGGGGCCTGTCGGTACCAGGACCATGACACGGTGACCGAGATTTATCAGGCGCTCACCGGACGGGGCGTAGCGATTGCGCCGCGGACCGTGAATCATCTGCTGGCGCGCTATGAGGAATTGGTGAGCGTGGTGCTGGCGACGCCGACGCAGCGGGCGGGCTTGCGCCAGCAGGGCCGGCTGATCCTGGCGGTGGATGGCTTGCAACCGGACAAGGGGCATGAAGTCCTGTGGGTGGTGCGGGAGGTGCTGTCGGGCAACATCCTGCTGGCTCGCAGCCTGCTGGCATCGGGTCGCGACGAGCTGAGCGCGCTGCTGCGGGCGGCGGTGGCGGGGTTGGAAGACCTCCCGGTGGTGGGGGTGATCAGCGACGGCCAGCTGGCGTTACGGCAGGCGGTCGCCGACGTCTTTCCCAACATCCCGCATCAGCTCTGTCAGTTTCATTATCTGCGGGAAGCCGGTCGGCCGATTTGGGAAGCGGATCGGCACGCGCAGAAGGAATTGCGCAAGCGGGTGCGCGGGGTACGCATGATCGAGCGGGCGGTGGAGGACCGCACCGACCCGCCGGCTGAGATCATCCGCGGTTACTGCGCGGCAGTCCGGGGCGCCCTCGGCGAGAGCGGCCATCCCCCGCTCGACGCCGGAGGACTCCAACTCCAGCAGCGCTTGTCCGCCATTACCGCCAGCCTCGACCGGGTGGCGCAAAAAGGGGGGGCCTGCCACCCCTCAGCCGCCTGCAACAAGCCCTCCAGCGGGGGTTAGACGCGACCGCGCCGCTCTGGCCGGAGGTGGTCATCGGGCAGGGTTGGCTCGCGGAGGCGGCCCAGATCCTGGCCAATCCCGACGGCGCGGATCGTGCCACGGTCGAGGCCCGCTATGCCGTGCTGCTCGCCGATATTCAGGAGGAGGCTGCCCCCTCGGTGAGCTTGCAGGTGCTGGCGGCCCAGTTTATCAAAGTGACCGCCAGCTATGGCTCGCTGGTGTTCACCTGCTACGACGTGGCCGGTTTACCCCGCACCAATAACGATTTGGAGCAGTTGTTTGGGAGCTTGCGCCATCAACTGCGCCGCGCCACCGGACAAAAAAATGCCCCGGCCAGTTGGTGGTGTGCGGCGCCACCCGCTTGCCGGCGGCGGTAGCGAGTCAGACTCACTGCTTTACGGCCGAAGAACTGGCCTCCGCCGATCTCCAGCAGTGGCGGATCACGCGCGCCCGCCTGGCACAACGCCGCCTGCCCCGCGTCTTGGGCCGGCGGTTTCGGCAGGATCCAGACGCCTATCTGCAGGCGTTGGAAGAACGCCTGATCAAGCTAAGTTTGCCACCCTAGTTTTTTTTTGCAGAAACGGTTCGACTTGCTCCGGTTCAATCGTGGCGTCGAGATTCATCGCGCCGAATTGGGCGAGCAGGCGGTTGAGCTTGCCGGTAGCAGAGCGGACTTGTCCCTCCAGCCGCCGATGAGCGGGGTTGACGACCCGGATGGTCTCAGCAATCGCTTCGGTGGCATAGTCCACCAAGCGCTCAAGATGGTAGTGTTGGCGGGCATAATGGAAGAAGTTTTCCGGCGACCAGCGGGCGAACAGGGCTGCCGCCAGCGGGGCCGGAGCAGAGCGGTAATCGGTGGCCAGCATGGCGGTCTGATGGCCGCGCGCGGTAAGCCTGCGAAACTCCCGCACCCACAGCCGGTTACTCAAAGACGTCCCGCGTTCGGCCAGCTTCATCTCAACCACTTGGCCATTGGCGAGCTGGACCGGTCGTGCTTGAAACACCTCCTCGGCCCAGTCTTCACCGGGATATGGGTGGTAGGTTAGGCGGGCCACCCGCTGGGTCTTCATCCGATGCCTGAAGTCCGGACCGTACCCGGCACGATCAAACACCAGGGTGAAATGATGCCGCAGGGGATCCGCCTCCAAAGCCTCCGTGCTAGTGGGTCAATTGCTTTGCATGTAGCCATTAAGGGACGGGGGCGGTAAGCTAATAATATACGTGGGGTGGCAAACGCACGACCCGCCACCGGCGGGCACGGGAACGGCGCCATCATCTGGGTGGTTCTGGGGCGGTGGTGCAGCAACCGCTTCGGCATTAGATAAACACTAATTATGGCTACATCCAAACCAACTGACCCACTAGCAATGCGCCACGACCAGCGGCACCAACATCTCGTCCTCGCTGATGCCGCCGTGGACGCCCACGTCCGCCCAAGCGCTCTCCACGGGCAGTGAGTCCTTGAGCACATGGTGGCCTTTAGTGACGAGCACATAATCACCGATACGGTCCAGCAACCTGGGCGTCGGTTCCCCCAAGCCAAACCAGCCCATACGCACCAGTTCCTCGCTGGCATATAAATCACAGCAGTCCCCGAGCCGCTCCGCCACATAACGCTCGAACTGCCCGGCTTTGCCGGGACGGATGTAGCAATAGCTGGCCCTGGGCTCGCCGCATAAAGGCAATACGAAGCAGCCCGCCAGTTCTGGAAGGTCATCCAGCCACGTCGTTAAGGCTGGCGCCGTGTCGATGAAGCCGTGGTCGGCGGTGACGATCAGCAGAGTATTCGTTCCGCGCAGGGCCTTGAGCAGTGCTTCAAGCCCCTGTTCCAACTCACGCAGGTGTTTTCTTACCGCCTTGCTGGCAACCCCATGGTGATGGGATAGGTTATCGAGCAGCGGCCAATAGGCATAGGTGTAACTGCGTTGCGGCCCCTGGCCGATACTGCCCTGAATCATGGCGAAACAATCGGCGAGGTCCCGATAGCCCAACCGTTCTGCGCACCCCGCCCCGGCAACCGTGTAGGGAGAATTCACGAGTCGCTGCTGGATGACGAAAGAGCTTTGGACGGCAAGACCATCGAACAGGGCTGGATGGGCGATCAACTGGCCGGGACTGATACCCATAACACTGAAGGTGCCATCGCCCCAGCGGGGCCGGAACGGCAGAATAGTGGCAACGGTGCCAAGTTCCTTGAGATGCATGAACCAGCCGGTTACCCCATGCTGCTGAGGCGCGACGCCGGTCAGAAACGTAGTGATCGCAGGCGCCGTGCTGGTTGGAAACACCGAGGTAATCGAACCTTTCAGGTGGCTGCCGAGCGCCCCCGCGTGGCGCTTGAAATAGTTGTACCCGAGACCATCGATTACGAGCAGCACGACATTGGCAGCCTCGGCCACGGTTTCCGGTGGCAGCAGGGCGAGCGGCGCATAGGCAGGATGGGGTTGGCCACCCAGTCCTTGTATCAGAGAACTCATCAGGTTGACGATACTGCCGTCTTGGTAGTTGGGTTGTGCCACGTTATCGCGTCCTTTAGTTTTATTTTATGACAGCATAATCCTGCCAGGCGTGTTTGGGATAGACGTTATCCGCACGCCCGGCGAGAAATTAAAGGCTTCGCCTGCTAAGGCGAAGGCTGCTCCAGTTTGAGCTTGATTTCTCGGCGGCTGTTGTCGCGCAGGAGGGTGAGGGTAACCGTATCGCCAACCTGGTAGTCTTCCAGCACGCTGAACAAATCATTGCTGTTGCGGATCGGGTTACCATTGATCAGTTGGATGATGTCGCCAGTAACAAGCTCGCCGTTTTGAGCCTGTGCGGTGCCTCGCAGTCCTGCAGCGGCAGCGGCCGATCCAGGTCTGACGCCCAGGATCACCAGCCCCTCGACACCCAGTTGCCGGGTGATCTCGCGGTTGATCTGATCGTCGATCACAATGCCGAGTTGCGGCCGCACATAGCGGCCATGCGCGATCAGGCGCGGCACGATGCGATTGATCGTATCCACCGGCACGGCGAAGCCGATGCCCGCAAACGCGCCGGACGGACTGTAGATCGACGTATTGACGCCAATCAGGCGGCCGGCGCTGTCCAGCAGTGGGCCGCCGGAGTTGCCGGGATTGATCGCCGCGTCGGTCTGCACGGCACCCTCGATCGGGCGGCCATTGACGCCTTCGATGGTTCGGCCCAGGGCCGAGATGATCCCCGTGGTCAGCGTTTGATCCAGTCCGAAGGGATTGCCGATGGCGAATACCTTCTGGCCAACCTGCAAATCATGGCTGACGCCCACGGCCAGCGGGCGCAGTTTGGGGGCGGGTGCGCTGATCCGCAGTACCGCCAGATCGTGATCCGGACTCGCACCCACCAGCACCGCCGAATAGGCGTTGTGATCGGACAGCGTGACCGTGGCGGAACTGGCGCTCTGGAGCACGTGAAAGTTGGTCACGATATGGCCTTGCTCGTCCCATATGAAACCGGAACCGGTGCCCTGGGGTATCTCCAGCACGTTGCGCGTCCATGGGTTGACCTGGCGAGTCAGCGTGGTGATGTACACCACCGAGGGGGCCGCCTGGCGAAACAGCGCGATGGTGCTCTGCTCGTCGCCGGCCAGCTCGCCGCGCGGCGTGACCGGGCGGGGATCCCCGCCATAGCGCAGTTGCTCGAGCCAGGGCCACAGGTACAAAAATAAGATGATACCCAGCCCGAGCGTGATGAGCAGCCAGCCCCAGCGCCTTGAGCGCTTCTGTGAGAGGTTATTGTTCATTAGGGGTAGTGCCCGCGGGAAGGGTGGAATTGTAGAGGTGATCTGAACCCGATGGAAGAGGGCGGACAGCGGCGCCGCATGGTCCACCAGGGCTGGGAAGGGAAGGGGTTGATGCCCTACCCAACGGCCTCGCCATCGCGTATCAGTTCAGCATTACTCATGGCCCATGGATAAAAATCCTGTTCGTCGATTTCAAATACAGCAACCATTGGACGTCCTTCTTCAAGACCTTTAGGGGGCGATCCTAGCATACGATGAGGAGTTGAAATCCGAAACGAATCTATAATGCCGATTTACACCCTGCCTCAAAGAGCGAGTTGGAGGCGGACATCCATTTCCAGTCGAATGCGGTTTGGATTTCCTGACTCGTATCGACAAAAATCTGGCGGCTTGGGCAGGCCATAAAGGCAGGCCATAAAGATAGTGGTCGTGCTGCGCGGGCAAATCCGTGGGCAGTTCCGGATTCGCCGGAAACTGACGACTGATTTCCGCCAACCGGGCCAGCGTGGTTAGCGCCATCTCCGTTAGCGGGGATTGGACGGTAATTTCCATTTCGCATCGATCGGGCAGATCGACGGGATCAGTCGGCCGAAAAATTCCATTTTCGTAAATCGCATGAATGGCGTGCATCGGCGGTTGCTCCAACGGTGTCGTGACCAACCCGTGCAGCGTATCTGATGCTGGCGGTTGGAAAATCAAGGCGCCCCCAGCTGCTCGCCATCCGGCAACTTCGCGGCTTTGGTGTCAAAGGACATGACCTTACGGCATCCCAGCCGCCGGCCGTGCGCCACAATCAGACAGTCAGCAAAATAGGCGTTGCTTTCCCTCAAGGAGAATAAGGCTTCCTCCAGCGAGGATTCGTCCTCAAAAACGGTTTCCCGGGATTCCAGCAACGCCGTCAGCACCTCGATGATCCGGGCTTTGCTCAAGCCGTAGCGACTGCGCAGAACCCATTCCGTTTCCATGACTACCAACAGGCTGACGAAGAGGGCTTCGCCGGCGTCAAGCTGGGATTGAATCAGGCTCCGGGCCAGTTCGTACTGGCTTTCGTCGTCGCGGGTGAGAAAGCGCACCAGGACGTTGGTATCGATGCCGATTACTGCCAAGGCGACATCTGATCGATGGAAACCGGCGGTTGGCCCTCCCGCTGGAGACAACCGCCCAGACTGGCAAGACTTCGGTTCTTGACCCGCAGGATGACCGTGCCATCCGGCAGCAGGGTAAAAGTCAGCCGATCACCGGCTCTCAGGCCAAGCTGGTCCCGAATCTCCTTGGGAATCGTGGTCTGGCCCTTGCTGGTCAACGTAGTTTCGGACATTGCGCTCTCCTGTGTTCTTACGTTTTTTAGTTTAGTAAGGAAAAGGCAGGTTGGCAAGCAGTCCTTCCCCGGCGCACCTTCAGGCCGAGGGCCTCGCTGATGCGCAGCCCGCCGTTGAGTCGCAGGCCGAACAGCAGCTCGTAGCGGTTCATGGAGGATTTCTCTCGGTGTCATTCGTTGCGGCGCGAGCCGGTCTGCAACCGGCAGCGCTTGTAGTTTTTCACCCGTACCAGGAAAGGATCAAAACGGCTGAAGACGGCGACCTCCCACGCCACCTGCGCCCGCGACCCGGCGCAGGTCCTTGGTCAGAAGGAACACATGCAGCGGGTCGGTAGGCGACGCGAGGAAACCGAAATGCGCGTAGAAGGCGCGGGCTGCGTCATCCTTGGCATGAGCGGCCAGCGCGCGGATGCCGACGATGCCGGCGACCTGCACCGTCCGGCGCATGGCATCCTTGAGTAAGCCGGCCCCAATCCCCCTGCCCTTCCAAGCTGTGCCGACCGCCAGCCGCGCCAGCAGCATCAGCGGAACCGGATGACGGGCCAACCCCTTGGTCAGCCGTTCCGGCGCATCCTCATACGCCACCTCGCTGACGACGAGCGTGTAAAAGCCCGCCACCGTGGCGTCGGCCAGTCCCACATACGTCTGCGAGGCATTGGCCTGCTGACTGGGCAGCGCGAAACGGCTCAGAAAGCGGTTGAGGGTGTCCTGTCTGCAATCGAAATCCTCCACCGCATGATGACGCGCCAGGTTCTCGATGCCAAACGCGGTCATGGCGGGGTGTCAAGGTCCTCAAAAAGGCATCACTCCGGTTATCCCGCCCAAGGCTAACCGCTTGGAGATCATCGTCTACGACAAGGAAAGCTATAAGAAGCACAACAAAGTCGAGCGCCTCTTCAACAACATCAAGCAATTCCGCCGAGTTGCCACCCGCTATGAAAAACTCAAAGCCAACTACCTCGCCTTCGTCATCGTCGCCCTCATGCTACGATAAATTATTTTTGAACACGGCCTGGATCCTTTCACCACTGAGGCGGACGCCTTGGCCCAAGGATGCTGGCCGGCGCCAGAGGTCCCGGCAGACGTGAATACCAAGGAATTGGGTAAACTGAATCTCACGGAAGATCAGGAAGCCGCCATCGTGGCATTTATGAAAACGCTGTCGGATGGCTATAGGCCTTGACCAGAAACCTTGGCGCGCGCAGGGCGCTGGATTTCGCCTGAGTCACAGCCTCGCCACCGCCACCGCCTCCGCTCCTGCCCCACGTTAGTTTAAATTTGGGTGGTGGTGAGGGTGGCATGGCCCAGCAGCGCCTGGATGGCCACCAGTTCCGCCCCGGCGCTCAGCAGGTTAGCGGCGTAGCTGTGCCGCCGCTTATGTGGGCTGATCTTCTTGTCGATGCCGGGCTCCTCCAGCCAGTCCCCCCAGATTCTTAAATACGAGTGGTAGGCGTAGCAGGTGGTCTGGCTGTTGTTGAATTGATTTTTGAGGTATGAATTCCCTTCCAACCCTTAACTCGTGCTGATCCGCAGCCCCGCCGCCGTGGCGAACGGCGCCAGGGTGAGCGCCAGTAACAACATGGCTCCCAACAGCGCCAGTTGGCCGGACACCGGCAGCCCGGCGGAGGCCGCCACCACCGCCGTGGTGCCAAAGATCAACACCGGCACGTACAGCGGCAGAACCAGCAGCGTCAACAACACCCCACCCCGGCGCAGGCCCACGGTCAGGGCCACGCCGATGGCCCCGACCAGGCTCAGCACCGGCGTACCCAGCAGCAGGGTCAGTGGCAATATCTCCAGGGCCTCGCCCGGCAAGTACAGCAGCACCCCCAGCAGGGGGGAAACCAGGATCAGCGGCAACCCCGTCACCAGCCAGTGGGCCAACACCTTGGCCACCACCATTAGAGAGAGGGGATGCGGGCTGAGCAGGATCTGCTCCAGGGCGCCGTCTTCAAAATCGGTACGAAACAGCCGCTCCATGGACAGCAGGGTAGCCAGCAGGGCCGCCACCCAGATCACGCCGGGAGCGATTTCCCTGAGCATCTGGGGACCGGGGCCGACCCCCAGGGGAAACAGGCTGACCACCAGGATGAAAAACAGAATCGGATTGAGCAGTTCGTTGCGCCTGCGAATGCCCAATTGCAAATCCCGCCGCAGCAGGCCCAGAAAAGCGGCCAGGGTGCTTACCTCGTTCATGACAGGTCCACCGAGCGCACGGCGCAACCCTCCAGAGACAGCGGCTGATGGCTGGTGAGTACCGCCATGCCACCACGGTGCGCATGATGGACCAGCCGCGCTTCCAGATTGCGTATCCCGTCGCGGTCGATGGCGGTAAAAGGCTCATCCAACACCCACAGCGGCGCCTCGCTCAACCACAGCCGCGCCAGCGCCACCCGGCGCCGCTGACCCGCGGACAGGGTCCGCACGGTCGCCTCCTCGTAACCATACAAGCCTACTTGCGCCAGGGCCTCTTGCAGGGCCGCCGCTTCCCCTCCGTGCCCGCCCAGAGCATGGAAGAACCGCAGGTTTTCCAGGGACGTCAACTCCTCCTTGATACCGGGATTGTGGCCGATGTACAGCAGTTCCCGGTGGTAGTCGAAGCGGCAGTCGCTGATATTCGCGCCCTTCCAGTAGACGGCTCCGTCCCGCGGTTGCGCCAGCCCGCAGAGGATGCGCAGCAGGCTGGTTTTGCCGGCCCCGTTGGCGCCTTCGACCCGCAGCATCTCGCCGCCGTCCAGATGCAGATTCAGAGACTTGAACAGCGCGCGGCCATCCCGCACGCAGCTCAGTTCGCGGCCTTCCAGCCTGGGCGCAGCGTTGTTCACTGCAGCACTTGATCGATAACCAGCGACACGGCTTGCGGGCCATTCTGCAGGCTCAGGGTGGCGGTGGCGCCTTGTAGGTCGCCGGGTTGGGCGGTCACGCTGCCGGCCTTGGAGATCCGGGCGCCCACCACCACTTGCTGGAAATTGGACAGCTTCAGATTGGGCGTCATGGCCTGGCTGTCATCCAGCGTGACCTGCATTGGAAAACCCTGCACCGGCTGACGGACCGCAGCGAGCGGCATGGGTGGCCCATTGGCGGCCCTGGCGAAGATGAACAGCGTATCCTGCTCAGTGAGGCGCGCCCGCAAGGCGGGCGCCAGATCCACGGTGACCGCAATCCGGGGGCCGGTTGCCGAGGCTGCTGCCGGCGCGGGCGCGGGCGTGGGCGTTGGGTCACGGGCCAACAGTTGTTCGGCTCGCGCGATGCTGTTACGCAGCAATTGGGCACCCTCGCTGTCGGGAGCGCGCAGGGCCAATAGTCGCTGCCAAACCTGAATGGCTTCCTCATAAGCGCCGGCGTTGAAGGAGCCAAAACCAAGCAGCATCAACGCGCCCTGGTGGTTGGGGTTGATCTGCAGTACCGTATGCAACAATCCTACGCCGGCCTGACTCAGGCGCTCATCCTGGGTCAGGATCATGGCCTGGGCGTAGGCCAGCATGATATCGGGCCGCTGCGGGTTCAGCTCGAAGGCGCGTCCCAGGGCGGTAAGGGCCGCCGGAAGTTGCCGTAATTGCAGGTAGGCGTTGCCCAGCAGGTACAGGCCGTCTGGATCGCGCATCCCGTCCTCCAGCAGCCGAACCTGCAGGACGCGAGTAAAACCGATCAGATCCGCGCGCGCCAGGTCCGGCAGTTCATCCGGCCGGCGCATGGCCCGCGTCACCGCCTCGTCCATCTGCTGTTGCAGAGCGAGCCACTCCCTCGTCTCGCCCCGGTAGGAGGAAACATAATAGTAGCCCAGGGTGAGCAAAGGCACTAACAGGGCGGCGGCGCCCGCCAGTTTCACCGCCAGCGGGTTACCCGAAACACGTGACACGGCCACCTGGGGCACGTCCACCAACAGGGTGCGCTCAAGCTCCGCGCGCAGTTGCCGATATTGCCAGTCGTCGACGCCCCCTGCCCCGTGTTCGGCGTCCAGATCGGCCAGCCGCTCCCGGAAGATGCGGGCGTTGACCGCATCCCGAGAGATATCGGCAACGGCATCATGGGGCCGTCGCAGAGGTATCAGGACCACGGCACCGGCCAGCAGCACCATGCCGGCGGCGAGCAACCAAAATGCCACCATTATTTGGATTCCTCGCCACTGCCGGTCAGCAACAGCCGCAAGCGTTCCCGTTCCTGCGCACTGAGTTCAGGAGTAATCTGACGCGCCCGCCGCCGTATCCATATCCCGACACCCAGGGCAACCGCGGCTAACAGCACGAAGGGACCGAACCACAACAACCAGGTGGCGGGCCTTACGGGTGGCCGATAGGTAATGAAGTCTCCGTAGCGGGCTACCATGAACTCGATGATTTCGGCGTCCCCACGGCCTTCCTGGAGCATGGCGTAGACCCGCTGGCGCAGATCCTGGGACAGGGGCGCGTTGGAATCGGCGATGGTTTGGTTTTGGCACTTGGGACAGCGCAGTTCCTCGATCAGGTGGCGGAAACGCTGCTCCTGGGCGGGGTCCTTGAACTCGTAGGCGTTGATCGCGGCAAACAGAGGCGACGCCATCAACAGCACCAGGATAAGCATTCCCCTCGATCCTCCCTTTAATATGGCGGGAACAGTAGGGATGCTTTCATAGGCGCTAACTCGGCGCAGCGGTGCTTTCATCCGCTCGCCCCCTTGAGCATCCGGATGCGGGGCAGGAAATTCTCCCGCCAGACTTGGTCATCCAGTACGCCTACGTGGCGATAGCGAATCACGCCCCGCGCATCCAGCAGATAGGTTTCCGGGGCCCCGTAAACGCCCAGATCGATGCCCAGTTGTCCCGCCGCGTCATCGATGTTTAAGCGATAGGGATTGCCCAGGGTATGCAGCCAGTCCAGGGCCTTGTCCCGTTCGTCCTTATAGTTCACGCCATAAATGATCACGCCCTGACTGGCCAATCCCCTCAGCATCTCGTGCTCCGCCCGGCAGGACGGGCACCAGGTGGCCCAGACGTTGAGCAACGCTATGTCGCCCTTGAGATCGGCCGGCGTCACGATGCGGCCGGGGTCATCCAGCGTGGCCGCCTTAAAGACCGGCAGCGGCCGGTCGATGAGCGCGGAGGGCAAGAGGCTCGGGTCATTGCCGAGGCCCCGCCATAAAAACCACAGCAGGACCAGGAAACCCGCCAGGGGCAGCGCCAGCAGCACGCTAAGCCTGCGCGACATCGGCGCCTCCGCTCAAGACCGCGGCTTCGCGCATGGCCCGCTGTTGCCGGGCCATGCGGTAGCGGGGATCGCTGATGGCCAGAACGCCGCCCAAGGCCATGCACAGGGCGCCCAGCCAGATCCAACGCACGAAGGGCTTATAGTAAACACGGACCGCCCAGGCACCGTCGGACAGCGGTTCACCCAAGGCCAGATACAGGTCACGGATCAGGCCGGGCTGGATGGCCACTTCCGTCATGGGCATCTGTTGTACGCTGTAGAGGCGCTTCTCCGGCTCCATGATGGCGACTTCCCGGCCATCTTTACTCAGCACTTCGACCCTGGCCTGGGTAGCCCGATAGTTGGGTCCCTCGACATCGCGCAGACTGAGCAGCCGGAAGTCGTAGGGACCGATGGCCACTGTCTCGCCGACCCGCAGACGCACGTCGCGCTCCACGCTGTAGGCACTGGTCAAGGCTACCCCGGTCACGCATACCGCCACGCCCAGATGGGCCAGGAGCATGCCCTGATAGCCGCGCGGCAACTTGAACAGAGCGGACAACGGCGAGGGCTTGTGGGCGAGCTTGTCGCGCACATCGTAAAGACTGTTGAACAGTACCCAGAACACCAGACTGAGGGACAGCACCACCCAGAAGCGCAACTCGCCGGCAACCAGCAGCGGCAGCGCTATCCCTAGAACGACGCTGAGCGCCAGCAAGCCAAGCAAGTGGGGCGCTAATTTATTGAGATCATGCTGCTTCCAGTGCAACAGAGGACCCACGCCCAGAGCCAGCAATAAGGCCATGGCCAGGGGCGCGAACAAGGCGTTGAAATAGGGTGGGCCCACGGACAGCTTGCCCATGTTCATGACATCGGCCAGCAGCGGGAACAGCGTGCCCATGAACACCACACCGCAGGCGCCCACCAAGAGCAGATTGTTGGTCAGCAGCAGGGTCTCGCGGGAGATTGGCGCAAAACGCCCCTCGCTGCGGATAGCCGGGGTGCGCAGAACCAACAGCAACAGGGCGCCGCCAGTGATCACCGTCAACAGGGCCAGGATGAACAAACCGCGCCGGGGGTCGTTGGCGAAGGCGTGCACCGAGGTGAGCACTCCGGAACGCACCAGGAAGGTGCCCAACAGGCTGAGTGAAAAGGTCGCAATGGCCAGCAGCACGGTCCAGGTCCGGAACACGCCGCGCTTCTCCGTGGCCGCCAGGGAATGGATCAGCGCCGTACCCACCAGCCAGGGCATGAAAGAGGCGTTCTCCACCGGGTCCCAGAACCACCAGCCGCCCCAACCCAGTTCGTAATAAGCCCACCAACTGCCCAGGGCGATGCCGACCGTGAGAAAACACCATGCTGCCGTGGTCCAGGGCCGCGACCAGCGCGCCCAGGCGCTGTCCAGCCGGCCGCTGAGCAGCGCGGCGACTACGAAGGCGAAAGCCACCGAGAAGCCCACATAGCCCATGTACAGCATGGGTGGATGGACGATCAGCCCAAAGTCCTGCAGCAGCGGATTCAAATCTCGGCCATTAAGCGGGAAGTCGGGCAGCAGGCGCGCGAAGGGATTGGAGGTGAGTTGCAGAAACAGCAGGAAGCCGGTGCTGATGATGCCCATGACCCCGATCACCCGGGCGACCAGATCCAGGGGCAGGGCTCGGCTGAACAGGGCCACCGCCAGAGTCCACCCGCCCAGGATCAATGACCACAGTAACAATGATCCCTCGTGGCCTCCCCACACCGCCGAGATCCGGTACCAAACGGGTAGTTGGGTATTGGAGTTCTCGGCCACGTAAGCTACTGAAAAATCATTGTGGATGAAGGAAACCACCAGGCACAGGAAGCTGGTCAGCAGGAAACCGAACTGCCCCATGGCCGCGGGCCGTGCGACCGCCATCAGCCGTGGCTCGCCACGGGCCGCTCCGGTGAGCGGCAGAACGGCCTGCAACAGACCCATGGCCAGCGCCAGGACCAGGGCGAGATGACCGATTTCAGGCAGCATGGATGATTACTCCTGGCGAGCGGTGTTGTTGGGTTGCCAAGCTCCGGCCTGTTTTAGGCTGCTGCTCACCTCCGGCGGCATATAGTTTTCATCGTGTTTGGCCAGGACCTCCTCGGCCCAGACCATGCCGCCATCCTTTAATACGCCGCGGGCAACGATACCCTGCCCTTCCCTGAACAGGTCGGGGAGGATGCCTTCATAGCTTACCCGCACCTGTTTGGCGTTGTCGGTCAGGGTAAATGCCACCCGCAGGCTGTTGGAGTCCCGCTGCACGCTGCCGGGCACCACCAGGCCGCCGATACGAATGTTGCGTCCCAAGGGTGCTTCGCCGGCGGCAATCTGGCTGGGCGAGTAAAAGAGGTTGATGTTCTGCTGCAAAGCATAGAGGGTCAGTCCCACGGCCGCGCCCATACCTATGACGATAACGAGTACGATGGTTAGGCGTTTACGTCGAACGGGATTCATGCTTTACCTCGTCTTGGTGCTGCTCGCGGCGGGCACGCCGGGCCAGGTCCCGCTGCAGGCGTCGGTGGCGCAGCCAGGGCGCGATCGCCACACTGCCCAGCACCAGCACGGTCAAGCTGTAGGAGACCCATACATAGAAGGCGTAACCGCCCATGTGGAAGAAGTCGGACCAACTGGAAAAACTCATCTGCGCTCGGGCTATTGATGGGAAGTGGAAAATGACATCCGTTAGACAAAGACCGGCGCGATAGTGCCATTCTCGACTGGACTAAGCAACTCGTCGCGCGCCAGCGCTAAGCACCAGATCCACCCTGATTATTGATGTTTAAACGGCAACATCCGGTACAGCAATTTATCCTTGTTGACAAACTGGTGCTTGCACACCAAACCCACATGACATACCAGCGTCAGGACGATCATATAGGCCGTTATTATATGAAGCGTCTTGCCGATCTCCGCAAGGATTTCAATTTTTCCGAAGGGGTTGGGCAAGGCGTATACACCGAACAGCCGAACGCCATAGCCACCCGCCATCGTATACACATAACCGCTGATCGGCATCAGCAACATGGCCGTATAGAGTATGCGTTCAATCCAATGAAACGCCTGGCGTTCCCACCGGGTCAAGGTGGGCGCCCAATCGGGCAGGCTGGTGGCTTTGCGCCAGCTAAGGCGCAGCAACGCCAGCAGCAACAGAATCAATCCAACTGATTTGTGCCAGTTGTAAAGGGTTCCCTGGGTAAACCCCAGTAGCGTTTGATCCCGCTCGATGCGGAGCATCATGTTGGCCACTGTATATTGATATATGAATAACACCAGGATTATCCAGTGAAATGATCGCGTAATGGCGCCATACCGGGTTGCTGTGTTCTTTAGGCCCACCGGCTATTCTCCCGATTTGATTGTTGTGGGTTGCGCTCGCAGCGGTCGGCCGGAATCCGCGGGCGGAGGCTGCCAGCGGGAGAAAGGCCGGTTATTCCAGCCTGCGTTGCAGCACTTCATTGCGCGTGCCCATTACCACAACGGTGACTGCCAGCAGGCCATAAGCGGCCATCATCACCAGCAATGGCCACAGCATGGCCGGGGCGATGGAGGGCTTGCCCAGCTTGAAGAGAGTCGCGCCCTGGTGCAGCGTGTACCACCACTCAACGGAATAATGGATGATGGGAATGTTGACCACACCCACCAGCGCCAGCACCGCGCCTGCCCGCGCCGCTGTATCCCAGTCGTCGATGGCCTCCTGCAGGCCAATGTACCCCAGATAGAGAAACAACAGGATGAGTTCCGAGGTCAACCGCGCATCCCACACCCACCAGGCGCCCCACATGGGTTTGCCCCACAGTGATCCGGTGACCAGCGCCAGGAAGGCAAATGCGGCGCCGATGGGCGCGCAACTCCGAGCCACCATGGCCGCGACTTTAATGCGCCAGATCAGCCCGATGGCTCCCGCGATGGCCATGGCCACATACACACCCATGGAGAATGCCGCCGCTGGCACGTGGACATAGATAATGCGAAAGCTGTTGCCCTGCTGATAATCGGCGGGGGAGAAGGCCAAACTCCAACTCAGGCCGGCGCCGAACAGCAATACAGTCATGCCCGCCAGCCACGGCAATGCCTGGCCGGAGAGTTCATAAAAATAGTTGGGCGACGCCAGCCGGTAAATCAATGCCGGCGGCTTATCGATCAGCTTGACGGCGCTCATACCAACGGCCTGAGTAGTTTCACGGCAACAACGCTTCACCGGCGTACAGGTCGGCGACCGTCTCGCGCTTGCGGATCAAATACATTTGCTCGCCATCCACCATCACCTCGGCGGCGCGGGGGCGGGAATTATAGTTGGAACTCATGGCGAAACCATAGGCGCCGGCGGAACGCACCGCCAGGAGATCGCCGGGGTGGACGGCCAGTTCCCGGTCCTTGCCCAGAAAATCGCCAGTCTCGCAGACCGGACCGACTACGTCGTAGCGGTATTGTGGAGCATCGCCGTTGGGAATTACCGGGATGATGGCCTGCCAGGCGGAGTACAGGGCCGGGCGCAGCAGATCGTTCATGGCCGCGTCCACGACGGCGAAGTTTTTGTGTTCGCCAGTTTTGAGGAGCTCCACCCGGGTGAGCAGAATACCGGCATTGCCGACGATGGCCCGGCCCGGCTCCATGAGTATCTCGTAAGGCAGGTGTCTGAGCTTTTCCAGCAGAGCCGCCGCCTGCTCGGCAGGCAGGGGCGGAGTTTCGTCCTGATAGCGGATGCCCAGGCCGCCGCCGATATCCAGGTGCTCGATGGCGATGCCCTGGGTTGCCAACTGTTCCACCAGGTCCAGCACGCGCTCCAGGGCGTCCACCATGGGTGCGACCTGGGTCAATTGAGAGCCGATATGGCAATCCACGCCCACCACCTGGACATGGGGCAGGTCGGCGGCGCGGGCATAGACGAGGGGGGCTCGCTTGATATCGATGCCGAACTTGTTTTCCCTGAGCCCGGTAGAGATATAAGGATGGGTTTTGGCGTCCACGTCAGGGTTGACCCGCAGGGAAATGGCGGCGCGCTTGCTCATCCTGCCGGCTACCTCATCGATGAGCAGAAGTTCCGGCTCGGATTCCACATTGAAGCACCGGATGCCCACTTCCAGCGCCCGCTGGATCTCATCGGCGCGCTTGCCTACCCCGGAAAACACCACCTTGCCGGGATCGCCGCCGGCGGCCAGCACCCGCGCTAGTTCACCCAGCGAGACGATGTCAAAGCCGGAGCCAAGGCGCGCCATGATATTCAGCACCGCCAGGTTGCTATTGGCTTTGACGGCGTAACAGACCAAGTGGGGATGCTCGCCAAAAGCGTCATCGAAGGCGTGCCAGTGGCGTTCGACGGTGGCACGGGAATAAACGTAACAGGGGGTGCCATAGGCAGCCGCGATGACGCTGACCGCCACGTCTTCGGCAAACAGGCGGCCGTCGCGGTATTCAAAGTGGTCCATTATCAATTTCTCTTGGCGGGTTTGCCTGCTTCCGGCAGGTATAAATCGCCCTTCTGGCCACAGCCCGCCAGGGCACTGCCCAGCAGCGCAATGGCCAGGAACACCGCCAGGGTTGTAAGGAGTTTGCTGTGCATGGAGTTTCGTGCGCCGACATTTTACAAGTAATGCTAATATTCAATGCGCAGTATATAGCGGCGAAGCGGCGAAACCTATCAGTGCAATCAATTTGCCTAAACCTTTCCAGGGTTGTCAATAAATAACAATAAATAACATGCAAATTACATATCAATTGCAAGTCAATCTCAATTGATATACGATTCTGTCTGAAGATTTAATTCGTAACCTGGCAATCTTTAGCGAGCGACCATGAGCGACGTGCATTCCAAAATTTCCGCGATCATTGCCAAACCATCCTCGCCATGTCCTCTTGGCATGCTGCAATGCGGAGACAGTGGTTATATCCAAGCCGTCCGTGCTGCCGCAACCTTAGAGGGCAATGAGTTGGAGCGGCGGTTACTGGAGATGGGCTTTATCGAAGGCGCTCATGTCGAGCTGTTGCACGAGGGGTTTATAGGCCGCGATCCCATCGCCGTGCGAGTCAATCAAACGACGGTTGCGTTGCGCCGCAGCGAGGCCAATGCGGTGCTTGTCAACCTGCTGTAAAGCTTTCCTTATTCTTAATTATGCGCCATCCGCGGAACTAATCCCCCATGACTACCGAAGCCGTGTCTACCCGCCCGCTGAGAATCGCCCTGGTCGGCAACCCGAACTGCGGCAAGACGGCCCTCTTCAACATGTTGACTGGCAGCCGCCAAAAGACCGCCAACTATTCCGGTGTCACGGTTGAACGTAAAACCGGCTTGTTGGTAACCCCCGCTGGCATGGCGGTGGAGTTGCTCGATCTGCCGGGCAGCTACAGTCTGCGCGCCTGCAGTCCGGACGAGGAAATCACCCGTGACGTCGTGCTTGGCCGCCGCGCCCAGGAGGCACTCCCGGACGCCATCGTCTGCGTCACGGATGCCACCAACCTCAATCTGCATTTGCGCCTGCTGCTTGAGCTGAAAAAAGTCGGTCGCCCGCTGATTCTGGCTCTCAATATGATGGATATCGCTCAACGCAGTGGCTGCGTCATTGACACCGAGGCATTATCCCGACAATTGCGGATCCCGGTAGTTACGACGGTTGCCGTGCGCAAGAGTGGCACTCAGAACTTGCTGGCGCAGATCGACACCCTGCTCGGTCAACTGAACGCGGGCCAGGACAGTCTTGTCGCCCCCAATACTTGGGCTGAGCCGTCGGCTGCCGATGTGCGTGCTTACCATCATGAAGTAGACCGCATCCTGCGAGTGGTCGTTACCCAGGCAGGCACCCCCGCCCGCTTCACCCGGCAGCTGGACCGGGTTCTGTTGCATCCCGTGTTAGGGGTGGTGACCTTGCTGGCGGTTCTATTTTTGATGTTCCAGGCGGTCTTCAACTGGGCCGCGCTGCCCATGGATTTGATCGACGGCGGCGTTGCCTGGCTGCAGCAATGGCTCCATCAGAACATGGCCGATGGGCTCTTGAAAAGCCTGCTGGCCGACGGAATTATTGCCGGTGTCGGCAGCGTGCTGGTGTTCCTTCCGCAGATTCTGATCCTGTTTTTCTTTATCCTGCTGCTGGAGGATTTTGGCTACATGGCGCGGGCGGCGTTTCTGATGGACCGAATCATGGGCGGTGTCGGCCTCAACGGCCGCGCCTTCATCCCGCTGCTGTCGAGTTTTGCCTGCGCCATCCCCGGTATCATGGCGGCGCGCACGATTGCCAACCCCCGCGACCGCTTGACCACTATCCTGATCGCTCCGCTGATGACCTGCTCGGCGCGCATCCCGGTCTATACCCTGATCATCGCCGCCTTCATCCCCAACACCAGCGTCTGGGGCTTTATCGGCTTGCAGGGACTGGTCATGTTTGGCCTGTACGCGATGGGTATCGTCAGTGCCCTGGCGGTCGCTCAAGTCTTGCGCATGACGCTCACTCGCGGCAGCCACCAGCCGTTGATCATGGAACTGCCAACCTACAAGATTCCCAGCGTGGCCAACGTGCTGCTCGGGGTATTGGAGCGAGGCAAGATCTTCCTGCGCCGGGCGGGAACCATCATTCTCAGCCTGATGATCGTGATCTGGTTTTTGGCCACCTTCCCGAGTGCGCCGCAAGGCGCCAGCGAACCGGCCATTTATTACAGTTTTGCGGGCATGTTGGGGCACTTCCTGGAGCCGGTGTTGGCGCCAGTAGGGTTTAACTGGCAGATCGCCATAGCGTTGATTCCCGGCATGGCGGCCCGCGAGGTCGCGGTCGCGGCGCTGGGCACTGTTTACGCCTTAAGCGGCGGTGACAATGCCGTCGTTACCGCGCTGACTACCACCTTGTCCCAGGACTGGACGTTACCCACGGCGCTGGCGCTGCTGGCCTGGTATGTGTTTGCACCGCAGTGCGCCGCGACCCTGGCCGTCACCAAGCGCGAAACCAACTCCTGGCGCTGGCCGGTGTTCATGTTCACGTACATGTTGGCGCTGGCCTATGCGGCTGCCTTTATTACCTACCGATTGGCGCTGCTGCCGGGAGGGAATTGAGATGTGGCAGGAAAGTGTGGTCTTGATTATCGTGGCTTGCGCCTTTGGGTGGCTGCTCAGGCAGTATTTCCTGCCGCGGGCGCTGCTCCATGGCGTTTCCCGTTACCTGCGCCAGTGGGCTGAAGCCAAGCGCGGGACGCCGCTTGGGGCGTTGTCCGCCACGCTGGGTAAGCGCTTGAATGCGCCGCCGTCAGGCGGCTGCGGCGGCTGCAACGCCTGTCCCGCCAGAAGAGGGAAGTAGGACCAGCGGCACTGTGGGGAACTCCGGCCAAGCTGGCGCGATCCTGGATCTGCGTTCATTATTAGATACATGAACGCCATGAATGTCGCTGGAGCCCACCTGTGCAGACTTGCCGCCTACAGCGGCCCGCTTATTCGCCTTGACCAGTTTCTCCTGGACCCGCCTCACAACCTGCTGGTTCAGGGGGGCCAGCCCCGCGACATCCGCGGCGCCGATCTCAACCCCGCTGGCTTCGGGATCGGGTGGTATGCTCCCGACGGCGCCACTGCCACGTACACTAATCCCTTCCCGATGTGGTTCGATGTCAATCTTCCGCCTCTTGCCCGCAGCCTTTTTGGCCGGCTGTGGTTGGCGGCGGTGCGCACCGCCGCGCTTCCTTTCACCGCTGTTACCACCAACTCGCTGCCCTGCCGTGACACCCAACTGATCTTCCTGCACGACGGCTTTCTGGATGATTTCAGTAAACTGCGGCGCACCATTCGTGATTTTCTGGAACCGCACATCGAAGCGGAAATAGGCGGTAACTCCGATTCCGAGCACCTGTTCGCCCTGTTGCGCCACCTGTTGCTCGATGACGCCGAACTGAGCGTCGAGGAGGCAGTCGTGGAAATGTTCGAATTGCTGGGAGCATGGCTGGCTAACGGGCGCGGCTTGCTCAATATCGTCGTTACCGAGGGAGAACGCATCTATGCCGCGCGCCATGCCGTCAATCTGGAATGCCCTTCCCTGTACTACACGATCGATGATGAAGCCTTCCCCGAAGCCCAACTGGTCGCATCGGAACCCCTCACGAAAAGCGAATTCTGGCAACCGGTGCCACCCCATCATCTGCTGATCCTGGACCCCGCGGAACCGCCGGAATTGCTTGCCCTGTGAAGGCCAACCCTGCTGGCGAAGCAGGTCTGGAGGATGCAGAATAGCGATTTTCAACCAATATTTCGAGGAACAATGACGACCATGCTGCCTACCGATCTGAAAGCATCCGTTGCCCTGGCTATCGCTGAAGACCTGGGCGGTGGCGATCTGACAGCCGCGCTCATCCCGGAGCGGGCCCGCGCCGAGGCCACGGTCATCAGCCGTGAACCGGCCGTCCTCTGCGGCACGGCGTGGTTCGATCAGGTATTTCACCAGTTGGACTCGCGCATTCAAGTCCACTGGCAGGCTGCCGATGGCGACCGGATCGAGCGCGATCAATTGCTCTGCACCCTGGGCGGACCGGCCCGCGCCCTGCTCAGCGGCGAGCGCACCGCCCTGAATTTCCTGCAGACCCTGTCTGGCACCGCTACCCTGGCCCGCCGCTACGCCGATGCCGTGGCCGGTACCGGCGCTACCGTGCTGGATACCCGCAAAACCCTGCCCGGCCTGCGGCAGGCGCAAAAATACGCGGTGCGCAGCGGTGGCTGCCAGAATCACCGCCGTGGACTGTTTGACGCGGTGCTCATCAAGGAAAATCACATCCTGGCCGCGGGCTCCATCACGCAGGCCGTGAGCAAGGCGAAACAACTGTATCCAGGCGTCACCGTGGAAGTGGAAGTGGAAAACCTCATTGAACTGGAGGAAGCCCTGCAGGCCGGCCCCGCCATCATCATGCTGGATAACTTCGACCTCGCAGCCCTGCGCCAGGCGGCCATCTTCACCGCTGGCCGGGTCAAATTAGAGGCCTCCGGCAATGTCAGCCTCGATACGATACGGGAAATCGCCGCGACGGGCGTGGACTACATTTCCGTAGGCAGTCTCACCAAGGATGTGCGGGCTGTCGATCTTTCCATGCGTTTCAAAGGTTTTTAGCTGCAACGAAGCTGCAATGAATAGGTAACCGGCAGGTCACCCTGCCGTCACGGGGCATTAACGGGGCATTATTAGAATAAGAAAAAATTAATGAGGAGGATAAGAATATGCGCCAAGACATCATTATAAGCACCCAGCACAGGGGCCACGGCCACATGGCGGCGGACTATCTGCGCCAGGAAATCGCCTTTTTTGAAGCGCGGCTGAACGAGATGGGAGAAAAAGGCGACTGCGCGTATGAATACGCCCTAAGCAAGGCTTACCAAGTGCTTCTACAGGAACGCAAGAATCAACTTGCCACCCTGCAATCCTGAGCGTCCATTCCAGGCGCGCCAGCCGCGCTCCTGCGGGGGGCATCAGCAGTCACCGACTGACACTACCCGGCCGGGCGGCTGGGGATGCCCGGCTGACATTCGTCAGCGGGCTTATCGAATTCACTAGCCGCCACACCCGTCGACTCTGCTCATGCAACAGTCAAGCGTCCCTTGCCTTCTTGATCGTGATTGCGGATGAAAGCCTTTAACTGCGGGGCGATTTCCTCGCGCCAACGGCGGCCATTGAAGATGCCGTAATGGCCGACGCCGGGCTGTTCGTAATGCAGACGCATATGATTGGGGATATTGGTGCACAAATCATGAGCCGCCTGGGTCTGGCCGATACCGCAGATATCATCCTTCGCACCTTCTACGGTCATCAACGCGGTGCGGGTGATGGCTGCTGGTCTCACCGGCTCGCCATCCCACCACATCAGTTCGCCCTTAGGCAGGGCATAGTCCTGGAATATCCGTTGAATAGTCTGCAGATAAAATTCTTCACATAGATCCATAACCGCCAGGTATTCCTCGTAAAATTCCCGCTTGGCCGCCGCGCTTTCACCATCGCCGGCAACCAGGTGCCGGTAGATCGTCCGATGGGCCTCGAAGTGGCGGTCGAGATTCATGCTCATAAACCCGGCAAGTTGCAGGAAGCCAGGATAAACTGGGCGCATGAAACCCGCGTTGGGTGGTGGCACTTTTACAATGACGTTGTTCTTGAACCAGGATAACGGCCGAGAGTGTGCTAACTCATTAACTTTGGTGGGGTTGCAGCGGACATCGATCGGTCCCCCCATCAAGGTCATGGTGGTCGGCGTGCATTCATGGTTTTCCGCCGACATCAGAGCGACTGCCGCCAGCACCGGTACACAAGGCTGGCACACCGCCAGCACGTGGGTATTGGGACCGATATGCTCCAGGAAGCGGATGACGTAGTCGATGTAGTCGTCGAAATCGAAGGTGCCCTCGAAGAGGGGGACGTTGCGGGCATCCCGCCAGTCGGTGATGTAAACCTCGTGGTCGGGCAGCATCGCCTCCACCGTGCCGCGCAGCAAGGTCGCGTAGTGACCGGACATGGGCGCGACGATCAGTAACTTCGGATCGCTCCGCTCGGCATGGCGGCGGAAATGCTTTAGTTGCCCGAAAGTCTTGCGATCGACGATTTGTTCCTCGATGACTACTTCTTGTCCATCGATAAGGGTGGTATGCAAGCCGAACTTGGGTTTCCCATAACGCCGCGTCAGGTGCTCGAATTGATCGCAGGCGGCTGCCATCAGGTGCGCACCAGGCGTATAAGCCAGGGGATTCCAGGGGCTGCGCAGCGCATGCAGGCTATGGTCTGCGATGACTCGTATCGGCGACAGGGCCGCATGTTGCATTTCATAAATTTGATAGAGCATTGTTAAGTCCTCTCAGTGGTGGGAAGCGGCAAGTTTTCTAACGTACTCGACTTCGACCCGGCGTTGGTAATCGCTTTCCTGGCCCATCCCCATTCCGCACGAGAACAGGTAACTCTAAACTATCGCAAGCAATCAGTTTCTCCCTGCACGGGTACGTTACAGGGGAAAGGGAGGAAGGCTGGAACGGCTATCATCGGCACTTAAGCCATTATACAGAAAAAATGTGCGTTCGCAGCATAAAAAGTATAAAACCAAAAAAATAAGGTAGTTGTCGACCGGGGCGGTTCTTCTACCGGCATTTTTAACTTTGTTTACAGCCTACAGGGCAGCAGAAATTTACCCTGTAGGCTTTGCATATTCTTACCCGCTGGCGTCACTCTAACTGAGATGAGGGAGCGTAACTTTGGTCAATCCGGGCGATCCTTATCCGGCAATTGGTTGCTTGCCAGCAAATATTTCTTCCTATTGGCGCAGTTTTCCCAATCACCCGCAAGACACTGTTCGTGATGGCAATCAAACTCGCAAATCGCAATTTCATCAGGAACCGCTTGAATGATCTGGTCTTTAAGATATTGCCAGAATTTATATTTATCGTGATTTTTATGCTTTTTCTTCATAAACGCTCCTCTTAATAGTTCTTGCCAGTCGCTTTTCTCAATAACCTAATTGCGCCTCCCCCGCCTAAAGATATGATGTTTTTCCACTTTAATCGACCACGACCGTCTATATTCCCAGCAATCTCTCCAGCACACCCATATCCAGATATGCTTCGATGGCATCCGCCAGTCTGTCGATACCGGCTTCCCTGAGTGCCCGGTAATCCGGGGTTTCCCGCACCCTCAGTCCCGCCCAGCGGAGCAGCGCGTCGCGGGCCGGGGCGGCGTCGAACAGGCCGTGCAGATAGGTACCGAGAATCTGGCCGTCCGCCGACAGGGCGCCGTCTACAGCATTCGGCAGATACACCGCCGGTTGCGCCAGGGCCGCGCCCTGGGTAACGCCCATATGGATCTCATAGCCGTTGACCGCGGCTTGTTCCAGGGCTAGGCGTCCCTCCACCCGGCGCAACTGCTTGTCGGGCGCCAGAGTGGTTTCCAGATCCAGCAGGTTCAGACCGGGACTGTCACCGGCTGGACCCTCGAAGCCCTGCGGGTCGCGCACCAAGCGCCCCAGCATCTGGAAGCCGCCGCAGATGCCAATGAGTTTGCCGCCATACCGCAAGTGCCTGAAAATGTCTTTATCCCAGCCCTGTTCCCGCAGCCGTTGCAGATCCCCGCGGGTGCTCTTGCTGCCAGGGAGAATGATCAAGTCGGCTGGCGGGATGGGATTGCCGGGGCGCACCCAGGTTACTTCCACTTGGGGATGCAGGCGCAACGGGTCCAGATCGGTGTGGTTGCTGATGCGGGCGAGTACCGGCACCGCCGCTTTCAGGCCACCGCGCGGCCGGTTGGTGGCCGGCGCCTGAGACAGAGAGTCCTCGGCCTCCAGGTGCAAATCATGCAGATAGGGTAGCACACCCAGCACCGGTTTGCCGGTCTCCCGCGCCAGCCAGTCCAGGCCCGGTTGCAACAGGGCGATGTCACCGCGAAAACGATTGATGATGAAGCCGTGGATCCGCGCCTGCTCGCTGGGGGAGAGCAGGGCCAGCGTGCCGACCAGATGGGCGAAGACCCCGCCGCGGTCAATATCCCCCACCAGCCAGACCGGGCAGTCCACCGCTTCGGCGAAACCCATATTGGCGATGTCCTTGTCGCGCAGGTTGATCTCCGCCGGGCTGCCGGCTCCTTCCACCAACACCACGGCATAGGCCTGGCGCAGGCGGGCGTAGGATTCCAGCACCACCTGCATGGCCACGGTCTTGTAGTCGTGATAGACACGGGCATCCATATTGGTCAGGGCGCGCCCGTGGATGATGACCTGGGCGCCCGTATCCGTGTTGGGTTTCAGCAGGACCGGGTTCATATCGGTATGGGGTTCCAGTCCGGCCGCCTGAGCCTGCACCGCCTGGGCGCGGCCAATCTCGCCGCCGTCCAGGGTCACGGCGCTGTTCAGGGCCATGTTCTGAGGCTTGAATGGCGCAACCCGCACGCCGCGCCGTGCCAGCATCCGACACAATCCGGTCACCACGGCGCTTTTGCCGGCATCCGACGTGGTACCTTGAATCATGAGAGTTCTTGCGATCATGACGCTATTGTACCGAGAGGTACCGTTTTCGCTACACTGCATTCTGGGTTTCCCACTAAAGGCTTTACTGCATGAAGCTGGGTCTGGATTGTCTATGCGCCATTCTGCTGGATCGCTGGCTGAGGGAACCGCGTCAATGGCATCCGCTGGTGGGGTTTGGGTGGTTGGCGCAACGGGTCGAGGAACTGGGCCATGGTCCGCTCACACTCTCTGCTACCAGCCAGCGGTTACGAGGCGTTGTCGCCTGGCTGCTGCTCATCGTTCCAGCCACCCTGCTGACCTGGGCATTGTCCGCCATCCCCTATCTGGGAGTAATCATGGACATCGGCTTGCTCTACCTGACGTTGGGCGCGGCCAGCTTGGCGGAACATGGCGCGGCGGTGGCTCAGGCTCTGCGCGATGGCGATCTGGAGTTGGCTCGTGAGCAAGTGGGCCGTATCGTCAGTCGCGATACCGAAGCCATGGACGAGCAGCAGGTCAGCACGGCGGCGGTGGAATCAGTACTGGAAAACGGCTGTGACGCGGTGTTCGGGGCGCTGTTCTGGTTTGTGGTGGCGGGTGGGCCGGGCGCCGTAGCATACCGTCTTGCCAATACCCTGGATGCCATGTGGGGCTATCGTACTCCCCGCTATCGGTACTTCGGCTGGGCAGCGGCGCGGCTGGACGACGGTTTGAACTGGCTGCCGGCGCGCCTCACCGCCCTGAGCTATACCCTGCTGGGGCAACGGCAGGCGGCTTGGCAGTGTTGGCAAACGCAGGCGCCAACCTGGAAGAGCGCCAACGCCGGAGCGGTGATGGCGGCGGGCGCAGGCGCGCTGGGCCTGGCGCTGGGTGGAGCCGCCCGGTATCACGGCGAGTGGGTGCAGCGCCCGCCCCTGGGCGAGGGTTTGCTGCCCCGCGGCGAAGACATCGGCCGGGCGGTCGCATTGGTGAAGCGGACCCTGTGGCTGTGGCTGGGCGTGATCCTGGTTGGAGGATGGTTGCTTGCTTGAGCATGGCGGCGCCCTCAAGGCGGCGGCGGATCGTTACGATATCGCCTTATCAGACTGGCTGGATCTTTCCACCGGCATCAACCCGTTGAACTGGCCAGTGCCTGCCGTGCCGGCGCTAATCTGGCAGCGCTTGCCGGAACGGGGGGACGGCCTGGAAAAGGCGGCGGCGGATTACTATGGCAGCGCGCCACTGTTGGCGGTCGCCGGTTCCCAGGCGGCCATCCAGGCCCTGCCGGCCTTGCGGCGGATCAGCCGAGTGGGCGTATTGAGTCCCGGCTATGCCGAGCACGCCCACGCCTGGCGCCGGCATGGCCACGCCGTGGCGCTGCTGAGTCCTGATGACCTGGCAGCGGCGGTGGGCGAACTGGATGTGCTGGTAGTCATCAATCCCAACAACCCCACGGGGACACAGGTTGCAGCCACAACCCTGCTGCAGTGGCGGGCACGGTTGGCGGAACGCGGCGGCTGGCTGGTGGTGGACGAAGCCTTCATGGACGCCACACCCGAGCGCAGCCTCGCCGTCCATGCCGGGCTGCCGGGCCTGATAATTTTGCGCTCGCTGGGAAAATTTTTTGGTCTGGCGGGGGCGCGGGTGGGTTTCGTGCTGGCGGAAGCCGAACTGCGCGACCGTTTACAAGCGCAGTTGGGGCCCTGGACGGTGAGCGGCCCAGGGCGCTGGGTGGCTACCCAGGCGTTGGCTGACCGTGCCTGGCAGCAGCAGACGCGGGCATCCTTGCCCCAGGCCAGCGCCCGGCTGGCCGGACTGCTCGGTCGCCACAGTCTGGCGGTCAGCGGCGGGACCGCCCTGTTCCAATGGCTGCTCCACCCGCAAGCAGAATATTTTCAGGATGCCCTGGCGCGGCGGGGCATCCTGGTACGGCGGTTTGACGATCCCCCCAGCCTGCGCCTGGGCCTGCCCGCCACGGAAGCGGCCTGGCGCCGTCTCGATCTCGCCTTGGCCGACATCCGCGCTGAAAGAGGGGCTCCTTAGAGCCGCTCCAGCTTGGCGTAGGCCAGCACCAGCCACTTGCTGCCGGCCTGGGTGAACTGCACCTGCACGCGGGTGTGGCTGCCCTGACCTTCCAGGTTGCGCACCACGCCCTCGCCGAAAGTGGGATGCAGGACCCGCTGCCCTGGGCGCAGGCCGTCCTCGTCAGCATCCACTGACAGCGGTTGGAAGGGTAGGGGACGGCGGACCACGGTGCGGGCGCGCACGTCGCGGGTCAGTTCGGCCGGAATTTCCGCCAGGAACCGGGAGGGACCCGGATACCGCTCCTGCCCGTGCAGGCGGCGTTTCTCGGCATAGGTGAGATAAAGCAGGCGGCGGGCGCGGGTGATGCCGACATAGGCCAGACGCCGTTCCTCTTCCAGCCGGCCGGGTTCCTCCGCGGATTGGTAATGGGGAAACAGTCCTTGCTCGATCCCGACGAGAAACACCAACGGAAACTCCAGCCCCTTGGCCGAATGCAGGGTCATGAGCTGCACGCAGTCCTGCCAGGACTCGGCCTGGCCCTCGCCGGCTTCCAGGGCGGCCCGAGCCAGAAAAGCCGCCAGCGGGCCCAGCGCTGCGTCATCCTCGGCCACGCTGAAAGCCGCCATGGAGCCATCGCTGGCAGTGACCAGCTCTTGCAGGTTTTCCACTCGCGCCTCGCCCAGGTCGCCTTTTTCCTTGCGATACATGTCCAGCAGGCCGCTCTGGTTGATCGTGTGCTCCACCAGCGCAGGTAGCGGGCGGTCGAGCGTGTCCCGATCCAGCGTATCCACCAGAATCAAAAAAGCATTGAGGGCATTGGCGGCGCGATTGGGCAGCAGTCCCCGGCTCACCACCCGTTGCGCGGCACGCCACAGGGACAGATTTAAATCCCGCGCCAACCCGCGCACCACCTCCAGGCCGCGTTCGCCGATGCCACGGGTCGGGGTATTGACTACCCGCTCGAAGGAGGCATCGTCATCCCGGTTGACGAGCAGCCGCAGATAGGCCAGGGCGTCCTTGATTTCGGCCCGCTCGAAGAAACGCAGCCCGCCGTAGACCCGGTAGGGGATCTGAGTGCCGATCAGGGTTTCCTCGAACACTCGCGACTGGGCATTGGAGCGGTACAGGATGGCTACCTCGCTGCGCTTCCCGCCCTGCTCGACCCACTGGCGGATGCGTTCCGCTACGAAGCGGGCCTCGTCGATCTCGTTAAAGGCGGTATACACGGCGATGGGCTCACCCTCGACGCCCTCGGTCCACAGATTCTTGCCCAGCCGCCCCGCGTTATGCGCGATCAGGGCGTTGGCCGCCTTTAGGATAATGCTCGTGGAGCGGTAATTCTGCTCCAGGCGAACGGTGCGTGCGCTTGGGAACTCCTGCTCGAAGCGCTGGATGTTCTCAATGCGGGCGCCGCGCCAGCCGTAGATGGATTGGTCGTCATCGCCCACGATGAAGACATCGCCGCGGCCGCCGGTGAGCAGCTTCAGCCACAGGTATTGGATGGCGTTGGTGTCCTGAAACTCGTCCACCAGTACATGCTGGAAGCGCTCCCGGTAATGAGTCAGCAAGGCGGGATTATCCCGCCACAATTCATAGACACGCAGCAGCAGCTCGCCGAAATCCACCAGCCCGCTGCGCTCGCAGTGCTCCTGGTAAGTCTGGTAGATGCGGAGGAACTGGCGCTGTGCCAAATCGCCCCTGTCGTCGATATCCCTGGGACGCTGGCCCTCATCCTTGCGGGCGTTGATGAACCAGGCGGCCTGCCGGGCCGGCCATTTTTTCTCATCCAGTTCCAATGTCTTGAGCACCCGCCTGAGCAGTCGTTGTTGATCGTCGGAATCGAGGATCTGGAAGCCCTGGGGAAGCTTGGCCTCCTGCCAGTGGGTACGCAGCAGGCGATGGGCGATGCCATGAAAGGTGCCGATCCACAGCCGGCCAACTGGCACATCCAGCAAGGTTTCGATGCGTCCGCGCATCTCGGCAGCGGCCTTATTGGTGAAGGTCACCGCCAGGACCGACCAGGGTGAGGCATTCTCCACCGCCAGCAACCAGGCGATGCGCTGGACCAGCACGCGGGTCTTGCCGCTGCCCGCCCCGGCCAATACTCTTAAGGGGCCGAGCGGAGCGGTTACCGCCTCGCGCTGGGCTTCGTTGAGGGAATCGAGAAGATAGGAGACGTCCATGGGCCGGGATTGTAGCAAACTTGCCACCTGGCTGAGGAAACTGAATAACGGCCTACCGTTCGGCGCCGGGCCAAAATACCCCTGACCCTGCCTGAACTGACTGCGATGGCAGGGATATCTGGATGCGGCCCCCCTATAATCCCTCCAGCAACCAGTAGGCTTGCGCAACCGTGTCGAGTAGTAATATTTACCACCCCTTGACGAAGAGGCATAACGCCATGAGCGAACGTTTCCGGAATCCGCCCCCCGAGGAGATCCGCATCCTGCTGGAGCGGGTCAGAACCATTGCCGTGATAGGCCTCTCCGCTTCTCCGCTCCGTCCCAGTCATGGGGTAGCCAAGGCCTTGCAGGGTTTCGGCTATCGAATCATTCCGGTGAATCCGGAACTGGATTGGGCACTGGGGGAGCGCGCCTATCCCGAACTGCGCGCCATGCCGGAGCCCGTCGATCTGGTGGATGTGTTCCGCGCCTCCGAGCATGTGGCCGGTATTGTGGCTGACTGCATCGCCCTCAACTTGCCCGCCGTGTGGTTGCAGGATGGCGTCATCGACGAGCCTGCCGCCCAGCGGGCGCGAGCCGCGGGTATGACGGTGGTCATGAATCGCTGTCTCTACCGGGACTATCTGCAGTTCCTGGGGGGCGCCAGAAGCCATCATTGACCAAGCGCAGCGGTGCCTGTTAAAAGCTCAATGTATTCAGTAGTGCGCCACTGCCCAGCGGCGCGGCAGGTTTCTAAACAAGGCAAGGTCATGACCGAACAGTCTTACGAACACCCGGTGCAGCACCGGCTGAAGCTACGCAACACCCGGCTGTCCGATTACGAGGATATCCGGGAGATTATGAATCTCGTTTATCCTACCATGGGCGGCGCCTGGACCCGCGAACAGTTCGCCTCCCAGATCACCCGTTTCCCGGAAGGGCAGATCTGCATTGAGGACAATGGCAAGGTAGTCGCCTCCGCCATCAGCCTGATCGTGGATTATGCCCGCTACGGCGATAAGCATACCTATGCGCAGATCACCGGCAACGGCTACCTCACTACCCAAGATCCGCGCGGCGACACCCTGTACGGGGTGGATATCTTCGTGCATCCTGCGTACCGCGATATGCGCCTGGGTCGGCGCCTCTACGATGCCCGTAAAGAGTTGTGCGAGAACCTCAATCTGCGCGCTATCATCGTCGGCGGACGCATCCCAGGTTACTGGAAGCATCACGATAAGCTGACCCCCCAGCAGTATGTCGAACAGGTGAAGGTCAAGGAACTGGTGGATCCCATTCTCACCTTCCAGTTGGCCAACGACTTCCATGTCCGCAAGCTCATCACCGGCTATATGCCGGACGATATGGAATCCCAAGCCTACGCCACCCTGCTAGAGTGGCTGAACATTTACTACGAGGAAAAGGAGCCGCTGATCGGCGGGCGCAAGCCCGTCGTCAAGGTCGGGGCGGTACAGTGGCAGATGCGGCCGCTGGGTTCCCTCGAGGATCTGCTCCAGCAGGTGGAGTACTTCGTCGATGCCGTAGCCGGATACAAGGCCGATGTCATTCTGTTTCCGGAATTTTTCAATATTCCGCTGCTGGCTCAGTTCAACCAGGACAATCCCGCCGAGGCGGTGCGCGCCCTGGCCGAGTACACGGAGCCGGTGCGCCAGGAAATGGTACGATTGGCCCTGGCTTACAATATCAACATCATCGCCGGTAGCATGCCGGAATACCAGGGTAACTCCTTATACAACGTCTGCTACCTGTGCCGGCGGGATGGTTCCTGGGACAAACAGTACAAGCTCCACATCACGCCCGATGAGGCTGCCTATTGGGGCGTCAAAGGCGGCGATAAGCTCAAGGTTTTCGATCTCGACATCGGCAAGGTCGGCGTGCTGATCTGCTATGACGTGGAATTTCCCGAACTGCCGCGCCTGCTGGCGGATCAGGGTATGCAAATCCTCTTCGTGCCGTACTGGACGGACACCAAGAACGCCTACCTGCGGGTGCGGCGCTGCGCCCAGGCCCGCGCCATCGAAAATGAATGCTATGTAGTCATCTCCGGCAGCGTGGGCAACCTGCCCAAGGTCGCCAATATGGACATTCAATACTCCCAGGCTGCCGTGTTTACGCCCTCGGACTTTGCTTTCCCCCATGATGCGACCGCCGCAGAGGCCACGCCCAACACCGAGATGACTCTGATCGTCGATCTGGATCTGGACAATCTCAAGGAACTGCGCACGCACGGCAGCGTGCGCAATTTCCGTGACCGCCGCCTGGATCTCTATCAGGTCAGTTGGTTGGGCGAGCCGCAACGGCCATCTTCTCCCGCGGAAAAACCGCTGTAGGTTGCCGTGAAAGTAGGGGCCTCGGAGGACAATAAGAGGCCGTCGTCGCTCAGCGACGTTTTTTTCAGACTACCGTCGAAACGAAGTTAGGCTGCCTGCGGCAGGTAGCCGTGTTTCTTCAATTGCCGGAGCCAACGTGGGGCATTACGTTGGACCAAGAGAGCTTCGTAATCGACGGTGGCATCTTGATAAGGAACAGACCGCGACAATACCACGAACACCGTTTTGAGCACTTTATGAGCAATGGCGATAATCGCCTTCTTGGTCCCCCGACGAATGACCAAGGCCTGATAGCGGCTCTTAAATTGACTGGTAGTTCGGATGGCGGCCCACGCGATCTCACAGAGGATGGCGCGGACATAGCGGTTACCCGGGATGGTTCGGCCGGTCCGACGCTTGCCGGCGGATTCGTGGTTACCAGGGCAGACCCCGGCCCACTTCGCCAGTCGGCCGGCGTTGCCAAAGGCCGTCATGTCAAGACCGATTTCCACCACCAGCTTGGCGGCGGCTAAGCGATCGATACCGGGGATGGTCAACAGCAATTCCAAGGCCGCCTCATAGGGTTTCAGGGCATCGAACAACTGCCGGTCGAGGTCGGCCAACTGGGTTTCCAGGATATCGAGATGCTGACGGATCATCCGGGCGACAAACAAGTGGTGTTCGCTGAGTTCTCCTTGAAGGGCGGCCAGCAACTCCTCCCGCGGGGCCTGCAGTCGCCCGGCGTGGGCCAGCGCCTGTTCCGGCGTCCCGCCGTTGAGTAAGCAGTCGATCATGGCTCGGGCCGCCACGCCATGGGCATCGGAGACAACCGCCGTGAGGCGGATGCCGGCATCGCTTAACACCCGCACCAAGCGGTTTTTCTCCGCGGCGAGCATGGCGGTGGTCCGGTTGTGATAGCGGCTGAGTTGGCGGAGATTCCGCAAGGACTCCGGTGGAATGAAACTGCCGCGCAACAACCCGGCGCGGGCTAACATAGCAAGCCACTCGGCATCGCTGAGGTCGGTCTTGCGGCCGGGCACCTTTTTGACGTGTTGGGCATTCACGACCAGCGCCCGAATGCCGACCTTTTCCAGGGCGGCATAGGGGCTTTTCCAGTAGATACCGGTACTCTCCATGACCACCGTATCCGGTTTAAACCCAGCAATCCAGTCGGCCATGGCGCGCCGATCCCGCTGGAAAGCACCGAATTGCCGCCGATGGACTTCCGGTTCACAGCCGGGTTCGGCGACAATAACACAGACTGAGATCGTGGTCAGATGAACGTCCATTCCGACGGCACAGCGAAAAATCGGTTGAATGTCCATGAAAACCTCCTCGCAAACCAGGTTGAAGGTAACGACCTGCGAGGCGCACCTCCAGGGTCCCGAAGGGCACCTGACCATTCGAGGCCGGTTCCGGGGGGAACCGGTTCGTGATGGCCGGTCAGGTTGCCGTGCGCGCTCAAGGGCAGCAGTCGGGGGTACAAGTCAGGACCACAGGCTCATGTTGGAGACGGAGTCGAACTACCATTCCTACAGCGGCCTTGGGGAGGTGCTCCTCCACTTTAGACCCTACTTTCATCCGCGGGGGTGTCAAAGCCAAATGACATGACCGTTGGGGGTGGTGCGCCACAGCAGTCGGCCCATTACGGCCTCTTCCATCGAATCCGGCAGGGCTGGCGAAATACCCGATTATGTCATCCTCCAAGTTAATGCTCAGGGAGCGCCTGGCATTCCCCCGGTTGGCGGCGGGGGGTAGGGTTCAGAGGGAAGTGGTTGCCTTCCATAAGGTGGGGGTGGCGGAGGCGGGTAACGCGAGGACAGCCCCCTATAACCTGCCGGTAACGGCACTTGGTTGCCCTTAGCGTACATGCATTGCAGGTAGGCGTTATCATAGCGCCTTTGGATGACGTCGGCGGACACCCAGGCAGCGTTGCTCCCCGCCGCGCTGCCCAGCAGCAGCCCGCTGCCCGCGCCGATGGCGGCGCCGGAGCCGGCTTGCCCGGAGGCGGCCCCGATCAGCGCCCCGGCGGCAGCGCCCAGCACGGTGCCGGCCACGGCGCTCTGGGTAGCGCTGTCGGTGGCGACCTGGCCGGGGGGGAGCCCCACTATCGCCTGCGCATACTGCTGACACATGAACTCGTCGTCCCGGAACTGCTCGAAGGTCTTGCGACTGCCGGGCAGCGCCATAACGCTGGGCCCGCTCGGGACGGTCACGCACGCGCTTATGGCGAGCATCGCTGCCAGCAACGATAACTTAAGTAATTTGTTCATGATGGCTCTGTCTTAACTTTCTTACTGAGGTGGCGGGTTTTTTTCTGGAACTACCTTTACCCAACCTTTCCGGCAACTCTGGATGTAAGGGTAGTAGCCGGCCGAGTCGGGGCAGTAGTACCAGTAATACGGGTCCTGCTCGACGTATACTGGCGGTTCCTGCTCGACGTATACCGGCGGGGCGCCTGCGATGTAGGCCGGCGGCGGATTAGGGTAATAGTTAGGCCACCAGAACAACGGCGCACCGATGACTATGCCGCCATACCCGCGGTAGCCGCCATACCCGCGGTAGCCACCATACCCGCGGTAGCCACCATACCCGCGGTAGCCGCCATACCCGCGGTAGCCGCCATACCCGCGGTAGCCGCCGTACCCATGATAGCCACCATGCCCTCGGTAGCCGCCGGGGCCGTCGCTCCAAGCACTGTTCGCCCAACCCAACAGCGTCACTGTCGCGATCCAAACAAGCGCCAGTTTCTTCATGCGTGACCTCCTCAGACATAAGACCAAAACTCGCACTCGCATTGCACACTTGAGGATTCCGCCGGTGAGCTATCAACGGCGTAAGCTGAGCTGCGAGGTTCGTCAGTTAAATCAATATGCCCAGTATGGCCCTAAGCCTCCCGGCGTGTTCTGATTCTCTATAGCAACGTAGATATTGCGGCCGAAGAAAAACGACAGGCCGTAGTCGAATCCCCCGCCAAAGTTGATCGAGGGATTCGGCGGATTGGGTCCGCCTAGATTGTTGAAAGCTATGTTGCCCGAATCCACCAGCGTCTGTGCGTTGGCAATATTGAACGTCGCCGTGCCGCTGGCACCGTTGTTTCCCGTATTCGTGGTGGTAAAGCGCTGTTCCACCAGAGGACAATAGAATCCGGAGTTCCCCTGGCACGAAGGCAAGCCAGTGTCGGCCGTGGTCAGGAAATACAGTCCGTTCGAACCGCTGTCAATGAAGCTAGAAGGGTACGACTTGCCATTGTAGGCGGCGGTGAAGTTCCCCGCGGTGGTGGTGGTGTATACCACCGCGCTGCCCAATCCATTGTTCGATTGAGTGCCGATGCCGAACACTAGCGAGCCGCTCACGGCCCCTTGGCCGGCGTCGGGAATCGCCGGCAGCTCGATGATGACGCCGTTATTGTCGTTGGCAAACAGAGATACGGGATTCTGTACCTGCTGCGCCGTTGGGACCAGGGTCGCGACGCAACCCGTGCTCGGACAGGAATAGTAAAGGTTGAAGAGTTGTTGGCTGCAATCCTCGCCACAGTCTTGCATGAACAAGCCGACCCCCAGAATGCCGTTCGCGCCAAGCAGCGAAAGCGTGTTCTCATTGGGTCCGCCGGTGTTGCCGCAACTGCTCGGGACCGCAGGTGCGTCCGCGGGTGCAATCACCTGGATCGGCGTCGAACTGGCGACCTCACCGGCAAGGTAAATGTCGGCCAAAACGATGGGGCCCCACGTGAAACCGTCCAGGAACGGCGTACACTCGACTAAGGGGTTCCCATCGGGCGCGCTTTGGCGTGGCAACGAAAGTGATAACTCACCGCTGCCAGCCGTGCTCAGCAGCCGCAAACCCACCGAACCGGTATCGACCAGCACATGGTCGATGGTCTGGCAGTTCGTTATGCTACCCGGCGCACAGATCTTGATGCTGGTGAAAACACCATTGACGTAGTAGTTGGGCGCAAGACCGGGCGGCCCGCCATCGACCACGATGGGCTGAACGTTGTGTGCGGTCGCCGCTGGGTTCACGGTGACCGTCGCGGAGCCTGATTTAGTCTTATCCTGGATGGAAGTTGCCGTGACGGTTACCGGGTTTATACTCGAAACCGGTGGCGCAGTGAATACGCCCGAGGAACTGACGCTGCCCGTGCTGGCTGACCAGGTCACGTCCGGGCTGACATTGTCAGTGCCCGAGACGACCGCCGAGCAGGAACTCGTTTGGTCCGAAGTCACCGTTGAAGGCGAGCAAGTCACGCTGACTGAGGTGACGCTCGAAGGAGTTTCTCCGCCTCCGCCGTTGCCTCCGCCACAGGCGGCCATCAGAAGCGCGCTTCCGATGATGAGAACATTTCCAAGCCTGTGCACGTTGTCCCCCTTCTTTAACGGATGGCACTGGCATCTATGCCTTGCGGCAACGACCGCGGCAGATACGCGCGGCCATGGAAGTCGCGCATGTGCCCGGCTTGTTGGAAGACGAACTCCGGTGTCTCAATCAGCACGGGACCGCGGCCATAGCGCTTGCGTTCCGCAGCAGCTTGCTGCAATTTGACAAAGTAACTCTCGCCCAGCAGTTGCCGTAGATCGGGTATTGTCGGACCCTCCCAGGAGACGCCGAAGATCTTACCGTCAACTGCTGCATATTCGTGTACGACATGGCCCGTGGGAGCCCGGATCTCGTGCAAAGTGTATGCCCGGGCCGCGTCGGAACGCAGGGTTCCCTTCATGTGTACCGCGTCGTTCTGTACCGAGGCAATGGTGCCGCCGAGTTCGGCCCAGGCTAGCGATGGGAAGACTACCGCAACGAACACGGCGGCGACAGAAAGCCGGCTCATAACAAGTATAGTGTAACACCGATTACTCATGGGTTTTCTCTCCTCTTGACCTGATCTCGCTGGGATTCGGTCCACCATCAGTTCACACGTTGATCCCCTTTGCGGTGGGCGCGCCGGCAATTCCTGAGGCGCAGGCATTAACCTATATTAAAATAAAGGTCACCGACGCGGAGCAGAAGTTCCGCATCGCCTTGCCCTGGTTCTTGAAATGTATATCAGGGAGTCAGCGGCCCTGATGCCCTTGTCCGCACTCGACAGCGTATATAATTTCCCTGACCGCCGCCTGGATCTCTATCAGGTCAGTTGGTTGGGCGAGCCGCAACGGCCATCCTCTCAGGCGGGAAAACCGCTATAGTTTGCGAATCGGCGCTATATAGCTAAACTGTTGTTCATGAGACTGCACTTTACCAAGATGCACGGCCTGGGCAACGACTTCGTGGTTATCGATGCCATCAGCCAGCCCGTGGAGTTCGCTGCGGCACAGATCCGCGCCATCGCCGACCGCCACTTCGGCGTGGGTTTCGATCAACTGCTGCTGGTAGAGGCGCCCACCACGCGGGCTACGGATTTCCGTTACCGCATCTTCAACGCCGACGGCGGCGAGGTGGAGCAGTGCGGCAACGGGGCGCGCTGCTTCGCCCGCTTCGTGCGCGACCGGGGCCTCACCGACAAGAGCCTGATCCGAGTGGAGACGGCCGCCGGCAGCATTCAGCTTAGCCTCGAAGCCGACGGGCAGGTCACGGTGGACATGGGCGAGCCGCGTCTGGAGCCCGCCGCCATCCCTTTCCTCGCCAGGACCCGGGCCGAGCATTACCCTATCGCCGTGGCCGATATGGCCTTGCGAATTGGCGCCGTATCCATGGGTAATCCCCATGCCGTGCTGGTGGTGGAGAATGCCGACAGCGCCCCGATGGAACGTGTGGGACCGCTGTTGGAGCTCCATGAGCGGTTTCCGAATCGCGCCAACGTGGGCTTTATGGAAATCGTGACGCGCAACCATATCCGCCTGCGGGTGTTTGAGCGCGGGGTCGGCGAGACGCTGGCCTGTGGCAGTGGCGCCTGCGCTGCCGTGGTCGTTGGGCGGGTGCAGGGACTTTTGGATGAGACCGTGCGGGTTGATCTGCCCGGGGGCAGCCTGCAAATCCGTTGGCAAGGCGAGGGCGGCGCGGTGCTTATGACTGGCCCCGCGACGCGGGTTTTCGAAGGATGGATTGAGCTGTGAGCAACGCGCAGGAAGACAACCTGACTGTCAACGATGAGATGGAGCAGGCAATCGTGGAGTACCTGCGCGCCCATCCCGAGTTCTTCAACCGCCATCTGGAGCTGGTCGAGACCCTGCGCCTGCCGTACCCCGGCCG
This sequence comes from uncultured Gammaproteobacteria bacterium, assembly GCA_963696325.1. GTDB lineage: Bacteria > Pseudomonadota > Gammaproteobacteria > Competibacterales > Competibacteraceae > CAVOJV01. The sequence continues at coordinate 70,894 of CAVOJV010000006.1, forward strand.
ACCGGTCGTATCGCTGTTCGAGCGTCAACTCCTGCTGTTGCGGGAGCAGAACGCGCAACTGCACAGCAAGATTCAAGCACTGGTGGCGGTGGCTCGTGACAACGGCCGGGTTTCCAAGCATATGCAGCGCCTGGCCCTGACCCTGATTGAAGCCACCGGTTTGGACGAGTTGCTGCAAGGCATCAAGAGCGTACTGCGGGATGAATTCAACGCGGACTTCACCGCCCTGCGCCTGGCGGCGCGGCCCGCGGAGGCAATTCTGGCGGACGAGCGCGAATTTCTGGCGCCTGCCGCGCTGACCTTGTTCGAACCTTTGCTACGCTCGGGAAAGCCGCTATGTGGACAGCTTAACGGTGAGCAGGTGCGCTATCTGTTCAGCGAGCCCGCCCCGCGCATCGCCTCGGCGGCACTGATTCCCCTGGAAGGGATTGGCTGGTACGGTTTGCTGGCGGTTGGAAGCGCGGATAAGGCCCGCTTCCATCTGGGCATGGGCACCCTGTTTCTGAGCCGCATGGGGGAGCTGATCAGCCATGCCTTGCAACCCTATCTGCGCTCGTTCAGTCCCGGACTGACTCCCCCTGTCCCTCCCTTTCCGAGCCTGGAAAGCCGATGAATTCAGTGCCGCCAGACTGGCCTAAACGCTATCTCGCCCATCTCGATCAGGAACGGCGCCTGTCCGCACTCACCGTCGCCAGTTATGGGCGCGACCTGGCGACATTTGGCAATTTCTGCGCGGCCCGGCGTATCACCACCTGGGAAGTCGTGACCGTACAGCAACTGCGCGCCTTTATTGCCGAGCGGCACCGCGCGGGGCTGTCTGGTCGTAGTCTGCAACGCATGCTTTCCGCGCTCCGCGGCTTTTTTAACTATTTGCTGCGCGAAGGCCATGTCAGCCACAATCCCGCCCAGGCGGTACGCGCCCCCAACAGTCCGCGCCGGCTGCCGGCTACCCTGGACGTTGACCAGACCGCCCGTTTGCTGGACCAGGCCCCTGGGGATGTTCTGGAGGTACGCGATCATGCCATGCTGGAATTATTGTACTCATCGGGGTTGCGCCTGGGGGAGTTGGTTTCCCTGCGGTTAGGGGATGTGGATCTGGCGGATGCCAGCGTGCGGGTGACCGGCAAGGGCAACAAGACCCGCGTGGTGCCAGTGGGTAAAAAGGCGCAGGAAACCTTGCAACGGTGGCTGCAGCAACGCGCCGGGCTCGCGCGGGTACAGGAAAAAGCGCTGTTCGTCAGCCGTCTTGGGTGCTCCCTGACGCCCCGCGCCGTGCAGCAGCGTCTTACCCGCTGGGCCTTGCACCATGGAGCGGAGGGGCATCTGCATCCGCATCTGTTGCGTCATTCCTTCGCCAGCCATCTGCTGGAATCCAGCGGCGATCTGCGCGCCATCCAGGAACTGCTGGGCCATGCCAACCTGAGCACCACGCAGATCTATACACATCTGGATTTTCAGCATCTCGCCAAGGTGTATGATGCTGCTCATCCGCGCGCCAGAAAACGGCGTTGATCGCGCTCCCCCAAGCCGTGCTTGAGGTGGTCGCCCTCGCGCTGAATCGGGCATTTAGGGGGGGTTGGGCTGGTCAAGATAACCCAGCCACTCATCCAGTTTGGAGTGCGCCTCGGTGATGCCTAGCCGCGTCAATGCCGAGAACAACTGCGTGCTGGCGTGCGGATAGTGCTGGTTCAGTGCTCGCCGCACGCGGTCCAGGACGGCCAGGGCGGGACCGCGCTTGAGCTTATCGGCCTTGGTCAACAGGATGTGACTCGCCAGGGGGCGTTGTTCGCACCACTCCAGCATCTGGCAATCCAGATCGGTGAGCGGATGGCGGATGTCCATCAGCAGCAATAAACCACGCAGGGCGCCACGGCTGTTGAAATAGCGCTCCAGGGTGCTTCGCCAGTGGCGGCGCACCACGTCCGGCACCTGGGCATAGCCGTAGCCGGGCAGGTCCACCAGATAGCGGCCGGGCTCTACCTGGAAAAAATTGATCAACTGGGTGCGCCCCGGAATTTTGCTGGTGCGGGCCAGGGATCTCTGGTGAGTCAGGGTATTCAGGGCACTCGATTTACCCGCGTTGGAGCGCCCGGCGAAGGCAACCTCGCAGCCATGATCGGGCGGTAATTGCCTGAGTTCATGGGCGCTGGTCAGAAAGTGTGTCGCCTGATAGCGGCTGTTCATGGTCGATGGGCTTGCTGTAGACATGATCTGGACGATACCTTGATATCGCCTTTACCGCCTTTGTTTATTGAACGTCTCAGGGGAAACTGGTATATAGCTTTGCTGATTTCGGCTAGCCGTCGGTAATGCTGGCGCCTTTCCCCCGACCTGACAAGGCTCCAACCGAACTGAGCGCCTCCCTAGACTTTGCTGATGGCCTCAATGGTTACTCTAAGCGATTTTCGGAATGGTACAGGAGTCATCTTAAAATGAAAAAATTGTTTGCGATTACCGTAGCGTGTGCTCTGCTCGGCTCCCCGCTTACGGTCCTGGCTGCCGGTGATGCTTCCGCCGGCAAACAAAAATCCGCCGCCTGTACCGCCTGTCACAATGCTGACGGCAACAGTGTCAATCCTCAGTGGCCGAAGTTGGCCGCTCAACATCCCGGCTATGTAGCTAAGCAACTCAATGACTTCAAGGCTGGCCATCGGGTCAACGCTATCATGAATGGAATGGCGACTCCGCTGAGCGAACAGGAGATGCAGGATCTGGCGGCCTATTTCGCCAGCCAGACGATCACTCGCGGCCAGGCTGATCCGGCGCTGGCGCCGGCCGGCGAGCAGCTTTTCCGCGGCGGCAATATTAACTCCGGCGTGTCCGCCTGCGCGGCCTGTCACGGTCCCGACGGCGCCGGCAATCCACAGGCCGGATTCCCCGCCCTGGCCGGGCAACACGCTGAGTATATCGACGCCCAGTTACGGGCGTTCCGCGCCATGGAGCGTGCCAATGACGCGGGCCAGATGATGCGCAACATCGCCATGAAAATGACCGACGCGGACATCAAGGCGGTCGCTTCCTACATTCAGGGGTTACAGTGAGGTCTTGATTTGAAGATGGTCAACCAACGACGCTGAGGTCCGGTGCGGGCGTTAAGTCCTGCGAGGGTGGCCAGCCGGCCACCCTTTTTCTTTGTCGGTTGGCAAGCGTTCAGATCTGCCGAGCATATTCCCGGCGTGCCGCGGTCAACACTTGCTGATAAGCTGTCACCCGAAATATTCGTTAATCTGACATCTTCAAAGTTATCTTGTCCTACGGAGTTCTTCCCATGAAGAATTTAATACGCGCGCTACTGGCTGGTTGGTTGGTCCTGCTGTGGTTGCCCTGGAGCGCCGTTGGCGACGTTACCGCTTCCTTTCAAGAGGGCGTCCATTACCAGCGCCTTGCCACGCCGGTCCCTACCGCCACGGGCGATAAAATCGAGGTGGTTGAGCTGTTCTGGTACGGCTGCGGCCACTGCTACAGTTTGGAACCGGTCATCACAGCCTGGTTGGAGAAAAAACCAGCCAATGTAGAGTTCGTGCGCATCCCCGCCGTGCTGGGGCGCAACTGGGAGCCACACGCCCGCGCTTACTATGCTGCTCAGGCGCTGGGAGTGGCGGACAAGGTACACAAGCCGCTGATGGATGCCATTCATGCCCAGAAGCGTACTGTATTTAACGAGGAGCAACTGGCCGCATTCTTCGCCGAACAGGGCGTGGATAAAGAAGCTTTTCTGAAGGCCTACAGATCCTTCGAGGTGGAGACCAAGCTGCGGCGTTCCCAGCAATTGGTGCAACGCTATGGTATTGACGGGGTACCCGCCGTTATCGTCAATGGCAAATTTGTAACCAATGGCACGCTGGCGGGGTCCACGGCCAAGATTTTCGAAATCGTGGACTATTTGCTCGCCGAAGAAAGCAAGACGAGCTGAGCTGAACCGCCCTGGCGGAGTCGTTATAGGTGATTGTGTATTCCATTATGCTAGGCCAGAATCGATGGATGAAACGACAACGCCTGCGCCTTCTGAGCTATAACATCCAGACCGGTTTGTCCACGGGTAGGTATGCCCATTACCTGACCCGGAGTTGGCAGCACGTGGTGCCGGTGCCGTCGCGCATGGTCAATCTCGACGGCATCGCTCAGATCATCCCGGATTACGACATCGTTGCCTTGCAGGAAGTCGATACGGGCAGCTTGCGTAGTGGTTTTGTCAATCAGGCCAAATATCTGGCTGAACGCGGTGGGTTTCAGTACGTGTTTGACCAGCCCAACCGGCGCATCGGCGTCATCTCCCAGCACAGCAACGCCGTGTTGAGCCGCATTCAACCCAGCCACCTTGAAGAGCACAGACTTCCTGGCCTGATTCCAGGACGGGGCGTGTTAAGAGTGTGTTTCGGCCAAGGCGAACACGCGTTGAATGTCTTTATTGTGCATCTGGCCTTGGGCAAACGCGGCCGTTTACGCCAGATCGAGTTTCTGGCCGAACTCATCAGCGGTTATCGCCATGTCATCGTGATGGGAGATCTGAATTGCCGCTCCGACAGCCCGGAAATGAACGTGTTGTTGCAAGCGGCCGACTTGTGCGTGCCCGTTCCGGGACTGCATACTTTTCCCAGTTGGAGTCCGAATCGCCAGTTGGATCACATCCTGGTGTCGTCCTCCATCGAGGTGGAAAGCGTGTCCGTGCTGGACTATACATTTTCGGATCATCGGCCTATCGAGATGCAAGTAATTGTTCCAAAACAAACAAGTATGGTGGCTTAAGGGTCATGGAGGGTGGCCGATGTCCGTGTGGGCAAGACTGAGCGAGCATATCAGCACTACCACGGGCAGCGTTTTCACGCTACAGGCTAAACAGGCCGTCGGCGGCGGTTGCATCAACAGCGCCTATCGCCTGCAAGGCGGCGGGCAGGATTATTTCCTGAAGTTGAACGCCGCCGACCGGCTCGCTATGTTCGAGGCCGAAGCGGCGGGCTTGTTGGAAATCGCCACCACCCAGGCAGTGCGGGTACCGCGACCCATCTGCTGGGGTTGCGCCGGCGATCGATCCTATCTGGTGCTGGAATACTTGCAGTTTGGTAATGCCCGCGAGAGCGCCATGGAAGCGCTGGGCGGGCAGTTGGCGCTGCTGCACCAGACCACTCGAATCAACTTCGGCTGGCACCGCGATAACACCATCGGTAGTACGCCGCAAATCAATGCGCCCTGCGCCGACTGGGTGACATTCTGGCGCCAACACCGCCTGGGATTTCAACTGGATCTGGCGGCGCGCAACGGGTACGGGGGCGCCCTGCAGCGTGACGGTGGGCGGCTCATGGCGAGTTTCGCCGCTCTTTTCGAGGGCCACGCGCCGGTTGCCGCGCTGCTGCATGGAGACCTTTGGTCTGGTAACGCGGGCTGCGATGAGCGAGGCTGTCCCGTCCTTTTCGACCCGGCCATCTACTACGGGGACCGCGAAACTGATTTGGCCATGACCGAGCTGTTCGGTGGTTTTTCGCCCCGCTTCCATGCCGCCTACCGGGAAGCCTGTCCCGTGGATGAGGGTTACCGCGTGCGCAAGACGCTCTACAATCTCTATCATGTGCTCAATCACCTAAATTTATTCGGTGGCGGCTATCTGAGCCAGGCGCAGCGAATGATAGCCAGTCTGCTGGCGGAATTGGGCTGAGTTGCCAATGCTGGCACCTGCTTGATGAGCAAAACAGGACGGAAAGAGCCCTCAAGTAGCCATTGATTGCCCCAGCACCGCCTGCAGAAACCGCCCGGTATGGCTGTGGGGATGCTTGGCAACGGTCTCCGGCGTGCCCACCGTCACCACCTCGCCGCCGCGCTGGCCGCCCTCGGGACCCATGTCGATGAGCCAGTCGGCGGTCTTGATCACGTCCAGATTGTGCTCGATGACCACAATGGTATTGCCGCGATCCCGGAGTTCGTGCAGGACCTTGAGCAATTGCGCTATATCGTGGAAATGCAGGCCGGTGGTCGGTTCGTCCAGAATGTACAGGGTCTTGCCGGTATCCCGCTTGGACAGTTCGCGAGCCAGCTTCACGCGCTGCGCCTCGCCGCCTGAGAGGGTGGTGGCGTTCTGGCCCAGCTTGAGGTAGGACAGGCCCACGTCCAGAAGGGTTTGGAGCTTGCGCGCGACCACCGGCACCGGGTTGAAGAAAACCAGGGCATCCTCCACCGTCAGTTCCAGCACCTCGTGGATATTCTTGCCCTTGTAGCGGATGTCCAGGGTCTCGCGGTTATAGCGCTGGCCCCTGCACACATCGCAGGGCACATAGATATCCGGCAGGAAGTGCATTTCCACTTTGATGACCCCGTCCCCTTGGCAGGACTCACAGCGGCCGCCCTTGACATTGAAGCTGAAACGGCCCGGTTCGTACCCGCGCGAGCGGGCTTCCTGGGTGCCGGCGAACAGCTCGCGGATGGGTGTGAACAGGCCCGTGTAGGTGGCCGGATTGGAACGCGGCGTGCGACCGATGGGGCTCTGATCGATGTTCACCACCTTGTCCAACTGCTCCAGACCCTGAATGTCGCCGCACGCGGCCGGGGATTCATTGGCGTTGTTGAGATCGCGGGCCACGTAGCGGTAGAGAGTGTCGTTGATCAGGGTGGACTTGCCGGAACCGGACACACCGGTGACGCAGGTCAGCAGCCCCAGCGGAATCTCCACGTTGACCTGTTTCAGGTTATTGCCGCTGGCGCGGAAGATGCTCAGTACCCGCTGCGGGTCGCGCAGCGTGCGCCGTGGGGGTATGGGAATATACCGCTGCCCCGCCAGATACTGACCGGTCAGTGAGGCGGGATTGGCGATGATCTCGGCGGGACTGCCCTGGGCCACAACGCATCCGCCATGCACGCCGGCGCCGGGTCCCATGTCCACCACGTGGTCGGCGGTTTGAATGGCTTCCTCGTCATGCTCCACCACGATGACCGTGTTGCCGAGGTCGCGCAGGCGCAGCAGGGTTTTCAGCAGGCGTTCGTTGTCGCGCTGGTGCAGGCCGATGGATGGTTCATCCAGAATGTACATCACGCCCACCAGCCCCGCGCCGATCTGACTGGCCAGGCGGATGCGCTGGGCCTCGCCGCCGGAAAGCGTGTCGGCGCTGCGTTCCAGGTGCAGATAGTCGAGTCCCACGTTGACCAGGAAGGCGAGGCGTTCGCCGATTTCCTTGACGATCTTGGCGGCGATCTCACCGCGCCGTCCCGGCAGGGAAAGGCTGGCGAAGAAGCCCTGGGCCTCGCCCACCGGCAGAGCGGCGATCTCGGGGAGGCTCTTGTCCGCTACGAAGACATGACGGGCGGCGCGATTCAGGCGCGTCCCCTGGCAGGTCGAGCAGGACTGGGTGCTCAGGTACTTGACCAGTTCGTCGCGTACCAGCCCGGATTCCGTCTCCCGGTAGCGCCGTTCCATGTTGGGGATGACGCCCTCGAAAGCATGCTTGCGGACAGTGACGGCGCCACGCTCGTTGAGATACTGAAACTCGATAGCCTCGTTGCCGCTGCCGTACAGAATCACCTGACGGACGCTCGCGGGCAGCTCCTGGAAGGCGGTTTCCACCGCAAAGCCGTAATGCCGGGCCAGGGAGCTGATCATCTGGAAGTAATAGGTGTTACGCCGATCCCAGCCGCGCACCGCGCCATTGGCCAGGCTGAGATGAGGATGGGTTATTACCCGCTCCGGATCGAAGAACTGCTTGACGCCCAGGCCGTCGCAACTGGGACAGGCGCCCATCGGATTGTTAAAAGAAAACAGCCGAGGCTCCAGTTCACTCAGGCTGTAGCCACAGACTGGGCAGGCAAAGCCGGCGGAAAAGACCAGCCCGGGCCGCTCCGGTTCGTCAAGGAAAGCCACCTTGGCCAGGCCGTCGGCGACTCGCAGGGCGGTTTCAAAAGATTCGGCCAGCCGCAAGTTCAGGTCGGGGCGGACCTTGACGCGGTCAACCACTACCTCAATCGTATGCTTGCGCCGGAGATCCAGGCTGGGCGGGGCATCCAGTTCGACCACCTCGCCATCGACACGGGCGCGGATGAACCCCTGGGCGCGCAGATCTTCGAACAGCTTGACGTGTTCGCCCTTACGGTCCCGCACCACCGGGGCCAGCAACATGAGGCGGGTTTCCGCCGGCAGGGCGAGCACCTGATCCACCATCTGGCTGACGGTTTGGGCATTCAGGTCGATGCCGTGGTCCGGACAGCGGGGCAGGCCGGCGCGGGCGTAGAGCAAGCGCAGATAGTCGTATATCTCGGTAATGGTCCCCACCGTCGAGCGGGGATTGTGGGAAGTGGATTTCTGCTCGATGGAAATGGCCGGACTGAGCCCTTCGATATGGTCGACATCGGGTTTTTCCATCATGGACAGAAACTGGCGCGCATAGGCCGACAGGGACTCCACGTAGCGGCGCTGGCCCTCGGCATAGATGGTGTCGAAGGCCAGCGAGGACTTGCCGGAGCCAGACAGGCCGGTAATCACGATCAACCGGTCGCGGGGCAGATCCAGGTCGATGTTTTGCAGATTGTGAGTGCGCGCGCCGCGGATGCGGATGGTGTCCATGATTTTCCCGTGCTTCAAGCAAACTGTTACTATAAGAAATCGCAATGGTATGAGGCAAAGAGGTCCATGAGTATGAGCTCAGCGGTGGGAAAAAATGACGGAATGACGCCCACCGAACGCAAGGCCGCAGTGGCGCTGGCCAGCCTGTATGCGCTGCGCATGCTGGGGATGTTTTTGATCCTGCCGGTCTTCGCACTTTACGCCCAGCACCTGGACGGGGCGACTCCCTTCCTGGCCGGTTTGGCTATCGGCATTTATGGTCTCGTCCAGGCCTGTTTGCAGATCCCCTTCGGGATGCTCTCCGACCGCATCGGGCGTAAGCGTGTCATTATAGCGGGTCTGGTAATTTTCGCCGTAGGCAGCGTGGTAGCGGCCCTGGCCGATTCCATCCTGTGGGTGATCATCGGCCGGGCCATCCAGGGGGGCGGCGCCATTCCGGCGGCGGTAATGGCCCTGGCGGCGGATCTGAGCCGCGAGGAACACCGCACCAAGGTGATGGCGGTGATCGGCGTCAGCATCGGAATTACCTTTGCAATGGCCATGGTGCTGGGCCCCATTCTAAACAGCTGGGTGGGCGTAACGGGAATTTTCTGGATCACCGCCGGCCTGGCGATAGGGGGTATCCTGATAACGCGGTTCGTGATTCCGCAACCGGTTCACAGCCGTCTTCACCGGGATGCCGAGCCGGTCCCGGTCCTGTTCAAGCGAGTGCTCAGCGATCCACAACTGCTGCGTCTGGACTTTGGTATCCTGATGTTGCATGTGCTGCTGACGGCGACCTTCCTGGCGGTGCCTCTGGCTCTCAAGGACGATGCCGGGTTTCCTGTCGCGCTACATTGGGAGCTGTACCTGCCCGCCTTGGTGTTATCGATGGTGGCGGTGATCCCCTTCATCATCCTGGCGGAGAAACACCGGCGCATGAAACCGGTGTTCCTGGGCGCGATTCTGGCTCTGTGTATTACCGAATTGGGACTTTTGGACATTCATGACAGCGCGTTGGGCATAGGCATTTTGCTGTTTGCCTTCTTCACCAGCTTCAATCTGCTGGAGGCGACTCTGCCTTCCCTGATCGCCAAGATGGCGCCCCCGGATGCCAAGGGAACCGCTATGGGTGTCTATTCCAGCACGCAGTTTCTGGGAGCTTTCATAGGTGGCGCCCTGGGTGGTTGGTTGCATGGAGTCTTCGGGCTTGACGGCATATTCGCTGGCGCCGCGCTCGCCGCGTTGCTGTGGTTTTTGGTGGCCTACACCATGAAAAATCCCCGCTATCTCAGCAGTTATCTGTTGAACGTTGGTAGCGTCAGCGAGGCGGAGGCCCAGCACATCGCCATAGGTTTGACCCGAGTGCGGGGAGTCGCGGAAGCGGTGGTGATCGCCGCCGATGGGGTGGCCTATCTCAAGGTGGACCAGCATGCCCTGGATGAAGCGGCTCTGCGGGAATTCTCGGCGGTCGAGGTCTAGAATAATTGTATTAAACCATTTGGAGAAGCAAGCATGGCCAGAGGTATCAATAAGGTTATTCTCGTCGGTAATCTGGGCAAGGACCCGGAAGTGCGTTACACCTCCAGTGGAGGCGCGGTCGCCAACATCACTGTCGCCACCAGCGAGGCTTGGAAGGACAAGCAGACCGGCGAGAGCCAGGAGCGCACGGAATGGCATAACGTGGTGTTCTTCGGCAAACTCGCTGAGATTGTCGGCGAGTATCTCCGCAAAGGCTCTCAGGTCTATATCGAAGGCTCGATCCGCACCGAGAAGTATCAGAAGGATGGCCAGGATCGCTACATTACCAAGATCGTCGCCAGCGAGATGCAAATGCTAGGCTCGCGCAGTGGCGGCAGCGCCAGCTTCGAACCCAGGGAGTCGCGTCCCCAGACTGCTTCCTCGGAAGCGCCGCCAGCCGCCAGGCCGGCGGGGCCGTCTGCGGTTCCACCCCCTGACAATGGCTTTGATGATGATATTCCGTTCTAGGGGGCAACCCTCGAAGCGGCCAAGTTGCTCATGCCGACCGCGCCCCGCGTCAGTGTGCCGGCGCGGACTCTCAGCACGCGTAAGAGGTTGACGACTGGCTGGTTGAAAGCCGTACTCTTACTTGCGCGACTCCTCGAGAGGCTTGTGCTGCCTAATTGATGTTTGTTGCAGCAAGTGAGTGGTAATTTGCTGCATATCGCTACAACTTGGGAGGTCAGCATAAGTGTTTCCATCCCTCTTGACGATGGAATCGTCGAAGCCGCCAAGCGAGCGACCAACGCCGACTGCCGTGCCGTGCCTCAACAGATTGAATACTGGGCGCGACTGGGCCGACAGCTTGCCGAGTCGGAGGACATTTGCTTCGACGAGGGGAAGGGCCTCTCAAACAAGGATCAGCAATACGATCCGCGCTCGATTATCAACGAGGTCCGCCAAGACATGGATTTGTGGCGCGCGTTGTCAAGCCCCAGTCAATGGCAGGTGAGCCCGGAAACCGCCCGGCTTCTTCAGCACTGGCGCCATCATAAGTTCGCCGGCGTTCGCCCCTTCTTCTGTCAAGTGGAAGCCGTCGAAACCGCCATCTGGCTGACGGAGGTCGCGCCTCAATCCAAGAGTGGCAAGCGGTTGCTCGACCACCTGGCGAGCGCCAATAAGGACGCCAATCCTGAACTCATGCGCCTAGCGCTGAAGCTGGCTACAGGCGCGGGCAAAACCACGGTCATGGCGATGCTCATCGCCTGGCAAACCATCAACGCCGTGCGCCGCCCCGGCAGCAAAAACTTCACGCGCGGCTTCCTCGTGGTTGCGCCGGGCCTGACCATCAAGGACCGCCTGCGGGTCCTTCAGCCGAATGACCCGGACAGCTACTACGCCAGCCGTGAATTGGTGCCCCATGACATGCTGGACGACGTGAACCGGGCCAAAATCGTCATTACCAACTACCACGCCTTCAAGCTCCGTGAGCGGATCGATCTCTCCAAAGGCGGACGCTCGCTGCTCCAGGGACGCGGCGAAGCGCTGAACACCCTCGAAACCGAGGGCCAGATGATGCAACGGGTGATGCCGGACCTGATGGGCATGAAGCACATCCTCGTGCTCAATGACGAGGCCCATCACTGCTACCGGGAGAAGCCCAGTCACGACGAGGAAGACCTGAAGGGTGATGACAGGAAGGAGGCCGAGAAGAACAACGAGGCTGCCCGGCTCTGGATTTCCGGCCTGGAGTCCGTGAATCGCAAACGCGGCATCGCCCGCGTGATCGACTTGTCAGCGACCCCGTTCGTTCTGCGTGGCTCAGGCTATGCGGAAGGCACGCTGTTCCCGGGCAAGGCACTCGACGACGTGACCCTTCTGCGGGAAGTAATGAACACCGTCGGCAAATACGGCCAGTTGGGCGGATCGATCCAACGCGATTATCTCGAGATCCGCTTCCCGCGTGTCGTAGGCTACCGCGTCCTGGAAGTGCCCTATCGCTACGGCTCCGAGATGCAGAAGTATATGCCTGACTTCATCGTGCGGGTGGACGATGGCCACGGCGATGATGACCTCTTGAACCTCATCGTCGAGATCAAGGGCTACCGGCGCGGGGACGCGAAGGAAAAGAAATCCATCATGGAAACCTACTGGGTGCCCGGCGTGAATTACACCGCTCAATATGGCCGCCGGGCGTTTGCCGAGTTCACCGAGGTCTATCAGATCGAAGCGGACTTCGAGAAGAAAGTTGAAGCCGAGTTCGACAAGATGATCGAGGGCATCGTGAAGAGTGAAGTGTGAAGTGTGAAGTGTGAAAACCAAAATGACAATTTGCGTAAATCCTGAAGTCGTATTACGATGCATACGTAAATGTCTATATTGTATGCATTGGAGGCCCTCATGCGAACCACCCTCAACATTGACGATGAATTATTTCAGCAGGCGCGCGACCTGTCGGGACTCCAGGAGAAAACGGCCCTGATACGCGAGGGCTTGAAGGCATTGATCGAGCGGGAGAGCGCCAAGCGCCTGGCCAGGCTGGGCGGGTCGGAACCCCAGTTGGAACCCATAACTCGCCGGTAACTCGCCGGCGCGGCGACTCCGAACCGTGATCCTGGTCGATACCTCGGTTTGGGTCGATCATTTTCGCGCTGCGGATGCGACTCTGGCCGCGCTGCTTGCACGGGGCGTGGTGGGGATGCACCCGATGGTCATCGGCGAACTGGCTTGCGGGAATCTAAAAAACCGCACGAAGCTATTGAACTTGTGGCGAAATTTGCCGCGTATCGGCGCGGCGACCGATACCGAAGCCCTGTATTTTCTCGAACGACATCAGCTTATGGATAAAGGCATCGGTTACATCGACATCCACCTGTTCGCGGCTGTCGCGCTGCACGGTGACGCGCGGTTATGGACACGGGATAAACGCTTGGTCGCGTTGGCGGTAAATCTCGGACTGGGTTTTTCTGAAACGTAAGCTAACGGATAGAGAGGCTTGTACCATGAAAAACATCACCTTGAGTGCCGATGAAAAGCTGATCGAGACAGCGCGGGAACGGGCGCGCGCCGAGCACACCACCCTGAACGAACTGTTCCGACACTGGCTAGCCGACTACGCGCAGCGACAGCAGCGCGTGAATGAAGCGATGGCGGTTATCGCAGACCTGCAAGGCAAGCTCGACACCGGTGGCCACAAATTCACGCGGGACGAGATGAATGAGCGTTGATTTCATCGACACCAACGTTTTCGTCTACCTCTTCGACCGCACCGATGCCCACAAACGTGGCAGGGCGGAGCGACTGAGCCGGCAGGCCCTCGAAACCGGGAACGCCGCTATCAGCTATCAGGTCGTGCAGGAGACGTTCAATGTCATCACCGGCAAGCTCAAACCACCGGCCAGCGCCGAGGACGCACACCGCCTGATGAACGCTGTTCTCGCCCCCCTCTGGCGCGTCATGCCCAGCCAGCGGCTCTATCAGTCCGCGCTGGAGATTAAAACGCGCTACGGCTTCAGTTTCTACGATGCCCTGATCATCGCCCATCGCCGCCGCACTGGAAGCCGGTTGCACTCAGCTCTACAGCGAGGACCTTCAAAATGGACAGCGGATCGAGACGCTGACCATCGAAAACCCGTTTAAAGGCTGAATGCCCGGATGGCACGCAACCCCAAATCACCAAAAACCGTCGAAACGCTCACCCACGATGAAGCGACGCGCAAGAGCATCCCGTCCGCCGAATACCAGTCGGTGATGCAGAAGGGGCGGGAGAATCCGGTGCGCATGGCCTACGACCGCCGCAACCGCGACCCTCAACTGGTCTGGCGCGGCAAGGATGAGCAGGACTGGAGCGATCTCGTCGTCCACGCCCCGCCGCTCTACATCCAGGAAAAGGTCCACCCCAAGGTGCCGATTGATGATCTGCTGCGGGAGACGCGGGAGCGCGCGCACGAAGCCCGCAGTTTACACCCGACCTCTTCGCCGACTTCAACGGCATGCCAGCAGGCGTCGACAAGACCGAGTTCTACCAGCACGACCAGAACTGGTCCAACCGGATGATTCTCGGCGACTCCCTCCAGGTCATGGCCAGCCTCGCCGAGCGCGAGGGCCTGCGCGGGCGCGTGCAGTGCATCTACCTCGACCCGCCGTACGGCATCAAATTCAACAGCAATTTCCAGTGGTCCACCACCAGCCACGACGTGAAGGACGGCAAGGCCGACCACATCACCCGCGAGCCCGAGCAGGTCAAATCCTTCCGCGACACCTGGCGCGACGGCAGCCACAGTTACCTCACCTACCTGCGGGATCGGCTCACCGTCGCCCGCGTTCTCCTCACCGATTCCGGCGACCTCGTGCTCGACCCGACCTGTGGTTCCGGCACCACCGCAACCGTCGCCGAGCAATGGGGCCGCCGCTGGATCACGATTGATACCTCGCGCGTGGCGCTGGCGCTGGCCCATGCCCGCATCATGGGCGCGCGTTATTCGTTCTACCTGCTGGCCGATTCTCGCGGAGGCCAGATGAAGGAAGCCGAGGTCACCGGAAAAATCCCCCCTAACCCCCCTTTGACAAAGGGGGGAGCCGAAGGCGGGGGGATTTCTGGGAACATCCGCCACGGCTTCGTCTATGAGCGTGTGCGGCACATCACGCTCAAGTCCATCGCCAACAACGCGGAGATCGATGTCATCTGGGACCAGTGGCAGGCTAAGCTGGAGCCATTGCACGAGAAGCTCAACGCGGCATTGGTAGGTTGGGCTGAACGCAGTGAAGCCCAACGATCCACTGTTGGGCATCGCTCACGCTCAGCCCAACCTTGTATTATGAATTCCGTGATGTACTTGAGACATTCGGTGTACTAGCTTGCTTCAAGACACCCTACCTGGAGGGCACTCCAGGTTCGAGCGACTGGATGCCGTGCCCACCCTTGGGACACCAAGCCCGTGCCGTAGATTTTTGCAGCAGTCGCTCACCCTCAATGGAAGATCGAACAGTATCTTCGGCCCGGCTTGCCGGTAGCCTGCATTCACAAGGTTGATCAGTTGAGACTCATTATGACCACATTTCATCTCGGTATCGATGTCGCCAAAGCCAAGCTGGACTGCGCTTTACGCCTACCTAACGGTAAATTTCGCGCCAAAGTCGTCACCAACACTGCCCAAGGATACGCCGATCTTGCCGATTGGCTTGCCCGCCACGAGGCGCTAGATGTCCAGGTTTGTATGGAGGCCACCGGCATCTATTGGGAAGACAGCGCCCAATTTCTGGCCCCCCGGGGGGTTACCGTCAGCGTCGTCAACCCGGCCCAAATCAAGGCTTATGCAGCTTCCCGCTTAACCCGCAGCAAAACCGATGCCGTCGATGCCCGCCTCATCGCCGAGTTCTGCGCCGAGCGCCATCCGCCGCCCTGGCAGGCCCGAAGCGAAGCAGAAGTCGCCTTACGGGCGTTGGTGATGCGGCTGGATGCGCTGCAAACCATGCGCACCCAGGAAAGCAATCGCCTGGGCGTCGCCCGCGATGCCGTGCGCACCACTATTCAAGAACACCTAGATTGGCTCGATCAACAGATCAAGTCGCTGATCCAAACCATCAATCAACACATCGCCTCCAACCCCGACCTGAAAGGGAAGCGCGAATTGCTCGACAGCATCCCGGGCCTGGGAGAACGCACCATCGCCATCCTGCTGGCCTTCTTTGCCGACCCCAGCCGTTTTGCCAACAGTCGACAAGCCGCGGCGTTTGGCGGCCTCGATCCCCGCCACCATGAATCAGGCACGAGCGTGAAAGGCAAGCCCCGGCTCTCCAAAGTGGGCCATGCCTTTTTGCGCAAAGCGCTCTACATGCCCGCCATGGTCACCTTGTACAAAACCGCCTGGGGTAAGCGATTCAAGGACCGGCTAGAACTCTCGGGCAAGCCCGCCAAGCTGATCATCGGCGCCATGATGCGTAAGCTCCTCCATGTCGCCTTCGGAGTGCTCAAATCCGGAAAAAACTTTGATCCGGCCCTTCATGGCGCTTGACATGAATAACAGTATCTACGGCTATCCGGCGGCTGGCCTCTCCTTTGCAGTCGTAGATCAGTCAAGCCGCCGACAGCCGCAAAGGCCGAAGTCCCGTCCTCGGCCAAACTGGTAGGTGGTCTAGTTAGGCGGCTAGTGGTTTGTCATGCTCGTTTTTAAGGGCTAGGCGGCTGTGCTAAGCTGCCCGACGGGTAAACTGGATCGAGACGAGACATGACCGAAAAGTACATCGTGCGCCTGACGGCGGAAGAGCGTGAGGAACTGACAGCCCTGGCGAGCAAAGGCAAGGCGTCGGCCGCCAAGATCCGCCATGCGCAGGTCCTGCTCAAGGCGGATGCGACGGTCCGAACTGGCCAGACGCCCGGATTGCGGACGCCTTCTCGATCCATCTCAATACCGTGGCCGGGATTCGCAAGCGTTTGGTATGCCAAGGGTTGGAAGCGGCGCTGAACCGACAACCCCAAGCGCGTCCCTCCCGCCGGCCCAAGCTGGACGGGGCGGGCGAAGCGCGGTTGCTGGCGGTGAGCTGCGGTGAACCGCCGCCGGGTCAGGCCCGCTGGTCGCTGCGGTTGCTGGCGGATCGGGTGGTCGAACTCGGCATCGTGGAGCGGTTTTCTCATGAAAGCGTCCGGCGCGTGCTCAAAAAAACGAACTCAAGCCCCATCTGCGTCAGTCGTGGGTGATTCCGCCCGAGCAGAACGGCGAGTTCGTGGCCCGGATGGAAGATCTGCTCGATACTTATTGCCTGCCGCCCGATCCGCAGGTCCCGTTGATTTGCATGGATGAACAACCGGTGCAGCTCATCAAGGAGACCCGCTCGCCCCTGCCGGCCTTTCCCGGTCACCCGCCACGGATGGACTACGAATACGAGCGCAACGGCACCGCGACCGTGTTCATGTTCACCGAACCGCTCCAAGGCCGCCGCCAGGTCCACATCCGCGAGCGGCGAACCGCCGTCGACTGGGCCACCGAGATCCGATCTCTCCTGGAGGTCCAGTATCCCGAGGCCGCACGGGTCCGGCTGGTCTGCGATAACCTCAACACCCACAAGCTGGGCTCGCTCTACGAAGCCTTCCCTCCGGACACGGCCCGGCGCCTGGCACAACGGTTGGAGATTCACTACACCCCCAAGCACGGCAGTTGGCTCAATATCGCCGAACTGGAACTCAGCGTCCTCACCCGGCAATGTCTGGACCGCCGGATACCCGACCTCGACACCTTGCGTCGGGAAACCCAGGCCTGGGAAACCCGGCGCAATGAGGGTCAAAAGGGGGTCGACTGGCAATTCACCACCCCCGATGCCCGCATCAAGCTCAGACGGCTCTATCCACAAATTCAAACGTGACAGTCCACTAGTTCGTATTCCCGTACTTGCGGGACGGGCGTATGCCAAACTGCCCGATACAGCCACACACCGACCTTCTTTCTTGCGTGCAGAGACTTCATATCAGCTTCGGTCAGCGTGTCGTCAAAGGCAATCCACGCGTCGATACCCGCGCCGGGAGCAAGATAAACGGTCTCGAAGTAAGCATCCTGATATTCGCCATTCTTATCCTTCTTGTGCTTGTCACGACCAAACTGAAATGCGACGTTGTGCCTTGAACCCCCCAACACATAGTCGTTCGTCGCCTGCGGGGCCTCGGCACCGAACTGAAAAGACCGGGATGAAAGGGTTACCCCCATAGCCTGGGAATTGTTAATTGCCAAATGCATTTTCAGCGGCCACGTGATCCCTGGTCTGCTGTCATAGGTAATTGTTGGAACGACCTCGACCGCAAGCTGAGCATTGATTTCGGCCGTGATGGCACGCTCAATCTGTTGGATAACGGGCAGTATGGCCTGGAGTGGAAAGGACAGTTTGGATTCGTATCTCACGGTGGTAACACCGGACAGGTCGGTCAGCATATGGAATTCCTCGACGTCGCTCGGGCAAACAAGGAAGGTGCGCTTTCGTCCATGCATGCCCATAAACAGACCCGCCTCGAACACCACGTTGTCACGAGGTAGTACTACGCCACTTCCTCGGCGCACTGCATGGTCGTCCGCCGACAGCACAAACACGCCAAAGGTAAACTGAGCTAGTTGCTCAACCAACGTTTCGATAGTTGTGCCCGACGCCCCGAAGATAAGATGCCATGGGGATGTATCATGCTTTTCGCTCAACTTCTCTTGCAGCGCATCGCAAATTACCCGGCCCTCTCCTGAAGATCCGATAAATATCTTCTGCTTCATAAGTCCTCGTGCACTCATCCGTCTACAAACAAGTAGTGTCGCATCATATGGGAATGCGTAGAACAACACGTTCGCACATAGCGCTACGCAGGCTTGAAGGGAGTATGTCCGAATTTTGTGTTTTCTGGATGCCCGGTTCGCTGCTTGTACCGGAAACGTCTGCTCAGCGTGCTATAAGCGACGTTGCCACATTCCCGAGCATCCGTCCGTTTCGGCCGATTATGCAAAGTACCCGATTATGGAAAGTAGTGGGTTGGAACGTCTGCCGAACGCTGATTGGCAGCGGCAGGCGAGAATTTCGATCTTCACATAATCAAAGGATAGGAAATCCAACCGCCTAAACCGAAGTAATACCTCCTTCGGGGGATGCAGTCAAGGCTCGGTTCAAGCCTGTTCTGACCAGCGGAGAGTGATCGGACCGCCGAAATCGGCCTGTCGGGAGGTGTCGAAGGCCTGTCGGGAGGTGTCGAAGGCGGTTTTTGCGGTAGGAAGAGGGAGGGACGAGAGCGGATTTCGCGCGAGCGGCAACGACAGGTCCGACGGCCCCTCGGCGGGCCGCTCTACCAAGACACCCGTTGAGCGTATGCGTACGCCGGCTCCGGCTGGGCGAGGGGATCGCCCGAGAGGCGCTCCTCGGCGTCGATGGCGTCTTCCACGGAGTCTTTGTACCACTCCGGCGGTCCCCTGGCGGAGGCGATCCTGGGCGGGGTGGCGGGCTCGCCGAGGTGCTCCAGGATGGCCCGCATATCGACGCCCTCGGTGATGAAGGCGATGATTCGCATCTTGGCCCCGCACTTTGAACAGGTCAAAGGGAACGCTTCGTAGATGCGCGCCAGCAGCATGGCCCAGAGATAACGGGCGGGGGACCGCCGGATCATCTCGGATGGGTCGTCCGCCGCTGTTTCCAGAGCGGTTTTGGCCTCTGCTAGTGGCGCTGCGGCCTCGGGCGCCAGGGCGGTGACCGCTGGGCGCAACGGCGAGTTGGGGGCGAGCACGCCGTAGTAGCGGTGCCGATGTTGCCTGGGCGGCGGGACCAGTGCGGCGCTGCGGCCGATCAGTTCGAGCGGCGAGAGGATGAGCTGGGTTTGCCCGTCGAGGCCGGGTTTGGGGAGGTGGTAGATCAACCGCTGGGCGTCGATTTCCTCCAGCCGGTCGGCGGCGAAGGGTGGACGGGCGCAGTAGCGCAGCAGGCGTTCCAGGCCGGACCGGTCGTGGGCCTCGATGCGCACCGAGGCATCCAGCGAGAACCCGCCCCCATGCTCCCACTGCTCCATCTCTCGCCGGTCTACGAATTGAATTCGATGTGAGGTTTGGTTCGGCTGCGATATATGCCGAATTGAACGGACTGGACTACCGCAACCTTTGTCCGCACTGCCTAATGCCTATGCAGACGGCGGACGGCTGACACCACGCCGGCCTAAATAGGGCGCTGTAGGCGGCGCGGGAATTTTCCAGCCTAAAAGTAGGCGGCTTTAGGTGACGCGCGACGGTGAGCCTTACGCGCGGGAATTTTCGGACGCCCTACGTGCGTAGGGACGCCGGCCTAACGTACATTAGGCCATGATATTTGTTGGGCTGCGATAGAGCCGCATTCGCGTTACTCGATTGATGCGCCTCCTTCGTCGGCACATCCTATGGCTCTGCGCCGCCGCAAACGCCTCGCGCAGCGACGACTACCGATCTCGGCTGATATTCGGCGAGCCGATAACACAGCGCGATTGCCCTGCTGAACATAGCAGGATTACCGGCTAACCTGCTCTACGAATTTCATGCGATTACCCTGTTGTGGTAATGGTCACGGTTCGGGGTTAATGTTGGGTTGCCAAAAGCGGGCAACCCAACCTACTCGGCTATATTATTAGAACCACGTACCATCTTTTAGGCACGTCTTGGTAGTACTACCGGCCATTTCGACCTTAGAACCTACCGAATAAGCTACGTTATTATAATAACAAACTATTTCTTCTTCATAGTGAACCTTCGCAAGAAGCTTATCGAAATCAGCAATCAGAAGAGTAATATTTGCTCTAATTGCATCACAATCTGACTTACTCAATTCAAGAGTAAGATTGTTGAATTTTAAGATAGACTCACGAAGCCCATCCATATCACGTTTCAATCTTTCCAGTTCAGTCATTTTCATCTCCAAGTAGGTTATTAATTTATTGTCCATTCAGGTGTGGGAATACCGTTGTGAAATTCCAGCCATATGGACAATTCCGAGGGTTAAGATAACGTGAGTTATTCTTTTAATTTCAATAAATTATAAATTTTTATTATGATTGTATCTAAAATGCTATATTTGATTGATTCATTGAACTTACGCCATGATCTAACGAGAGGAAGACTTCCCGATGATCATCCCACTGACCGAGATTTTCTGTGAGGTAGATGACTTTTATCGCACCTTGGAAGCCACCCCGCCCCCGGCACTTCTGCCATCGGCTGAGACAGTGAATCCCGCTTGGGCCGTGCCGCCTTGCACCCTCGCGCCGAGTGAGATGCTGACATTGGTCATCGCATTTCATCTCTCTAATTACCGAACTTTTAAGCATTTTTATGCCCATGTTCAACAGTACTGGCGTGCGGAATTTCCGGGTTTGGTCAGTTATCCACGCTTTGTTGCCTTACAACCTTATCTCTTAATTCCGTTATGCGCCTATCTGAACCATCGTAAAGGTACGGTCACTGGGATTGCGTTCATCGATTCCACATCTTTAGCGGTTTGTCATAACCGCAGGATTCATTCTCATCGAGTTTTCAAGCAGTTAGCAAAACGAGGCAAGACGTCAGTGGGCTGGTTTTATGGGTTCAAACTTCATCTCATCGTCAATGATCGAGGCGAATTATTAGCCGTTAAACTCACGACAGCGAATGTGGATGATCGCGAACCCGTACCGGAGATGACCCGTGGACTGTGGGGCAAGCTGTTTGGCGATAAAGGCTATATCTCCCAAAAACTGTTTGATCTTCTATTCGATCAGAATCTTCAACTGATGACCAAGATTAAGAAAAATATGAAAAACAAACTCATGCCCCTGATGGATAAACTCCTCCTGCGAAAACGCGCCATTATCGAAACGGTGAATGATCAATTAAAAAATATATCGCAAATTGAACATACTCGCCATCGGAGTATCGCCGGTTTTATGCTGAATCTACTGGGGGGCTTAATTGCCTATACTTATCGAGATAAAAAACCATCCCTTCATCTGGATATGACGAACTCTCAGCCATTACCCGTTATCATATAATCGATAACATACTGTTTTTAAAAAAATAACTCACGTTAAGATAGTGCCTGGTATCAGCGGTGGCGTCGGGCATGAATACATACCCAACCTACCTGGCTTATGCGCGACCTCCTTTGGGCTGGGCACTAACAAATGATTATGTAGTTTCCGCCTATGCGCAACATAACCGTTCAGACCCCTCTCGTCCCACCCTGCTCGCCGCCGCCTCGGAACTCGTCCGGCGCGATGAGGCGCAGTTGGTGCCGCAGAACGTGATGATCAGCCAGCAGCCACACGATTACAAGCAGTGGTCCCCCAAACAGCACCCGCAGGGGTGAGGTCTTGCTTTTTGCCCTGCAATCCTGACCCGCCCTTACACAACCTCCCCACCACCTGCTCCATCCGCGCCTGCCCGACGTTGGTGTAAATCTGGGTGGTGGCGACGCTCTCGTGGCCGAGCAGGGCCTTGATGTCCACCAGTTAAATGCGAATTAAGCGCTTTGTGGCAAGACATTCCGCACAAACATGGCGGCCGCCAGCCGCCCGAAGACATGGACGAGGAGGCCTTGGTAAGAGCGCACCTTGCTGGCGATCTCGATGCCGGTTTTCTCCTCAATCCAATTGAAGATCGACTCGACGGGTTGGCGCACCCGCGAGACGGCGCGGGACAGCCAAGCGTCGGCGGCGTCGAGATGCGCCTGGCCCTTCTGCTTCTTGACCGGCGCCATCACGGTGAACGGCAGCCCGTGCGCGCGCTTGAGGTATTCATACGCTTTATCGGCGTAGAGTTCCTGGTAGGGCAGCGCGTGGGCGACCTGCTCCAGCGCCGGGCCATCGTTGAGCCCCGCCGGCGCGAGGCCGATGAAGCGCGGGCTCGGCAACGTGCCGGGCTGAAAGTCGCCGACCACGTGGATCTTCACGCCGTGATAGTACAGTTTCTTGGTCGGGCAGTAACCACTGCTGGCCAGCTCGGGCGCGACTTTGGCGTTGAAACGGCGCCCCTGCCGGGCGAGGATCACCGGCATGGAGTCGACCAGCCCGGCGAACGACGCCGCCTCGCCCGTCGCGCAGAACCGCTCCAACAGGGCCGGAAAGCAGTCCGCAAGCCGGTTTAGGCGCTGCACGTAGGCGCCGTAGCCGGGCAACCGGGGGAACCAGTCCCGCCAATAGCGCCCGGCATGTCGGTGGATGTCCTTGATCTGCCGCTTCTGTTCCAAGGCGACGGCGAACAGGTAAATCGTGACGACCTCCTCGTCGGTGAAGTCCAAGTCGGCATAAGGCGCGTGGCGCTGGGCCTGCACCCAGCCCACCGCTTGCCAATGTTTACAAACCGCAAGGTAGAGTGTTATCAATTGCGCCTGCCAGTCCATCGTCGTACCTCGGTCAAATCGTTCGGGAACAGCTTCCCATGATACGACTTCGGTCTGGCCTCTTGGATAGCTCTGAATTCGCATTTAAGGATAGGAAATCCAACCGCCTAAATCGAAGTATTACCTCCTTCGGGGGATGCAGTCAAGGCTCGGTTCAAGCCTGTTCTGACCAGCGGAGAGTGATCGGACCGCCGAAATCGGCCTGTCGGGAGGTGTCGAAGGCCTGTCGGGAGGTGTCGAAGGCGGTTTTTGCGGTAGGAAGAGGGAGGGACGAGAGCGGATTTCGCGCGAGCGGCAACGACAGGTCCGACGGCCCCTCGGCGGGCCGCTCTACCAAGACACCCGTTGAGCGTATGCGTACGCCGGCTCCGGCTGGGCGAGGGGATCGCCCGAGAGGCGCTCCTCGGCGTCGATGGCGTCTTCCACGGAGTCTTTGTACCACTCCGGCGGTCCCCTGGCGGAGGCGATCCTGGGCGGGGTGGCGGGCTCGCCGAGGTGCTCCAGGATGGCCCGCATATCGACGCCCTCGGTGATGAAGGCGATGATTCGCATCTTGGCCCCGCACTTTGAACAGGTCAAAGGGAACGCTTCGTAGATGCGCGCCAGCAGCATGGCCCAGAGATAACGGGCGGGGGACCGCCGGATCATCTCGGATGGGTCGTCCGCCGCTGTTTCCAGAGCGGTTTTGGCCTCTGCTAGTGGCGCTGCGGCCTCGGGCGCCAGGGCGGTGACCGCTGGGCGCAACGGCGAGTTGGGGGCGAGCACGCCGTAGTAGCGGTGCCGATGTTGCCTGGGCGGCGGGACCAGTGCGGCGCTGCGGCCGATCAGTTCGAGCGGCGAGAAGATGAGCTGGGTTTGCCCGTCGAGGCCGGGTTTGGGGAGGTGGTAGATCAACCGCTGGGCGTCGATTTCCTCCAGCCGGTCGGCGGCGAAGGGTGGACGGGCGCCGTCGCGCAGCAGGCGTTCCAGGCCGGACCGGTCGTGGGCCTCGATGCGCACCGAGGCATCCAGCGAGAACCCGCCCCCATGCTCCCACTGCTCCCTCTCTCGCCGGTCTTCCTTTTCCAGCACGCCACGCCGCACGAAGGCACGCAGGAGGCGACGGCGGACCTGGATCTGCACCGCTTCGGCCTCTTCCGTGCCCAGTTCTTCCGCTTCGATGAAGCGTACGCCGCACTCGGGATCGGGTTCAAACACCCCGTCGATGACAACAACATGGAAGTGGGGATGTTGGTTGAGAGAAGACCCGAATCGATGAATGAAAGCCACCGCGCCCGTTCGCGACTTTGAACCCGCGCCGGGACAGCGGCTGCGTAGGTGCCGCTCGACAGCATCGAGAAAGATGCGCAGGGCGCTGTTGAGGGCCTCGCGATCATGTTGGAGAGGGTATCGGAGCCGTTTGGGCAGGGAGAGCACCCATTGCCGCATCGGAACCCTCGGAAGGACATGGTCGATCAGATGGGCGGCGGTCTCCGCCATGCGGCGGGTGTTGCACGAGGGGCAGCTGCCGCGGCCCTTGCAGGAGAAGGCGATGAGGAAGTCATGGCCGCAGTCGTCGCAGCGGGCGCGGGCGAACCCATAGGCCAGGATGCCGCACTCCAGAAACCGCCGCAGTTCGCGTTCCGCATGAGGTGAAACGCGCTCCTCTTCCCAGTCGTCGTGGCAGAGGGCGAGGAAGGTCTCCAAGTGGTTTTGCACCGCCCGGTAAAGCGGGGTGTCGGCGGGGCGGCGCGCTCGGTAGGGGGCTGGGACGCAGCCCGGCGGCTGGACGGCGATGTTCGAATCCGTGGTGAAGCGTGGGCGATCCCTGCCCTGCAAGAATTGAGCGAACTCCGTCAGCGTCATTTGCTGCGCTACTGGCTGCGACAGTTGAATTTGCCAATTCCTGATGCCCGGCAAACAGTTGAATTTGCCAATTCCTGATGCCCGGCAATTGCAACAGATTCTCCGCGATGTGCTGATTTAGGCGCTTATTGACAGTATTCTCATTAAAGTCTCCAGAATGTCTGATAATTGCGTTGAACTTGGCCAGATACTGATTGAGCACAGGAGGGAAATAACCCTTGCCATACAAGGCATGCAGCTCTAATGTCAGAACTACACCAGTGCCGCCTCGACCCGATTAGGCCGGCACGCCCGGAACGCCGGTCCCCGAGCATCTGTTCCTGCCGATGGCGGTGTCGTATGCCCAGGAGCCGCTGGTGGACATGATGACGTGCGGCACGCTGACCCACGTCGACGGCCGGGTGGTGGAGACCGGCTCGCCGCTGGAGATCGTGGCGACGCGACGGGAGCTGCAATACCTGCGCGAAGCGCAGCGTCGGTCGGGCCGTCCGGGCATCGGGCTGCTGGCCGCGCAGAGCAGCGTGTCCGAGCTGGGCGATCTCGCGGTGGCGAATCCGGCCTACCTGCGACCCTGTGACTCGCACCTGGTGCCGATGCTCAACGAACTGAAGATCGAGAACCACATCACCCGCGAGCCCGAGCAGGTCAAAGCCTTCCGCGACACCTGGCGCGACGGCAGCCACAGTTACCTCACCTACCTGCGGGATCGGCTCACCGTCGCCCGCGTTCTCCTCACCGATTCCGGCGACCTCGTGCTCGACCCGACCTGTGGTTCCGGCACCACCGCCACCGTCGCCGAGCAATGGGGCCGCCGCTGGATCACAATTGACACCTCGCGCTGGCGCTGGCGCTGGCCCGTGCCCGCATCATGGGCGCGCGTTATCCGTTTTACCTGCTGGCCGATTCCCGCGACGGCCAGATGAAGGAAGCCGAGGTCACCGGAAAAATCCCCCCTAACCCCCCTTTGACAAAGGGGGAAGCCGAAGGCGGGGGGATTTCTGGGAACATCCGCCACGGCTTCGTCTATGAGCGTGTGCGGCACATCACGCTCAAGTCCATCGCCAACAACGCGGAGATCGATGTCATCTGGGACCAGTGGCAGGCTAAGCTGGAGCCCTTGCGCGAGAAGCTCAACGCGGCATTGGTAGGTTGGGCTGAACGCAGTGAAGCCCAACGATCCACTGTTGGGCATCGCTCACGCTCAGCCCAACCTTGTATTATGAATTCCGTGATGTACTTGAGACATTCGGTGTACTAGCTTGCTTCAAGACACCCTACCTGGAGGGCACTCCAGGTTCGAGCGACTGGATGCCGTGCCCACCCTTGGGACACCAAGCCCGTGCCGTAGATTTTTGCAGCAGTCGCTCACCCTCAATGGAAGATCGAACAGTATCTTCGGCCCGGCTTGCCGGTAGCCTGCATTCACAAGGTTGATCAGTTGAGACTCATTATGACCACATTTCATCTCGGTATCGATGTCGCCAAAGCCAAGCTGGACTGCGCTTTACGCCTACCTAACGGTAAATTTCGCGCCAAAGTCGTCACCAACACTGCCCAAGGATACGCCGATCTTGCCGATTGGCTTGCCCGCCACGAGGCGCTAGATGTCCAGGTTTGTATGGAGGCCACCGGCATCTATTGGGAAGACAGCGCCCAATTTCTGGCCCCCCGGGGGGTTACCGTCAGCGTCGTCAACCCGGCCCAAATCAAGGCTTATGCAGCTTCCCGCTTAACCCGCAGCAAAACCGATGCCGTCGATGCCCGCCTCATCGCCGAGTTCTGCGCCGAGCGCCATCCGCCGCCCTGGCAGGCCCGAAGCGAAGCAGAAGTCGCCTTACGGGCGTTGGTGATGCGGCTGGATGCGCTGCAAACCATGCGCACCCAGGAAAGCAATCGCCTGGGCGTCGCCCGCGATGCCGTGCGCACCACTATTCAAGAACACCTAGATTGGCTCGATCAACAGATCAAGTCGCTGATCCAAACCATCAATCAACACATCGCCTCCAACCCCGACCTGAAAGGGAAGCGCGAATTGCTCGACAGCATCCCGGGCCTGGGAGAACGCACCATCGCCATCCTGCTGGCCTTCTTTGCCGACCCCAGCCGTTTTGCCAACAGTCGACAAGCCGCGGCGTTTGGCGGCCTCGATCCCCGCCACCATGAATCAGGCACGAGCGTGAAAGGCAAGCCCCGGCTCTCCAAAGTGGGCCATGCCTTTTTGCGCAAAGCGCTCTACATGCCCGCCATGGTCACCTTGTACAAAACCGCCTGGGGTAAGCGATTCAAGGACCGGCTAGAACTCTCGGGCAAGCCCGCCAAGCTGATCATCGGCGCCATGATGCGTAAGCTCCTCCATGTCGCCTTCGGAGTGCTCAAATCCGGAAAAAACTTTGATCCGGCCCTTCATGGCGCTTGACATGAATAACAGTATCTACGAGGGCATTCAAGCCGTGGGAGGAATGGGAGATTCCGCGCGAGGCGGATGCCCAGTGGCCGGACGCGGC
This sequence comes from uncultured Gammaproteobacteria bacterium, assembly GCA_963696325.1. Taxonomy (GTDB): domain Bacteria; phylum Pseudomonadota; class Gammaproteobacteria; order Competibacterales; family Competibacteraceae; genus CAVOJV01. Next base: position 98,071 of record CAVOJV010000006.1, read on the forward strand.
GAAGAAGCTGCACGCCGACTGGTGGCAGGCCCGCATCGCCCGGCAGCAGGAGATCGACGCCTCCATCGCCGCCAAGGCTGAGTTTGAATTCCTTTACGACAAACCCTATGAGGACAAGAAGACAGTCCGCGTCGCCGGTCCCTTCACCGTGGAGAGCCTCAGCCCCCACCGTGTGCTGGGCGTGGATGAGAACGATGAATTGATCGACACCCTGAAGGAAGACGCCGCCGAATACGGAGCCAGGCAGTCCTTCCCCCAGATGATCCTGGAGAACCTCAAGACCGCCGACGTGCAGCAGGCGCACAAGGAGGACCGCATCACCTTCACCGCCCTCACCCCCTGGCCCGGCGAGGGCCGCGTCTGCGCCGAAGGCCGCTACCTGGAAGGCGACGTGGAGAAGCGGGCCGGGATTTTCATCGGCCCGGAGTTCGGCACCGTGCAACGCGCCGACCTGGTGGAAGCCGCCCGCGAATGGGGCGATGCCGACTTCGATGTGCTCATCGCCTGCGCCTTCAACTACGAGGCGCACGCCACCGAGTTCAGCAAGCTGGACCGCATCCCCGTGCTCAAGGCGCGCATGAACGCCGACCTCCACATGGCCGAGGACCTCAAGAACACCGGCAAGGGCAACCTCTTCGTCATCTTCGGCGAGCCGGACATCACCCTCCTGCCCGAGAAGGACGGCAAGCTGCGCGTGAAGGTGAACGGCGTGGATGTCTTCAAGCCGCAGACCGGCGAAGTCATCAGCGACGGCGCCGACGGCATCGCCTGCTGGTTCATGGACACCAACTACAACGAAGAAAGCTTCCTCGTCCGTCACGCCTACTTACCTCGGTGCCAACGACCCCTACAGCGCCCTGAAGACCACCCTGAAAGCCGAAATCAACGCCGATGCTTGGGCCACGCTGAACAGCGACATCTCGCGCGCGTTCGACAAACCCAAATCCGGCCGCATCGCGGTCAAAGTGATCAACCATCTGGGTGATGAAGTGATGAAGGTTTTCGGGGTGGATTGAAGCAGGGGGATCATGTCAAGATACGAGTGCGGGAGGCATGTATGCGAAAACAGACGATTCAATGCAACAGCACCCTAACCCAACGCGACCTGGCCGTGCTTTGGCATCCCTGCACGCAAATGAAGGATCACGAATGGCTGCCGCTGCTGCCCATCCGCCGGGGGGAGGGGGTCTGGCTGGAAGATTTCGAGGGCAAGCGTTACCTGGACGCCATCAGTTCCTGGTGGGTCAATCTGTTCGGCCATGCCAATCCCCGCATCAACGCCGCGCTCAAGGTACAATTGGATACGCTGGAGCACGTTATCTTCGGTGGCTTTACGCATGAACCGGCCATCGAGCTTGCCGAACGCTTGGTGAAACTTACGCCGCCGGGCCTGACGAGGGTCTTTTTCGCCGACAACGGATCCTCCGGCATCGAAGTGGCGCTGAAGATGAGCTACCACTACTGGCGCAATCGCGGCCAGGGCCACAAGACCCGCTTCATCACCCTGAGCAACAGCTACCACGGGGAGACGCTGGGGGCGCTGGCGGTGGGCGACGTGGCCCTCTACAAGGAAACCTATAAACCGCTGCTCATGGAGGCCATCACCGTACCCTCGCCGGATGCCTATCAGCGGGAGCCGGGAGAATCCCCGGCCGATTGCGCCCGGCGCCGGTTCGTGCACCTGGAACGGGCGCTGGATCAATATTCCCATGTGGTTGCCGCGGTCATCGTCGAGCCCCTGGTGCAATGCGCCGGTGGCATGCGCATGTATGATCCGGTCTATCTGACGCTGCTGCGGGAAGCCTGCGATCGCCATGGCGTGCATCTCATCGCCGATGAGATCGCCGTGGGCTTTGGCCGTACCGGTACGTTGTTCGCCAGCGAGCAGGCTGGCATCAGCCCCGATTTCATGACTCTGTCCAAGGGCCTGACCGGCGGTTATCTGCCGCTCTGCGCGGTACTGACCACGGACGAAGTCTACGGGGCCTTTTATGACGACTACCAGAAGCTGACCGCCTTCCTGCATTCCCACAGCTATACCGGCAATCCCCTGGGCTGCCGCGCCGCCCTGGCTACTCTGGATATCTTCGACAGCGACCACGTCATCGAGAATAATCGCATACTGGCCAGGCACATGGGAGATGCCACCCTGGCGCTGCGTGATCATCCCCACGTGGCCGAGGTACGCCAGACCGGCATGATTCTGGCCATCGAGATGGTTAGGGATAAAGCTGCTAGGGAGCCCTATGCCTGGCAGGAGCGCCGGGGTTTAAGGGTTTATCAGCACGCCTTGAGCCGCGGCGCACTGCTGCGGCCCCTGGGCAATGTGGTCTACTTCATGCCACCCTACGTGATTACCACCGAGCAGATCGATTTCCTGGCCACAGTGGCCGAGGAAGGGATTGAACTGGCTAGTCGGGATTAATCGGGCAGGATTGGGTGGGATCTCGGAGCGGGGTTCACCGCACCCCGAATAACTCCGCCCGCAGCAGCAAGCGTTCGGCCCAGCGCCGGTGAATGACCGGCTCGCACATCTGTCCGCCATGTTTAAACACGGCCGGCGCCTGCGGATCCAGGATTTTTTCCGCCATGTCCCGATCCTCTTGGCTGACTCGATAGGCCTGCTCGATGATGGGGATCTGCATCGGATGGATGGCTGTCTTGCTCAGCAACCCATGCGCCAGGTCCAATTCGACCTCACGCACCAGGGTATCCGTGCTGTCCAGGTGTTCAAAGGTGGTCGCCGCGATTTCATAGCCGGCTGGGCTGAAGGTCAGGATGATGTCGTTGAGGACACTGCGCAGCGGGGTGTCGTAGAGCGTCAGATGTTTAGGGCGCTTGAGCCCAAGCAACCTCAACAGATCATTGCCGCCGATCCGCAGGCATAGTATCGGATTGGTCACCTGCTCCAGAGCAGCGCGCAGCCGCTCCAGGCGGCGGCGCTCAAAGGCGTCTTCCGTCTCGAGGGTGGGAAGCAGCAGCAAAGCCGGCGCACGCGAGGCCACGTCGGCATAGGCCGGCAGGTTTTCCACCGTTACCTTGGGCAGCACGACGCCATCAATGTTCTCACTGCCGGCCATTGCCACCAGGCGGCTCAGGACCATCACATTGCGGGGCCGGATAAAAAACGGTACTTGACGATGCCGGCACTGTTCCAGTACCCGCTCCAGATTGGCCAGCGCCGCCGGCAGATCGCGATCATGGATGGCATCCTCGGTGCAGACCACCACCGAACGCAGATGCGGCAACTTCTCCAGCCTGAGGATCTCCGGCAGGTCTCTCCGAGTGGCTGGCATGTACAGCGTCGCACCCAAGGCCAGATAATGGGGAACTATCGATCGTGTCCCTTGCTTACCGCTGTTTTGCATAGGAATTTCTGAAACCGACTTTCAGATCAACATGAAGCACACCGCCACCATGGCTAACAGCGCTGCGCCGACGGCTAACCATCCCAGCAAGCGCAGTAGGGTGATACGTTGAGCACCTGCTGACGCTGGCGGTGACTGGTCGTCATAGTCGAACAGAAACTCTGTGCGGCCAAAACGCACCCGGTCGCCTGGCTTTAAGGACGAGACGGTTTGCTTCTTACCGTTAACAAAAGTGCCATTGGTTGACAGCAGATTCATAACGCGCCAACCACCCTCTTCGTGGATAATTTTCGCATGCATGGATGACACGCCAGGTTCATCGAGAACGATATCGTTCTCGGTTGCGCGTCCTATCGTGGTACTTTCCGCTTGTAACGGAAAGCGCCGGCCAGTAAACGGCAGACTGACGCCTAACAGGCTGGGCTGGCGGGTTGCGACTCTTATAGACGTTACTAACCGGCTCCTGATGCGCTCCAAGTCCGCACTCTCATACAGCCTGGTACCTTGCGGTCCCGCCGACGCTGGCGCCCGGGCGGATTTCGGCATACCGGTTAAAGGCTTATCGACACTGTCATTAGAAACGTCATTTGACATGGCGTGGTTTCCTTACTTTACTTTTCCAACCGATCTGGTTGGAAGGTGTGTATCCAGGATAGTCTAATCAGAATCAGGTGGACAGACAGCGCGAGGAGTTGATTGCCCAGATTGAAGACACCCGCAGCCAGCAGGCGCGGCTGGCAAAGGTGTTCAGAATACGTTGGGGAAAAAGCAGGGGCGGTGGTAGTTGAGGTAAGGATTGAGGTAGTCTCGGTTAACGGCATTGATGAGGGGTGCATAGGGTTGCGGGCGGTGGGCGTGCCGGAACTGTTTGCGCACCACCGCGCCGTTCTTGCCTTCGACCAGCGCCTTGTCGTTGGTTTTGCGGGAGTGGGATTTGGTGAATTCGATCAGCAGTTGGTTGAGTAGCTTGGCGACGCGGTGGTTGCTGTATTCCGAGCCATGGTCGGCGTGAAAGCCGAGAATGACGAAGGGGAAGGCCTCCAGGAGGGTTTCCAGTACGGGCAGCAAATAGGCCTCACTGATTCCGCTCGGCACGGCCGAGACAGTCGAACTGGGTCACCTCGTCGACGGCGTTGAGGTGGTAAACCCCTTTGATGCTATCCCAGTCACCCTGGTGAACCGAGTCGACTCGCAGTAGCACGGCCGTGCTTGGGGCTGGGGTTTGCGCCGCTCGGCGATGGCCACCTTGGTGGGTCGGGTATTGTCGAATTGGCTACGCTGGCGGAGGTAGGCCTTGTGGCCGCGCAGTTTGTAGAGATGGGCGATGGAGATCGAGACCAAGCGTTCGTATTCCGGTTGCGAGTAGATCAGGAACTGGCGCTCCAGAATTTTCTTGGTTGCCGCCCCGTTTAAGGTGCCCTGCCATTTATCCGTCGGGGCCAACCGGGGGATGTCCTCGCGCGTGTAGCGCCGAGGGAAGCGGTGGCAGGTTTAGAGAGTCTTTTGCACCTTCCGGGTCTTGAGATAGCGGGCCACCAGACGAGTCAGCCGCTGGCGCGAATAGCCGGTGACGCGTCGTAGATAGCGACGCAGCAACCCCTTTTGGCGCCGACTCAACTTGGCGTAGCTAAACCGGATCAGCGTCGTTTGAACCCAGGCATAGCGGGCGGTTGCATCCGGGAATGTGAACTCGACGGCTTCAGTACCGGCGACAAAGACTTCGACTCCGTCGAAGGTCGAAAGATTGGGTGTCGTTCGTGATGGCGTTCATCCTCCAATCATCAACAGAACGTGCTTCAACAGAACGTGCTTCGCTGTTTAGACTCATCTTGCGTTGGAAACAACCCCCCGGTTCAGACGCATCTTGTATTGGAAGAGACTATGGCTAGCAGGAGCTATTGGTGGAGTATACACTTCAGCCCATGAAGACAGTGGTCCTAGCCCCGCTCCCCGAACTTTCGGACTTACCTGGGGGTGAGCGAGCAGTGACGGTTGAGTTACGGTTGAAGCGTTGTCATCAGCGGCACAGGAGTAAGTGGTTCAGCAGGCTGAGCAACTGGCGTTGCAGGCGGAGCGGAGCGAGCAGCTAACGGACGAGCTAGCGATCTTGAAAGGCGAGCAACCACGGCCGAAGATCACGCAAACTTTGAATAAAGCTCAGTCAGAAGGCGCGGGCCAACAGGGCTACTGCACGCCTATCGGCACCGAGTGGTTTGCCTGGTTTTCAAGCACCGGAAGTCGTTGTAGGCTTAACAACAAAGGCATCGTATCTTACTGCTCTGAACCATGGGCTTGCAGACAATCGCCCGGCACCTTAAACCCAATTTAAAGGGAAGCTGACATGATTGCACTGACCGTAAATGGTAAAACACATAGCGTAGAGGCACCTCCCGATACCCCCTTGCTGTGGGTATTGCGGGATAACCTGGGGCTGACCGGCACCAAGTATGGCTGCGGTATAGCCCAATGCGGCGCTTGCACCGTGCATGTGGACGGTGTGGCCCTCCGCTCTTGCATTACCCCCGTAGCCGCTGTCGGGACGAAAGCGGTTACCACCATCGAAGGCCTTTCGGAGGATGGTAGCCATTCCGTGCAAAAGGCCTGGCTTGCTGAAGACGCACCCCAATGCGGTTATTGCCAGTCGGGCCAGATCATGGCGGCAGCAGCACTGCTGGCAAACAATCCAAAGCCCACCGATGCAGATATCGACGCCGCGATGGCTGGCATCATTTGCCGGTGCGGCACCTATCAACGTATCCGCGCCGCCATCCACCGCGCCGCCGAACAGAAAGGAGCCTAACGATGGAAGCGCTTGTTGCTATTAGCCGCCGTAACTTCCTCAAGGTCGGCGCCGCCGCGGGGGGAGGACTTATCATCGGGTTTTGTCTGCCGGGGGTAACCCGCTTCGCGAACGCCGCCAGAAAAGAGCAAGCGTTTGCACCCAATGCCTTCGTCCGTATCGGTACGGACGATGTCGTGACGATCCTCGTCAACAAAGCGGAAATGGGCCAGGGCGTCTATACCTCGCTGCCTATGCTGGTAGCCGAGGAACTCGAAGCCGACTGGAGCAAGCTTCGGGTGGAATCCGCCCCGGTGGCGCCCGCCTACAACCATCCTGTGTTTGGCATGCAGTTTACCGGCGGCAGCATGAGCGTGCGGAGCGAGTGGGAGCGGCTGCGCAAGGTGGGAGCCACCGCACGCGAGATGCTGATCGCCGCGGCGGCCGCCACTTGGCAGGTCGATAAAGCGAGCTGCCGGGCGGAACACGGCAGGGTGATTCATACCAATGGCAAGCAGCTCTCCTACGGCCAATTGGCGACCGAGGCGGCGCAACAGCCCGTGCCCCGTGACGTTGCCCTCAAAGACCCCAAGCACTTCAAGCTCATCGGTAAGTCGACTTTAAGGCTGGACGGCCCTGAAAAAGTCAATGGCAAAGCGCAGTTCGGCTTCGATGTGACCGTGCCCGGCATGCTGACGGCGGTAATTGCGCGGCCCCCCGTGTTCGGCGCCAAGATAGTGAGCTTCAAGACTGACAAAGCCAAAGCCGTCGCGGGCGTCAAAGAGATAGTACCAATCCCAGCGGGTGTGGCGGTCGTCGCGACCGGTTTTTGGCCGGCAAAAGTGGGGCGGGATGCGCTGGAGATCGTGTGGGATGAGGGTGCCAACGCCACCCTTTCTACCGCCAGCCTGCGCGAGCAGTATGCAACCCTGGCCAAGACTGCCGGTGCTGTCGCAAAAAGTAAGGGCGATGCGGATCAAGCCTTCGCAAGCGCCGCGAAGCACGTGAGCACGGAGTACGAGGTGCCCTATCTGGCGCATGCGCCCATGGAGCCGCTGAACTGCCTGGTAGATTTGCGCGCCGATAGCTGCGAGATCTGGACCGGCACCCAATTCCAGACCGTTGACCGCGCCGCTGCCGCCCAGGTCGCCGGACTCAAACCAGAGCAGGTCCAGATTCACACCACGCTATTGGGCGGCGGTTTTGGCCGGCGCGCCAATACCGCTTCCGATTTCGTGACGGAAGCCGTGCAGGTCGCGAAGGCCGTCAAAGCGCCGGTTAAGGTTGTCTGGACGCGCGAGGACGATATTCGCGGGGGTTACTATCGCCCGCAGTGGTATGACCGGATCGCGGCGGGCCTGGACGCCAGCGGCAAGCCTGTCGCCTGGAAGCACACCATCGTAGGTCAATCCATCATCGCGGGAACGCTGTTCGCAAAGGACATGATCAAAGACGGGATCGACGATACCTCGGTGGAGGGGGCCGCCGACCTGCCCTACGCCATCCCCCATCTGCTGGTCGATCTTCACAGCCCTACAGTCGGCGTTCCCGTGCTATGGTGGCGCTCGGTCGGCCACTCTCACACCGCCTTTGTTGTCGAGAGCTTCATTGACGAGTTGGCGGCAGCGGCGGGTAAAGACCCTTACGAATTCCGCCGCACGCTCCTAACCGAACATCCGCGCCATAAGGGTGTGCTCGAGCTCGCCGCCAGCAAAGCGGGGTGGGGTACGCTGACCGCCACCGGACGGTACCGGGGCATCGCGGTACATGAATCCTTCGGCAGTTACGTCGCCCAGGTGGCGGAGGTCTCGGTCAGCGAAGGCGGGCAAGTCAGGGTTCACCGCGTGGTCTGTGCGATTGACTGCGGCACCGTGGTGAATCCGGACACGGTCGCGGCGCAAATGGAAAGCGGCATCGTGTTTGGCCTTTCGGCGGCCTTACACGGCGCTATTACCCTTAAACGTGGGCGCGTGGAGCAGAGCAACTTTCACGACTATCCGGTACTGCGCATCAATGAAATGCCTGAGGTCAAGGTTCACATCGTCCCCAGCAGCGAACCGCCGGGCGGGGTAGGCGAACCGGGCACCCCACCCATCGCACCGGCTGTCTGCAATGCGATTTTTGCCGCGACTGGCAAGCGCGTTCGCAGTCTGCCGATCCGTCCGGATCTGTTGAAGAACGCCTGAACCTGGGTAGCGGTCGATGCCGATGGAACGTCGCGGGTATGCGGGCCACCAGGAACCTGAAAAAACCGCTGCCTTACCGACCATCGGCATTGTCGTGCTCGCCGCGGGTGCATCGACCCGCATGGGCACGCCCAAGCAGTTATTGCCCTACCGGGGGTGCGGCCTGCTGTGCCGGGCCGTTGAAACGGCCTTGGCCTCGGTATGCCGACCCGTCGTGGTCGTGCTGGGCGCTCAGGCGGAGCGGCTTGAACACGAAGTCCGCCAGTTTCCCATTCGTCTGGTACATAATTCCCACTGGGCCGACGGCATGAGTTCCTCCATCAGAGCCGGCATCGGCGAACTCGCTAAAGCCGGCAATCACAGCGGGGCAGCCGTCCTGATGCTTTGCGATCAGCCTCTCATTACCCCCCAGACGCTTGACAGACTCGTTGCGGCCCACCGTTCGACGGGCAGGCTCATCGTGGCTTCACGATATGGAGGGACGGTGGGTGCGCCCGCCCTGTTCCACCGCTCCTTTTTCCCAACGCTGCTAGCCTTGGAAGGCCAGGCGGGAGCGCAACAAATCATCAGGAAAAATAGCCGCAACGCCAGTTTTATTGCCGCCCCGGAAGGCGCTGTTGATGTTGACACGCCGGCAGACTACCAGCAGTTGCGAGCGAGCACCGCAGAAACGGCTGGAGATTCAACACAAGGCAGGTACTAAACCCCATGAACACGGCGTCGCTACGCTGGCATCTGCTTGAAGATGCCGAGGCCGTGGCCCGCGAGGCTAGCCGGCGCATCCTGAACACCGCGGCGCTGGCGATCGCTAGCCGCGGGCGTTTTCGCATCGTGCTGGCGGGTGGGCGTACCCCCGAACAGGCCTATCGCCTGCTGGCAGCGGCGGACAGCGACTGGGCACGCTGGGAAGTTTACTACGGCGACGAGCGCTGCCTGCCGGAAAATTCCCCGGAACGCAACAGCGCCATGGCGGCGCAGGCCTGGTTGGATCACGTGCCTATCCCCTTCGACCAGGTGCATCCCATACCCGCGCAGTTAGGGCCGGTAGAGGGAGCCCGCGGCTATGCCACTCACGTAGCGGCCGCCCTGCCCTTCGATCTGGTGCTGCTGGGCCTGGGCGAAGATGGCCATACCGCCAGTCTATTTCCGGGCCAGCCTCATCCCGGCAACGACCTGGTGCAGGCGGTCTTCACCGCCCCCAAACCACCACCGGAGCGTGTCAGTCTCAGTGTCCAAGCGCTTTCCAACACCCATGAACTGCTGGTACTCGTGACCGGTGCTGGCAAACGGACTGCAGTGGCCGCCTGGCGGCGTGGCGCGCAGTTGCCCATCGGTCAGCTACATCCCGCTGCGGGAATTGACGTGTTGATAGACCGCCTCGCCCATAACTGAAACATAAGCACGGAGAACCCCATGGTCACCCTCGCCGACATCCGGGCCGCCCGTCAACGCATCGGCGCCAGCATATTTCTCTCGCCCTGCGCCTATACCGAAACACTGAGCCGACTCACCGGCTGTCACTTGTCCCTGAAGCTGGAGAATTTGCAGATGACCGGTTCCTTCAAGGACCGGGGCGCTTTGAACAAAATTCTGTTGCTCAGCGACGCTCAGAAAGCCGCTGGAATCATCGCCGCCTCGGCTGGCAACCATGCCCAGGGGGTTGCCCACGCCGCCCAACGCAACGGCATCAGAGCCGTCATCGTCATGCCCGAGACCACGCCGCTGGCCAAACTCCGCGGCACCCGCGAGTTGGGGGCGGAGATCGTCCTGCACGGCGGCGGATATGACGAGGCATTCGCCAAGGCCCGTGAATTGCAAGAGGCCCATGGCTATACCTTCATCCATGCCTTCGATGACCCCGATATCATCGCGGGTCAAGGCACGATCGGCCTGGAATTACTGGAGCAGATGCCGGATCTGGACCTGGTCGTGGTTCCAGTGGGTGGTGGTGGTTTGATTGCGGGCATCGCCATCGCCATCAAGGCGGTCCGTCCTCAGACGCGCGTCATCGGCGTGGAGGCGGCGCGGCTGCCGTCCATGAAGGGAAGTCTGGCGGCAGGCCAAATTGTGCCCCTGCCGCCTGCCAGCACCTTGGCAGACGGCATCGCCGTGGCAACGGTTGGTAAATATACTTTTCCCATCGTGAGCCGCTATGTGACCGACATCGTCACTGTCGGCGAGGAAGAGATCGCCAATGCGATCATGGTGCTGCTGGAGCGGGAGAAGACCCTGGCCGAGGGTGCCGGCATCGTGGGCCTCGCAGCGCTCCTGCACGGCAAAATCGACGATAGCGCCGGCAGCCGGGTGGTGATCATCATCAGCGGCGGCAATATCGACATGAATCTGCTCTCCCGCATCATCGAACGGGGTCTGGAAAGCGATGGCCGCCTGGCGACTTTGCGGGTCCTGGTCCCGGACAAACCGGGCAGCATTGCCGTGCTGGCGGCCAGCGTCGCTGCCCAACGGGCGAATATCTTTCAGATCTCCCAAAACCGTTCCGTGAGCGATGTGCAACTGGGCCAGACGGACGTCGAACTCACCCTGGAAACGAGGGGTTGGGAACACGTGGAAGAGATCATGAAGGCGATACGGGAAGCGGGCTTTGCTATTATCAGGCCGGCTACGAACCGGATTCATAGAGCAAAGCCCGCTTCTGGTACCTCCTAAACTCCGCGCCCCTGGCCAATTTTTTCTCGAAAACGGCGACTAACGTAGAGGTAGCGGTATGGCTGGCGAATCGCCGCGTAACCAGCGCAATTCTGGTGGACTGGCGCAGAAAGTGGCGCTCCTCAAACAACCGCAGACCTATCCGGAACAGCCAGCGCGAATCGAGGCCGTGGAAACCCACATGTCTTGGGTATTTCTGACCGACCGCCACGCCTACAAGCTAAAAAAACCCGTCCGTTATGACTTTCTGGACTTCACCACGCTGGCGGCGCGCGCCAAGAACTGTGTGGAAGAAGTGCGCTTAAACCGGCGACTCGCTCGGGATGTCTACCTGGGCGTGGTTCCCCTCACGGTGGATACCCAAGGCGGGGTACACGTTGGCGAGCAGGGAGAAATTATCGACTGGCTGGTTAAAATGCGCCGCTTGCCGGCAGAATACTTGCTGGATCAAATGATTAAAGCGCATACGCTGCAGAAAACCGATATACAGCGCATAGCGCTTGTGCTCGCTACCTTTTACAAAGGCAGTCCCCCTCTAGAGATCAACGGTGAACAGTACCGGGTTCAGCTCGAACGGGATGTCCGCAACAACCTGCAGGAGTTAGCGGAACCGTCTCACGCAATGCCCAACGCTCTGGTAGAGCAATCCCATCAAGCTCAGTTGACGCTCCTGAGGCGAGAACCGGAATTATTTGAACAAAGGGCTGTGGAGGAAAGAATCGTCGAGGGACACGGCGACCTGCGGCCCGAGCATATCTGCCTGGAGCCCGAGCCGGTCATTGTCGACTGCCTGGAATTCAACCGCCAATTCCGCATCGTCGATCCGGCGGACGAACTGGCATTCTTGGCCATGGAGTGCGAGCACCTCGGCGCGGCTTTCGTTCAAACTATCCTTTTTCAGACCTACGCACAGATCACCAGTGATAGCCCACCAAACCGCTTGGTGAACTTTTACAAATCATACCGGGCCTGCCTGCGGGCCAAATTAGCCATCTGGCACACCCGCGAACTGGAAACAGCCGCTTGGCCGAAATGGCGCAAGCTTGCCAGTGATTATTTGCTATTAGCCGGGGAATATGGCCAACAACTTCCCTGAGCATGGTCCCTGCTCTCTACTTGTCGTAATGGCAAATATTGCCATCAGATGCCAATTGGACAAGCGGCAGCATTAGGCTTTGAAAATCAGATATTGACATTTTGAATTACATTGTTGCGCTAACATCGAGGAGCAACCACTGTCCGATGCCTTTAACATCACTCTCAAATCGCCAACAACTCCACCACCGAACCTCCCTCATGTATACGCTTGATCGCTTCCGCAAATAATTCGGCTGCAGACAGAATAACCAACTTGTTACCGACCAGTTCGGGCTTCACCCGAAAGGGGGGAATGGTATCCGTGACGATAACTTTCTCCATTTCGGGTGCCGCCAGCACCTGATTGGCTTTGCCGACGAAGACACCGTGGGAAGCTGCCGCGTACACTCGTTTCGCACCCTGTTCTTTGCAGGCTTTGGCAGCGCCTAGAAGAGTACCACCGGTACTGATCAGATCGTCGATGATGATGGCAGTGCTGTTTACCACGTCTCCCACGAGCCGGCCGATGCTGAGCACGCCCTTGCCGCGCGCTTTTTCCATGAAAGCGACCGGGATATCGCGGCGCAAAACGCGGCTGAGGGCTTGGCGGAATTGCTCGACCCGTTTCATCCCGCCTACGTCGGGCGAGACAACTGTAGGCTTTTCTTCTCCTTTTGCCAGAGCTGCAAAATAGTTTACAAACAGCTTATTGGCTTCCAGGTGGTCGGTGGAGCAGCGGAAGGCGTTCTGGAAAGCGGCCAGGTTGTGCACATCCAGCGTCACCACGCGATCGGTACCCACGGCTTCCAACAGCGCCGCCACGTAGCGAGTGGTTACTGGATCGCGCGGCTGACTCTTGCGGTCTTTACGGGCATAGGCCAGATACGGGATGATCGCCGTAACCCGTGCTGCCGAGGCGTCTTTCAGGCAGCCCAGAAAAAACAGCAGCCGGCATAGCTTGTCGTTGACGCTCTGGCTAGGGCCGGAGTACAGCGACTGCAGCACGAATACATCTTTACCGCGCACGTTGACGAGGGAGCGGGCTTTGTGTTCACCGTCCTCGAATTCCCTTTCCTCGTGCTCGCTTAACGTCATGGCGAGATGCTTCGCGACCTGTTCACCGAAAGCGCGGCTGGCGTTGAGAGAAAAAAGGCGGATGTTTCCGGTGTCCATACGCAACCCCTTGCTTTTGAATAACTATTAGGTAGAAAAAAGAAGTCCCCCCACCCCTTTTCAGTAAGGGAGTGGGGGAGATTGTGCCCGTTTAACCTTTGATGCAGATCAATGGTTCCAGCCTGGCCACCCGGCGGGCGAGACCGGCGGTTTCGGTGGCTTCCACCACGGCGCTGACGTCCTTGTAAGCTCCCGGCGCCTCCTCCGCCACGCCTCGCGGTGAGGGGCTGCGGATACATATGCCGCGGCGCGTCAGTTCCTCCTGAATCTCCCGTCGGTGCCACTGGCGGGTAGCCTGGCGGCGACTCATCGCGCGTCCGGCACCATGGCAGGCGGATCCGAACGCCAGCTCCATGCTTTGCGCAATACCGACCAGAATATAGGAGGCCGTGCCCATGGTGCCGCCAATCAGCACCGGCTGGCCGACATCGTGCAGAGCCTTGGGCAGATCGGGATAACCCGGCCCAAAGGCACGGGTGGCACCTTTACGATGCACATAGAGCGTGCGAGGCTGGCTGTCCACGAGGTGGGTTTCCTGCTTACAGGTGTTGTGGGAAACGTCGTAAAGCAGTTCCAGGTGGGCTTCCGGGAAGATCCGGGCAAAGGCTTGCCGGGCCAGATGAGTGAGGATCTGGCGGTTGGCCAGGGCACAGTTGGTACCGGCGCGCATGGCGCCCAAGTAGCGCCGTCCGAGATCGGAAGTGAGCGGCGCGCAGGCCAATTCCCGGTCGGGCAGGTTGATACCATAACGGCTGGCTTCCACGACCATTCTTTTTAGATAATCGGTGCCGATCTGGTGCCCCAGACCGCGGGAGCCGCAGTGTATGCTCACCTTTATATCCTCCAGATGAATCCCCAATGCTTCGGCGATTTCCGGAGCATATACCTCTACAACCTTCTGGACTTCCAGGTAATGGTTGCCGGAGCCCAGGGTGCCCATCTCGTCCCTCTGGCGCTGTTTGGCTTGCTCGGAGACCTGCTCCGGGTCGGCGCCCATCATGCAGCCGCGCTCCTCGATACGCTCCAGATCCGCCGGTTGCCCGTAACCCTGCTCCACCGCCCAGCGGGCGCCGCCTTTGAGCATCGCGTCCATTTCCCGGTGCCTGAGGCGCAGCGCACCGGTGCTGCCAAGACCCGCAGGAATGCTGGCAGACAAGGTATCCGCCAGCGCCTCCTGCCGGGCCAATACCTGCTCGGCGGTCAGGCGCGTGTGCAGAGTCCGTACGCCGCAGGAGATATCGAAGCCGACCCCGCCGCCCGATACCACACCGCCCAGTTCCGGATCGAAGGCCGCGACCCCGCCAATGGGAAAGCCATAACCCCAGTGGGCGTCAGGCATGGCGTAGGAGGCTTTGACGATACCGGGCAGGGCGGCCACCTGGGCGACCTGTTGATAGACTTTCTCATCCATGCCTTTGATCAGTTCTTCGCTGGCATAAATGATGCCGGGAACCCGCATATTCCCGTGGGCTTCGATGCGCCATTCGGTGGCAGACTGTTGCTTGAGTCGCGTGATGTCCATGGTCGTTCCCCGGTCAGAGCTGGGCAATAGAGGATTGCGCGGTTCTGGCCATAGTGTATTAGACATCCACCACGCACTGGGCCACCCAGGTCCCGCTGGCATCGCGGCAGACCTTAAGCTCGGTGTAGGTAGCGCCTTTGATCTCAACCGCCGGTTGATGTTTGTCGATCTGGATGGGTTCGCCCAAAACCCTGGCTCGCAGATGCGGCCCGTCGAGCTGGACCTCGAAAGCCCCGAACAACATCTTGCGGGTGGCTATCTCGAAAATCAGGGCATTCAGCCAATCCACCAGCAGCAACTCTTCATTAGACTCCGTGCAACTGATATCGACTTCCTGCCGGGGCTCGATCAGGGCAGGATCAGTGATCAGCGCGCTCAAGGCCAGGGCTGCCTGCGCAAAAGCCTCGGCCTTGCTGGCGCCGATCCCCCGCACGCCGATGTCGGCTGCGTGCTCGAAATGTTCCCAGCGGGCCAGGCTGCTCATGGCATGATTGCAAGCGTCATTGCTAGCCGGCCGAAAGCAGGTGCGCGATTTTTTCCGCATTGGGAGCCAGCACCACGCCCCGCTCGGTCACCAGCGCATCCACCAGGTCCGCGGGGGTTATGTCAAAGGAGGGATTCCAGACGCCCGCGCCCATCGCCGCGATACGGTGGCCAGCCAGGGTCAGCAGCTCCTGGGGTGAACGCTGTTCGATGGGGATTGCGCCGCCATTTATTATGCGCATGTCGATCGTGGAGGTGGGCGCCACCACCATGAACCCTACCCCGTGGTAGCGGGCCGACACCGCCAGACTATAGGTGCCGATCTTATTAGCAAGGTCACCATTGGCGGCGATGCGGTCGGCGCCTACGATTACCCAGCGCACCGCCCCCTGCTTGAGCAAATAGGAGGCAGCCGCATCGACCAGCAGGGTAACGGGAATGCCATCCTGCACCAGTTCCCAGGCAGTCAGCCGCGCACCCTGCAGCCAGGGCCGGGTTTCGTCGGCGTATACTCGGTCGATGAGGCCGGCGGCCACGCCGCTGCGGATCACGCCCAAGGCCGTGCCATAACCGCCGGTGGCAAGTGAGCCGGTATTGCAATGAGTCAGTACCGCACCAGGAGACTCGCCCAGCAGAGCCGCGCCCAATTCGCCCATATGGCGATTGGCGGTGACATCCTCGGCATGTATGGCTTGGGCCTCGGCCAGTAACTCTGCGCCAGGCTCACCGTCCAGATGGGCGATCACCACTTCCATGCGTTGTATGGCCCACATCAGGTTGATGGCCGTGGGCCGGGCCGCTGCCAGTAGCGCCAGATCCGCCCTTATCAGCGACTGCCAGTGGCCGGCGTCCTCACCATAGCGGGCGCGAGCCGCCAATACCACACCGTAAGCGGCGGTGATACCGATGGCCGGTGCGCCGCGCACCACCATATCGGTGATGGCACGGGCGACGGTCGCGGCATCCACATAGCGCCGGTACTCAGTTTTATCGGGAAGCAACCGTTGGTCCAGCAGTTCCAGGGCATCGTCGCGCCAAACAATAGCGCGGATTCGGTCGTAGGCGTGGGTCATGGGATGGTGGACCTGAGCGCATCAGCTTGCGCAATTGAGGGAAGTTTTCAGCAAAGATGGATGAAATCCAGTTTTATTTATTTCCCACACAACATTTTTTGCAATTCTGACACAAACATGTATCATTACGTACTACGACAGGTAACTTCCGTTATGTTCTGGTCGCTGCTTGGTTATACTGTGCAGGTAAGTTATGGCGATAAACTTTAGAAACCCCAGGCTATTCCACTAACCAGTGATTAACTCATAGCACAGGATTTAAGTGCATATTTAGGAGATTATACGATGAAAGCAAAACTTCATAAACTCAGCATCGGCTTGGCCGCATCAGCGGCTATCATGGCGGCCAGTGCTTATGGCGCGGAAGATCTATATGTAAACTGCGGCTTCGGCGGGCCAGTGAAGGACCCCTTCGGCAAGTGCGTTCTTAGCGTCGGCGGCTCGAGGGTACCTGGTTGCTTTGAAGTCGCCCAGGTCGTGCCTCCACCGCAACCGATGCGCAAGGAAATAACGCTGGGCGCCGATGCGCTCTTCGACTTCGACAAGTCGAACCTAAAACCTGCTGGCAAAGCCAAGTTGGATGAGTTGGTTTCCGATCTACGCCAAGTCCAGTCGGTCGAATCCATTGCCGTGACCGGTTATACCGACAGCAAGGGCACCGAAGCCTACAACCAGCGGCTTTCCGAGCGCCGCGCCGGGACCGTCAAGGGTTACCTTACGGAAAAGGGTGTCAATCCTTCCGTTATCACCGCGCGTGGCATGGGCGAAGCCGACCCCGTGGCCCCCAACACCCTGCCGAATGGCAAAGACAATCCGGCCGGCCGCGCCGAGAACCGGCGTGTGGAAATCAAGATCGATGCCACGCAGCAGGTTGTAAAATAGACCCAACTGCCTGTAAGCCTTTGAGAAACTGCGCCCCGGCTCCAACCGGGGCGTTTTTTTATTACTTTGGGAGCCAAGATTCAGCAACTCGTGGTTATAATGGCCTCATCCTGTCCTGGGAAACCGCCATGCCATCCGTCGATACCTTACTGAGCGCGCGTTGGATTATTCCGGTGGAACCGGAGGCTTGCGTACTGGACGACCATGCCCTCGCCATCGGGGAAGGCCGCATCCTGGACATCCTGCCGAGGAAACAAGCGGCAGCCAACTTTGCGACCGCCAACCGGACCGAGCTATCCAATCACGCCCTGATCCCCGGTTTGATCAACACCCATACGCATGCCGCCATGAACCTATTACGGGGGCTGGCGGACGATTTACCGCTCATGGAGTGGTTGAACCAGCACATCTGGCCGGCGGAAGCACGCTGGATCAGCGCGGGATTTGTCAATGACGGCACCCAATCAGCGATGGCGGAAATGCTGCGGGGCGGCATCACCTGTTTCAACGATATGTATTTCTTCCCCGAGGTCGCCGCCGCCGCTGCCCGTGCCTGCGGCATGCGCGCCTGCGTGGGGCTGATCGTCGTCGACTTTCCCAGTGCCTGGGCTAAGGATGCCGAGGAGTACCTGAGCAAAGGGCTGGCTTTACACGATACCTTGCGCCTTGATCCGCTGATCCGCGTCGCTTTCGCCCCTCACGCTCCTTACACGGTCAACCCCACTTCCTTGGAGCGGATTCGGGTACTGGCCGACGAGTTGAACATCCCTGTTCATATGCACGTCCACGAGACCGCCGCTGAAGTAGAATACGCCAGCCACCAACAGGGTCGCCGGCCCCTAGCGGCCTTAGACGAGATCGGTCTACTCTCACCCACCCTGCTGGCCGTGCACATGACCCAGCTTACCGACGAAGAAATCACCCGCATTGCCGATGCCGGGGTGCACGTGGTGCACTGCCCCGAATCCAACCTAAAACTGGCCAGCGGGTTCTGTCCAGTGGCCAAACTCGACGCCGCTGGGGTCAATGTGGCCCTGGGCACGGATGGTGCGGCCAGCAACAACGATTTAAACCTGTTTGGGGAAATGCGCACTGCGGCTCTGCTGGGCAAGGCCGTGGCGGGGGACGCCAGCGCCCTGCCCGCCCACCGCGTGCTGCGCATGGCCACCCTCAATGGAGCGCGGGCCTTGGGATTGGATCAGGAAACCGGTTCCCTGGCCATCGGGAAATGGGCTGACATCACGGCAGTGGACTTGGGCACCGTCGAGGCGGAGCCGGTCTATAATCCTATTTCTCAGCTGGTATATGCCACCGGCCGCCATCAGGTTACCGATGTCTGGGTTGCCGGCCGGCAGTTGCTCAAAGACCGCAGGCTCACCACCCTGGATATAGATGCTATCGTCCGCCGGGCGCGAGCTTGGCGGCAGCAAATCAGTGCTTAGAAAATTGCTCGAGGATCCAATGTTATTCGGAATGGCGTGTCAGCCACAGCAATGACGGAACCTAACCGTAATATCGATCACTGGGAAATCGCCAAATTCGATGAACTCGCCAGCCGCTGGTGGGACCCGGAAAGCGAGTTTAAACCCCTTCATGATATCAATCCCTTGCGTCTGGATTATATCGACCAGCGGGCGCGACTCGCCGGTAAGCGAGTGTTGGACGTAGGCTGCGGCGGCGGCATTCTGTCGGAAAGCATGGCCGCGCGCGGGGCCTTGGTCACCGGTATCGACATGGCCGAGGCGCCGCTGGCCGTTGCCCGCCTGCATCTGTTGGAATCCGGCCTGGAGGTGGACTACCGCGACATCACCGTCGAAGAACTGGCTGCCGCCGAACCCGGTTCCTTCGATGTGGTGACCTGCATGGAGATGCTGGAGCACGTTCCCGACCCGGCCTCGGTGGTTCACGCCTGCGCCCACCTGGTGAAGGCCGATGGCCATGTGTTCTTCGCAACGCTCAACCGCACCGCCAAAGCCTACGCGTTCGCCATCCTCGGGGCAGAGTATCTGCTGCACTTGCTACCCAAGGGGACCCACGATTATCGCAAGTTTATCCGTCCTGCGGAGCTGGACGCCTGGGTCCGACAGGCGGGACTGCTCCTGCGCGAACTGACCGGCATGCATTACAATCCGCTGACCCAACGCTATTGGTTTGCCCCCGGTTTGGAAGTCAATTATCTGGCCTACTGCCAACCGGACTCATGAGCGCGCTAAACGGCGCGGCCCTGGCCTGCGTGCTGTTCGACCTGGACGGAACCTTGCTGGATACCGCCCCGGACATGGCCTTGGCTCTCAACCGACTGCGCCTGGAAGAGGGCATCCCTGCCCTGCCCTTTGAGCATATTCGTCCCGAGGTCTCCCACGGCGCCGCGGCCATGATCCGGCTGGGTTTCGGTATGACCCTGGAGAACCCGGATTTCGCCCGCCTGAGACAGCGCTTTTTGGATTTGTATCAGGGCGACTTGGCCGTCGACACATTACCGTTTCCAGGGGTGGAGGAAACCCTTTGCCAATTGGAGTCCCGCACCATTCCCTGGGGAGTAGTGACCAATAAGCCGGGCTGGCTTACCGAACCCTTGCTCAGAGCATTGCGACTCTGGGAACGAGCTGCCTGCGTGGTCAGCGGAGACACACTGGCCAAGCGTAAGCCGGATCCGGAGCCCTTGCTGTACGCCAGCCAATTGGTAGGCATCGCTCCCGCGCGGTGCCTGTATGTAGGGGACGCCGAGCGCGACATCGAAGCCGGCAGACGGGCCGGCATGGTCACCCTGGCAGCTCGCTTCGGCTACCTACAGGCGGATGACAAACCCGAGGCATGGGGCGCCGACGGATTGATTGATAAGCCTGAGGATCTGCTGGTCTGGCTGAACGGTATTTCCCGCTGAGCGTCGGCCCGCACTGGTAACGCCTGTTGCCGATATACCACAATATGATTCGATACGTTCCAGTGATCAGCACTAAACATTGGCACCGTATCAAAATGGCAACGTTGTTATTATTAAATTAAAACTACCCCAGCCTTAATCAAGGCACCAGCCAATAGATGCTGACCAAGCTGTTTTCGCTGAATAACAGCGCTCCATACAGGATGCCCAGGTGCGGAAATAGCTAATCGGCTTGTCAGCAGCACATAATTGCGCTTCCATACTATAAGCCTAACCTACCCGGGGTGAGTGACTAACCAGAGGAGAATCTCTCATGGCAATGGCAGAGACGGTGAAGATGTATCTGGACTCTCAGGAGGTGGAGTACCAACTGGTGGCGCATCCCCGTAGCCACTGCAGCAAAGAGACTGCGGCAGTTGCGCATATTCCCGACGACCACATCGCCAAGGCGGTGATTCTCAAGGATGAAAGGGGTTTCATGATGGCGGTGATACCGGGGAGCAACTGGATAAAGCTCCGCGCCTTGCAACAGGAACTCGACCGGACTTTGGAGCTGGCATCGGAAACGGAAGTTGACAACCTGTTCAAGGATTGTCAGCCAGGCGCCATCCCGCCACTGGGCCTGGCTTACGATATGGAGACAGTGTTGGACGAAGCGCTCATCACGTTGGCGAAGGTGTACTTCGAAGCCGGCGACCACGAGCATCTGGCGCAGGTCAACGGTGATGATTTCCGCAAAATGCTCAGCGGGGTGCGGCACGGCTACTTTAGTCGCAGCGATTGAAGCCGCGCTCAACAGAACACTGACCGGTTGGATCATATCCAGCCCCGACAAGCGCCAGCTCTCATGAAATCCCTTTGCAGTTTGGCAATCCTCGCCTAAATTCATACTCCCAATTGAGGGAGCTTCAGCCGTGCAGACCAAGCGCTTTGCCGAGCTTTGCGGCCGGACCCTGACCCGCGCCCATGCCAAGTCCGGGGATGCGGCGACCCTCAGTGGCTATCTGGGCAAGGGCGACAACTTTGACCAGGCCATCGGCACGTTTGCCCTGGCTTATGCGGATCAAACCGAGCAGGATCATGCGGCCCTGGTGGAGGCGATCCGCGCCGGGCGGCTGGAGGCGCTCATCGAGGAGGAGTAGCGTCCTGCGCCACTCACGCCAAGGGGGATCCCGCGTTCTGGCAACGCATCTGTTTAGCAACCCCGGCGGCCAGAACACACGGTCGTGTACCCGGTGATGCAGCGGCCTCTGGAGACTTGGCTGGAACGCGCCCGCGCCAGTGATGCTGACGGGAACCCACTTCCCGAGTAGGTCGAGCGGGACGTCCGTCACGACCTGGCGTGCGGCATGTTGGCGAACGGGTAAGCTGTCACAGACTACGTACTACCTTTCAGCTATTGCCGCCAAGGTCACCGTCACCCGCCGCCACCATCCGCTGCAGGGTCGCGAGCTTGAGGTCTGGTCCGCCGCCAAGGCCACGCTTGTCGTGCGCCTTGCCGATGGCTCCGCGATGAAGCTCCCGCGGCGCTGGACGGACGCCGACGGGATGGGGCAGTGCGAGGCCCCCGTCAGCGATGCGAAGTTCGGCCTGGGTGGCCTACGGAAGCTGCTGAGGCTCGTCGCGGCGCTGGCTCGTCGCGCTGTCCCCACCCCTGGTGTAGGTGGTGAGATCGTAACTTCTCAACAGCAGTTCCCGGTCAGTACTTAATCTATTGATATTTAAAGTGATTTTTTTATAACTTTTCGTAAAAAAACCTAGTAAAATCAATTTTATAAGGTATATACAAGGTATTTCTCAGAGAGAAAATCACATAACTATTTGTTTTAGATGTTAAAATAGGCACGAAAAGTTATTTCAAAAGGTTCGGCATTTTCAATAAGTTAAGCCATGACCGGGAATAGCTGGGCGGGCGTCAGCAGCACCGGAATGACCGGGAGGCCGGGCTCCCGCCCCTGGCGATCGAGCGCCAAGTCCGTCTCCCGCTGCTGCCAGGGCCCAAGGCCGTCCGCGCCGAGGAACACGGCAACGGAATTACAGGAGGCGAGCGTGCGCTCCAGAGCCTGCGGCCACGGCTGTCCGGGCGTGAGATACCAGCGGTCGAGAAACACGCTGAAGCCGCGCTCAGTCAGCGTGCGCGCGACCAACTCCACCGGGGTGTGGTCGCGCCAGTGGTAGCTGAAAAAGACGTCAAAGGACTTGTCGTCGCCGCCCATAGGGTTCCCCGCTGCCAGCCCAATCTTTTTTGAGATCATAGTACAGTCGGGGGTGCCTCGGAACATAACCTTGGCGCGGCTGGCGAGTCGTTGCCGATGTTCGTTAATGCCATTCCTTAACGGGCCCTCGTTGGTCAATCCCTTTGGCCCTATTCGCAGACCGTATGGGCATGGTTCAGTGTAAGGATTCGTGCGAGATCGGAACTAACCCATCCATCATGAGCTTTCCGCCTCGTCACTCATGATGTAGTTCCGCACCGTCTTCGGGTCGAGCGACAAGCGGCGGGCAATCTCGCGCTTCGGCGTATGGCGCTGGTGCAGTTGGATAATTGCCTGCTGGGTCGTATCCGGGATCGGGCTGCGGCTGATCGGTTTACCGTGGGCCTTGGCGCGCGCCATACCGGCCCGTACCCGCTCCGAGCGGCGAATCACCTCTTGCTTGGCCAGCGAAGCCAGGATGCCGATCACCGCGTCGCGAAACGGTCCAAGGGTGTCGAGATAAGGCTCGGTGTAGCTTTTGAACGAGACCCCCCCATCTTCCAACTGCTTCAGGTAATTCAGCGTCTCGCGCACGCCTTCCCGGCTAAACCGATCCAGCGCCCAGAATAGCACCGTGTTGAACTTGAGCTGGTGCGCATGAATGAACAGCCGCTGGAACGCCTCCCGCTCGGCAACGGTGCCGGACTCCAGGTCGACATAGTCGCCGGCGCCACCCGGAATACCGGTCTCCCGCGATAGCTTCGGTACGTCCGCATTGCTGGGCGGTAACATCCGCTTGATCAGACTGTCTTTCTGTTGCTCAGGATAAATGGTCATCATCGCTCACCTTTGCCCTCTCATACTCTACGTGAATTGTGTGAGGCGACAACTATCCTGACAGAGAGGGTTGCTCATGAGCCTGGAGTACCGGCCAGCGAACCCCAGACGCTGGCCGCTTTGTTCAACAGCGGACGAACCCACGACCATACGCTATTCTTGAACGTCACCGCCGCCGGATTGGGCAGTTCGACCGCCGGCTGTGCCCGCACACTGTTGGCGTTGGTCAGCACCCCAATGGTGAGTTCGCCATCCGTGAAGTACCGGTCGCCTTCCGCGTTACGACCATTCAGCGTCGGCCCCACACCGGTCACCTGGTAGATCGTCTGCAACTGGCCAGCGGCCTTGAGTTCGGCCATCAGCCGGTCACGCTCCGCATCGAGATCAGGCGCGATATGATGGGTGATCTGCCCCGTGAGATGGCTGAATCCGACACTCTGGTCGAACGTGACGGAGCCCACCCACAAAGGTCGCCCGTCCTCGCCCAACTCGTCCGAGTGCCAGAAGCGTACATGGTGCCGCTGCCGTGCGCTCGTACCCACTGTTTGCTCGAACGCCAGATTCTGTGGACGCCCCCACAGGTACAAAGTGCTCACCGGAGCGTTTGAATCCGGGCGATCGAGCAGTACGCTCTCGGCAATCTCCACGTCGCTACGCAGACCAAGTGCATCCGCACGATGCCAACCGGCGGCGCCGAACGCGGCAATCACTTCGGCCTCGGTGCCGATCAAGCCGACGTTGAGGGGATCGCCGGGAATGCCATCGGCATTGGTGGTGACCTTGGGGAAAGCCGCCAGGTTAGGATGATGTTCATAATGGCGCCACAGGTCGGGCAATAATGCATAGGCCAGCAGCAGATAAACTCCCGCCAGAATGGCTATTGCTATGGCGACCAACCGCACAGTGTTCATAGATCTGGTTCCTCATGGGCTGATGCAAGCGGACAGCCCCGCTGCGTGGAAAACGGCACCGGGCGGTCGGAACTGCCAGGGGCGTGCTCCTTGACCCGGTCATTAGGGTGATGATACAAGGACTTCTAACTGTGTCTCCTCCGGCGGCAACGGCTAACTATCCAACAACTTCAACCAGCGTGGCCAATCAAGTCTATGAGCGAGCAAACTTCCGCGCCTGTCACTCCCCCTAAAAAAACCAACTGGCTGTTAATCACCCGCGCCATTATTGCCCTGAGTTTGCTCGGCCTGTGCGGAGTCGGCCTGGTGGTTACGCCGATTTGGAAGCAACCCAGTTTTGGCTTCTGGCTATGGATGATCTTGGCGTTTGGTATCGGCTCGATTTTGCTGTACAGCATTGACAGCCGCGAGGCCAAACTGCACTTGCACTTGTCGGTCATACTACAGCAGGTGCTGCACTGGCTGGGAACACTGGGGGCCGTGTATCTGGTTTTTAATTTCGTCGGCAAAGGGTTTCTGAGCGCGGAAGACGCCGGTCCAGCGGCGACGATCCTGCTGGCCCTGTCGACCTATCTGGCGGGGCTGGCGTTTGACCGGATCTTGATCGTGATTGGGGTAGTGATTGCGCTGATGGCGCTACTGGCAGGATGGCTGGAACAATACCTGTTCTTGCTGGTAGGGGTGGGAGCGCTTGGCGTTATCGCCTTTGTGGGGGGCCGCGCCTTGTTCAATACGCTGGCCAGCAAATTGCCCTGGGCCGCGCACGAGAGTGCGGCTGAAAAAGATAACAATTGACGGTCTGACGTTGCCGTGCCGAAATCCCCGGCACTTGCTATCCTCCCCATCGATAGCAAAAGTTATTCAACCCGTTAACTACTTGAGGATCATAACATGGCACATTTAGTGGCAATTGTTTACCCCGATGAATTCCGCGCCGCCGAGGTGATGGCCGCCCTGAAGCGCTTGCAAAGCCAATACCTGCTTGACCTGGAAGATGCCTGCATCGTCACGCGCGACAAAGAGAAAGGCAAAATCAAACTGCACCAGGCGGTCAACCTCACGGCGGCGGGCGCGGCCAGCGGCGCCTTCTGGGGGACGCTGATCGGCATGCTGTTCTTGATGCCCTTGGCGGGTCTGGCGGTGGGGGCGGCGGCCGGCGCGCTGAGCGGCAAGCTGAGCGACTATGGGATCAACGATGAGTTCATGAAATCGTTAAGCGCCAAGCTGGAGCCGGGTTCGTCTGCCATGTTCATGCTGGTGCGCCGGGCTACGGTGGATAAAGTCGAGCCGGAGTTAGCCAAATTCGGTGGCCAAGTACTGTACACCAACCTTTCCAAGGAAGGCGAAGAAAAACTGCAAAAGTTGCTGGACGAAGGCAACCAAGAACCTACCCCTGCTCCGCAATAACCAGAAAGAAGGATAGGAAATCCAACGCACCTCGAAGAGTATCTCTGGCCCTGGGGGAGCGCAGTCAATCGGGGATTTGGTGCCTGGAGCCCTTGAGAAGAGGCTGGAATCGCGACGCGGTCACTGCACACCGGTCCGCTCGGTCTCGTCGGGGGTGTGATCTGGGGTGCGTTGCAGGCCGCGGGTCGGCGCAGCTGATTCGAACGCGTCGCTCGCGAATGCGGGTCGCGATCGGCAAACCCGCATCGCAGCCAAGAGTGTCCCTGCTACATTTTCTTGAACTCGATAATCGTGAGTACAATGCCGAGCACAGTCAGGGCGAAACAGAACAGGCCGGAGTAAAGAATCAATGAGTCACTCATTTGCCCGCCCCTTCAGACTGAGTACTTTGAAATATATGCCAAAGCAAAGAATGGCCGGCACCCACGTTGCGGTGAACAACCCTTCGTCTTTTTGGCCGTTGAACCAGAGAAATCCGGAGATGGCGAACGCCACCATCACCGCTAGTAATATGCATACGTCCGACATTTTGATCATGACAGTGATCCTTTCATGAGGGGTGAAGTGCTGGGTTTGCAGGACATCGAAGACGGGATACACCCGCCGGTTTGAATGCGTTTGAATCGATCACACAAAGGCGCGTGCGGTTGCTACACGGGTCCCGGCATCTGAAGAGACACGCCACCAGATCGTAGCGTTCGTTGCTGGTCGTTACGCTACTCATTCCAGAATCCCCATGCCGCAACCATCAGACAACCCACCGCCGCCGCCGCATGAACTCGCACGCTCGACTCGCCGGGTAACCCGAGCATCAAAGGCACGATGTCGAAAATACCCAGCAGCAGCCAAACGATGAACACGAGCCCCAGCAGGAACGCGCCCCGCCCTATCGTCCGTCTCAATGTCCGGAATTGGGTTGTCATTGCAGACGCAGTGCTCCTGGATAGCGGGCGCCGTAATGAGCCGAGGAGCCTACGGCGTAAAGCGCTCCAAGGGTTTTATCGAGCCAGTCCATCAAGAAATGCCTCCGCTCTTATCACGAGGTTTGCTTTCCGTTCGCGCGACCAGGCGGACAACGTCCGATACGGCATCGCCATACGGGGGTTGACGCGCAGCGCATTCTCGTTCCGGATCAGGAAGGCCCAGTACAGATAGTTCATCGGACACGCGTCCGGCCCGGTGTTCTTTCTCACATCGTACGCGCAACCGCCGCAGAAGTCCGCCATGCGGTTGATGTATGCGCCCGAGGCCGCATAAGGCTTTGAAGCAAGCAGCCCACCGTCAGCGAACATCGTCATGCCATGCGTGTTCGGCAGTTCAACCCACTCGAATGCATCGACGTAGACCGCCAGATACCACGCATTAATTTCGGCGGGCCGCACGCCGGCAAGGAGCGCGAAGTTGCCCGTCACCATCAGCCGCTGGATGTGGTGCGAGTAGGCGTAGCGGCGCGTGTCGTCCACTGCCTGCGCGAGGCAGTTCAGCTTCGTCTCGCCGTTCCAATAGAGCTTCGGTAGCGCGCGAGCAGCATTGAGCGCGTTCGATTCCGCATACTCCGGCATATGCAGCCAGTAGATGCCGCGTACGTACTCGCGCCAGCCAAGGATCTGGCGGATGAAACCTTCGACCGCGTTGAGCGGCGCGCGACCTTCGCGGTACTCGGCCTCCGCGCCCGCGCAGACTTCCTGCGCGGCCAGTAGCCCTACGTTGAGGTACGGCGAGAGCAGAGAGTGGTAGACGAATGGCTCCCCGGTTTTCATCGCGTCCTGATAATCACCGAAGTGCGGCAGCGCATGCCCTAGGAAGTCCTGCAGGGCTGCGAGCGCATCAAGCCGCGTCACCGCCCAGCCGAACGGCTCGAGATCGCCGAAGTGAGCGGCGAAGCGCTCGCGCACGAGGTCGAGAACCTCACGCGTGATCGCATCCGGCGCAAAGCGTTTCCGGATCGGGAGTGACGCCCCATGCGGCAGGGTCTTGCGATTCTCGGCATCGAAATTGAAGCGCCCACCCACCGGAGCATCACCATCCATCAGCAGACCGCTGGCGCGTCGCATCTCCCGGTAGAAGTATTCCAACCGATACGACGTGCGGCGTTCAGCCCAATGTGCGAAGCGCTCCTTCGTCGCGAAGAAGCGATCATCGGTGCGGATCTCCACCGGCACGCCGAGCTTAGCTTCCCAGCCGCGTATCGCCGCAAGCACGCGGTACTCGCCCGGTTCGGTGACGATGACCTTGCTCGCGCGGTGGCGTTTGGTGGCGCGCGCCAGCTCGCCAGTGAAGGAACCCGTGTTGGCAGGATCATCGAGCTCGACGTAATCGACGTTAGCACCGTTGCCGCGCAGCGCCTCGGCAAAGTGCCGCATCGCAGACAGGATGAACGCGATCTTCTGCTGGTGATGGGGCACATAGGTGGTTTCCTCTGCCACCTCCACCATCAGCACTACGTCGCGCTGGGAATCGAGATCGGTGAGCGTCGCAAGCGAGTGCGTGAGCTGGTCGCCGAGTACGACACGCAGGAGTGTCATGGGTCGATCCGCCTCAACCAGTCGCCTTTGCACCGCTCCGAGAAGGTCTTCACCTCGTCCCAGACCCGGCTCCATTTTTTGCGCCAGGCAAACGGCCGGCCGCAGACCGCACACGCTTTGAGCGGAAGGTCGGGCTTGCGATGACGCTTTGGCAAAGGGGCGACTGTGGTCACCATGGCACGCGCTCCCCGCGCTGATCGAAGGATAGGAAATTCAACGGTATCGTTGGGAGTATAGGTGGGCCCGTCAGGCATGGTCAATCGGGGATTTGCTGCCAGGAGCCGCTGAAAGACGGCCTAAAGCGCGCTTCGGTCACTGTCTGCAGCTTGTCTTGCTTGGGCATCTACCGGGCGATGCGCTGATCGAATTCGTAGTCCGGCGCCGGTTGGGCCTGTGGTTCGGGCTCGTCCGGCGTGGCGTCTAGCATCTCCCATAGCGGCGGAATCAGGGCCGCCAGCCGCTCGATCAGTTCGAGCGGCGTCAGCATAAAGCTGACGCACCCGCCTGGTCTACCGGCTTGACACTCTCGTAGACCAGGCGTTCGGCGTCGATTTCGCGTAATCGCTCCAGCACAAAAGCCGGTCGGGCGCGTAGGAGACACGCGCGGACCTTGGCCTGTAGTTCGCCCAGCAATCCCGGGCCAAGACCAGCTAACGAGGAACGGTCGCGGCCGGCGGCGGCGGGGTGGAGCCCGGCTCCAGGGCGTCGTCGAGGGTCAGGACGTAGATCAGGGCGGCCAGCAGCATCAGCACGACGCCGATCCACGTTCGCCAGTCCCGATGCAGGGTGGGCTTTGCGGGCTTTGGTGTGGACATAGGGGAGCATTCTCCAGGGAGTGGATCGGAAACGGTCACCGACCGGACGAAGACAGCACCAAGAGAGGGTATCCGGCCTGCGCCCAGGGTCAAGCGACGCCGTCTGGGGATAAACCGGCTCCAGTGCACGATCGCCTTCTGCTGGTGCGGCTTGAGTCCTGGGCGGCGGCCCCCGACACGGCCTTGCTTGCGTGCCGCATCCAGGCTATTGCGCATGCGTTCGCGCAGCATCGCCCGCTCGAACTCCGCAAAGGTTCCTACGATTTTCATCATCATGCGGCCACCGGGCGAGGTGGTGTCAATCGCTTCGGTCAGGCTGCGGACACCAGCCCCGGCCTGAGCAACAGCTACAAAAGTTGCTGGACGAAGGCAACCAAGAACCTACCCCCGCTCCGGCGCAATAGCCAGCACAGCGTTCCTGCCGACCCCGGCAGGAACCGGCCATCCCTTCAGGCTCTCAGATCCTAACCACGCGGGCGTTCATCCCGCTGCCAGTGATCTTCACCTGATCGCCCACCCGAATATCGGGGTTCGCGGGCTGGGTGATGGCAACCAAAACACCGTTACTGACCTGAACCGTGATGTGCTGCCCCGGCTGCCGGTCAACATATTTGTTCTGGACGTAGTTTCCAGCAACGCCGCCACCGATAGCACCTAAGACCATCGCGACATCCCGACCGGTACCCGCGCCGATTACGCTGCCTAGCGCTACACCTGCCGCGGCACCCACCACGGCCCCCACGCCGAGTTGATGATCGCCCGTCAGCTCGACCGGCTGAATGCGAATAACCCTACCGAATCGTATTTCCTCCGCCCCCAACTGGGAGGTAGTAGGCTCACCGCCTGGAGGTTGAGCGCAGCCAAATAAAGATATCGCCAGCGTCAAAGTGGCGACCAGGGCCAAGCTTTTTCTTATCATGTCATTGCCTTCTTAAAAGTGTTCGTTATTTGCTTTTCAAGTATACGCGATGCGCAACGTTAACGATTGGGTCTTGAACAGGCGGGGCTACCACCTGAGGTTTTCGAAGACCTTGGATAGCATACCTGGAGGACGACAGCCATGCCACTGGAAGAGTTTATCAGCAGGTGTCCGGTCGGATGGAGAGACCGTCTTGAGGCCAGGGCAAGCGCATGAAGCTGACGCCGACCCGAGCAGTTGAGTCCGGTAGTTGTCTGACGTGGCGACGATAAAGCGTCGGGCCTTCTTGCCGCAGGCAACGGCCAGCGGTTTCTGTAAGTCCGCCTTATGAACCCTGTAAACTAGCCACTGTTGGAATCTTCAATTATTCGGAGGAGGATCTGCGAATGGCCAGTAGGCAATACTCTTTTCTTGATCACGCTCCCCGCCGGTTGTGGCGCTACTGGCTCATCAGCCTGGTTGGGCTCTGCCTGGTTCATGCCACCCTCAACCCTACCGTTCAAGCCAGTGAATCGCTGCCAAGCCACAGTAATCCTACCCAACGCCCGCGCGTCGGACTGGTATTGAGCGGCGGGGGCGCGCGGGGCGCGGCCCACATTGGCGTCATCAAGGCACTCGAAGAGCTGCATGTCCCCATCGACTGCATCGCCGGCACCAGCATGGGCGCCATCATAGGCGGGCTTTACGCCGCGGGCCTGAACGTCGAGGAACTGGAAAAGGCGCTCACCAGCATCGATTGGGGCGCGGCCTTCAGGGATTCACCGCCCCGTGAACAGCGTTCTTTCCGCCGCAAGCGGGATGATGACACGTTCCTGATTCAGGCGAAACCCGGCCTTAAGGACGGCAAGATTGCGCTCCCCAAGGGCGCTATCCAGGGGCAGGGCCTGAGCCTGATCCTCAGACGACTAGCGCTTCCCGCGGCAAACATCCACGACTTCGACCAGCTCAAGGTCCCCTACCGGGCGGTAGCAACCAACATCGGCACCGGTAACCCGGTGGTGCTGGGCTCGGGCGATCTGGCCAGCGCGATGCGTGCCAGCATGTCCATTCCCACTGCCCTGGCCCCGGTGGAGATTGACGGCAAGCTGCTCGTGGACGGCGGGGTTTCCGACAACCTGCCCATCGACGTGGGCAGACAAGTGTGTGGCGATGTGATCATTGCCGTGAGTATCGGCACCCCCCTGGAGCCCGTGGACCAGTTGTCCTCGGTGCTGGGCATTACCGGCCAGCTCACCACCATCATGACCCAGCAGAACACCCAGCAGCAGATCAAGACCTTGAAGCCTGGCGATGTCCTGATCGAGCCGAACCTGGGAGATATCACCACCATGGATTTTGCCAAGGCTTCGGAAGCCATTCCAATCGGCGCCAAGGCTACTCTTGCCAAGCAGGCTGAGCTACAACGACTGGCGCTGGCCCCCGCCCTCTATCAAACCCTGCTCGCGGCAAGACCAGCGCCGAGCGCCAGTACCGAGCCTGTCATTGACTTCGTGCGGATCGACAATGACTCCCGCCTGTCAAGCCAGGTGCTTAGATCACGGGTGCGCATCAAAGCGGGGGACCGCCTCGATGTCGCCGCGCTGGAGGAGGACCTGGGAGTGATCTATGGACTGGATAACTTTGAACAGGTCAACTATTCCCTGGTGCAGGAAAACGGCAAGACCGGCCTGGTGGTCAAGGCGGTTGCCAAGTCGTGGGGACCCAACTACCTGCAGTTCGGCCTTAACCTGCAGGGTAACCTTAACGGCAGTAGCTCCTACAACATCGGCGCCGGTTATATCATGACCGAACTCAACTCCCTCGGCGGCGAATGGCGTAACCTGGTTGAAGTGGGAAATGACCTGCGGCTGTACTCCGATTTCTACCAGCCACTGGGAGCCGACTCCCGTTACTTTATCGAACCGCAAATATCGTATCAGGCCTATAACGCCGGCTTTGTCACGTCCAATCAGGACCAGGCCGGATTTCGCATTAAAGAGACTGCGATTTCCTTGGCGGGGGGACTGAATCTGGGCCAGTGGGGTGAGTTCCGGCTGGGTATCCAGCGGGCCAGCGGCAGTACCGAGGTACAGAACGACAATCCGCTTTTGCCTACGCAAAACTTCAATGATGGCGGCTATTTTGCCCGCCTTTCCGAGGACACACTGGACAACGTCAATTTTCCCCGGCAAGGTTCCTTGGTCCGACTGAATTATTATCAATCGCTTAAGGCGCTCGGCGCCGACAGCGACTACTCGACTCTGCGGTTCTCTGGAGCTTGGCCGAACAGTTGGGGCAAGCATACCCTGATACCGGTGCTCACCCTGGCCGGCAAACTGTCGGGAGATCTGGAGATCCAGAATCAATTTTATTTGGGAGGTTTCCTTAATCTGTCGGGTTATCAGACCAACGCGCTCGCCGGTCAGTATCTGGGGCTTGGAAGATTGATCTACCTGTACCGTCTAGACGATGCGTCGGCGGCGTTCACGCTGCCGATCTACGCCGGGGGCTCATTGGAGGCAGGCAACGTTTGGCAGAACCGCGGCGCTATCTCGTTCAATTCCCTCGATCTGGCGGGCAGCCTCTTTTTGGGTCTGGACACGCCGGTGGGTCCGCTCTACCTGGCCGGCGGCCTTGCTGAAGGCGGCGTCAAGTCCATGTATATGTTCCTGGGCAGGACATTCTAACGAAAATTAATACTATAATGCGGATTGTTCCTAACCGCGTTAGGGATGATGGTGTCCAATAGCTTTCCTAAACCCGAGGAGAAAACGCGATGCATCGCAAATTATTGGTAATCACCTTGGCCATGGGGATATCGCCGCTTGCCTCCGCGGCGGTTACCCAGGACAACTTCCTGGTCCGTACTACGCAGGACGTCGTCGATCTGTGTACGGCCAGTGAGAAGGATTCCTTATATACGGCGGCGGTTAATTTTTGCCAGGGCTATCTGGTCGGCGCCTATGATTACTACCGCGCATCGGTAGCCGGGCCTAAGAAAAAACCCTTCGTATGCCCTCCGGAGCCTGCCCCCTCGCGCAACGAGGCGATACAGGAATTCGTGAAGTGGACACAGGCCAACCCGCAGTACATGAAAGACCCGGCCGTCGAGACCGAATTCAGGTTCCTGGTCGAAAAATGGCCCTGCCCGAAAAATCCGAAGAAAAAATAGCAGGGCTTCATGCTGGCTTTACAGCAAACCGCGACAAGTTAATTCAGTGAGGTATTAGACATGAGACGGCTTATTCTACCCTTGAGCCTGGCTACCATCGTCTCGATAGGTGGTTGTGCAGGCATGACCGATACCCAGCAGCGCACGCTGAGCGGCACGGCCATTGGCACGGCAGGTGGCGCCGCCATTGGCGCGATTTCCGGCAATGCCGGTATGGGCGCACTGATCGGCGCTGGTGTAGGCGCTGCGGGGGGTTATATCTACGATCAGAATCAGAAGTCCAAGGAACAGGCTTACCAATCCGGCTATCAGGCAGGGAAAAAGAAGCCCCAGTAGCAGTATCCCGATACCCTGCAAACCTGGCAACCCTATAGGCTGATCGACCGTGAACTCAGGCAGCTTCGCCAAACCCTTTCACATCACGGATGGCAAGCCATTCCGCCTTAAGGACATCGACCCCGGAGATACCGGCTCGCTCAAGTCCAACGAGAACGCCCGCGAGTGGCTGGAACGCGGTGTCGCGCGGCTAAGCGACCTGCAGGAGAAGCTCTACGCCCAAGACAAGTGGGCGTTGCTGCTGATCTTTCAGGCGATGGACGCCGCCGGCAAGGACGGCACCATCAAGCACGTCATGTCAGGGGTCAACCCGCAGGGTTGCCAGGTATTCTCCTTCAAGACGCCCTCCAGCGAGGAACTCGATCACGACTTTCTCTGGCGCACCATGCGCTGTCTGCCGGAGCGCGGACGGATCGGCATCTTCAACCGTTCCTACTATGAAGAGACGTTGGTGGTGAGGGTGCATCCCGAACTCCTCGAACACCAGAAGCTACCGCCCTCGCTCATTACCAAGGATATCTGGCAAGAGCGCTTCGAGGACATCAATGCGTTCGAGCGCTACCTTAGCCGCAACGGCATTGTCATCCGCAAGTTCTTCCTGCACGTGTCGAGGGAAGAGCAGCGCCAGCGCTTCCTCAGCCGGCTCGATGAGCCGGAGAAGAACTGGAAATTTTCCTCGGCCGACGCGCGCGAACGCGAGCACTGGGACGCTTACATGGCAGCCTATGAAGACCTACTCCGCCACACCAGCACCAGGCATTCACCCTGGTATGTGGTGCCCGCCGACAACAAATGGTTCACCCGCCTGGTGGTCGCGGCGGCAGTGGTAGACACGCTGGAATCGCTCGACCTTCACTTTCCCAAGGTGGATTCAGAAAAGCGCAAAGACCTCGCCGCGGCGCGCGAGGCGTTGCTGGCGCAGGAGAAATCCTAACGGACGGCGTCTCGCGTCTTCGCAAGCCATCATGAAGGCAGTGGATGCTTGAGCAGTCGTAGCGACCATCGTGGTAGCCTTTAACGTTGTTATTCACGCCGCACGAGCCGGCTCACCCGCGCGCCGGCGAGGATAGCCCAATGAGCCGCGAGCGCATCTGCTGCGACGCCGCCTGGTTGGGGGCGGAACTCGATCCGGCGGCCAATGCGCGCAGGGGCCCCTGCATTAGCACACCCGGCAGTGGCGTCGCCGCATGGGTGATTCCGACCAACGAAGAATTGATGATCGCGCGCCATGCCCGATGGGTGCTGTTGCGGAGCTAGCAGCAAAGTACCGGCGCTACGCCAGCGTCCTCGGTAAAGCAGAATGATCAAACCCAATGTTGGTCTAAGCTGTCACCTTGCTTTTTAGCCACTATTAATATCAGCCCTTCATACTGACGAGAAGGACGATCAGCAGGGATGCTCTCAATAACAATACTCCCTGCGTCAAAGCCTTCCTCTACCAAGGCTTGTATCAAGTCACCTTCTCTTATGCTAACGGCGGGAAAAAGCATTTCGCCCACAGCGTAGCAAGTTGCGCCTTTAAGTGCGGACAGCAGCAAGAAGCCATTAGGTTTAAGCAAAGACACGATATTGCGAAAGAACTTGCGCCACTGTTCCCGACAATCCGCGACTGACTCTGCGCAAAAATTGGTCACAAGGGTGTCGTATACTTGCGGGTCATCAATAGGTAGAATGTTGTTCGCGTCACATTTAAAAAGCCTTGTTACTCGTTGACGCACAAGGCTTTCTCGCTGCGAAATAGCTAGCCGGGTGTGGTCGCCATTGTTCTCCAATTCCAGAGTCGTTTTAACAAACTCGCGCCAGTCAAACGCGGAGGGATCGCCTTGTAACCACCGGCGCACTTCGCTGATATTCTCGTCCAAGTAATCGCAAAAATGAATTTCCCGGACTCTATCGGCGGCAGCAATTAGCGGGTAAATCGTGGGCCCTCCCCCAAAATCCAACAATATACCGTCTGGAGGAATGGAGCGAAAAGCTCTTACGGCAAACTGCAGCAAGGCAAAGTTTTCGCGGCCAATATCAGCATAGTACTCGTGCAAATAATCTCGCGGTTCAAACACCTTCCAGTTATTGATAACTGCTGCATAGTCCATCTCCATCTCCTTTATTCCGCCATTCCTTCACTTTGATAGCAGCGCTCACCAAGGTACACCGGAGCTTATCACGATACTGAATAGCATAGTTTGCAAGGATTAAGAATCGAAGCATCGGTAATTGTCAATAAACATGCCGCCTTTTTCAAGCCATTTTGGGGAGCTTATCTCCTAGAACGTGAGTTATAACTGACTGGTGTACGGGTCGGGTTGAAGGAAGGCGGCGTACCCCGCTGAAATAGGATTGGCGAGATCACCATTCAGCACACTGAGAGAGGTACGCCATGGGTGAAGATAACGCAGGTTTATTTGGCACGCCAGGCTAGATTCAGGATTTGCTGACCGAGTTGTTGCGGCAAGGTGCGCGGGGGTTGATCGAAAAGGCCGTGGAAGCGGAGCTGCAACTGCTGCTGGCCGAGTATGACAACGTGACTGATCTGGCGGGGCGAAAACGGGTCGTTCGCAATGGTTACCTACCGGAGCGGGCGGTGTTGACGGCGCTGGGGCCGGTGCCGGTCCGGGTGCCGAAGGTGCGTGACCGGTCCGGCAGCGGCGTCAAGTTCAACTCGGCGCTGGGGCCGCCCTACGTCCGCAAGGCCAAACGGGTGGAAGCCGCGCTGCCGGGGCTGTATCTACGGGGCATCTCGACGAGCGACCTGCAGGAAGCGCTGTCGGTGTTGGTCGGTGAAGACGCCAAAGGGCTTTCACCGGCTATGGTGAGCCGCCTTAAGGCGCAGTGGTCGGAAGCCTATAGCAGTTGGAACCGGCGTGAGCTGTCGGAGGAGCGCTACGTTTACGGGTGGGCGGATGGCATTTATTAGACCCTGCGAGGCGAGGACGACCGCCTGTGCCTGCTGATTCTGATCGGGGTCGACGAGCAGGGCGAGAAACGGTTGTTGGCGCTGTCGGACGGCTATCGGGAATCCAAGGCCTCCTGGCTGGGCGTCATCCAGGACTTGCAAGCGCGCGGCTTGAAGACGCCGCCCCAACTAGCGATCGGCGCTGGTGACTTGGGTTTCTGGGCAGCCTTGGACGAGACCTGGCCGCACACCCGCAGCCAATGCTGTAGGGTGCACAAGACGGCCAACGTGCTCAATGAGCTGCCGAAATCCATTCAGGGCAAGGCCAAGACCGGCTTGCATGAAATCTGGATGACCGAAACCCAGGCCCTAGCGGAAAAGGCGTTCGACCGGTTCGTGCGGGATTTCGGGGCCAAGTATCCCAAGGCGGTGGCAATCCTGGTGAAAGACCGAGCGGTGCTACTAACCTTTTACGACGTTCCGGCTGAGCACTGGCTTCATATTCCGACCACTAACCCGATTGAATCGAGCTTTGCCACGCTTCGCCATCGCACCAGCCGGGCCAAGAACTGCGGGTCGCGGAATACCTTGCTGGGCCTGGTCTTCCAGTTGGCACTGACGGCGGAGAAAAGCTGGCGCAAGCTCAGCGGCTTCAGCTGGTGCCAGATGTGGCGAGGGGTGGTTCGGTTTCAGGATGGAATCGCGGTTGCCGATCAACCGGGTGAGGCAGAGGAAGAACAGCAGAACATCGCCGCTTGATTCAGACTGGCCATACACTAGATTTGACTATAGTTCCCAGAAAGTTGCTCCATTTGGCGCAAATAGGTCTTTCCTCGCCCGTGTTCTTGCGCGGGCTATTTTGTGATGGCGCATAACGCGCGCCTGCGGCGCAGTGTGGCGCGTAACGGCTGCTGTGAAGGCTCGCCACCCATTGGCTTGTAAACTGCTGTGATTTAATATATTTTCCTGTATCATGAGCTAGACTTATAAGGGAATCCAATCACTGCCCGCGGGCAACGACAACACTCCAGTAACTATTGAGGTAACAGTCGTTCAAATATCAAGGAGGATCGAGCAATGGGATCTGAGCCATGGATGTCGCATCAATTCATAAAAAGACTACCCCCATCCCTTTTAAAGAGATCCACAACTAATAAGAGGTTTCTTTTACTCTTGCGCACAATATAGTGCGCATATGTGGCTCTTCTTTGCACTGTTAAGCCCATTTTTGTGGGCAATCATTCATTTACTGGACTCGCACTGCGTCGGAAAGGTGTTCGACAGACCTTGGATGGGTGTTATTACCAGTTCTATATCTTCGTTAGTAACCTTTTTGCTCCTGCCCCTCGCCGCGCCCTTCGTCGTTTGGGAGATCTCAGGATGGGACATCGTGGGTCTCGCGCTATTAACCGGTGCACTGATTCAGATTAGTCAGGCGTTCTATTTCCAAGCGCTGGAGTATAGTGAAGCGGGTATTGTGGCTGTCTATTCTAACATCACCCCAATCCTCTTAACGATCGTCAGTTTCATTTTTCTGGGTCAGGGCTTGGAACTATGGAACTACCTAGGAATGATAGGTCTTGTTGCCTGTTCGGGTTGCTTTTGCTTTTTGGACCAAAGTGTTAGTGGTCGGAGTCGATCATTCTTTTATATGCTGCTAGCCTGCTCCGCTCAGGTAGGCGTACTCCTGCTTGAGAAGCATATCTCTGAACATATATCTTGCTCCTTCGTGGTTTTTCTGCTCGTTACCGTGGGATTTACGGTTAGCGGCTTCTGCCCACTGTTACTGTCACCAGTCAGAAAAGCTTTTCAGAATAATATTTCCTCTCTTAAGACTGCCGGGGCGATTATTATCGGTATTGAAATAATCAATTTCATCGCGATTTTCTGCGGGCAGCAAGCAGTTCGCCTGGGGACGCCGTCACTGGTGGCAGCAATTGAAACCACGACACCTGCTTATACATTCTTTTTGTCAGCACTGCTGCTTCTTGTGCTACCGCGGCATGCTGATCTGCGAGTAAGACACCAATTTAAGCTTAAGTTGCTGCTCGTTAGCTTGATGGTTATCGGCGTTGGGCTTGTGTTCAGCGATCCTAACTTGGGAGCTGGCAAATTATAGCAGGTATTTCAGTCGCTTCGCAGAATTAGGAAACGCCTAAATTTGACATGGAATCCGATGCCAGCAGTGTGACTCCACTTATGTTCGCCATATCCCGGACAATTGAGAAAGAGCCGTGTCAATGCAGAAAATTTGTGTTGCCGGGGTTGGGCGAAGCCAGTCGAGCGCGGGGTAGGCAGAGGTTTAAAGAGGCGGTGGGCGCCTTGCCGGGGTGGCCCGGACCTGGGTAGATTGAGGTCATCGAAAACGCCATCACCCGAGGAACCCACCGATGATGATGTCCCCGTTGACCGTGGAAGACAAGCCGTTGGACGTGTCGGCGCGGCGGGCGGAACTGACGGGATTCGTGTATGACGCCGCGCGCGACGGGCTGCCGGCGCATGAACTGGAAGGCGGGCTGTGGCCTTACTTGTTGCGGCTGGGCCATGAATTGCAAGCGGAATATTTCGCCCTGGCCGCCGATGGTGACTGCGGCGAGACGCGAACCCTGGCCGGAGCGGTGGCGGGTGGGCAGATCGTGGTGTTGAGCGCCGACGGCAAGGGGGTGCCGCTGCACAAGCCTGCCGAAGCCCCGGCCATCGCCGCCCACGATCACGCGCGGGGACCGCGAAGCCCGACCGGAACAAGATGGCGGTGCTCGGCGCGGCCTATGACATCGAGCCGCATTCCCGCACCGCCGAGGCGGTAGTCGAGTCGTTGTTTCGCGATCCGATGGCGCCACCGGCGCGTGTTAAAAAGTAATTGACATTGGGCACTCGGCAGCGAAATGCCGTTGAAGTCCATGAAAGTGCGGGTCTGCGGGCCGCTGAGTGGCCTGGGGACCAGGGTGATCCGTTGGCTGCAACACCTCGCCGAGCAGAGCGAGCTGCCCGCCGCCACTCCTACCCGCCTGGAGCAAATTCACGGCTATTTCGACCGCCACCGCGACCGCATTCACTACGATCGGTACCTCGCCGCCGGCTACCCCATCGCCTCCAGCGTGATCGAGGGGGCCTGCCGCCACGTCGTCAAGGACCGGATGGAGCGGGCCGGGATGCACTGGATCCCCGGCGCCCAGGCGCTGTTGAACCTCCGCTGCGCGGCCCTCAACGACCAATGGGAGCCGTTCATGAATCACTATATCCACCAGGAACCCGTGCGCCTCTATGCGAGCATCCCGATCAAAACCAACCCTGCCCATCTTCGCCTCGTCGCCTGAGCCAGGGGCGCGCTCGGCTGGTTACGCCCAATTCACAGTCTCTTAAGAGAATATCAGGAACCTCTAGGGGTCGATCTCTGCTTTCAAAATCTCGCCCAGGAACTCGCAGGCGTTCCCGGCAAATACCCGCCGCCCAAGCGACGCCTCCTGTTTGCCATGAGTGCCTCAACAGCCGTTGGCTGTGTTGCGCTAAGGGCGTTGGATAATGACGGCGTTTGTGAAATGAAAAGGCTGTTCGCCAAGCCTGCATACCGCGGTCACGGATTGGGGAAAAGACTGATTGAAATGATAATTGACGAGGCTCGATGCATCGGCTATTAACGCATTGCATCGGCTATCAGCGCATGTGCCCCGACACACTGCATTCATTGGAAAAGGCAATGTCTTTGTATCAACTGTTTGGTTTTAAAGCATTGAAGCATATTATCTCAATCCATTAGCTGACACAGTGTACTGGGAATTGGACCTGGCACAAAACACGTAAGGCAGACAGCCCCTAACTAGCGCAAAGCCACTATACGCAACCATTGCGAGTTAAAACCAGGACGTGGTTGACTTGCAAATAACTGGGATAACAAATGTCATGCGGTTCAAAGATCGAAGTGAGGCCGGAAAAAAATTGGCGCAAGCCCTGGACAAATACCAGGGCCAGGAAGGCATCGTCTACCCCCTACCGCGCGGCGGGGTGGTACTGGGTGTAGAGATCGCGCTCGCTTTGCGGATGCCCATTGACCTGATCATTCCCCGCAAAATCGGTCATCCCCATAATCCGGAATACGCGATCTGCGCCGTAGCCGAGAACGGTGAGAAGGTTTGCAACGACTGGGAGGTTGCACGGGTAGATCCGCAGTGGTTGGAACGGCAGGTCGAGAAAGAGCGCAAAGAAGCGCGCCGACGCCGCGAGCGCTATTTGGGCGAGACGCAGCCGCTGTCCGTGACCGGCAAGCTCGCCATACTCGTGGATGACGGTATCGCGACCGGACTGACCATGCAGGCCGCCATTCGCGACGTGCAGCAGCGCAAGCCGGCGCGGGTAGTCGTCGCGATTCCGGTCGCCCCCGCGGACGCCGCAGCCGCTCTCGCGCGGCAGGTGGATGAGGTGGTGGGACTCGAAATTACCGATTCCTATCGAGGCGCCGTGGGGGCCTATTACGACGACTTTCCCCAGCTCACCGACGCGGAGGTGATCGAATTGCTGCAACTGGTCAGATCTGCCTGATGGTTTACAAACCGAACCGTGTCCCATTATATTGCCGCAGGCACCGCAAGGTGCCGTTCATGAATGACCTTCTTTATTCCGCAAGCACGTTTAGCCGGCCAGCCGAAATGGCGGCTAGTTCCTGGTTTCAACTTCCCCGAGGAGATTCTATATGAAACGCATTTTTTCGTCTTTCGCCGCGCTCACGTTAGTCTGTTTTGCTGCGCTGGCCAGCAGCCATGAGTACACGCTGGGCAACCTTTTTATCGAGCACCCCTGGGCCATGCCCACAGCTCCCACGGCTACCACCGGGGCCGGCTACCTGGTGCTGAAAAATAAAGGTAACAAGGCTGACAGGCTGATATCCGCCTCGGCGGGAGTGGCCAACAAGGTGGAACTGCATACCCACATCAAGGAGGGAGACGTATTGAAGATGCGCCCGGTGGATGCCATCGACATACCTGCCGGTGGAGAAACCAAGCTGGAGCCCGGCGGCTTGCACATCATGCTCATCGGCCTCAAGAAACCCCTGGAGGAAGGCCAACGCTTTCCGGTCGTGCTCAAGTTTGAAAACGCCGGTGAAATCACCGTAGACCTGCTGGTACAGAAGGGTAGTCAACCCGAGCACAAGCACTAGAGCGGAATGCACAAGCATTCCAGTTGATTCCTGATTTCCCCGACCCTATTGGCGTGTATTCGCCAGTCTGGATAAGGTAGTCACTTTTCAGCCGCGCTGGTCGTGGCTGAAAAGCCGCTTACCGGGGTTGAGCTATCGCGGTTGGCCGGTGTTTCAGCAATCCATTTATTAACCATGAAGAATGAAGGGCCTACATGATGACTCCTAGCGACGCTACCGTTTGCAAAGCAATGAGTATTGGGTTGGGAATCGCCTTGACTGGCTGCGCCTGGTTGGCAACCGGCAAGCCGGAACCGGGGGGGGCGGCCTCGGTAACCATCATCAGCGGCGGGTTGTTGGTTTCCCAAGCTGGCCAGCCGGAGTTAGGCCTGACCCTGGCAAATACGGCAAAACGGACGCTGTGGGTCAGCGCTCATTTTCGAACCCCCAGCGGCACGGATTGTCTCCTCGTGAAGGAACTGCAACCCGAGGCCAAGCAACTGTATCTCTGCCCACAAGCCGCGATCCGGGCCGACATTGATTATCCCATTCATATTCAAAGCTTTGCCGATTTACAGCAGACTCAACTGCTGGACTCGCTGGAAACCAGCTTTCGCTTCGAATCCGCTGACCTGCGGGCGCTCAAGTCTAACCCCTAACCTCGGTAACTCAGAGGTTCGATCGGCGATTCATCTCCTGCTCCAGCACCGCCAGTTCCTCTGGTGTATTGACGTTGCGAAACATCGCCGGGTAATCTGCAAAATCAGCTTTCGCCATCCGGTGGCGGGCGAACCAGCGGTCGATCTTGCGTTCACCCGACTCCAGATACTCTTTAAGGCTATTGCGTAGTTCTGTCCTGAGCAGAGCGAACACCGGTTGCAGGCGGTGACCATCATGCGCCACGCAGAGTTCAGCCTGGTCGCGGACCAACGCCGCCACCATGCGGTGGGCATAGGTCTCCGGAAGCAGCGGCGAATCGCAGGGAGCAGTCAGCAGGTAAGCGGCGCGGGTGGCGTTCATTGCCGCCAGCATGCCAGCCAGCGGCCCGAAAAATTGGCCGACGTCATCGCTGACTACCCGGCAATCCAGCGCCCGGTAGGTGTCTAGATTGCGGTTAGCATTGATAAGCAATTCCCCTATCTGCGGGCGAAGAACCCGAATGACATGCGCGACCATGGGCAGGCCCGCCAGGGCCAGCAGGCCCTTGTCTTGACCATCCATACGTTCAGCACGGCCACCCGCTAAAATAACGCCGACGATGGCTAAACGTGGATCATCCCGCATGGCGACTTCCCAAGATTGAGAGCACACAACCATCACCGTTGTACTGGAATGGCCGACTTAGCAAGGGTAGAGATTAAAAATCGTGGGGAAATTAGCTACCCCGCCGAGGCGGGGCGTGCAGCGGATAGAAGGCTCGGCTAACCTACCAAGGTTTGCCTCCGCATATCCCAATAGATACGCATTACCTTGTCTGCGTAAGGGGAATGTGAACCTTGACTGCCACTGTAGCGCAGCAAAGCTCGCTTCAGATTGCCACTGTTGTCTTCGATATAACTGGCCAGAATCTGAGAGCCAGTGTCGATGTTTTTCTCGGGATCGAAAAGCGCATGCGCTCCACCGATAGCCCGAACCTTGTGGGGATGCGATTGTGGCATAACCTGCATAAGCCCCCGGGCTCCCTGGCTGCTCACCGCCCTCTCCTGAAATCTGGATTCCACCGCGATGATGGCCAGGATCAACTCCGGTTCCATGCTTTCATATTTCGCGGCATTGCGGAAGACCTCAGCCACGATATCAGTGGCCTTGCGCTCGGATAACCTGTATTTTTTCTGTATGTAGTCGGCGAGTTTGCCGATCTTCACATGATGGGGATGGGTGTCGGCATCGGCTAACTGCGGCGGCGCTTGCTGTGCACCCTGGTATTCATCGGCCTGCGGCGCCACCCAGGGAACCATCAGGAACACGATCAGAAAACCGAGATTAAGGACCGCAACAGGCCCACGTTTAATGATAAATTCAATAATTTGCATATCAGGCCTCACCTAATTGACTAGTTTCAAGCAGCCATGCTTGGGCGACCCACCACTAGCAGGTTCGATTGATAGCGATAGCCATATCGATCGAAGCGGGTCTATCCTTCAGCAATCCGACAATGGCATCATCTTTCAACGCCTGATTCGATATTGCTTGACACGTATCTTGATTTATCAATAACTTACCTCTCTAAGAAAGATTATGCTTTTGCAGCATAAAGATTTGCACAGAGCATGACAACGCTTGTTGCAGAAAAGATACACGCAAAAAGTGCTTATTGCAGCCAAATTAACCCTGACTATTCCCTATAAGCTTTTATTTTAAAAAGAAACTTGAAAAAAGTTAAAAATCCCACATAAAAATAAGCATGTTGCGCAGAAAATACCGGCTTTTCCCGGTAAACTGGTCGCTACCTAGTAACATGTCTGGGTGATAACGTTTCTGCCCGACGTCGATAGCCCTAAACCGTGTCTAACCGCTAAGCAAACGCACGCATTCCTCAAGGAAAATGCAGACTATGATCGCTATAGTGGTCTAAGGAGAGCTAACCCATGGGAATCGAGTACCCTGGGTGTATTGGGGATAACGAGGAAATTGCATGTCTTTGACACACGTACCCCGAGCGACGGCCGGGCGGCTCTGCCTGCTGCTGGTGAGCCTGCTGGCTGCTCCCCTGGGTAGCCAGGCAGCTACCAGCGACGACTATTTACGCCAAATTGAAACAGCGGCTAAGCAGCAGGCGTCTACTCCAATAACAACGCGATCCACGCCAACACCTAACATCGATGCCACGGAGCGACTACCCTTGGGTTTACAACAGGAAGACTTCGAGAAAACCTTACGCGAAAAATTCGTGGGAACGTATGTCTTTTACGAGCGCTTGACCGCTCAGAACAAAACCCGGATCTTCACCCTGTATCAGCAGGACAATCGAGTCAGCATGATTCGTGAGCAAACTCTTCGGCTACTGTCCGGGACACCCTAGCTTGCCGGAGGTGGCAGATGCGCGGCTGCGATTGCCAGATGACGGATCGAACGGTAGTTTTCCCAACTCTGAGTTTAGAAATCCCTGAGGCAAAGCGTCTATGAAAACGACTCCTATCGCCTTCATCGGTGGTGGCAACATGGCTCGCAGTCTGATCGGCGGGCTGATTGCCGACGACTGCGATCCCAATAACATGTGGGTAGCCGATCCCAGCGCGGCACAGCGGGAAGCCTTGCACAACCACTTTGGTGTCCACGTCAGCGCTACCAATATCGAAAGCGCTGCTAAAGCCAAGGTTGTGGTGTTAGCGGTCAAACCGCAGGTCATGCGTGAGGTGGCCCGTCAACTTGCCGGGACTGTTCAAGCGGCCAAACCCCTGGTCATTTCTATCGCCGCCGGGGTACGCGAGCCGGATCTGCGCCACTGGCTGGGTGGCGAC
The DNA here is from genome assembly GCA_963696325.1 of uncultured Gammaproteobacteria bacterium. GTDB lineage: Bacteria > Pseudomonadota > Gammaproteobacteria > Competibacterales > Competibacteraceae > CAVOJV01. Next base: position 142,746 of record CAVOJV010000006.1, read on the forward strand.
ATAGCCCTGGTGCGCACCATGCCCAATACACCAGCCCTGGTCGGCTGTGGCGCCACGGCCTTATTCGCCAATCCCTTGGTTTCCGATACCCAGCGCCAGTTGGCCGAATCCATCATGCGCGCGGTAGGACTCACCGTCTGGTTACCGGACGAAGACCTGCTGGACGCCGTCACTGCCTTATCGGGCAGCGGCCCGGCCTACTTCTTCCTGATCATGGAAGCCCTGGAGCACGCCGGCATCAGACTGGGATTGACCACTGAAATCGCTCGCCTGCTCACCCTGCAAACCGCCTTCGGGGCAGCTAAAATGGCGCTGGAAAGCACCGAAAGCCCGGCCGCCCTGCGGGCTCGGGTCACTTCGCCGGGAGGTACCACGGAGCGCGCTATCGCGATACTTCGGGAAGGTGGTCTGGAGACCTTGTTCGCCAACGCGCTGGAGGCCGCCCGCCGGCGTTCCCAGGAATTGGGCGATCTGCTGGGTGAAAAATCATGATTGACGGCCCTTATTTCAATAATGCTGGCGTCTTTCTGATACAGACCCTGTTCGGCTTCTATATCCTCGCCGTGATGTTGCGTTTTTTGTTCCAGTGGGCGCGCGCTGATTTCTATAATCCTCTGGTGCAATTCCTCGTGAAACTCACCAATCCGCCCCTGGTTCCCCTGCGCCGCCTGATTCCCGGCTTCATGGGTCTGGACATGGCCGCCGTGGTCCTGATGCTGGCGCTGCAATTTCTGGAATTGCTGCTGATCCTGCTGGTGTCCGGGCAAGGTGCTAATCTGATGGGACTGCTCGTGCTGACCATCGCCGAACTCCTGGGGCTGCTGATCAACGTCCTGTTTTGGGCGATCATCATCCAGGCCATCCTGAGCTGGTTCAATCCAGATTACCGGCATCCGGCGGTCAGGCTGCTCCATCAACTGACTGAACCGGTTTTGCGTCCCGCCAGACGCCTGCTACCGCCGTTCTCTGGCCTGGATTTGTCGCCCATTCTGGTGCTGATCGCCCTCCAACTGCTCAAGCTGTTACTGGTAGCACCCTTGCGGGACATGGGATTTACTCTGCTCTTGGGGAACTGAACACGGCATGGCAGGCAACCCCGCTTGGTATCGCTGGGAAGGGCGTGATCTTATACTGCACGTGCGCATTCAGCCCCGCGCCAGTGAGGACACCTTCGCCGATCTCCAGGGGGAACGCCTGCGCATACGTATCACCGCCCCACCCGTGGACGGCAAGGCCAACACGCATCTGTGCCGTTTCCTGGCAGACGCATTCCAGGTACCCAAGTCCAGCATCACCCTGGTCGCCGGCGCGAACAGCCGCGACAAACGTGTGCGTATCCAGGCTCCGCGTCGCCTTCCGGCGGGGATCGCTCAACCCCTGATGGGGATGCGGTTGCCTAGGGCAATCACACTCATTAGACTTGTGCGACTTTCATAACCCCAGCGAACATCATGCCTGATCGTTTTCCCCCTGACTCCGTGGGCCTTGTCACCCCCCGGACGCTGTATTTCGACCAACCCCTGGGGTTGGATTGTGGGCGCACGCTGACCACTTATCAGTTGATCTACGAAACCTACGGCACGCTGAATGCCGCCCGCAGCAATGCCGTAATGATCTGCCACGCTCTATCGGGAGATCACCACGCCGCCGGCTATCACGCTGGCGAGCAACCCAAACCCGGCTGGTGGGAGTCAGCTATCGGCCCTGGCAAACCCATCGATACCCGCCACTTTTTCGTGGTCTGCTGCAATAACCTGGGCAGTTGCAGAGGCTCTACCGGTCCCACCTCGCCGAATCCCGATACCGGCAAACCCTATGGGCCTGACTTTCCCATCATCACCGTCAGGGACTGGGTGCGCAGTCAGGCGCGCCTGGCGGATTCTCTCGGAATAACGACGTGGGCAGCGGTGATCGGTGGCAGCCTGGGTGGCATGCAGGCCCTGCAGTGGGCTATCGATTTTCCCGACCGCCTGGGTCACGCAGTAGCGATTGCCGCCGCGCCAAAACTGTCGGCCCAGAACATCGCCTTCAATGAGGTGGCGCGCCAAGCCATTCTCTCCGATCCGGACTTTCACGAGGGGCATTATTACGAGCATGGGATAGTACCGCACCGGGGCCTGATGCTGGCCCGGATGCTGGGCCACATCACTTATCTCTCCGACGAGGGGATGCGAACCAAATTCGGCCGTGAATTGCGCGAGGGCAAGCTCAATTTCAATTTCGACTCCGAGTTTCAGGTGGAAAGCTACCTGCGTCATCAGGGCCACGCGTTTGTTGAGCGCTTCGACGCCAACACGTATTTGCTCATGACCAAGGCGCTGGACTACTTCGACCCGGCCGCCGACTTCAACCATGATCTGGCCGTGGCCTTCCAGCGCGCCCAAGCGCGCTTCCTCGTGATATCCTTTACCAGCGACTGGCGGTTCTCACCTGCTCGCTCCCGGGAGATTGTCAAGGCCCTGATAGCTGCGCGCTGTGAGGTCAGCTATGTGGAGATCAGGTCCGAATATGGTCATGACACCTTTCTCATGCCTATTCCCCGCTACATAGAGATGTTCAAGGCTTATTTGGAACGAGTGGCCCGCGAGATAACACCCGATGCGACCTGATCTGAATATTATTAGCGAGTGGATTCGCGCCGGTTCGCGGGTGCTGGATTTGGGCTGCGGTGATGGCGCCTTGCTGGCGCATTTACGTGATGACCAGCAGGTTAGCGGTTACGGCCTGGAGATCGACGCCGATAACATCCTCAAGTGCATCCAAGCCGGCATCAACGTCATCCATACGGACCTGGAGGCAGGGCTGTCAGATTTTGATGATGATACCTTCGACTACGTGATCATGACCCAAACCTTGCAAGCGGTGCAGCATACCGAACGACTGCTGGACGAAATGCTGCGAGTAGGGCGCGAGGGCATCGTCACGTTCCCCAATTTTGCCTACTGGAAGTGCCGCGTTCAACTTGCCCTGGGTGGCCTGATGCCGGTGGTTAAGACGCTGCCCCATACCTGGTACGATACCCCCAATGTACACTTGTTTACCATTCGGGATTTCGAAGCGCTATGCCGGCATAAACGGATTCACGTTCTCCAGCGGATCGTGGTGGATTACGCCCATCGCTCTAGCCTAGGCCTGCGCGTATTGCCCAACCTGCTAGGCGAATTGGCTCTCTACCGGTTGGGACGCGCTTAATCCTCTACTATTAAGCCATGCCCAAAGCGCGTGCTGCCATCCTGCCAATCCTCGTGGTAGCCATCATCCAGGCGCTTACCTACGGCTTGTTGATCTACGACGCGCGCCTCGTCAAGGCCCGCTTTAGTGACTTGTGGCAAAGTGCTGCGCAGGAACATAGCGCCCTGCTGGCGCAGGCACTGGCCCCTAGCCTTGCCGTCAATAACCGAGGCGCTCTACTGGATATCCTGGAACTGCTCAAGAACAACCACGCCTTAAGCGCTGTGCATTACACACAACTCGCTAAGTTGTTGAATTTTATGATGTTCACAAAACCAGTAGTTTTTGAAAAAGTTTCTTCAATTCAATGACTTGTTGTGCTGTAACGCAACATATGTGTAATGTATAGGCCTTAAGCGGAGCAGCTTGCTTACAGCCGCCGTTAGGGTGCCAGCGGCACCCTGCTTCTTGTCGATCTCGACCAGGCCAAGCACGTCAGCGATACCCATGGCCACCCTATCGGCGACCGCTATCTAAGCCAAGCCGCCCAGCATCTTCGCGACTCGCTGCGTGAAACCGATTTTGTCAGTCGCTTCGGGGATAACGGGTTCGGGATCCTACTTATTCACACCATCTCCGGCCAGGCCATCCTGGTCAGCAATGCCCTTCAAAAAATGCTCAGTGCCCAGGAATTCACTCACGATGGGCGGCGCATCCCTTTCAGCGCCTGTATTGGCGTCGCTTTGTTCCCAAAACAGGGCGATAACGCCAATGACCTGCTTCGCAAGGCGGACTCGGCCCTGCGCACTGCCAAGCAACCAGGCAGTAATACCTACCGCCTGTTCACCGAAGGTAATTAGGCGCCCCTGAATTTCATATTGAAATGAACCACGCCTGAGTCAATTTTTTCTTTCATTCCAAACCCCTCTTTTCTGCCAAACTGACGAAACAGATTGAGCATTGGAGTATTTTCCAGCAACACCTCGGCAGTAAATCCCAACAACCCCTGTTTTTTCGCCAAGTAAGTCAGGTAGGACAGCAGCTCACTGCATATACCCTGGTGCTGATAATCGTCTCTCACCACAAACATCACATCCGCCGTGTGCGCGGACTTGTCTATGAAATACCTGCCAACTCCAATAATTTCTTCTTTTTGCTCATGCTGTAGCATGGCGAATATCGCCATTTTCTCGGTATAATCAATTACCACAAGTCTTTGCAGGTACTCATGAGGCATGTCGGTACGGGTGGAAAAAAACCGCCGATAAATGGCTTGATCTGAAAGGTGGTGCCCCTTAAATTCTTTCAACAATGGTTCATCGCTGATTTTCGCCGGTCTTAGAAGGATTTCAAGGCCGGATTTAGTGATTTTATAGGTTTCCAATTCCTCTGGATATTTGCCTTTCTCACCAGGAATGAACATCTGATCCTTGTATATGAGATTGGCTTTTTTAGCCTCCTCGATAAGCCAGGATCTAAACTTTGGATGTGCGATGGCTATCAACTGCATCGCCCGCTCTCGAATGCTTTTTCCATGTATATAGGCTATTCCATACTCGGTCACGACATAGTGAATATCGCCTCTATTCAAGGTAATACCAGCGCCTTCTCCAAAAAAGGGGACTATGCGCGAAAAGTTTTCGTCTATGGTGGTAGACGACAGCGTCAGAATAGCCTTGCCGCGCTCAGCCAGAATCGCACCCCGCATGAAATCGACGATGCCGCCAATCCCATTGAAAAAGGTCTTACCAACGGATTCTGCAGTAGCCTGACCGGTAAGATCCACACCGAGCGCATTGTTGACCGCCGCCATGCGTTGGTGCCGGGCGATAACCAGAGGATCATTCGTATAGTCGATCGTCCTGAATTCGATGGAGGGATTATCGTCTATAAAATCATAAGTTGCTTTGCTGCCCATGCAAAATGTAGCGACGGCTTTGCCACGACCGACACTTTTCTTGGTGTTATCGATGACGCCCGCTTGCATGAGATCCACGATGCCGTCCGTCAATAGCTCGGTGTGCACGCCCAAGTGCTTTTTAGTGCGCAGGTTCGCCAAAATAGCATTGGGTATGCTGCCATAACCAACCTGGATGGTATCTCCATCCTCGATAATCCGCGCCACATACTTACCGATCTGATAGGCAATATCGTCGGGGACTCCGGGTTTGTACTCCCAGAGCGGTTCATCATAGGGAATTATAAAATTGACATGATCGATATGGATAAAGGCATCCCCGTGCACGCGGGGCATATTGGTATTTACCTGGGCTATGACCATGGGAGCGCTGGTCACCGCCTCTTTGGTCATATCCACGCTGATACCCAGACTCATATAACCGTGCTCATCTGGGGGTGAAGTTTGTATCATCGCTACATCGATAGGTAAGAGTCTGCGATAGAACAGTTCGGGAACCCGGGACAGGAAAACCGGGGTATAATCTACAAAACCTTTATTGACGGCATCCCGATCGGTATTGCCTATAAAGAGGGCGTTAGCACGAAAATTGGGCTTGAATTTCTCATCCATATAAGGCGCAATACCCATCGTCCACGCATGCAGTATCTCGGTGTCAAAAAAAGCCGTGGGATTGGCTTCCACATAGGCCACGAGGGCGCGTGTAAGGTATTGGGGTTCGCCACAACCCGTGCCGATGAACAAGCGATCGCCTCTATGAATGTGGCCGAAGACCTTATCTTTCAACACAAACTTTTCCGGATATAAAACCCTCATTTTGTCAATTCGACTGGTGCTCATATCCCCTAATCCATTTTGATAAAAAGTAATCCCAAGAACGCATTAACGGAGGCGGTTGGGCAGTATGTCCTGCAATTTGGCACGGGCCTCGCGCAGCATGCTTTCGGTGGTAGCCCAATCCACGCAGGCGTCGGTGACGGACACCCCGTATTTCAGCTGGGAGAGATCGGCGGGAATGGGCTGATTGCCCCACTCCAGGTTGCTCTCGAGCATTAGCCCGACGATAGAACGATTGCCCTCCAGGATCTGGTGTACACAGTCGTGCATCACCAAGGGTTGCAGGGCCGGATCTTTGTTGGAGTTGGCATGGCTGCAATCCACCACCAGGTTGGCGGGCAGTTTTTCGGCGGCCAGTTCCCGCTCGCACAGCGCAATGGTTACCGAATCGTAATTGGGCTTGCTGCCACCTCTCAAAACGGCATGGCCATAGCGGTTACCGCCGGTGCGGATTACCGCGCACTGACCGTCTTGGTTAATGCCGAGAAAACTGTGGGGTTTGCAAACCGAATGCAGGGCGTTGATAGCCACTTTGAGCCCCCCGTCGGTACCGTTCTTGAACCCGACGGGGGTAGACAGACCGCTGGCCATCTCCCGGTGGGTCTGCGACTCGGTGGTGCGCGCGCCGATGGCGGTCCAGGTGATCAGGTCCGACAGATACTGGGGGCTGATGGGATCCAGCGCCTCGGTGCCCGTGGGCAGCCCCATTTCGGCCAGCTCCAGCAAGAGGGAGCGAGCCATTTGGAGGCCTTCCTCGACCTGGAAGGAATCATCCAGGTGGGGATCGTTGATCAACCCTTTCCAACCGGTCGTGGTGCGAGGCTTCTCGAAATACACCCGCATCACCAGAAACAGAGTGTCGCCAACTTCAGCGGCGAGTTTTTGCAAGCGTCGGGCATAATCGCGGGCCGCTTCCACATCGTGAATCGAGCAGGGGCCCACCACCACGAACAGGCGGTGGTCCAGACGATCCAGAATGCGCTGTAGAGTCCGCCGGCCGGCCAGCACGGTCTCCGCAGCCCTGGCGCTGAGCGGCAGGCGCCGTTTAATTTCTTCTGGCGTCAATAGCACTTCCTGGGAAACAACATTGACGTTATCAATAAGATTCGGTTGCATGGTTGATGCCCGGTTCAGATTCATAGATGGATCGCTAAAATTCAGCCGGTTTGTACGCCAGGGGCCAGCCGACGTCAAGCCCTTGGGTGGGATCATTTGACCAACGCTATTTACCACTCAGACGGCGCAAGCTCGCAGGCTGATAACCTGCCACCCTTGCTGTTCGGCATGGTTGGCCAGAGTCTCGTCCGGGTCTACGGCCACCGGATGGGTAACCCGATTGAGCAGGGGCAGATCGTTGAGGGAATCGCTGTAAAACCAACTGCCTTCCAAAGAGTGCCCGGTCGCTTCCAGCCAGCACTCCAGACGTTGCACCTTGCCGTGCTGGAAACAAGGGATGCCAAAGGTCTTGCCGGTATAACGGCCATTCTTCATCTCCGCCTCGGTAGCCAGCAGGTGGGGCACCCCGAAGGCCTCGGCAATGGGCTGAGTAACAAACCGGTTGGTGGCGGTGACAATAAGCAAAGTGTCGCCTGCCTCACGGTGGCGTTGCAGCAGTTCGGCTGCCTTGGGCAGCATTATCGGCCGGATCTTTTCTGCCACAAAGCGCTCCCGCCAGGCATACAGAATAGCCGGATCGTGAGTGGCTAAGGGGTGCAGGGCAAATTCCAGAAATTGGTAGATATCCAGGGTGCCGGCTTTATAAGCAGCATAAAAGCGCTGGTTCTCGCGTTCATACACCTCGCCATCGACGATCCCATTTTCTACCAGGAATTCTCCCCATAGATAGTCACTGTCGCCTCCCAGCAAGGTATTATCCAAGTCAAACATGGCCAGGCTCACAAACAACTCTCCCAATACTTAAGTTACCGGTCAAGCGGCCGGTGCAGCGTAAAGGATTGGCACGTTCGAGGCAATCACCCAGTAGAAGCAAAAGTATTAACTTAACAAACACTTTGACCATGGCGAAAACACTTTGATTATGAAAAAATAGCAAGCATCGTAGGTTGCAAAAAACTGGTTCATAAGTGATTGATTCGGAGGGCTATAGGCCTAACGTCGGTATCATCCTGTGCAATTCGGACAAGCGTGTATTCTGGGCACGGCGCATCGGCCAGCGCTCCTGGCAGTTTCCCCAAGGCGGCATCCATAAGGAAGAGTTGCCTATACCCGAGCACGCCATGTTCCGGGAACTGGCCGAGGAAATTGGCTTACGGCCCGAGCATGTAGAGATCATAGGACGCACCGAGGGCTGGCTACATTATCGCTTGCCTAAGCGGTTGGTTAGGCATAGCAGTAAACCTACCTGCATTGGTCAGAAACAGGTATGGTTTTTGTTGCGCCTATTGGGCGCGGAAAGCGATGTGCGTCTGGACTTGTCCGAGCGGCCTGAGTTCGACCATTGGCGCTGGGTTGATTACTGGTATCCTCTAAGGGCGGTGGTGCCGTTCAAACGACAGGTATATTTGCGTGCGTTGCAAGAGTTGGCTCCCCTTTTGTTCCCCGAAGGTCAGGCCAAGGCGGCTGTACAGCGACCACGGCACTCTTGAAAGCGCTAGTCGCCTCACTTACCCAATCTGCGAGAACCGTCAACATGCTGGATTCCCTGCGTCGTATCGTACAGGAAGTTAATTCGGCGCGTGATTTGGATGAAGCGCTTTCCCTGATTGTGGAGCGGGTCAAGTCCGTCATGCATGCGGACGTATGCTCAGTGTACATGGCCGATTACACCCGCAAAGAACATGTGCTCATGGCGACGGATGGCTTGCGACCGGGGGCGGTAGGCAAGGTACGTTTGCAACTGGGGCAAGGACTGACCGGTCTGGTCGCCACCCGCGCCGAGCCGGTCAATGTTGAAAACGCTCCCACGCATCCGGCTTTCTACTTTATCCCCGCTACCGGCGAGACGCCCTTCCATGGTTATCTTGGGGTACCGATCATCCGGCGGCGCAAACTGCTGGGCGTGCTGGTGGTGCAACAGCGCCTGGAGCGCAAATTCACCCAAGAGGAAGAGGCTTTTCTGATGACCCTGGCTGCCCAATTGGCGGGCTCCATCAGCCAGGCGGAGATCCGCCAGAGCCTGGATCGACTGGACAGGGACGCCTTCACGGGCACCCTGTTCCTCGAGGGGGTGGCAAGCGCAAAGGGACTGGGATTGGGCGAGGCGGTTGTGGTTTTTCCCGTGGCTGACCTGGATTCGGTGCCGGACAAGATCGTTACCGATACCAAAACCGAAGCGGCTTGTTTCCGCCGAGCGGTAGCGGCGGAACTGCGGGAAATTAAGCGCCTTAGCAAGCGCATGCAGGGCTTGCTGTCGCCTGGTGATCAGGCTCTGTTCGACGCCTACGCGCTGCTGCTTGGTAGTGACAGTCTGGTCAATGGGACCCTGAGTCGAATCGATGAGGGTAACTGGGCACCAGGAGCACTGCGCGCCACCATTCTCGAATATGCCAATCTGTTCGAGGAGATGGATGATCCTTATTTGCAAGGTCGCTCGGCCGATATTCGCGACCTGGGCCAGCGCCTGCTAAAACGCCTGCAACAGGAACAGGCTGTGAATCGCAACTACCCGGACCGTACTATCCTCATGGGCGAGGAAATCAACGTCTCCCAGTTCCTCGAAGTCCCACCGGAGAAGCTGGCTGGTCTGGTATCGGTGCATGGCACGGGCGCCTCGCATGTAGCGCTATTGGCCAGGGGACTGGGAATACCGGCAGTATTCGGGGTGAACGACCTGGCCATCAACCGCTTAAACGGGCGCGAAGTAGTGGTTGACGGCTATTCGGCCAGGGTCTGCATCCAACCCAGCCCCGACCTGCGTCAGGAATATCTGAAACTGGCCGCCGAAGAGGCCGAACTGTCGCGCGGTTTACAGGAATTACGCGGCTTGCCGGCTGAGACCCCGGACGGTTATCGTATCGAGCTGCATGCCAATTCCGGTCTGGTCGCTGATATCGCCGCCGCCCGCGATAGCGGCGCCGAAGGCGTCGGTTTGTATCGTTCCGAGCTGCATTTTTTCTTGCGCGACCACTTTCCAGGAGAAGAGGAACAGACCAGCACCTATATCCGCGTGTTACGAACCATGGCGCCGCGTCCCGTGGTCTTACGCACCCTGGATGTAGGCGGCGACAAGCCATTACCCTATTTTCCTATCGAAGAACAGAATCCCTTCTTGGGCTGGCGCGGCATTCGAATCAGCCTCGACCAGCCAGACATTTTCAAGACCCAATTGCGGGCCATGCTGCGAGCCGGGATAGCCTACCCAAACCTATCCATCATGTTTCCAATGATCACCTCTGTAAGCGAACTGAGCGAGGCCCTGGACATGCTGCGCCAAGCCCATGTCGAGTTGCTGGAGGATGGTTTGCCGGTGGTGTTTCCAAGGGTAGGGATCATGGTGGAGGTACCCTCGGCGGTCTACCAAATCAGCACCTTGGCGCGGATGGTGGACTTTATCTCGGTGGGTAGCAACGACTTGACTCAGTACCTGCTGGCGGTGGATCGCAGCAATGACAGGGTCGCCAAACTTTTCGACAGCCTGCATCCCGCGGTGCTGCGGGCTATCCTGCAGATCGTGGAGAACGTCCACCGGGAACAACGGCCGGTGAGCGTGTGCGGGGAGATGGCTGGAGACCCGGCTGCCGCCCTGATGCTAATGGCTATGGGAGTGGACAACCTGAGCATGAGCCTCGGCAATCTGCTCAAGGTCAAGTGGGCAATCCGCACCATAAAATACAGCCATGCTCAGGAGCTGTTGGCCGAGGTGCTACAAATGGACAACATCAGCACTATCCGCGAACGGCTGAATGGAGTATTGGAAGCCCGGGGACTTGGTGGGCTGGTTAGAATAGGCAAGTAGCTGGGCTATCACCGATTCCTCATCACCGAGGAGCGACACCCTAAGCTTCAGGAACCATGCGAAGGATAACGTAGGTCACTGTAGCGGGCATCGCGGCGCTCGCGGCGCTCCTGGGCCTCCACCGTCAAGGTAGCTATGGGCCGGACTTCCAGGCGCTGGATACCGATTTCCTCGCCGGTTTCATCACAATAACCGTAGCTGCCGTCATCGATACGCCTCAACGCCGCATCAATTTTGGCGATCAATTTGCGATAGCGATCACGGGACCGCAATTCCAGAGTGTATTCGCTTTCCTGGCTGGCGCGGTCGATCTCGTCGCCTCTGACTTCGGAGCCTTCCTGTAGATGGGCAATGGTTTGGCGGGATTCTTCTATCAGGGATTGCCGCCAATCCAGTAACTTACGGCGGAAGTAAGCCAATTGGCGGGGGTTCATATAGGGTTCATCAGCAGATGGCCGATAATCGGCCGGCAGGTCTTCAATCACGCTGTTGATCTCCTTTGGCAGGGGCGCGCTGGGTTGGCCAAGGCAAAGTCAGGGCACAGGCGCGGTCAGAGATAGGCCACTCACTGAGGGGCATGGATCTGCAAACGCAACAACCGACAACGGCTATCATGAATAGACAGTAATGGGAAATTGTCACCAGAAAAAACAAGCGACTTATAGTTCAACTTAACGTCGAATACAAGCCTTGCATCCTCGAGAACATCCTGGACCTCGACTTATCGCACCACCTTATCCTCTGCCAGCGCGCCTGCATATAAGCATTAAGGTGCAATCTGTATGTTGATGCTGTCCTCAAGTAGAATTTCCAATTCCGCCAACTGTACTTCGGTAAGGGCAAGGAACTGCGCTTCTAAACTCGTGGCTAGCACACTGTTAGGGTCACAGTGCAGACCAATACCTGTCTTATCACAAACCTGATCCGCCAAGCGAGCGATGACTAGCAAAATATTATGTTTGTCGCAGAGCTCTTGGTGATGATCACGCGCAACCACACAATATTCCTCCGGCAAATTCCATTGCTTCATAAGCAAATAGCCCTGCTCAGTATGCATATCGCTATTCAGCATCTCCACAATGAACGCATCTGGTAGATTCAAATCGATAGTGTGCTTGGTACAGACTGTTTCAAGTACTTTCAAGATGACCAGTTGGCCGATATTGTGCAGCAGGCCGGCAAGAAAAGCGGCGTCAGATTCGCTCCTGTAACCGGATCGCTCCGCTACCCATTTGCTTCCCAGCGCAGAGGCAAAGGCATGCTGCCATAATTTGTCCATATACTGATTCAATATTTTGTTATTCGTGGAATAAGTAGTTTGTTGCGAAACGACCATGGCCAGATTGGCGACTTGCTGGATACCGAGCCGCAAGATGGCTTTGCGAATCGTAGTGATCTTTTGCAGGCCCTTAAAAAACGCGGTATTCGCCATGCGTAAAATCTGACTTGCCAGGGTTTGATCCTCAACGATCATCGCCTCGATTTCAGCGATACCGATGTCCTTATTATGTAAAGCCTGCTGAAGCCGCAAGGCCACCGAGCTGAATACCGGAAGCTGTAGATCGCCAGCGGCAATTGCCTCAATAACAAGGTCCTGTAGTGGTTTCTCATCGAATATCATTGAATTCCTGCCAGGCGCTTGATCTCTTTAAGGGGTCTAGGTTTATCAAGTCTCGGCAAATAACGCAATACCTCGGACAAGGTCGTCTGGCCTTGAGCCGCCCTGACGATGCCATCCTCCAACAAGGTCACCATACCCGATGTTTCGAGGCTGATTCGGCGGATTTCGTAAGAGGCTTTTTTCATTTAGGATGGCATCTTTCACCATAACGTTGAGCACTAACAACTCAAAGACGCCGACGCGCCCCCGATAGCCCATGTACCCGCACGCATCGCAACCGTGCCCCTTTTTAAAAAATGCGTCTTCCAGGTCACTGGCTTTATAGCCCAAGCGCTGAAGTTCGGTAGAATTGGGCTGGTAGGGCTCCGCACAGGCCGGACATACCCTGCGCAATAGACGCTGCGCCAACACCGATACCACAGTAGATGAAATGAGAAATGTTTCAATATCCATATGCATCAACCGCAACAGACCGCCAATAGTGTCTTCGGTGTGAAAGGTTGTTAACACCTTATGGCCGGTCAGGGCAGACTGAATCGCCGCCTCTGCGGAAAACCGATCGCGGATTTCTCCGAGCACGATGATGTCCGGATCTTGCCGAACAACTCGCGGAAGCGTATTTTCAAAAGTTAGATCAATTTTCGGATTCAGCGAGCACTGGGCGATGCCGTCAATCACGTACTCTACCGGGTCTTCGACGGTGATGATGCTGCGATCGATGCTATTGAGGTAATTGACGCAACTATAAAGGGTCGAGGTTTTACCCGTACCCGTTGGCCCGGTGATCAATACGATGCCGCTCGGCGTATCGAGCGCATCCTGGCAAAAATTTGTCAATATCCTAGGAAACAAACCTATCTCTTTTAGAGAAAGCAATTGTGCCTTACGTAACAGGCGAAGGACGACTTGTTCGCCATAAATAGTGACATAAAATGACACTCGAATATCGATTTGACGACCTGTCTTAGCATCCTCAAGCATGATTCTTCCGTCCTGATGGCGTCTTCTCTCGGCGATATCCGCTTTAGCGAGAATTTTGAGCCGATTGGATATGGCAGGGGCGAGGTTTTTATCGAGTGTCTTATGGATTATTAATATGCCATCGCGGCGAAATCGAATGCGTAGATATTCTTTCATCGGTTCGATATGTATATCACTGGCGCCAGCTTGCAAAGCATCAGTAAATACAGCGTCTACTATTTCGGCTACCGATTTTTCTTGAAAAGAGGAAGCCTGCGTTGAAAGAGTTTGATAACCCCGCTCAAAAACTCTGATTACTTCCTGAATAGCCCGGTTACTGGCAATCAGCGGTACTAAATTAGCGCCAAAGACTTGTTCTGCTTCCTGCCGAGTTTTTTGATCCAAAGGATCAGCGAAAGCCACCAATACTTGGCCATTTTCAATGCGAACCGGTATCAGGTTACAGCGTCTATACCAGCCAGGATAGGCTTTTTCCAGAAGCTTTCTATCGATACTGCCAAATTCAGGTTCGATATTAGCAAATCCGAGTTGATCAGCCAGCACCTCGATGAGTTTATGCTCATCGATCAAATGATTTTCTAACAGAATATCGCCGAGCTTTGTTCCCGCAGCGGATTCCTTTTGAATCGCCAGCGCTGTCCGCAGATCGGATTCCCGCAAATAACCGAGCTCGACTAACAAGGCGCCAAGCTTTACGGAAATGCGGTGTTTTTTAAGCGTTTCTCGCTGCTGCTCGGCGCTGACATAGCCAAGTTCACTCAGGATACTCAGCAGTGGCTTTGGAGAACTCAGCTTCTTTTTAACGCGCCTGGCGTAGGAAAGCTTTTCTTCGGTTAGAACGTTATCCTGGACGAGGAAGCGGGTGATTTCCGTACCCGTATCCACAATTTCCGCGACTAGGGTCGGGCCACTTTCAGGAGCGGTTTCCGATGTATTCGGATGCGGTTGCACGCCGGCTTCCGACTCGAGTTGCTTACTATCAGACGGGTCATTAAACGGTTCATTAATAGGCATAAATTGTCTGAGGCACTACTTATAAGCAGTGGAGTTAATGGCAGTGAGCACGACATCCATCGGCCTAAACCTGCTTGCCGATGGTTTGTATCGGCTGCTGGACCCGAGGGCGCGATGATAAGCTATCATTCAATTGAGGCGTTACCCAAGAGTTCATAGGCAGCACGATAAGCCTCCGCCATAGCGCTCAGATAGGCGTCGCTAATTTGGTTGGGATCTAAACCCAAGGCGTCTAAGGATTCCCAATCACAGCGCTCATAGGCCAGCGTACACGCCAGAATTCTGCCCAGGGGACCTTCGTGATTCAGCAAGGCGTTGTTGATATCCTCCGCCAAGGGCAAAGAAGCCAGAATTTGTTCCATGGGAGATTGAGTCATGACATCCAAGATCGACAGAAGGCCCACGGTGAAACCGCTTTCCTTCTGGCCTAACCCTTTAGCAACAGCTAGAAGCTCGCACATTTTAGCGCGCACCAAAGCAATGTTAGCCAACTCCGAGCCTTGACTGTCGATATTGTTTAGTGAAATCAGGGTCGCCCAGGCTTTTATATGATTGAGACCTAACAATGCGATGGCCCTGTTGATCGAATCTACGGGTCTGGATAGATTGAAATAGGCGGAATTGATATGACGCAACAGTTTGTAGCTCAGAGCAGCATCTTGAGCGATCAAGGATTCAATGTCCTTGGGGTTGATGGTCGGAGCATTCAACTTGCCGATAAGCTGGAGCAGGGTAAGTTGATTGGCAGGCACACTGCGGAACTTGAGCAGTTTAGGCTGAGAGAGGTGATACCCCTGAAAGTAGTCAAAACCCAACCCCTGGCACAGTTCCAGGATCTCCGGATTCTCAATATATCCCGCCATCAAGGCTACTTTGTGCTGACGCAGCCGCGGCACTAGCCGGCGTACTTCCTCCTCCGCCGTCATTAGCATATCAATCTTGACGTAGTCAGCGACCTCCAAGAGCGCGCGGCCGGCTTCGTTGTCTAGATAATCATCGACGACAAACCGCCATCCCTGCCGGTGCAGACCCCGCAGGGCGCTTAGCAAGGGTTCGTCCACGGCGATGTCGCCGACAATTTCAAATACCAGTTGCGATCCGCTCAGCGACGCCAGATGGCCCTCTAAAATAAAATTGCGGGCAACATTGATGAACGCCTTACGGTCACCTACCACAGTGTTCAGCCCCATCTCCGTCAGGGTATTCAAGACCACTTGCGAGGTGGCGACATCGGCGTCAATGAATTCCGCGCTATGACTTTCGCCAGTGTGGCGATAAAACAGTTCAAAGCCCTCCACGTGGAGCGCTGAATTATAGATCGGCTGACGACCAAGATAGACTTCCTTCATGGCTATATTCCCATCACTGGATAAGGTGAAATTTTAGTCTGATACCAAGCTAAACCCATAGCAATTAAAATGACTACTCCCGGAACATGCACCAGAGGCTTAGATAGAGTGCCACGCGGCGAACCAGGAGGTCGAGGTGGCAAGCGAATAGTTTAGCAGCGAGTTTAAGGCCAAGGTGGTGCGGGAGGCGCTCAAGGGCCAAAAAAACGGTCACATCACTGTCGAAAATGAACTACCCCGCCGCTTGCGGCGGGGTATGGAATTTCACCCCCACCATGCTACGGAGCTATCCCACCCTGCAAGCCGCCGATATTCAGGCCCCGTGGCCTATGCCGCCGAACTCGCCGCGAACGCATCGTTTCAGGACTAACACCGCAGTTACTTATCGTTTGAGGTGATAGAATCAATGCATCAACTGTGAGGGGCGAGTTTGGCAAGCTGTTGCCATGAAAGTACCGAGACGCGAGGCAAAAGCAATCTCCCACCGCGTCGGCGGTGTTTCTTTCGAGACACCACCCTCGCAATCAGATCAGGCCAGTTGCGGTAGGTAACCGAATTGCTTCAGGGCGCCGATCCAACGCGGCGCATTACGTTTGACCGTCAGTGCCGCGTAGTCGACGGTGGCATCTTGATACGGAACCTGGCGCGAGAGGAGCACGAACACGATTTTGACCACTTTATGGCCGATGGCGACGATGGCCTTTGTGGTCCCCCGACGAATGACCACACCTTGAAAGCGACTCCTGAATTGACTCGTGGTTCGGGTTGCCGCCCAGGTGATCTCGCCCAATACGGTGCGGACGTAGCGATTGCCCGGAGCCGTGTTGCCGCGTTTGCCGTCGCGGTTGTAACCGTATTGCCCCAGTTCGTTGCATTCCCCTTCGAAATAGCTGGAGGTGACGTCGTACAGCACCAACACCGGCGGCTGGCCCTGCCGCTGGACGTAGGCCTGGTAAAGCTCCCGCTCGATGCGCTCCTGCTGGCTCGCCAGCCAGTCCAGCGCGGCAGAGAGGTCGTCCTCATCGAACCCGTCCACCCCCAACACATCGGCGACCGTGTGCTGCTGGGCCCCGCGCACCGCCGCCAGTCGCGACCCGCCATGGGCGATGCGCGCCAGAATCAGGAGCAGGTTGAGCTTGCCCTCCGCAGCGGTGCCCAGCACCCGCGTGATCCCCACCTGGTCGGCCAATTGCTTGCGCACAAACAGCAAATCGAAAATCTCGCCGCTGGTCATCTGGCCCGACCCGTCGTCGAATTCGCCCTTTCACCAAGCGCTCCATGGCCGCGATCCGCTCCGGCGCCCTATGCGCCGCGCATCCCGGGCGAGGCCAGCCCCATCAAATACTGCATCTACGTCATCAAGGAGAACCGCACCTACGACCAGGTGCTGGGGGATATGCCGCAGGGCAACGGCGATCCGAAGCTGTGCCTGTTCCCGGAACGGGTCACACCCAACCATGCATCGGCTCGCCCGCGAATTCGTGCTGCTGGATAACTTCTATGTGGACGCGGAAGTCAGCGCGGATGGCCACGAATGGAGCATGGGGGCTTACGCGACGGACTTTGTCGAGAAGATGTGGCCGCTTAGCTATGGGCATAACCGCACGCGGAAGTTCCCTTACCCGGCGGAGGGCGAATTCCCAATCGCCTCGCCGGCGGGCGGCTACCTGTGGGACCGGGCGCGGGAGGCGGGAGTGAGCTACCGCAGCTATGGGGAGTTCGCGACGCTCCCCATATCCACCAATGTCCCGCTCCCGCGGACGGCTCCCGGCGCTGCGCGGCCACGTGGACGAATGGTACCACGGCTTTGATATGAACTACTCTGATCTGAAGCGGGCCGCGCGCTTCATCTCCGAACTGAAGCGGTTCGAGGCGGAGGGGGAGATGCCGCGCCTGCAAATCCTGCGCCTGCCCAACGACCACACCCATGGGGCGAGTCGCGGGTGGCGCACCCCTACTGCTTACGTCGCCGAAAATGACCTGGCGCTGGGCCAGATCGTCGAGGCGGTCAGCCGCTCGAAGTTCTGGCCGCAAACGGCGATCTTCGTCGTGGAAGACGACGCGCAGAATGGCCCCGATCACGTGGATGCCCACCGCACGACCGCCTTTGTCATCAGCCCATACACAAAACGCGGCGCCGTGGATTCGACCATGTATTCGACCAGTAGCATGTTGCGCACGATGGAGCTGATCCTGGGGTTCAGACCCATGTCGCAGTTCGACGCCGCCGCCACGCCGATGTTTCAACTCCTTCCAGGCCACGCCCGATCTGCGGCCTTATGCGGCGCTGCCGGCGAATGTGAATCTAGATGAGCGGAACAGCGCCCAAGCTTGGGGCAGGCCAGCTCAAGATGAACTTCGCCCGGGAAGACGCGGCTGATGACCTCCTGCTCAACGAAGTCGTCTGGCGCTCCGTGCGCGGACCCGACAGCCCAATGCCCGCGCCCGTGCGCGCGGCCTTCGTCCTCCAGCACCCGGCGGAGAAGGATAACGACTAAAAAGGACGACCGAGCCCGACGCGGCCTAATTCAGAGCCTGTCTCCAGCCTGAGGCAAGCCAACCACTTACAGGGGGAATACAGGGGGATAGCGCGCTGCTTCGGTAGCACTTGAACGGCAGTCCGGCAGCGGACTTGGCAGCTTGCAGGCGGGGTGACTTTAGACCTTAGTGGCCCTTGCCAGATAACATCCCCGGCGGGGAATGCGCCGACAATTAATTGCCACTGACAAACCATTTGGATACGCTGGCTTCGCCTTCGCGATCGGACTCCAGGCTGGCAGCCTACCGGCACGAGACGCACGAGCCATATTTGTGAATTTGATCATCTTGCTGGTTATCTTGTTGGGATTAGCCGGCATAGCTACGTATTTCTATACGCTTTACTTTAAGAAAGGGGCGTTCTTTGAGGTCAATGGCGTGCGGCTATATTATGTCGAGGCTGGGCAGGGAACGCCGGTGATCCTGGTGCATGGACTGGCCGCCGAACATGTGGGCAACTGGATGCTCCCGCGGGTATTCCAGAGGTTGTCCAAGAAGTATCGCGTCATCGCGTTGGACATCCGCGGCCACGGCAAGAGCGATAGACCGTATGACCCCGCGCAATACGGGCTGGAGATGGTGGATGATGTCGTCCGGCTGATGGATCACCTCGGGATCGCGAAGGCGCATGTGGTGGGGTATTCGCTGGGCGGATTTATCACGCTGAAGCTCGCGCTGAAACACCCGCAGCGGCTGTTGTCCGCCGCGCCCTGTGGGGCGGGATGGACTGCCAACCCGGTGGAAGAGCTCAAGCTGCTATACAACCTGTCGGAGGACTTGGCGCAGGGGCGCGGTATCACGGCTCTCTTAAAGTGGTTGCAGGTGCCGAACAAGCCACTTTCCGTCCCGGTCCTGTGGTTTATCAATCGTATGACGTGCGCGCTCAACGACATGAAGGCGCTGTCATGCCTGCTGCGCAAAGTGCCGCTGCTCGTGGCAACGGAAAGCGAAGTGCAGGGTAACGTCGTGCCGTGCCTGGCCATCGTGGGGGGAAACGACCACATGAAGCTCTTCGCGCAGCAGTTGGCGGGCGCGATGCCGAACCTGGAGTTGTTGGTTCTCCCGCGGTGTGATCACATCACGACGCTGCTAAGCCGAAAGACCGTGCCTGCGTTGATGGCGTTCCTGGATCGGCACACGCCGGAAGAAATCCACGCGCACTGATGCGCTGAGGACACGTCTTGGCGTTTGACTCCCCCTGCCCGTCTGGCAGCCTGCGGGCACAATGAGTGCGGGACACAACACTCGCCTTGCCTTGCTGACGGCGATCGCCTTCCTCGCCCCGGTCGTCCCGGGTAAGACGTCGGAGTCGTCCCCAAGCTCCGGCACAAACCAATTGGCGCCTGCCCCTGCAACAAACCTCATTGCGTGGTGGAGCTTCGATGAGCCTTCCGGGGATGTCTGCAAGGACGCCAGCGGCAACGGCCACGACGCTTCGCCGGAACCCGGCAGCGGCAAGGGTTTGGGTCGGGTGGAAGGACTGTTCGACCGCGCCCTGAGCCTTTCCGGGCCAGCATCTGCTCCGCGTGCCCGGGCGGCCGGACTTCCGGGGCCGCCAGAAGCTCTCCTTCAGCGCCTGGGTCAAGCCCGCCGGCTTCGACCCCTACAACGAGATCTTCCGCAAGGAAGACGGTGAGCAGCGCGTGCTCTTCTCGTTTCAGGAGAACGGCACCATCCTCTCGCTCGGCTTGAACATCGGCGGCTACGTCGAGTGCGATGCCAAGATGGATCCGCTCGAAGTGCTCGACGGCCAGTGGCATCACTGCGCCGCCACGTTCGATGGCGAGTGGATGCGGGTTTACCTGGACGGCCGCCGCATCGGCCAGCTAAACCGCCCGGGCACTCTCAGCGCGGGCGGCGCGGCGCCCGGGTGCATCGGCTCCGCCAGCGGCGGGCGAGTGTTTCCAGGGCGCGATGGATGACCTGCGCATCTACGGCGGAAGCCCTGGCGCCGGCGGACGTGCTCGCGCTCTACCGCAGCGGCCAGCCGGGCCTGGAGCGGTTCGCCCGCGAACGCGAGGAGCGGTTGGCCGCGGTCTATGCGCCGGGGACGTCGCTGGCCGAGACCCTCGCCCGCACTCGCGCGAAGCTCCTCGAGCAGCACCGCAGCACCGACCGCGAAACTGTCGCCGCGGTGGCCGCCTGCGCCAAGCAGCGCCACCCGCAGGATTACGCCGATTTCGTGCGCGCAACCGGCCTCAAGCCGGCGGATTACCTGCGAGCCACCAGCGCCAGCTACAACATTCGCGAAGCGGAACGTCTGCTCGATTTGCTCCTGGAATACAAGCCCCTCACCGACGCGCAGTGGCGGAAGCAGATCCGCCGCCGACTTGCAGCAGTGGCAGGCGAGCGAGGAGTGCCAAGAAGAAACTTGCCGACTTGAAAGCACGCGGCGACGCCGCCCAATGCTCCCCGGAGTGGCTGGAGCTGATGCTCGCCATCGGCCGCCAGGTGCAGCGCCGGCCGTACGTGCAGGAAGCCGTCGCGCCTTACGTGAGGCCCCGGACGCCGGAGACGCGCTCCCTCTCGAGCGACGAGGCGCGTGAAGCCCTGGAACGCGACTGGCTGCACCAGGCCGACCGGAAGCCCACGCCCGAGCGCATCCGGCAGGAGATCACCTGGGCGCGCGAGCTGGCCGAGCGCGCATTCGCACCGTCAACCCCGCCGGTCCCCTGCCCTCCTCGGCGCCGCGCACCGGCCCCCCGGACCTCACGGCGGAGCTGGCTGAGCTCGCCGCCTTGGAGCAGCGCGCCTCGTCGCTTGCCGGCCCCGATCGCGGCCTTTATTTCCAGGTCCGCGAGGTCAAGCGCCGCATCGTGTTCCGCAACCCGCTGCTGGACTTCGACCAGGTGCTGTTCGTGGACATGCCGTTCCCGCAGGGCTCCGAGTGGCCGCACGAGACCCGGCATCGGCTCGGCTACATGGCGGTGCCGGGCGCGCGGCTGCTGGTGCTGGAAGGCCTCTCGCCCGACGGCAAGCTGCGCCAACTCATGCCCCAGGCGCCCCTGCACGGCTCGTTCTGGCGGCCCGACCTCTCCTTCGACGGCCGCCGGGTCCTCGTCTGCTTCAAGCCGCACAACGAGAAATCGTTTCACCTCTACGAGATCAACGTCGACGGCACCGGCCTGCGGCAGCTCACCGACGGCCCGTTCGACGACCTGGATCCCGATCTACCTGCCCGACGAGCAGCACATCGTCTTCTCGCACCACGCGCGGCCACACCTACGTGCGCTGCATGCCGCCCACCAGCGCCTTCGTGCTGGCCCGCTGCGACCGCGACGGCGGCAACATCTATTTCATCTCCGCCAACAACGAGCCGGATTACCTGCCCTCCGTCATGAACGACGGCCGCATCGTCTACACGCGCTGGGAATACACCGACAAACCGCTCTGGCGCGCCGCAGAAGCTCTGGACCGTCTATCCCGACGGCACGCAGGTGCAGCATGTTGTGGGGTAACCAGAGCGTCTGGCCGGACCTGCTCAAGGACGCCCGCGCCATCCCCGGCAGCCGGCGCGTGATGTTCACCGGCAGCGCCCACCACGACTGGTTCGCCGGCTCGGTCGGCATCATCGACCCCGACGCCGGCCTCAACTTCCCGCAC
Organism: uncultured Gammaproteobacteria bacterium; assembly: GCA_963696325.1. Taxonomy (GTDB): domain Bacteria; phylum Pseudomonadota; class Gammaproteobacteria; order Competibacterales; family Competibacteraceae; genus CAVOJV01. The sequence continues at coordinate 164,693 of CAVOJV010000006.1, forward strand.
GGCCTGACCAAGGTCACCGCCGACGTCCCCTGGCCCGAATGCGGCAACGGCCCGGTGGATCCCGATCGAATCGCCCCGCTACCATCGCAGCGGCGAGTACACGGCCTACTACTCGCCCTACCCGCTCAGCGAACAGGATTTCCTCGTCTCGGCCAATCGCGGCGGCAAGTTCGTGCTCTACCTGATGGACGTGGACGGCAACCGCGAGCTGATCTACGAAGGCGCCCACAACATCTTCCACGCGCTGCCCCTCAGGCCGCGCCCCAGACCGCCGGTGATGCCGGACGCGGTCGCCTGGCCCGTGGCCGACAGAACGCTCCGCGCCCAAGGACGGCGTCATCTTCAGCGCCGACGTCTATCAGGGCGCGCCCGCTCGACTTGCGGGGCAAGGCGAAGTTCCTGCGCGTGCTCAGCATCGATCCCAAGACCTACACCTACTGGCACCAACGCCCTTACATCTCGACCGGGCCCGTCGTCTCCGGCGTGCAGTCCGAGGGCGTGAAGCGCGTGCTCGGCACGGTGCCCGATCGAAGCGGACGGCTCGGTGGCCTTCCAGGCGCCCGCCGGCATCTCGCTGCACTTCCAGTTGCTCGACGCCGAGCAGCGCGCCCTGCAGACCATGCGCAGCTTCGCCAACGTGATGCCGGGCGAATACCGCGGCTGCCTCGGCTGCCACGAACTCCACAGCACGCACCCCGCCACCGGCGCGACGCGCCCTGGCTCTCGCCCGGCCGCCGCAGCAAGATCACCCCGCCGCCGTGGACCGATGTCACCGTGAGCTACCCGCGCTACGTCCGGCCCGTGCTGGACCAGTACTGCAGCAAGTGCCACACGGGCGAGGGCGAGGGACGCAAGAAGCTCGACCTCACCGCGCGCCCGGGTTCCTGGACTTCGACGAGACCTATTGGCTGTTCACCGGCCACCCCACCTGGGGGGCAGCCCTATCAGATGCCTGCCAAACCGCCCGCCCGGCTTGGGCATTGCGGATACGCTGATGGTCGAGGCTTACGGCACCACCGATCCCGCGGCCTACGTCACGCCGCGAGCCGATGACGCGCCTTGTCCTACAAGAGCCGGCTGATCGAACTGGCCTCCAGCGGCAAGCACCACGACGTCCGCGTGGATCCCGTGAGCCTGCTGCGCCTGATCCTGTGGGTGGACACGATGTGCCCCTATCGCGGCGACGAGGAGATCCGGGAGATCCCCGACCCGGAGTTCCAGGGTGTGGACTGGCTGGCCGTGCGCCCCCTGCATCAAGACCGCCCCCCTGGTAGCTCGCCCCGGCCCGCTGAACTAATGCCTCTTCGCATGAGTTCGCCATACGCCGAATACGAGCGCGCCTACGCCAGCCAGCAGTGCGGCAGACAAGACGATTATGAGCGTGGTCCCTGTCACGGGGTACTGTACCTGCCAAAGCTCAGCCTCACTGGCGCAAGACCCTCCGCTTTCAGGTAGTCAGACCAGAATCCCAAATCAGTCGTGCCGGTCAAAGTCACCTCTCGCACCTGCTTCGGCTCTGCGACGTAGCGGATGCTAGGTTTAGGCATTACCGAGCCATTCTCCACCCGTCAAACGCCAATCACTGTCCCCTGCTACGGGCAAGCATCTCGGCACTGCCACTGGAGCGCGGCTGGGGCCGGTTGCCCAAGTCTGGGCGACCTCTCCAAACCGCGCTCTTGTTGCCCCAAACTCCTCCAACCCTTCACCAGAGCCTCGCGCGGGCACCCCCGGAGCCTCCCGTAGCACCTCTGATCGGCGATCAGAGGTGCTACGGGGAGGCTCCGGCGAGGCTACGGCCCTATAAGCGTGCGATCGGGGCGAGCAGGGCATTCCATAGGAAACCGCAAAGAAACAGACAACTTGCACCACAAGTGCCTTAACTGCAGAAACTTAAGCGCACTTCATCGGACCCTCACCAGGCCTGCACCAGACCCCCGCCAGACCTCCACCGGGAGCCCAAGGGCCGCACTGGGAGGGGCAACGCGCTTCGAGTCCCCATTCAAGCGAAGCATTGCCAAACACTTACGCGAGACTCTTCTGAGCGGCCTCGTGCCTCGACCGTTCCCCCGCCGGTGCAACGACGGCGTCCGGGGTGCTCAGCCACCCGCCTCGGGGGTATGGCTGCAGCCGAGCGCCCATTCTACATTCTGCATTCTTTCTTCTTCCTTCCCTATATCTTCCACGGCGCTCTCATCGGCTGCTTGATGAGGCATTGGCTTTGTCGTTGCCGACGAAGCGCTGCTTCTTGGAATCAAACTGCAGCGGGCTGCCGGTTTGCACGGCGATCTTGGCCAGGTTGACCAGCGTGCAGGAGCGGTGGCCGTTGATTTCGTTCAGGGCGAACTTCTGCCGGGTCTTGACCGCCTTGATGAAGTCCGTGAGCTTGCGGCTCGGGATCGGGCAGGTCGCTGTAGCTTCGCTTGCAGGTCGGGAATATCCGATTCGAAGTCCTTGAAGAGCTTGCCCTTCGGCCCGGCAGATGAACGCCGCGCCCTTCTCTTTGTTCTCTCCGTCGAGGATGATTTCGCAGCCGTCGGCATACTTCAGGGAGATCCGCCGCCAGGGCAGGACGGCGTCGGGATCCTGCGGAGCGGTATCGGCTTCGATCGTGGATCGGGCTTTCGTTATCCTTGCCCAGGATGTATTGCACCGGGATCGAGATAATGCTGGCCCATGTCGCCCAGCCCGCCGCCGTCGTAATCCCAATAGCCACGGAAGGTCGCGTGAACGCGGTGCGGGTGATACGGCTTCTTCGGGGCGGGCCCCAGCCAGAGGTCGTAGTCCAGTTCGGGAGGCACCGGTTGCGGCGTCAGGTCGGTGCGGCCGCACCATTGATTCTGCTTCCAATCGAATCCGGTCGTCCCGCCGAGCGTGACCTTGAGCGGCCAGCCCAGCAGTCCGTTCTGCACGGTCTTCTTGATCGGGCTTCACGGGCACGCCCATGCCGTAGAAACCGCCCTCGAACCGGAACCAGGTATTGAGCCGGAAAATCCGCTTGTACTTGGCCATCGCCGCTTTCACCGCTTCGCCCTCGGCGATGGTGCGGGACATGGGCTTCTCGCACCAGATGTCCTTGCCGGCCTTGGCGGCGGCAATGGAAATCAGCGCGTGCCAGTGCGGCGGCGTGGGGATATGGACGATGTCAATGTCCTTCCGGGCCAGGACCTCGCGAAAATCCCGATAGCCCTTCACATCGGGCCCGCCAGCCTTGAGCCGCGGCCTCCAGATGTTTCGCATCCACATCGCAAATCGCGAGCAGCTTGGAGGTGGGGTTGATGGCCTTGAGATGGCCCCGGCCCATGCCGCCCACGCCGATCACCGCTTTGGTCGAGCGTCTCGCTGGGCGGAGTCTCCCCCGCTCTGCCCAGCACTCGCGCCGGGCACGAGGCTGACGGTAGCGAAGGCGGCAATGGAGGTTTTGAGAAATTCGCGGCGGGTAAACGGGTGGCATGTTATTCATAGACTTGCCTCCGTTTACCAGAAAGCGCCGTCGTAGGACCAGCGCAAATGCTCGAAAGCTCAGGAGCGCGCATTGCCTTCCGGCACGGGCTGGATGTCTCGCTTCAGGCCATTCCCGGGCGTGGTGCACCAAAATCAAACATCTGTGCCACCGGCCTGCTGGTTTGTGCGCCGGACTTGGGCTGGCTCGGGTTGGCCCGGCAAATGCTCCGTGTCCAGTTCGTTGTGCAGTATGAAGACTAAGCTCAATTCAAGAACAAGTTCCGGGTTCACCCTCATCGAGTTGATGATCGTCGTGGGGATCATTGCCCTGCTGACCACGATTGCCGTCCCCAATCTCGCTCGCGCCCGCGATACGTCACGGTTGAACATGATTTACAGCAATTTGCGAGCGCTTGACGCCGCCAAGGACCAATGGGCAATTGACAACAATCAAGCCACCGGAACCCCGATAGCCGATACGAGCGTGCTGAGCGACTACTTCCGGAACGGCTTCCACGACGTGTTGAATGAGACTTACGTGCCAAATCCCATAGGCACCCGGTCTGAAGCCAACTTGCCGGCTGGTGTCGGCCTGGGACCGTTCGGCCCCGGTGCAGTCGATCCTTTCGCCATAGTTCAAGTCTTAAGCCCCCCTCGCAGCACCGCGAAGAGCAAAGCGGCGCAAACCGGAGCGCTGTAGAACTCCTTCTCCTCGATCAGCGCCCGAACTCCGCGTCCATAGAGCACCAGTTCCAGGCCCGCCTCGCGCTGAGCTTCCGCACCTGCCACTGGCCTGGCGTCGGGCGCGAGGAAACACCACATGCGATTAGTGAACCGCGCAACGGATGGGGAAAGCGTCGCCAGCGGCTTGAAGGTATCCGCTTCGTAACCCGTTTCCTCCAGCAGCTCCCGGCGGGCCGCCTGTTCCGGCGTCTCGCCCGGGTCAACGTGCCCGGCCGGCAGCTCGAGCGTCACCGCCGCTACGGGCACCCGAAACTGGCGCACCAGGAGAATTCGGTCTTGCGGAGTGACGGCCACAATGACCACAAAGTCGGTGCCTTGGATGAGGTAGTGCGGCTGGCCGCCGCCACTGGCTGGCTCGGTCAGGATTTGGAACCAGGGCGTGGTAAATACAGTTTCCCGGCCCCGGAATGGTTCGTTCATAACGTTCGCTTCAATCGCCAAATTGCGCGCGGTTTGCTTCGACAAACGACTCGGCCTGCCGCAGCGATTCGGGCGTGCCGATGTCCAGGAAAGGCGCCTCGACCGCGCAGACTTTGAGCCAGACACCGCGCGCGATCAACTGCGGAAACACCTCCTGCTCGAAACTCAGCGGCAGCGTGCTGGGGAACTGCCGGACCAACGAGTCGCGCAGCAAATAGATGCCTGCGTTAATGACTCCCTTCCCGGGACGCTTCTCGGTGAAGCCTCGCAACTCACCGGCCGGGCCGATTGCCAGCGTGCCATAGCGGGAGGCATCCGCCACCGAGCAACCAATGACCACGCCGGCAACTGCGGGGTCACTCAATTCAGCGGCGGCCAATGCCAGATCAGCGAAGACGAGAGAGTCGCCGTTCAACACCAGCCAGGCTTCGGGCTTCTCTCCGGAAAGGCGCGCGGCGTTCAGGAAGCCGCCCCCGGTGCCTAGTGGCTGGGTCTCGGCAAAGCATCGTGTGATAACCCCCGCCACCGGCTGAGGCCGGAAATGTTGCTCCACCACCTCGGCCAAATGGCCCGTGGAGAGCAGCACCTTCGGAATACCCTGCCGCGCCAGGCAGCGCACCACCCACTCCAGAAACGGCCTGCCCGCCACCGGCGCCATCGGCTTGGGAACGCCGGTCAGCAGATGCGCAACCCTCGTCCCGAACCCGCCCGCCAGCACCACCGCCACCACCTGGCTCAGCTTCAGACTCATGCCCCAGCTCAGACGTTCGAATACAGGCTGTTTCGCAGGATCGTGAACCCTTTGATCAGTTCACGGATGCCACGGTCAAGGTCCCACTCCGGCTTGAAACCCGTCCCGGCGATCCGAGCGTTGGAGACAATGTAGTCCCGTTTGTCCGGGTCCTCCCCGATGGGCGCTTCCAGAAAGACGAACTTCGGCAGATGCTTCTGGATCACGGCGCAAAGTTCCAGCTTGGAGAGGTTCGCGTCGTCCAGCCCCACATTGTAGGGCTTGCCCTTCATGGTCTCAAAGTTGTTGAGCGCGTGGACGAACACGCGCACCACATCGCGCACGTGGATGTAGTTGCGCTTGAAATGTCCCTCGAAGATCACCACCGCCCGGTCATTCACCGCCCGATGGACGAAATCATTGACCAGCAGGTCAATCCGCATCCGCGGCGATACGCCGAAGACGGTTGCCAGCCGGAAGCTGATGCTGTTCTCGCGCTGCAGGATGCTTTCCTCCGCCTGCACTTTGGTCACGCCGTAGAGCGAGATCGGCCGGAGCGGTGTTTCTTCCGTGCAGTGCTTGCCCTTCTCGCCGACGCCGTAGCCGCTGTTGGTCACCGGCATGATGATGCGCTGCGACGGGGCGGCGATGCGGCAGAGCATCGCCACCGCCTCGAAGTTGATCGTCCGGGCGGCCAGGGGGTCGCGGTCGCACAGCGGCGCCCCGACCAGCGCCGCCAGCGGGATGATCACGTCGGCCTGGGCGACCAGCTTCTTCATCAGGGCTTCGTCCCGGCAATCGCCCCGCACCACCTGGAACGTCGTCGTATTGGCAGCAGTCGGCGAGGCTGTTTTGCCGGAAAAGGAAGCTATCCACCACCGTCACCTCGTGCCCAAGAGCCAGCAGGGTGGGGGTGAGCACCGATCCAATATAGCCCGCGCCGCCTGTGATGAGAATCTTCATAGTTAAAGGGGCCAATAGGTAACGGGAGTCAGATTTCCTTGGCAACCAGATTCGAGATTTCCTCCCCAATGGCCAATGCCGCCGTGGCCGCGGGGCTGGGCGCGTTGAGCACGTGCAGCGCCCGCGGGCGGTGCAGCAAGCAGAAGTCCTGCACCAGGCTGCCGTCCGGCGACATCGCCTGCGCGCGCACGCCCGCGCCGCCCGGCGCGAGGTCGTCCGCCCGAATCTCGGGCACCAGCCTCTGCAGCGATTCGCAGAACAGCCGCCGGCTGAAGGACCGCCGCAGCTCTTCCCAGCTCATGCGCTTGTGCTGCGCCAGAAAGCGCCACAAGCCCGGAAAAGGTCAGCGCATCCCAAAGGTCGGCGAGCTTGACATCGGTCTTGCGATAGCCCTCGCGGGCAAAGGCCAGCACCGCGTTCGGACCGGCCTCGATGCCGCCATGGATCAGCCGCGTGAAGTGCACGCCCAGGAACGGAAACTGGGGGTCGGGCACGGGGTAGATCAGGTTGCGCACCAGATGCTGCCGCTCGGGCCTGATCTTGTAGTATTCGCCGCGGAACGGCACGATGCGCACTTCCCGCTTCTCCCCTGCCAGCGTGCTCACCCGGTCGCAATGCAGGCCGGCACAGTTGATCACGAAGTCCGCCGTGTGATCCCCCGCCGTGGTCCCCACTCGCCACTCGCCGTTCTCGCAGTTGCAGCGCCGTAACCTTTGCGCCCAGCACGACCGACCCGCCTTTGGCCTCGATCTCCTTCTGCAGCGCTTCGCACACTTTCTCGTAGTCCACAATGCCCTCCTGGGGCACGCGCAGCGCGGCCACGCCGCCCACGTGCGGCTCGATCTCGCGCATCTGCTCCCGATTGAGCAGACCGCAGCCCCTCCAGGCCGTTCTGGGTTCCGCGTTCGTGGAGGCTGCGCAGCCGGGGCACCTCGGATTCGTCCGCGGCGACGACCAGTTTGCCGCAGATTTCGTGCGGCACCGCGTGCTTCTGGCAAAAGGCCACCATCTCCCGGATGCCCGACACGGCCAGCCGCGCCTTGAGCGAGCCGGGCTTGTAGTACAGCCCGGCGTGCAGCACGCCGCTGTTGTGGCCGCTTTGGTGAGCGCAGACCTTGTCTTCCTTCTCCAGCACGGTCACGCGCGCCGAAGGACAACGCAGCGGCAGCTTGTGCGCCGTGGCCAGGCCCACCAGGCCGCCGCCGATGATGATGACACGCTTGGATGACAAAGTTTGCGTGCTTGTAATGCGAGTAACTCAACCCGTCAGTCCTGCCGCTGTCAAGGAGGGAGTGCGACAGGGACGAGTCCGATAGCGCGCCCAATCGAACCCATCAAGCCCCAGCACCAATAAGCTGGCACTAGAATAGAGGAACAATCGAGGGCATCCCGCGAGTTCCTGGCTTCTGCTTGGCTTGTGACGCCGATGCTGCCGGCCTAGCTTCCCCAGCTCACCTCAACCCGCGCCTGGCCCGACAAGCCACGCAGCCTGACCCATCCCCGGGCGGCGTCGAAGTCCGTCCAGTCCTTGCCGTTGACCTTGACGCCGGCAATCGCGGCAGAGGTCGGATGGCGCAGGACCAGCACCACCTCGCGAGGCGGGTTTCGCGACGGCAGGGTTACCGTGGCCGCGAGGCGACCGTGCTCCACGTCGGACACGAACTCGTATCCCACCGGGCCAAAATGGGTCGGGGCGTTCCGCACCGCGATCCGTTTCCCCTGCTCCAGCCAGGCCCTGGGCGTCGCCCGCGCCAGCCACAGCACATCGCCCTCTTCCATCACCAGCATCATGCGGAGACGCTCCAGGAAGCACGATTCCTCGAACAGCTTGTCGGGCGGGCCGGCCGTGGTGTGCTCGCGGAAGGTGTATTCGCCCGGCATGATATCGACCGCATACTGGTTGAGCATCGAGCGGAGGAAGTTGGGCGCATCATCGGCTGCCAGGTGAATATTGGCGTGGCGCTCCAGGCCGCATTGATATTGCCAGCTCGCGCGCGCAAACCAGTCCTTCTCCGCGTCGAAGCCCGGCGTGCGCGCGGCCACCTTCTCGTTCTCGAGCAGCAACCGGTCTTCGAGGACGTCCAGGTGCCCCTGGACACGCGGGTCGCCCGGCGACAGGAGTCCGGCCGGGCTGAGCAATGGATCGGCGGACTGGACCGTATCCCAGTAGATGGCCCCGACATGCCCCTGGCAGCGGCGCCAACCCCAGGCCCCGGCGGCAAACCCTCGCACGTAGGGCGCGAAGGGAATAAACGAGTGGTAGGTGCCATCCCGCACGGCGACCACCGGCGTGAGCGCGATGGAGCGATCAATGGCCGCGACCAGGTCCTTGCGGTAAGCCTCCGCTTCGAGCGCCATGCGGGCGCCTTCCGTCGGGTCAATCCGCGCCAGCATCTCCGCCATGGATTTGACCCCCAGCCAGTAATAGGCCTCCGACTCGTAATACTGCATGTGCATCGAGAGGCTGTCCGGCGTGACCACGTGCGCCGGCTGCAAGCCCTTGCTCCAAAGGCGCTGCCCGCCGGGAAGATTATTCGCCAAGAGGCGGCGCTGGCGCAGAATCCATTCAGCGTTCGCCTTCATCCGCGGGGCGTTGGTCTTGAGCCAGGCAAGGTCGCCCGTGAGCCGGAAATGCTCGGCCAAAGCGAACATGATGGCGCCCGGTCCCATGGAGTGAACCGCGTCCATGTGTCCGCCCGCGCCGTCCGGGCCGACGGCATGGGTGAGGCATCCCAGCCCGTCCGAGAAATGGCCGAGCGGCCGGTCGGGCTTCGACAACGGGTGGGTGCCTTTGGCCGAGCCCGGTTGCAGGGGCAGGCTCAGCCATTGGTCCAGGCCGTCCGCGGCTTCCTGGTGCATGCCTTGCAGGTCCAGTGCGCGCAAAATCATGTAGGTCTCCGACGCGAGGATGCCGAACGGAAAGTCGTTGAAGCGCCACCGGCCCTCGGCATCCTGTGACCGAGTGCCGCAGGAGGTGCCACGCGCCGAGGTTCCACTGTGCCGTAAGCTCTGCGGAGGGAAGCTCAACTTCCATCGCCGGCGCAAAGGGCGGCAGAGGAAGCGGCGGCAGATTGGTGCCCCGCATCGCTGTCACTGCGCCGATCCATGTCTGTTCCGCATGAGCGCGGGTCCGTTGGCGAATGGTGGCCAGTTGCTTTGCGCCGAGCTCCAGCACGAACTCCCGCGCGGTCTTCGCCGAGCGAAGCCAGGGCGAAGGGCGGCTCCGAAGGTTGCGGCGGCGGGGCAGCCGCCGGCTGCGAGTAGAAATGCCACACGTCCGGATGGCCCGCCGCATCCGGGTGCGGGTTGCCGGCATGGATGGAATCCACCACCTCACGCGTCAGGTCCCAGGTCCGCCCGCCGGCCTCGGTTTCAGTGATGGCCAGCTCGACAATCGTCGTGTCGCAAGAATGGTCTCCTCCTTGGCGCCGACCACGAGCGACACCATGTCGCCGCTCTCGACCGCCGCTTCGAGGCGCTTTCCGGCCTCGGCGTTGCCTGGGATCTTCTGCGAGCCGCCGGTGCCGATGTCGCCGCGCGCCAGGACCTCCCGGCGGGTGCTGGCTGTCACGCACAATCGCCCATTCGATGCCGTTGCCGCCCTGGGCGTCGCCCATCGCCACGCTTGCCCTGATGCTTACTCGGCCCCGGACCGGGCTGCGCCAGCCAACGGCCACATCGCGGTCCGGCGACGGGTGCATGGCGACACACCGCGCGGGGATTCGCAGGTCGCCCGCGACGCCCGGCTCGCTCGCCGGGTTGGCGCCGAACCAGGGTGTCTCGCCCGTGGACCAGCCCCGCACGAGTGGCACGCCCGGGATCGCATCCACCTTTGTGGCGAGCAGTGCCTTGGGTGGCGGCGCGTCAGCGACGGGCGTGGCGATGGCCGGCGGCTGCTTGATCCCGGCGGCGCGGACGAAGAACCCATATTCGGGAGCCAGGATCGGTCCTTGTTCGAGGTCTGCGGCCAGGAAAGAGAAGCTGCCCGACGTGGTCCATACGGTAACGATGGTCCGCGCCACATCCTCAGCCTGGGCATGATAGGGCCACACCCGACGCCACCGTGAATCGCCAATGTAAAGCAACTGAAACCGCACGCCCCGGCGCGCGCCCGCTGCTTGTAGCCTCCCCCGCTGCTCTTCCGCAGCAGCCGTCCGGGTAGAAATGCCCGCTGTCTCCTCCCCATTTCGAGCTTCGGTATTCGGATTTCCTTCGGACTTCGGATTTCGGCCTTCGGATTTCACTCTCCCTTCCCGCCCGCCGACCGCCAAGCCCCCGCCCCGGTGATCTTCGTCCCCTTATCTCCCCCCAGAGCCCGGAGCTTCGCCAACCGGCCATCATAGACCTCAATGTGCCCGTCATAGGCCAGTGGCGCGCGGGCCGGCTCGTATCCCCACTCGACTTCCACGTCCATTTGCTTCCATTGATCCGCTACGAATGCCTGCAGCGCGGGCACCGCGAAGGCCGACGCTTCTTTCGGACCGCGCACCGCTACCACCACGCCCCAGGTATCCACCGGGATGGCGTAGGAATAGGTGCGACCATCCGCGCTCACCTCCGGCGCGGCGGCCTCCTTGACCGTGCGCGGGTTCCACCACGTATGCGCGGTGTCATCCTGGCCGTTGAAACAGGAGACCACCAATTGCTCCGGCGCGGGTTTGTTCTTCGCCTTTCGCGGCCAGGAGAGCACCAGCCGCCGCACCGGCCGCACCTCTTCCCACAGCAACCCGCAAAGCGCCTGCTTGACTGCGGGGGCGTTCGTGTTCACCGGTTGGTCGAATGGGAGGTTCGCGTGCTGCATGAGCAGGACCCACGCCTCCGGCGGGTTTTGCTCCGCCGGCCGGTCGGCCCGGTAAAGATAGGCGCTGGGGGCAATGTCCGCCGGTTGGCCTGCCAGCTTGTCCACCTCCGCCGGCACCGGCCCGGCCATGACCGCTCGCACACACGCCGCTCCAGCCCATAATCCCACCACGAGGCGCCTGGTCCAAAGAAGGGTCGTCGAGTTGCCCATAGGCAGGCGAGGGTTGCCGAGACCGAGACCCGACGCAAGCTCCCGCACGCGGTAATGCAGAATGCAGAATGAAGAATGCAGAAGCTTGACCTTACGAGGGCCTTGCCGTGCCATTGCCGGGTATTCTGCATTCTCCATTCTGCCTTCTGCATTCACCCCAAGGTGGCTTTGTTGGCGCTTTGTGGGAGCCTTGTGGGAGCCTTGTAGGCGCATTAGGGTCGCATTAGGGTGGCCTTAGGGTGGCTTTAGGGTGGCTTTAGGGTCGCAATCAGTTGGCTAGCAACAGGCCTTGGGTGGCATTGATGTCGCATTGATGTCGCATGAGGTGGCTTCGCCCGGCCTTTCTTCATTCTGCCTTCTGCCTTCTGCATTCGCCCCGAGGTGGCCTTGGGTGGCTTTGTGCGGATTTTCGAGGTCCGAAGTTGGATGCTGGATGTTGGATGCTCGGTGTTTTCCATAAGCATCCCGAATACATCTCCCCTATCCCGCCGCCCTCGGGGTGGTCTGGGGGTACCATGGTACCACCCTGGTACCGTCCTATACCCGTAGAACACTCCCAAAGCGCCATTTTTGATCAGTCAAGCTTATCCAAAGCTCGAAAGCTGATTGCAGGGCCTGTCGCCAAGAGGCGCAAAGTGCAAAAGGGATGGGAATTGGGCCTTCTTTTGCGCCTTTTCGCGGCTAACTCATTTACCTCCAGAGGTTTAGAGCTAAAGCATCAAGGCAGAAATGTTCCCTCCGCCTTGGTTTGCCCCGCCGTAGCCTTGGCGGAGGGTGGGCCACGCCGCGCTTTGCCCATCATGCACAGCGTTTCGAGAATCTCGCCCACGTCCGCCGCCCTGGCCCGGGCGGAGCGCTTGGCTATCTCGGCGGCTGTCACCGGCTCCTTCACCCTTGCCACGACTGTGCTCACCGCCTTGACCCGCTCGGACAACGTCTTCGGCCAAGCCAGCTTCCGGGCCCGCTTCGTCCTGGACTTGGCTTCCGGCTCAAGCTCGACCGCCAAGGGGTCTGCCGGGGCTGAGCACCGCTTGGGTTTTGGTAATCGGGCCGCAGCCAGCGCACCAAACCCGACGCCTCCTCCTTCGCCCGTTCTGCGTTCAGCGCTACCAGCCGCTCCAGGATTTCCGTGTCCGTCAGCGTCGGCGGCCAGCCGTAGGCCGCGAAGACCGCCGCGTCCAAATCATCGTGAAGCTGCCGGAGCACCGACACCAGGCCCGCTTCATGAATCTGTTTCTCCTTCGCGTTCAGCGCCTGATTGGCGCGCAGCTTCTCCAGGACGTTATACAGCCCCGTCAGCGTCAGGCCGAAATTTTGGGCACGCTTCCGGTGCGTGTCCAACTGCTCAGCAATTTGGCGAATGCGTTCCTGGACGGCAAAGGAGCAACTCGCGTCAGGACTGAACCTGCTTGCGGGCCTCGTCCGCCAGCGCGGTGCTCAGGTAACGCTCGCCGGTGCTGCAACCGATCGTGACAATCAGCTTGCCCTTGTTCTCCGGGCGCTTCGCCGACTTGCAGCGCCGCCCAGACGTTGGCGCCGGTCGAAATGCCCGCCAGGATGCCTTCCTCCAGCGCCAGCCGCCGCGCCGTGGCAAAGGCGTCCTCGTTGCTGACGGTGATGACGTCGTCCACGATTTGCAGGTTGAGGTTCTTGGGCACAAAGCCCGCGCCGGTGCCTTGGATCTTGTGCGGGCCCGGCTTGAGCGGCTCGCCCGTTGCGCGTCTGCGTGATCACCGGCGAGTCCTTGGGCTCGACGGCAATGGACTGGAAGGACTTCTTGCGCGACTTGATGACTTCGCTGACCCCGGTGATGGTGCCGCCGGTGCCGACCGCCGAGACCAGGATGTCGGCCTTGCCGTCGGTGTCGTTCCAGATTTCCTCGGCGGTGGTCTTGCGATGGATTTCCGGGTTGGCCGGGTTGTCGAACTGCTGCGGAATCCAGGAATCGGGGATCTCCTTGTTCAGTTCCTCGGCTTTCCGGATGGCGCCCTTCATGCCTTCGGTGCCGGGCGTGAGCACCAGCTTGGCGCCCAGCAGGGCCAGCAACGTGCGCCGCTCCAGGCTCATGGTCTCCGGCATGGTGAGGATGAGCTTGTAGCCCTTGGCCGCCGCCACGAAGGCCAGCGCGATGCCGGTGTTGCCCGAGGTCGGCTCGATGATGGTGGTCTTGGGCGTCAGGATGCCGTCGCGCTCGGCGGCGGCGATCATGGCGTAGCCGATCCGGTCCTTCACGCTGCCGAGCGGGTTGAAGAACTCGCCCTTCAGCGCAATGGTCGCCGGCGCGCCATCGGTGATGCGGTTGAGTTTGATCAGCGGGGTCCGCCCCACGGTGCTGATGATGTCTTGATATATTGGCATGTTTGTCTTTCTCTTTCGGTTTGACTTACAGGTTTTGGGCGTAGGCAATGAACTGCCGATATTCGTCCAGGATCGTCCGCAGGGCGACCGCCAGGGCGGCTTCCTGCAAATACTGTGGCGCTTGGTGGGGCGTCTCCAGGATGACCTCAAAGGGGCGCGGCTTTATCCCGGGCGGCGCGCGGAGCACCCCCTCGTAGCCCTCGCGAATAATGCCATTGCGGGCGGGAAAGCCATCAATGGTGCCGCTTTGGTTCACGGGCAGGAACTCGCCGGCAGCCGCCAGCGCCGGCCCTACGAGATAACGCGTGAGCAGCGCACCGTGCGCGTAGCCATAGAAGCCGTCGCTGGTGTCGTCGGTATGCAGCGAGATGATGCCGTTGAAGGCGTGCGAGGACAGTTCCGACTCCAACAGCCGCACTTCCGGCTCGCGGGAGTTGCGCCAGAACTCCCGGTTCAGGTCTTTCCCGTTGCGGTTTTGGCGCGTGTTGTCTTCGAACCCGGTCGGGTTGCAGACCGGGTAAAGGAACAGGCAATAGCCGCGGGCAATGTCGGGCTTCTCCTCCAGCAACCGTACAAAGCGCAGCAGGGCAAAGGAGCTGGCGGGTTCGTCGCCATGGACGCCGGCGAAGATGCCAACCCGCAGAGGCTCAGCACCTCCCTGTGGTCCCAGGAACAGATAGCGCGGCAAGGCATGGCTTTGCCCGGCCAACTCAAACCGGCCTGGCTGGCACGCGATGAGGCTTGTCGAATGGCGGGCGATTTCATCGAGTGGCGCTGTCAGGGCTTCAAGGGAGCGATGGGCAGAGCGTTCCATGGGCTGGCGCGATGGCGTGGTCTGATAGGCAGTAGGCATGGTGTGTCCCCCGGTCAGTTGAGGTCGCTGGTGATCTGGTAACGCCGCCAATTGTTGTCCTGCTCGGTCCGCCAGGTGCGGTTCGTGAGACTGCCACTGGCATGGCCGTCGGCATAGGTGATGTTGGCCGTCCCCTTGGGATGACGTCCCAGCATTCGGGCCTGGGAACTGTTATCAAAGGCCCACGGCTGCGGATACATTCCGCCACGGGAGGCGGTGCCGTCGGAACGTCCCGCGTCGCCCAGCATGATGAAGTCACTGGGGCGGCGCAGAGAACTCATGGTAACACCATCATTGAAGCCGAAATCCGGGTGGGCTTGAAACCAGGCTTGCTGGGACGCCCCGGGCAGGTTCGCTTCATTGTGGTTGTTGCCGTAATCCGTGTTGAACCACGCGCCGGGCGCCGGAGCAGCCCATTTGGGCGCAATCGGGCAGGCGAAAATATTCGTGCCTGCGCCGATGTAAGGCACCAACTGCTGCCGATACGAATACGGCGCCCGGGCGTCCGCCGTATCCGGGGTGCCCGCTGGCGCCGTTCGCTCGGTCACATACGCCGGGAAATGATCGGTGTTGTCCGACAGAAAGCCCTGGTACGCCAGACCAATCTGGCGCACGTTGCTCAAGCAACTGGTCTGCCTCGCGGTACCTGTCGCCCTCGCCAGGCTCGGCAACAGCAGGCTCGCCAAAATGGCAATGATCGCGATGACCACCAGCAGTTCGATAAGGGTAAACGCTCGGCCCGATTTGGAGGTGTCTTTCTTCCGTCGGCCGAGGCCCTTCTGGTTGGCTCCCGCAGCCGCGTGGGTCTCCGCCTCGGCTCGGATCCAGAATTCCAGGTCTCGTCCGTGTGGCCGTCCGGCCTGTTCCCAAAGGCGGTAGGCGCGGTTAGTAACTTCGTTGTTTTGGATGATTTCAGTGCTCATAACTTATTCGATCTATTCTTTGTTTTACTGGTTGGTGGGCGGTGTCCCTCCCGGCTGCCGGTAGCGGCAGTCGTGGGCTCACCGCCCAAGTTTCTATGCCTGCGAAGCCTTTAGGGCCTGGTCAATATCGGCCTTGATGTCTTCCACATCTTCGATGCCGATCGAGAGCCGCACGTAGTCCGGCGTCACGCCGGTGGCAGCTTGCTCCTCCTGCGTCAATTGCTGATGCGTGGTGGATGCCGGGTGAATCACGAGGCTCTTGGCATCGCCAATGTTGGCCAAGTGCGAGAACAGCTTCACGGAGTTGATGAACTTCCGGCCCGCCTCGAGGCCACCCTTGATGCCGAAACCCAGGATGCCGCCGAAGCCCTTCTTGAGGTACTTCGCCGCAAGCTTGTGGTTGGGATCGTCCGGCAAGCCCGGATAAGTCAACCCAGCTCACCAGCGGGTGCTGCTGAAGGAACTGCGCGACTTCGAGCGCGTTCTCGGAATGCTGGCGCTGGCGCAACGGCAATGTCTCCAGCCCTTGCAGGAACTGGAACGCGTTGAACGGACTGAGCGCCGCGCCGATGTCCCGCAGCAGTTGCACCCGCGCCTTGATGATGAACGCCACGTTGCCCAGCCCGGGGAAGTTGCCGAACACGTCCCAGAACTTCAGCCCGTGGTAGCTCGGGTCCGGCTCCGTGAACTCCGGGAACTTGCCGTTGTTCCACTTGAACTTGCCCGAATCCACGATGACCCCGCCAATCGAGGTGCCGTGCCCGCCGATATACTTGGTGGCCGAGTCCACGATGATGTCCGCCCCGTGATCAATCGGGCGCACCAGGCCCACGCCCACGGTGTTGTCCACCACGAGCGGCACGCCGGCGTCGTGGGCGATCTTCGCAATCACCTCGAAGTCCGGCACGTCCAGCTTCGGATTGCCGATGGTCTCCGCGTAAATTGCCCGCGTCTTCGGCGTGATGGCCTTCCGGAAGGCCTCCGGATTCTGCGAATCCACAAACTTCACGGTGCGGCCCAGCTTGGGCAGCGTGTAGTGGAAGAGCTGGTAGGTGCCGCCGTAAAGGTTGTTGGCCGACACGATTTCGTCGCCCACTTGCGTGATGTTCAGCAACGCCAGGGTGGTCGCCGCCTGCCCGGACGACACGGCCAGCGCGCCGGTGCCGCCCTCGATCGCCGCGATGCGCTGCTCGAACACATCGGTCGTCGGGTTCATGATCCGCGTGTAGATGTTGCCGAACTCCTTCAGGGCAAACAGGTTGGCGGCGTGATTGGAGTCTTTGAAGACGTAGGAGGTCGTCTGGTAGATCGGCACGGCCCGCGCGCCGGTGGTCGGGTCAGGGACTTGGCCGGCGTGCAACGCCAGCGTGCTGAGGTTCTTCGATGAGATGCTCATAGGTTCTTGGTATAATAATGATTGTTTGTGATCCGGCCTGGCCGAAGCCGGCCAGGCGCGGTTATTGATTTCGTTGGGTTATTAAGGTTTAGAACTCCCATTTCGTCGTGATGCCCCAAACGCCGTTTGCGTCGTGGTTCAGCACGCCGCCAAAGTGACCGTAGCCCACCGCGACGGTCATGTGGGGGTTGACGACATAGGCCGCGTCGAGGGTCCACCAATTCCCTGATTTGTGGATCAGCGGAGTGGGGGTGTAGTCGTTCGGCATCTGCTTGTATTCGGCCGCCAGGAGCAAGCGGTCCGTGACGAACACCACTATGTTGCCTTCAAACAGCAAGCTGTATGAGTCCGTGAAGCCGGCCAGCCCGTTCCACGCGCCTTTGGTCGCCCGCCCGCCGGCCTCCAACAGCACGGGCCGCGGCAGGAAGGTCAGCAGCTTCGAGGCGTAGAGCGTGAAGTCCTCGCCGTCATGGTAATTGAGGCCGATGCTGTTCAGCGCGCCTCCCAGTTGGTCGTTGATCTCGCTGATCCCCTGATTGTTCTTGTAGTGCACCCCGGCCGTCAGGGCGGGAATCCACTTCTGCTCAAACTCGCCCTCCTTCAACAATTGCAGCCGGGCGTTGACGTTGTAGAGCCCTACCGAATCGTCGATCGCCGGGCCTCCCTGGAGGGCGATGTCCGTCGGCAGGTCTCCCAGCTCGAAGTTCTGGTAGCCGAAGCCCAGCTCCAGCCGCTTCCAGGGCGTCTCCGTGAGCGTGAACGCTTCCAGGTTCTGCCCGTGGCCCAGGTTGATATAGGCGAAGCCGACCGCCGGCCGGCCAAACGGCTCGCCGTCGCGCGGCGGGTTGACGAGGTAGGCGGACAGCGTGGAGAAGATGCCGCCATTGCCCTCGATCTGGTGCAGCGGCAGCGGGGGCGGCTTCTCCGCCTTGGCGGCGGCGGCATTGGTTTCCTGCGCTGCCAGCGGCCCGGCAGGCGCGGCCGCAACCAGCATGGCGGCAACGAGCGGCGCAAGCGAGGCGTGGTGGTTTATGACTGATTTGCGTATTCCGATAAACAAGGTGTTTTTCATTTACTGTTTTGGTGTTCTACAGAAAACCTCCGGTCGTCCGGTCAGCTTCGTTGTTAGGTTATTATGGTTTTGTGTTGCCTCCAGTTGCCTGGTCGGCAGGGAAATCTTCTCCGGGTGCATCCTCGACAGAGGCCTCTTCAGCCGGAGGAACAAACCGGTGCTGAAAGTCCCCGATCTCGGATGCACCCGGGAAATGGGCTTTGGGTTCCGATTTGTCCAAACGCAGCTTCTCCGTCCGCTCGATCTGCACAACCCGGGAGTCGTGGACTACGATTTGCACGACGCCAAAGCGCATCGCCTCAACCTGGCCTTGGACCAGCCTCACCCACGAAGGCTCGATCTTCTCTTTTCCGGCTCTTAGAGCTGCTGTTCTCATAATCATTCTGGTTTCAAACTGGAGGCAATATAGCGTAATATACTAGTATGTCCACTGAAATAGTAGAGATTATATGTAGTTATCATATAACACGCTATGATGCAATCACTTACAAATGTAACTTTTTTCTGGAATGTGGATTATCAGCCTCTAAATGAAGTCGTTCTTGGGCGGCAACAGATGCGAAGGCATATCCTGGGGAGGGCGAGCGTCCTCGCAAGCCCTGACTTTCAAATCCTCCGGCAAGATTTGGGCTCACGCGGACGCTCGCCTTTCCTGCGAAGCGGGTTGGATGCTGTATCCTGGATTCCGCGCCGTAGCGTTAGCGGAGGTTGGGCCGCGCCGCGCTTTGCCCATCGCGCAGGGGGTTTCGAGAATCTCGCCTACGTCCGCCGGCTTGGCCCGGGTGAAATGCTTGGCCAACTCCGGGGCCGCCAGCTGCTCCTGCGCGGTCGCTAGTGAGCATTCAGGCGATAGAATCGCTGGGACGTTGCCGGAATCGAGTTGGTGATCGAATGGGTGCTGCCGTCGCCGGCAACGGTTTGGAGCGGCAGCCATTCCGGATCCTCCAGAAAGTCCTTATATTCGATGGCGTAAGTCTTGCCGGGGAAGGTAGGGAAGTAAAAGATAGAATCAGTTCCGGTTGGAGCGGCGGGGAGGATTACCGGCCAATCGGCGCCGAGGCCAGCGAGGCTGGCTGTGGCGCCGCCGCCGTCGGTGGCAAAGACAATCGCGTTGCTGAAGACACCCGCGGCCAGCGGCTGGAACTGGATCACTAGATTGGTCGAGCCGAGCGCGGGGACAGACAACCCAGCGCCGCTGCTGCCTGCTATGCTAAAAGGCCCGCCGATAATCGTCGCCGTCCCGCTCAGGCCAACGACCCCGGCGTTGCTCACGACCAGGCTGGCGCTGGCAGTCCTGCCAATGAAAGCCACGCCGAAATCGAGGTTCGGGGGAGCTAAAACGAGCAGGGGAAGGTTGGTGACCGTCAAGGTCGCCACTTCACTGGTGATCGCCCCTGCGAAATTCCTCGCGACTGCGGTGTATGCGCCCGCGTTTGTGGTTTGCGCGCTGGTGATGGTTAGGGTGCTGGCGGTTGCGCCGGCCAGGTTCGTCCCCGCGTACTGCCACTGATAGGTCAGGGCGCTGCCGCAGTCATTTGTGACGCTGAAGCTAAAGGCGGCCGTCTGGCCCGCGGCGACGGTTTGATTGGTGGGTTGGGCCACCGGGACCAGCGGCGAGGACACCCCCAGGAGGGCGACGCTGCTGGTGACGCTTCCGAAGCGTTGGTGACGATGACGTCATAGAGTCCGATATCGCCGCACTGCACATTAGTCAACGTCAAGACGCTGTTGGTCGCTTCCGCGATGGGAACCCGCGTGTGCCGCCATTGATAAGCCAGGGGTGCACTGCCTATGGCGTGGACACTGAAGAGCGCATCCGCTCCCCGAAACAACAACCGCCCGGCCGGCGAGGCACTGATGGACGGCGGGCCAAGGAAGGTCAGCGTCGCCACCGCACTGGTGACCGATCCGGCAAGATTCGTCACGACTACCGTGTAAGGGCCCTCATTGGAAGCCTGGGCGTTGGTAATGACCAGGCTCGTGGCGTCGCGCCGGCGAGGTTCGTCCCCGCATACTGCCATTGATACGTCAGGGCGCCGCCACAGTCATTTGTGGCGCTGACGCTAAAGGCGGCATGCTGGCCCACGGTGACGGCCTGATTGGTGGGTGGGGCAACCAGCACAGGCGGCGAAACCACCGTAAGGAGCGCGACGCTGCTGGTTACGCTGCCACTAGCATAGGTGACGATTACGTCATAGCTTCCGGCGTTGGTGCATTGAGCGGAGGTGAAGTTGAGATTGGTGGCGGTAGCACCCGCAAGCGGCTGGCCATTCAAACGCCATTGGTAGCTGAGGGCCGTGCTGCCAGCGTTCGTCACGGTAAAGGCGGCGTTCGAGTCTTGAGGAACAATGCCATTCGGGGGCGAGCTGGTGATAGCAGGAGGGACATTGCTTATAATTTCCCCACTGGTTGTTCCATATAGAGCTGAGATAGCTGTCTGTGGGATAGGGTGGCATTGGCGGATTCGTTGCGGATAAAGAGGTATCCACTGTCCAGGAACCTGTCGTCGGCTGTTGTGAAGCCGCATAGGCGTAACTTGTTCTGGTATTTGACACGTAGGCCCAGGTTGTCGAACCCATCGCCCCAATGAACACAGAATCAGTCGCGCTGGAGTCGGTTCCGGCGCCGTTGAACGCGGCTGTACCACCTTCGGTGGATCCGCCGGCGAGAAACGGATAACGGTTTGTGGAGACATCTCCCGCCACGATATAACTATGAATGAGAATCAGGTCGCTAATACTGCCTGTCTGGACAGAACAATTGTTGCTCGCGAATATTGCCACGTCACGCATTGTCATTCTGGAACATGATCCTGAAAACTGCAGAGTGTCGGTATG
The DNA here is from genome assembly GCA_963696325.1 of uncultured Gammaproteobacteria bacterium. Taxonomy (GTDB): domain Bacteria; phylum Pseudomonadota; class Gammaproteobacteria; order Competibacterales; family Competibacteraceae; genus CAVOJV01. The sequence goes on from CAVOJV010000006.1 coordinate 185,441, forward strand.
GGGCTTGGGAGTGGTCGCCGGATTGAAGAAATGGGGCGCAATATAGCAAGCCTCAAACACCCAGTTTGTTAAGGGCCCGGTGTTGACGGCGTAGAAATCTGAGGCGTCACCATCTACCACCCCGGAATCCGGTATTACCACCTCACAATATTCAACATTGGCTGTTGCTTGTCCTGCAAGGCCATAACCCGCGAGCCAGGTTGTCACTTTAGTCCATGCCAATGCGGAGTTATCGCACCCCTCAAGCTTTATACTGTTGCCGTTCAAGCCCGCAAAACACACTCCGCGCACGTTGATTAGACGGACTCCCCCTGAAAAGATAACGGTGCCGTAACCGTCTCGCGGGCAAACCGTGACGCGTTGTGACCACGAGGACGAGCCTATGTTCTTAAGCATGGCAGCATTGCCAGCGCCGGCGCCGTTGCCTGTCAAGGTGCCCGGGGCTACCCTGATCAGCACGCCTGCGGCTGCTTGCGCAGGAGTAACTGAGATAATTGCGTTACTGATTGCCGGCCATGTGCAGCTCACGTTGATGATGTTGGGCACGGTGTCGTCATACATGAATGGGGTTGGTATCAGCGACGGCCAATGAGTGCCGTTTGCTCCATAGGACGCCACTCGCACAGGTGTTGATGCTGCAAACGCTGGATCTACGATCACTACTAACCACAGTGCAATGAGGGCAAACGCATAACGTAGTGCCGTCTTAAGGATACGCCAAAGCGCGGTGCGGGACGCGGGGTTCATTGGCGGTAATTCGTTTCCGGCGGGGTTGCCATCCGAGACAGGCTAATGGGCGCTCAGGCGGTGGAATCGGTGAGACGATCCCCCATCGCGCCCAGCTTGAGCGCTGCGGCGTAGCTGCCCGTGGGCGGATAAGCGATAGCCGACGCAATGACAAGAATCACGATCCATGAGCCGACTGCCCGGCGACGTTTCATTGGAGTGGCATCTAAAGACAGCATGATACCAAGCAGGGAGGGTTGTACCAAGCGAGAACCGCGCGTTACGGCAGGTAGGTTCCCTGTGTGTTGGCTTGCCCCGCCGTAGCCTTGGTGGAGGGCGGGCCGCGGCGGGCTTTGCCCATCGCGCAAAGCGTTTCGAGAATCTCGCCCACGTCGGCCGGCTTGGCCCGGGCGAAGCTCTTGGCCAGTTCGGGCGCTGTCACCGGCTCCTTCACCGTTGCCAGGGCTGTGCTCACCGCCTTGACCCGCTCGGACATCGTCTTCGGCCAGGGCAACTTGCGACGGGGGTTGAGGGCTGAGGGTTGAGGGTTGAGGGCTGGGATGACGAGAGCCGCTTGGTGGGCTTGGGTGCCGCCCGGGTTTTGGTAATCGGGCCGCAGCGAGCGCACCAAACCCGACGCCTCCTCCTGCGCTCGCTCGGCGTTCAGCGCCACCAGCCGCTCCAGGATTTCCGCGTCCGTCAGGGTCGGCGGCCAGCCGTAGCCCGCAAAGCTCCCCGCCGTCACAGGTACCTCTCCGCCCAAGTATCTTCCTTGGCTTGGCCCGCCATTTCTGACACTTTCACTCCCGGATGATTGAGCGCGACTTCGATGTGCCCTTTGTGGCTGACCTGGCTCTGCGCGAGAAGCAGATCCAGCAGAATTATCGCCCCATCATGGCGGTCCACAAATGGTTTGCCCGAAGACCGGGCACACTGTTCCGCGCACTAATCCTCTCTGAGTTTGTAAAGGGGCCGCTTCGGGACCAGTTCTACCAGGGCCAGTCCCTGAAAAGCCTTCGCGTCCTCGACCCCTTCATGGGCGGAGGCACTACCCTCGTCGAAGCCAACCGCGTTGGCTGCGCCATCACCGGCCTGGACATCAACCCAATGGCATGGTGGATAGTGCGCCAGGAGATCCTCGACCTGGACCTCGCCGCCTACCGCCAGGCCGCCGACGCGCTCCGGCAAACACTCGAAGAAGACATCGGCCCCCTCTACCGCACCAGGTGCCTCGACTGCGGCTCCGAGGATGCCCATGTGAAGTATTTCCTCTGGGTGAAGTCACCACCATGTCAGCGGTGCGGCAAGCCGGTGGACTTGTTCCCCAACTACCTCCTCTCCGAGGCCGTCCGCCACCCAACGAACGTTTTCGTCTGCCGCGTCTGTGGCGAACTGTACGACAGCCCATCGCCAAAACAGGCGCCAGCATGCCCACACTGCAAGGCCGCGTTCACCCTTGAGTTCGCCGCCAAGCGCAGCCACTGCAAGTGCCAGCATTGCAGCCATCCGAACGACTATCCCACCCCCTCCGCCGGTCCGCCTAGCCACCGTCTGTTTGCCATCGAATATCACTGCGAAGCCTGCCGCCCCCGGCACCAGGGCCGCTTCTTCAAAAAGCCATCCCCGGAAGACCTGGCCAAATACGAAAAAGCCGCCACCCGCCTCGCCGCCATGCGGCCGTCATTCATCCCGAAGGACGAAATCCCGTCCGGGGACGAAACCGACCGCCTCCATCGCTGGGGCTACCGCCTCTATCGCGAGATGTTTAACGCTCGCCAGTTGCTCGGGCTGGAGCTGGCCTGCCGCCTCATCAGCCGCCAAAAGGACCCGCGCATTGCCGACGCGCTCGCCACAAATCTTTCGGACCTGCTCCGCTACCAAAACATGCTCTGCCGTTACGACACGATGGCCCTGAAATCCCTGGACGTCTTTTCCGTCCACGGTTTCCCCATCGGTCTAATCCAGTGCGAATCGAACCTGCTCGGCGTAAACGGCAAAACCAGTGCCGTCGGCAGCGGCGGCTGGCTCAACATCATCGACAAGTTCTACAAAGCCAAATCCTACTGCAATCACCCTTTCGAGATTCGTCACGAGGGCTCGCGCAGAGTCCAGGTTCCCATCCCCAGCGAATGGATTGGAGACAGACGCAACGGCACAGGACCCCTCGAAACCAAACAAGTCTCGCTCGACTGTGCCGACGCCGCAGACGTGGATTTCAACGGCAAGAAATTCGACGCCGTCCTTACCGACCCGCCCTATTTCAGAAACGTCCAGTACGCGGAGCTCATGGATTTCTGCTACGTGTGGCTTCGCACACTCATCACGACGACGCACCCCGAGTTTGCCCGTCTCACTACCCGCAACGCCAACGAACTCACCGGCAACGTGAACATGGGCCGGGACTTGGAGCACTTCACCGAAGGCATGTCCCGTGTGTTTCGGAAGATGGCCAAAGTCCTCAAACCGGGCTCGCCATTAGCCTACACCTACCACCACAACCAACTCGACGCCTATTTTCCGGTTGCCGTCGCCATGCTGGATGCTGGCCTGGTCTGCTCCGCTTCGCTTCCTTGTCCCGCCGAGATGGGCGCCTCAATTCACATTAACGGCACCAGCTTCCTCGATTATCGACACCGTTTTTGTCTGCCGCTCCACCGGTAGCTTCCCACGCCGCTGGCTCGCCGAAACGCCGGCCGGGCTGGCCAAGGTGGTGCCTGAAGACCTCGCCCTGCTTCGGCAGGGTCAGGTCGAGCCCACCCAGGGAGACAGCCGCTGCATAATCTTCGGCCACATCATCCGCCTTGCAGTCTGGCACCTGCGCGGCGGTTGGAAAGACGGACAGAACTACCCCTGACCGCATGGCGGTAGTGCAAAGGTGGACCAGGGAATTCGGCGGCGTTGAAGCCGTAATCGAGCAACTCGGCACAGCATACACGCGGTCCAGGCCCAACCAGCAATTGGCAACTTTCGGAAACCGGCCCGCCCTACAAAACACGAACAGATGAAATATCCTTTTGAAGCCGACCTCCAGGAAATACTCTCCTGCCCTGACGATTTCGTCGAGGCGGTCTTTTCCAGCCTTGAATCCGAGTTTCTCCTCCTCCCAAAAGGCCCGGGTTTCATTGATTACCCCGCATTTGAGGCGGCTTACGAGGCCCTAAAGAAAGTCACGGTCAACTTTTCCCGAACTCCCGAGGGACCAAATCATCGACCTGGCAAGTTCCACCCCACTCTGCATCCTATCGTCATCCGTTCGATTCTCGGCTTCACTCCCCCCGAGTGGGCATACGTCGCCGACAGCGCAAGGGTGTCCCCGTCCCTCAGAATTCGCACGCTCCCTGGAGCGGCGGGCGAGAATGGAACCACTAAGGCCAATCAAGCGAGCCGAGCTCAAAGGAGCGCGCCTCAAAGCCATGATCGAAGTCGCATGTGACCTCATGGAAGAAGGCTCTCCTGCCCCAAACGCCGTCACAATCCACCGCCTGCAGAAAGCCGATACTACCGGCGGGCTCGAAACCATCAAGTCCCTATCAGCCATGGGCGCCCCTACGCCATGCTGCTGTATGAGCGCTTCCTTGGGCGCCCCTTCGCAGGCCACCGAGATTCCGTAAGCGGACTGGTCGGAGACAGCCTCGAAGTCGGCCATCGAAGATGTCCTGACAAAAGCCGGAATCAGCTATCGAAAGACCAAGCGGGCTGAGAAGCTGCCGGGCTTTGACCAGGCGCCCGATTTCGTAGTGCCGGACGAATTCAGCCCACAGGTCGTCATTGAAGCCAAGATAGCCGAAGACGACGGTACCGCCCGCGAAAGGTAACGCGCATCCAGCATCTCGGCTCAGCTGAGCACCGCGGACGCGCCACTCGGCCAGCGGAAATACCAAGTCATCGCCTGCATTGCTGGCCGGGGGTTTCGCGTTCGTGCCGAAGACATGAAGAAGATGCTCATCGCCACAAGAGGAAAGGTTTCACCCTAAAGACCCTCGACCGCCTGGTTGAGTGCTCCAACCTGGCAAAGTTTGCTACAGAAAGTGTCGTAGCGCCAGATATGCCACATCCGACATCTACCACCAGCAGGAACGGCGGGTTCGGCTCGCTGGCCGGGAGACGCGCGGACATAGCGCTCGGCCTGGCCGCGGGCCTTGACCATCGCGTCGTCCCAGGCCTCGGTGCCGCGCACGGGCTGGGAGGACTTCTTCTTCTCGATGACACCGGCTTCCTGGGCGGCCAGCTCGAGCTGGGAAGCCGCCGCCTTGGCCGCCTGGAACTGCTTGGACTCCAAGACAAAGCGGATCGCGTTTGTAGAGATCGATGCGGCCCTTGGTGGTGGAACCGTCCGGATGGTGCTCCGTTACGTCGTATTCGAACGCGTAGCCCGTTTCCCGGGTCGGCTCGGGTCTGGCTAGCCCCAGCATGTCACAAAGCTCGCAGAGGAAGGGCTGGCTGTTGGCGCGTTCGGAAGCGCTGGCGGCGGCCCACCGGGCGATGAACGGGGTGGCACCCTCAGAAGACATCGGCCGCAGGATAAAGGCAGAGCTTGGGTGGGGGCAAGTTCAGCCGCGAAGCTGCAATTAGGACTTGCACACCCATTGGAAGCGACTAACTTTTCGCCTCATTATTGTAACGATCGCGATGAGCAGATGGAAGCAAAGGCGATGGACGGGGATTGCCAGCCGCATGGTTGGCGCGCCTCTGCGCCTTTGCTTGGGATTCTGGCTGGTCCTGGGCAAATCGTCTATACGCCCA
>CAVOJV010000007.1:0-39163 GCA_963696325.1 uncultured Gammaproteobacteria bacterium
CGGAGCAGGATCCGAGCAACGCCGGCTGGCAGCATGATTTGGCGGTGGCGCACAGCCGGGTGGGCGACGTGCTGGAGGCGCAGGGCAAGCTGGAGGCGGCGCAGGCGGCGTTTGGCGGAGTACCTGGCGATCAGCCGTCGTCTGGCCGAACAGGACCCGAGCAACGCCGGCTGGCAGCGTGAGTTGGCGGTGGCGCACAGCAGGGTGGGCGACGTGCTGCAGGCGCAGGGCAAGCTGGAGGCGGCGCAGGCGGCGTTTGGCGGAGTATCTGGCGATCAGCCGTCGTCTGGCCGAGCAGGACCCGAGCAACGCCGGCTGGCAGCGTGACTTGGCGGTGGCGCACAGCCGGGTGGGCGACGTGCTGGAGTCGCAGGGCAAGCTGGAGGCGGCGCAGGCGGCGTTTGGCGAGTATCTGGCGATCAGCCGTCGTCTGGCCGAGCAGGACCCGAGCAACGCCGGCTGGCAGCGTGACTTGGCGGTGGCGCACAGCCGGGTGGGCGACGTGCTGCAGGCGCAGGGCAAGCTGGAGGCGGCGCAGGCGGCGTTTGGCGAGGATCTGGCGATCAGCCGTCGTCTGGCCGAGCAGGACCCGAGCAACGCCGGCTGGCAGCGTGACTTGGCGGTGGCGCACAGCCGGGTGGGCGACGTGCTGCAGGCGCAGGGCAAGCTGGAGGCGGCGCAGGCGGCGTTTGGCGAGTATCTGGCGATCAGCCGTCGTCTGGCCGAGCAGGACCCGAGCAACGCCGGCTGGCAGCGTGACTTGGCGGTGGCGCACAGCAAGGTGGGCGACGTGCTGCAGGCGCAGGGCAAGCTGGAGGCGGCGCAGGCGGCGTTTGGCGAGTATCTGGCGATCAGCCGTCGTCTGGCCGAACAGGACCCGAGCAACGCCGGCTGGCAGCGTGACTTGGCGGTGGCGCACAGCCGGGTGGGCGACGTGCTGCAGGCGCAGGGCAAGCTGGAGGCGGCGCAGGCGGCGTTTGGCGAGTATCTGGCGATCAGCCGTCGTCTGGCCGAGCAGGACCCGAGCAACGCCGGCTGGCAGCGTGACTTGGCGGTGGCGCACAGCAAGGTGGGCGACGTGCTGCAGTCGCAGGGCAAGCTGAGGCGGCGCAGGCGGCGTTTGGCGGAGTATCTGGCGATCAGCCGTCGTCTGGCCGAACAGGACCCGAGCAACGCCGGCTGGCAGTGGGACTTGGCGGTGGCGCACAGCAGGGTGGGCGACGTGCTGGAGGTGCAAGGAGACCTGACGGGCGCGCGAATCTCAGGTACGAGCCGGCCCTGCACATCTTCCGTCGGCTGCTGGGAGAAAGGAACCCCGACACGACGGTGTCAGCGTGGAGGCTCATGACCAGTCTGGCGAGAGATGGCGAAAGCGAAGCTGTTGTAGACGTTTTTCGAGAGTGCCTAGCGTGGCTGCTGACCGCTGACGCCGAGACACTGTCCGCCGACCAGCTCACGATAAGAGCCTACATTCAGGAACTGATTGCGTCGGGTCGTTCCGAATAGCTTCCGGAACCCTTGGCTTGCAAGGCGGCACAGGGTAAGTTACGGAGCCGATCGATGCTGAGGCCGTCAGGGTAGGAGAGCATGCAAAACCGGGGGAGGCACTCAGAGTCGGCGATGTGATCGGCATAGGAGTTTCGGGAGTGGCATCCCGGCTGTCGGGCGGAGGGTGATGAAAAACTGAAAAAGGCGGCTTAGCTCCCCCGGTTTTGCATGCTCTCCCACTCACCTTATCCAGCAGGGTTACATGGTCAGCATACTACCTGGCTACCTCGTATCCGCGGTCCCCTAGCGCATGGTCACCAGCTCTTCGGCGCTGGTTGGATGGATTGCCACGGTATCATCGAAATCCCGCTTGGTGGCGCCCATGCGGATGGCCACGGCGAACCCCTGGAGCATTTCGTCGGCATTGGGACCGATGATATGGCAACCGACGACTTGCTCCTGGGTACCCACGCATACCAGCTTCATGGCGGTGTCGACCTTATGCTCGGTGAAGGCGTGATACATCGAGGTGAAGCGGGTCTGATAGATCTTGACTGCGTGTCCATGGGTCTCGCGGGCCTCCGCTTCGGTCAGGCCCACGGTACCGATGGGTGGGTGGCTGAACACCACGGTGGGGATGTTCTCATATACCAGCCGGCGGTCCGGCTGATTATTGAACAGGCGATCCGCCAAACGCCGGCCAGCGCCAATGGCTACTGGAGTCAGGGGAAAGCGGTCGGTAATGTCGCCGATCGCGTAGATGCCGGGAATGTTGGTGTTCTGGAATGCATCGGTGGGGATGGCGCCGTCCTGATGCAACGCTACTCCCGCCGCTTCCAGGTTGAGATCCCTCGTGAGTGGCTCGCGGCCGACAGCCCACAGCAGCACATCCACGTGCAAATCTTCACTACAGCCATCACACCGAACACGCAGGGAACCATCAGCCAACCGCGCCACGGCGTTGATCCGGGTGTTGGACGAAGCCGCTACGCGGAGGAAACTGCGGCGCTGTAGTCGTGTTGAAGTCAAGATGTGACCTCGCCCCTCATCCGAGGGATATTGATAAGGAATGCGAGGTTACCGCAAGATGGAAGACATGTCCGCTGTCGCAGCTGCGAATTTTGACAAGAACTACGAACTGCACCAGAAGCACCTGAAGCTCAAGGGCTTGCAGCCAAAGACGATCGAGGCGTATTCGCGCGCCATCCGCCGGGTAGGAGAGTACTTCGATCATCAGATCGACGATCTGAGCGAGGTCGACCTGTTGGATTACTTCACCGACCTGCGCGAGACGCACTCCTGGAGTTCGGTCAAGCTCGATCTGTACGGGCTCAAGTTCCACTACGAGCACGTGCTGAAGAAACCCTGGGTGGCACCCGGTCTGATCAAGCCGCCGCGCTCACAGCGCTTGCCGGACATCGTCACGGTCGAGGAGACCGAGCGGATCTTTCTGGCCACGCAGGTGCTCAGTTACCGCGTCTTCTTCTTCACGCTCTACAGTCTCGGTCTTCGTCTGGGAGAAGGGTTGCGGCTGACGGTCGCCGACATCGATGGCGCACGCGGGCATGTGCATATCCGCGATGCCAAGGGCAACAAGGATCGCCTGGTGCCGCTGCCGACGGCCACCCACCAACTCCTGCGCCGTTTCTGGCAGCGCCACCGTAATCCCGTTCTGCTATTTCCCAATCGCCGCGGCGGATTGCCAGGCGCGCGTACCGCCAGGACACCGCTCGATCGCGGCGGCGTTCAGAAGGCACTACGGGCGGTGGTTGAATCCTGCGGTCTAAAAAAGCACATTTCGCCACACAGCTTGCGCCACGCCTATGCCACGCACCTCGTCGAGGCGGGCGTCGAGCTCACCGAGGTTCAGAGCATTCTCGGCCATCACTCGATTCTCACGACGGTTCGCTACACCCATCTGACGGATCAAACCAAGCATCACGCCATCGACCGCATCAACGCGCTGATGAACCGCTATCGCCTGGCCAAGGGGACGCCGCGATGATCCGCCTCAGCTCTGTCATCGCCGAATTCGAAGCGGACTTCCTGACGCAATTTCGCCACCGGCTGAGCTTCGAGCAGCTTCAAGCCCTTTCGGCCATGCGCGATTGCCGCAGCCCGGCCAGCCCGATGATGCAGGTCCAGTGCGAAGGCTGCGATCAGCAAAAACTCGTTCCGCATTCCTGCGGCCATCGCCTTTGCCCTCACTGCCAGCACCACGAGAGCCAGCAATGGCTGGAACGTCAGATGCAGCGCCTGGTCCCGGCCGACTACTTTCTGCTGACCTTCACGCTGCCGGCCGAATTGCGCGGGCTCGCTGCGGCGCACGCCGACGTCGTCTTCGATTTCCTGATGCGCAGTGCCTGGGAAACGGTGCACCGCTTCAGTCAGAACGACCGGCAGTTGCAGGGGACGCCGGGGGCGATCGCGGTACTGCACACGCACTCGCGTCGGCTCGACTTCCACCCGCATGTCCATCTCGTCGTCCCCGCGGCGGCGGTCGATGCGGCGAAGCAGCAGTGGCGACGCAAGCGGCGCGGCAAGAACGGCACCTACCTGTTCAACAAGAAGGCGATGGCCAAGGTCTTTCGGGCAAAAATGCTGGCGGCGATCGAGGCGGCCGGCATTTGCTTGCCGGCGTGCTATCCGCGGGAATGGGTGGCACATTGCAAATCGGTTGGCAGCGGCGAGAAGGCCCTGATTTACCTCGGTCGTTACCTCTACCGCGGCGTCATCCGTGAACAGGACATCCTCGCCTGCGAGAATGGCCGGGTGAGCTTCCGCTATCGCAGCGCCGAAACCGGCACGTCGGAAAAGCGCTCGCTCACCGGCGCTGAGTTCCTCTGGCTGATTCTCCAGCACGTGCTGCCCAAGGGCTTTCGCCGCGCTCGCAATTTCGGCTTTCTGCACGCCAATTGCAAGCGCCTGATCGGCTTGCTGCATCTCTTGCTGAAGTTCGATCCGAACCGCTTCAAGCCCCCACGCAAGGAGCGGCCACCGATGCTTTGCTCGTGCTGTGGCGCTGTGATGGCGATCGTCAGGACGCGGATTCGCTCCATATCGCCCGGAGTCATCGCCGTCACGCCGGTCGTTACGGTCGCCATCTGACCATGTAAGCCGAGACCTCAGCGCTGTCCGGCCGTGTTCGGGACTTCAGTTTCCCCAAGCTGAGCGACGCGGCCGCGCGGAATTCCGCACCCGGGACGCAAAAACCGCCTCATTCGCGAAACCTTTGCCGCCTGGGCAGCGGCACTTCGGGACCTCCCGCTCCCGGCCCTACAGCGTTCATGCCTTTGGGGTAAATCCAAAAAAGATATTTGCAGAGGGCGCGCCCAGCGCTCCGGACCGGGCTTGTCCAACAAACGGATAGATCGTGGCTTCGCACGATCTATCCTTATTCGTTAGGCAGGATAGCGACGCCATCGCTGACCATCTGCGCCATCAGGTTTTCCCGCAACATGGCGTCGAAGGGCCTAAGCAGCAGTTCTCCCCGCAGCAGCAGGGTGACGTCGGCGCCCAGCGCCTTGAACATGCCGGCCAGTTCCACGGCGATGTAGCCACTGCCCACGACAGCCACCCGCTGGGGACATTCCTCCAGCTCGAAGAAGCCATCCGAGGTGATGCCCAGTTCAGCGCCGGGCAGATCCGGTACGCTGGGGCGGCCACCGGTGGCGATAACGATGTGATCGGCGCTGTAACGTTCGCTATTGACTTCCAGGATATGGTGGGCGTCCGTGAAGCGGGCGCAGCCGCGAAGCAGGTCTACCTGGGAATCCGCGAGGTAGCTTATGTACCAGTCATTGATTCTGCGAATATAGGCGTCACGGGCATCCTTCAGGGCTTGCCAGTCAAAACCCCGGCGTTCCAGGCGAAACCCGTAACCGGGAGCATCGTCCAGGGAATGTGCCAGACTGGCCCCATACCACATGATCTTCTTGGGCACGCAGCCCACATTGACGCAGGTACCACCCAGGCGGCCACTCTCTACCACCGCGCAGCGGGCCCCGTAACGGGCCGCTCGTTCCGCCACCGACAATCCGCCGCTGCCGCCGCCGATGGCGATGAGGTCATAGTGTTTCATGAGGATTCTCTTCGAGCGTTTGTGTTCGGCGACAGGATACCGGAATATTTCAAGGGAGGAAAAATAAGCAGAACGCCATCCTAACCGCTCTAAATCAATTGTGAAACTTCGCTGACTGAGTATCGATACATGACTAACCCACTGCTGGACATGACTGGCCTGCCGCCGTTTTCCGCTATCCGACCTGAACATGTGGAGCCTGCCATAGCTGAGATCCTGGCTCAAAACCGCGCCCACCTGGAGCAATTGCTGGATACCGACGCCGCTTTTACCTGGGACAATCTGATCCGCCCCCTTGAGGATATGGATGACCGCCTGAGCCGCGCCTGGTCGCCGGTCAGCCACCTGAACGCGGTGATGGATTCCCCGGAATTGCGCGTTGTCTACAATGCCTGCCTGCCCAAACTGAGCGAGTACTTCACCGAGCGCGGCCACAACGAGCGTCTCTACCAGGCCTACCACGCGATTGCCCAGGGACCGGAGCATGGACGCCTGGACGCCGCCCAGAAAACCGTCATTGATCATGCCCTGCGGGATTTCCGCCTGTCCGGTATCGCCCTGGCGCCGGAGCATAAGACCCGTTACAAGGCCATCATGCAATCCCTGTCTCAGCTCCAGTCCACGTTTTCCGAAAACGTGCTGGACGCCACCCAAGCCTGGAAGAAGCACGTCACCGACGAGTCGCTGCTGTCCGGCCTGCCGGACTCGGCTAAATCCCTGGCCCACCAGACTGCGGAGCGGGAGGGACAGACAGGCTGGTTGCTGACTCTGGAGTTCCCGTCCTATATGTCGGTGTTGAGCTACGCTGACCGCCGGGAACTGCGCCGGGAACTGTACGAAGCCTATGCTACCCGGGCGTCTGAACAGGGGCCACAGGCCCACCAATGGGACAACTCCGGGATCATGGAGAGCATCCTCGCGCTGCGCTTCGAGGCCGCCCGTCTGCTGGGCTTCAGCGACTATGCCGAGTATTCGCTGGCTACCAAGATGGCCAAATCCCCGGCCCAGGTGCTGGATTTCCTCACCGATCTGGCCCGGCGTTCCCGGCCTCAGGCGCTGCGGGAACTGGAGGAAATCAGGGACTATGCCCGCGAAATTCACGGCGCCGGCGAACTGGAAGCCTGGGATGTGGGTTATTACGGGGAAAAGCTGCGCCAGCACCGTTACCAGATATCCCAGGAGGAACTACGTCCCTATTTCCCTGCAACCCGGGTCGTTCAGGGCCTGTTCGCGGTTGCGGAGCGGCTTTATGGCCTGAAAATACAGCCCACGGACGGGGTGGAGGTATGGCATCCGGATGTGCGGGTTTATGAGATCCTGGAAGACAACGGTTCCCTGCGCGGGCGGTTCTATCTGGACCTTTATGCCCGGCCCAACAAGCGTGGCGGCGCCTGGATGGATGGCTGCGTGACGCGCCGGGTAACCGCTCATGGCATGCAGATTCCGACCGCCTATCTAGTCTGCAACTTCACGCCCCCCGTGGGCGATGTGCCAGCCCTGTTCACCCACAACGAGGTGACGACCCTGTTCCACGAATTCGGCCACGGCCTGCACCACTTGCTGACCCGCGTGGATTATGCGCCGGTGGCCGGCATCCACGGTGTGGAGTGGGACGCCGTGGAATTACCCAGCCAATTCATGGAGAACTGGTGCTGGGAGCGTGAAGCGTTGGATCTGCTCGCCGGCCATTACCAAACCGGTGCGCTCATCCCCGAGGATCTGTACCGGCGAATGATCGCCGCCAGAAACTTCCAGTCAGCGATGCAAATGGTGCGGCAACTGGAATTCGCGCTGTTCGACTTACGCCTGCACCGGGACTTCGATCCCCAGCAGGGCGGCCGCGTGCTGGGCATCCTGGACCAGGTCCGCCGGCAAGTGGCCGTGGTCATGCCACCCGCCTTCAACCGCTTTCCCCACAGCTTCTCTCACATCTTCGCCGGCGGCTACGCAGCGGGCTACTACAGTTATAAATGGGCGGAAGTGCTGTCGGCGGACGCCTTCTCCCAGTTCGAGGAGCGCGGTATCTTTGACCGGCCCACCGGAGCGCGTTTCCTTGAGAGCGTGCTGGAAGTGGGCGGGTCCCGGGATGCCATGACCAACTTCGTCGCATTCCGGGGCCGCGAGCCGCGCATCGATGCATTGCTGCGGCACAGCGGGATCGCCGCCTAAAAGCGCCTAACGGTTTACTCTGGCGGGTACAACAGCGGCACCGGCAGCCGGTGGCTGCCTCTCGGGCGACTCCTCCACCTTTTCCTCCTGGATGGTCTCCAGACTCAGGGTAAGGCCGGGGTCTTTTTTCTGTGCGCCTTCCGAGAGGCTGATCTTCAGGCGCAGATTGTTGGCCGAATCGGCATTTTTGATGGCCTCGTCTTGGGATACGCGCCCGGCCGCATAGAGCTTGAACAGGGCGCCGTCCATGGTCTGCATGCCGTAGCTCTCGGATTTTTCCATAATCTCCTTGAGCCCGGCAAACTCGTTGCGCTTGATCAACGCCTCCACCATGGGCGACTGCAACAGCACCTCGATGGCGGCGGCGCGCTTGCCGTCTACGGTGGGTATCAGGCGCTGGCAGATGAAGGCGCATAGATTGCCGGACAGGTCGTTCAGTAACTGCGGGCGGCGTTCCTCCGGGAAGAAATTGATGATGCGATCCAGCGCCTGGTTAGCGCTGTTGGCATGGAGGGTGGAGATGGCCAGATGGCCGGTCTCGGCAAAAGTGAGCGCGTGCTCCATGGTCTCCCGGTCGCGAATCTCTCCGATCAGGATTACATCCGGAGCCTGCCGCAAGGTGTTTTTCAGAGCATCCGCATAGCTCAAGGTATCCACGCCTATCTCGCGTTGGTTGACGATGGAGCGTTTATGATGATGGACAAATTCTATGGGGTCTTCGATGGTGATGATGTGTCCGCCGCTGTGGGTATTGCGATGATCGATCAGGGCGGCCAGCGAGGTGGATTTACCCGAACCGGTACCCCCGACGAACAGAACCAGTCCGCGTTTAGCCATCACGACCTTGGTGAGCACTGGCGGCAGCCCCAATTCCTCGACAGTGGGAATCTCGGTTTTAATGTTGCGGACCACCATCGCGACTTCGTTGCGCTGCCGGAAAATATTGACGCGAAAACGTCCTACGCCCGATTCGCTGATGGCCAAATTCATTTCCAGCTTCTGCTCGAAGTCCTGAAGCTGTTCCGCATTCATGATTTCACGAGCGATTTCCTTGACGCGGCCCGGCGGAAACGGTTCTTTTTCAAGGAGCTTTAACGTTCCATTAAATTTTCCGCAGGCCGGCGCGCCCGTGGTGAGGTACAGGTCGGAACCATCATTACGCGCCAAAACCCTTAGATAATCTTTGAAATCCATAGCTTGTCTCTCATAGCTTAGTGAATCTTTGCCGCGACACCGGAACCGGAGGCCAGCATGCGCAAGAGTAGCAAAGCCACCAGAGGCCGATTTCACGCTAGAACAGCAAGAATCAAGCCGGTTAAAAGCAACCTGCGTTTACCATTTCAAGGATATTTTGGACTTCTCCGCGATCGAAGCAGGCGAACTTGAGCTGTGCCCCAGGGGGTTTAAGCTGCGGGACCATGTAGAGAATACCCTGCAGATTCTCGGGACGCGGACAGCAAAAAAGGTCTGCAACTGACGATTGAGATTACCCCTGAGGTGCCCGATGAACTGGTGGGAGATCCAGACAAGCTACGTCATATGCTCACGCACCTGGTAGACAACGCCAGCAAGTTCACCGCACAGGGCAGCATAACGGTGAAGACCTGGTCAGCGCAGCGCGAGACGAACTGCGTATTGTTGCACTTCGCGGTGAGTGATACAGGGATTGGCATTCCCAGCGCCAAGCAGCAGACCATCTTTGCAGCGTTCAATCAGGCGGACGCCACCACCACGCGCAAGTATGGCAGGACCTGGCTGGGATTGGCGATCTGCTTCGAGTTGGTGCAGATGATGGGGGGACGGATCTGGGTTGAGCGCGAGGCAGGCAACGGCAGTACTTTTCACTTTAATATCCGTCTGGGTGTCACCGCGACGGCCACCGTCTCGCCTACCGCAACGAAATAGCGCGGCGGCTCAGCCGAGTATGCGCGCGTGCCCGCCCCGACGTGGATCGCCCGCCCCCTCACCCTGCGGAGAAACCGCGTTGACGCCGCCGAAGTAAACATCCTGCACGCGCCAGGCATTGACCAACCAGCGTCGCCCCACGGCGGCCAGGGTGGCGGCTGGAAAGCCTGGCTCGCTCTGCACGCAGGCGCCATCCCAATGCACTCTGGGCGCCTCAACGGCATCCTGCACACCCATGCCGAAATCCACCACGTTGCTGATTACCTGCAGCAGAGCGGTGCGGATGCGCTTGCTGCCGCCGCTGCCGAGTACAAGCCTGACGCGTCCGCCTTCCAACAACAGGGAGGGGGACATCATGGACGCCACGCGCAGGCCGGGCGGACTGGTATGAAAACCGTCGGGATGCAGGTCATCCTCACCCAGCATGTTATTGAGCATGATGCCGGTGCCCGGAACCAGGTAGCCCGAACCCTCGCCGTTAGAGGTGGTCATGCTTGCCACATTGCCGGCGGCGTCGCAGACACTGACATGCGTGGTACCGCCAGAAGCACTGCGCACCTGTTGCAGGCTGTCGGCAAGTGCGGTCTCCGCCAAGTGTTCCAGATCCGTGTAGCCAGCAGCGCGCTGCCGGTCCACGTCCGCCATGACGGTCACCAGCAGCGCCAGATGCTCTGGCGTACCGAACCCCAGGGCACCCACATCAACGGCTTCCAATAGTCGCAGCGACAGCGCAATCAGCGCACCGCCGAATGAGGGTGGCGGGTTGGTGAGCAGCCGTAACCCCCGATAGGTGGCAAACAGCGGCTGGCGTTCGCTGACGCGATAGGCGGCCAGATCGGCGGCGGTGATGAGCCCTTGATCAACCTGCATGTCCTGAGCGATGCGGCGTGCGACTTCCCCTTCGTAAAATTCCCTATCCCCCGTCTCTGGCAAAGTCTCCAGAAAAGCGGCGAACTCCGGATTAACAAAGCGATCGCCTGCCTGGAGATAACGCCCGCCGGGCTCAAAGAGCGCACGGCCGGCCGCTGTCAGCGTCATGAGGGGGCGTAGCAGATCCAGGAAATACGCCTGCTTGGCGTTGATGAGCAGTCCATGCCGGGCCAGTGCTACGGCAGGGGCAATGACTTCGGCCAACGGCAGGCGCCCGAGGCGCTGGTGAACAGTAAGATAACCACGCAGATTGCCCGGTACGGCGGCCGAACCGAGACCAATATTGAAGACTTGCTCACAACCGGGGAAACAGACCGTCATGGGCAGGAAATGCGGCTCCAGTTCACCGGCGCGCAGGCCCCGGCCAGGGGTGTCCACAAAAAAATCGAATAACAGCGCCTGTCCATGAGCGGTGTGTGCCAACAGAAACCCGCCGCCGCCCAGGCTGGTCAGGGCGGGTTCCGCCACGGCGGAAGCGAAACCCGCCGCCACGATTGCGTCAAAGGCGTTACCACCGGCGTGCAATACTCCGCTCGCCGCGTCGGTGACGCAAGGATGGCCGCTGGCTACGCCCGCTTTTTTTGTTACCTGTTCAATCACTGGCGCCCCATTGGCTGCCTGTCCTTTGGGCAAGGCTTGAGATTTAGGGAGATTTCTGGGCCGGTACGGAGCGCCGCCGCGGGGCACGGGAGCGCTCACCGCCGCCGCGGACCGGGGGCTTGCGCCGCTCCATGCGTTTGGGTGGCTTGGGTTCCATCAGCAATCCATCGGTAATTGGCGCCACGGGAATTTTTTGCCCTATAAAATTTTCGATATCCGGCAGCGAATACACATATTGCTCACAGGCGAAACTGATGGCATCGCCACTGGCCCCGATGCGGGCCGTACGGCCAATGCGGTGAACGTAGTCTTCCTGGTCCTGGGGAAGATCGAAGTTGATAACATGGCTCACGTCGGGGATATGCAGGCCACGGGCCGCCACGTCGGTGGCCACCAGAATTGGCAGTTCACCACGCTGAAAACGCTCCAGAAGCTGCTGACGTTTGTTCTGGGGGATATCGCCCGACAGCATTTCGGCATCCAGACCGTTGCCCAGTAGATAGCCAGTGACCCGCTCCGCGGCCCGCTTGGTGTTGACGAAGACAATCGAGCGGGTTGGGGATTGCTGATGCATGATGCCCAGTAGCAGCGGGATCTTGTCGTTGGAGGCCACGTGATAGAGCACTTGCCGCACCTTGTCGGCGGTGATCTGGTCCGACTCGATCTTGATAATCTGGGGATCATTCATGTGTTCATACGCCAATTCCAGGACGCGCGCGGACAGGGTGGCGGAGAACAACATGTTGATCCGCTGTCCCGGTGGCGGCATGCGCCGCAGCAGGTAGCGGATATCGGCGACAAACCCAAGGTCGAACATGCGGTCTGCCTCGTCCAGCACCACCACTTCGATATTCTTGAGTGTAAAGACACCCTGTTTGTGGTAGTCGATGATTCGGCCAGGTGTACCGATGATCACATCGACGCCTCCCTCCAATTTACGGCGCTGGGACTCATAGCCGATGCCGCCATAAACAGCCGTGCATGCCAAGCCAGTATACTTGCCCAGCAATTCGGCGTCCTTGTGGATCTGCAGAGCCAGTTCCCGCGTGGGAGCAAGGATGATGGCCCAGGGACCAACCTTATCCTCATCCACCGGCTTTTCCATGAGATAGTGCAGGGTAGCCAGCAGGAAAGCGGCTGTCTTGCCGGTACCGGTCTGGGCCTGGCCCGCGATATCCATACCCTTCAGGGCCAGCGGCAAAGTGGCCGCCTGAATGGGGGTACAGTAGGTAAGCCCGGCGTCTTCCAAGCTTTCCAGGAGTGAGTCGGTCAGGCCGAGCGCGGTAAACGAAATAGTGGTAAGGTGATTTTTTTCCATAGATGCTAAGGATATCCTACACGCTAAGATTTAGGGGCTTGAAATAAAGTCTCATTTGGGCTGAAATGAAAGCTGTATCCTGTGTTGACGACAGGATCTGTCGCAACAACTCTTCAATACAGACCGCTGGCGTTAGTTTGATGGTCGTCCTTGATCCGATGCCGTAGCTGCTGGGCATGTGTATGATCCTTCGCTAAGACCCGGCGTCCCGGTGTTCTCAATCGACACAGATTACAGTCCACGATGAATACCAATTTTGGAGGCTAATGCCATGAGTGATCAAATTGTTCACGTAACCGATGATACCTTTGATGCTGAGGTACTCAATTCCGCCAAGGCGGTGCTGGTTGATTACTGGGCTGAGTGGTGTGGTCCCTGTAAAATGGTGGCCCCCATTCTGGCTGAGATCGCCGATGAATATGCCGATAAACTGAAAATAGCCAAGCTGAACATCGACGAAAATCCGAAGACACCACCCAAGTATGGCATCCGTGGCATTCCCACGCTTATGCTGTTTCGTAATGGTAGTATTGCGGCGACGAAGGTAGGCGCATTATCCAAGTCCCAGCTTGCCGCCTTTATCGACAGCAACCTGTGAAAAAACAGCAACCGGTGTCCGCGGGGGGTGGACGCCGTTTGCTAACCATGTTAGCGTACCTAGTATTTAATTAAACATAATTATTGAACCGCCTTCGCCGCAGGTCGGCAAACTCCTCAACTCTGAAGTAATTATCCGCCCCACGCCCGCAGGGCGTGCTTCCTGGGCTACGCCCAAGCCTGAAAAGTTGCTTACATGAATCTGACTGAGCTTAAAAAGAAATCCGCTGCCGAACTGATTGCCATCGCCCAGGACCTGAAACTCGAAGGCATGGCGAGGTCACGTAAACAGGATGTTATTTTCGCTATACTTAAAGCCCAAGCCAAAAATAACGAGGATATTTTCGGCGACGGAGTGTTGGAGATACTGCAGGACGGTTTTGGCTTTCTGCGCTCCGCGGACAGTTCCTACCTGGCCGGTCCCGACGATATTTACGTTTCACCCAGCCAGATCCGTCGCTTTAATTTGCGCACCGGCGATACGGTCAACGGCAAGATCCGTCATCCCAAGGAGGGGGAACGCTATTTTGCCCTGCTCAAGGTCAACGAGATCAATTTTGAGCCACCGGAGAATTCCAAGAACAAGGTGCTGTTTGAAAACCTGACGCCGCTGCACGCCACCCAACGCATGGCGCTGGAGCGCGGCAACGGCAGCACCGAGGATATCACCGCCCGCGTCATTGACCTGATCGCGCCCATCGGCAAGGGCCAACGCGGCCTGATCGTGTCGCCACCCAAGGCTGGCAAGACCATGATGCTGCAAAACATCGCGCAAAGTATCGCCACCAATCATCCGGAATGCTACCTCATCGTATTGCTCATCGACGAACGCCCCGAGGAAGTAACCGAGATGCAGCGTTCGGTGCGCGGCGAGGTGATCTCCAGCACCTTCGACGAGCCAGCGACGCGCCATGTACAGGTGGCCGAGATGGTGATCGAGAAAGCCAAGCGACTGGTGGAACATAAGTTGGACGTAGTGATTCTGTTGGACTCCATAACTCGGCTGGCGCGGGCCTATAACACCGTAGTGCCAGCCTCCGGCAAGGTCTTGACCGGCGGCGTGGACGCCAACGCCTTGCAGCGACCCAAACGTTTCTTCGGGGCGGCCCGCAATATCGAGGAAGGCGGTAGCCTGACCATCATCGCCACCACCCTCATCGACACCGGTTCGCGCATGGATGACGTGATCTATGAGGAATTCAAAGGCACTGGCAATATGGAAATCCACCTGGACCGCAAGATCGCTGAAAAACGTGTCTATCCGTCCATCAACATCAACCGTTCCGGCACCCGCCGTGAGGAACTCCTCACCGATCCCGACGATTTGCAGAAATTATGGCTGCTGCGCAAGCTCCTGCATGGGATGGAGGAATTACAAGCCATGGAGTTCCTGCTCGAACGCCTTAAGAACACCAAGACCAACGCCGAGTTCTTTGAGTCCATGAAACGCTGAATCAGCAGTAGCCCAAGCATCATCAGCCCGCGTCCCCTGGCGAAAATCCCAATAAAAAGCCCCGCACAGCGGGGCTTTTGTCTTGCAGCAGCTTGCAGATCGGTTAGCCTACATCATATCGCCCATGCCGCCCATGCCGCCCATGCCGCCCATGCCGCCCATGCCGCCCGGCATGCCAGGCTCTTCCTTCTTAGGCGCCTCGGCGACCATCGCCTCAGTGGTGATCAGCAGCGCAGCCACGGAAGCCGCGTTTTGCAGTGCGTAACGGGTCACCTTGGTCGGGTCCAGGATGCCCATCGCGACCATGTCGCCATACTCGCCGGTGGCGGCGTTGTAGCCGAAGTTACCGCTGTTCTCCAGAACCTTGTTCATAATCACCGAAGGTTCTTCGCCGGCGTTGGCAACGATTTCGCGCAGCGGCGCTTCCATGGCGCGCAGGGCGATCGCGATACCGTGGTTCTGATCCTCATTGGCACCCTTCAGGCTCTTGATGGCTTGCAGGGCGCGGATCAGGGCAACACCACCGCCGGCCACCACGCCTTCCTCGACGGCAGCGCGGGTGGCGTGCAGCGCATCTTCCACGCGCGCCTTCTTTTCCTTCATTTCAATCTCGGTGGCCGCGCCCACCTTGATGACCGCCACGCCACCGGCCAGCTTGGCGACGCGCTCCTGCAGTTTCTCCTTGTCATAATCGGAGGTCGCTTCTTCAATCTGGGCACGAATCTGCTGAACGCGGGCCTTGATCTCGGTCTCACTACCGGCGCCGTCGATGATCGTCGTATTCTCCTTGGCGACGATGATCTTCTTCGCGGTGCCCAGGTCGTTCAGCGAGGCCTTCTCCAGGGTCAAGCCGACTTCCTCGGAGATCACCTGGCCGCCGGTCAGAATGGCGATATCCTGCAACATGGCCTTGCGGCGGTCGCCGAAGCCGGGTGCCTTGACGGCGGCTACCTTAACGATACCACGGATGGTGTTGACCACCAGGGTGGCTAGGGCCTCGCCCTCGACATCCTCGGCGACGATCAGCAGTGGTTTGCCGGACTTGGCGACGCCTTCCAACACCGGCAACAGGTCGCGGATGTTAGAAAGCTTCTTGTCGCAGAGCAGTACAAAGGGACTTTCCAACTCAGCGACCATGCTCTGCTGGTTGTTGATAAAATAGGGCGACACGTAACCGCGATCAAACTGCATGCCTTCCACTACATCCAGTTCGTTCTCCAGGCCCTTGCCTTCCTCGACGGTGATCACGCCTTCCTTGCCAACCTTCTTCATCGCGTCGGCGATAATCCGACCAATGGCCTCGTCGGTGTTGGCGGAAATGGTACCAACCTGGGCGATGGCCTTGTCGTCAGTGCAGGGCTTGGACAGCTTGTGCAGTTCCTCGACGGTGGCGGTGACCGCCCTGTCGATGCCGCGCTTCAGGTCCATCGGGTTCATGCCGGCGGCGATGGCCTTCATGCCCTCGCGAACAATCGCCTGTGCCAGCACGGTGGCGGTAGTGGTGCCATCGCCAGCCACATCGGACGTGTGCGAGGCAACCTCCTTGACCATCTGGGCGCCCATGTTTTCGAATTTGTCTTCCAGTTCGATTTCCTTAGCTACGGACACACCGTCCTTAGTAACGGTGGGAGCGCCAAAGGATTTATCCAGAAGCACGTTGCGACCCTTAGGTCCTAACGTTACCTTGACGGCGTTAGCCAAAATGTTGATACCACGTACCATGCGATGACGCGCGTCATCGCCAAAGCGTACTTCTTTCGCTGCCATGTGTACTTCCTCTTAAACCGTGCTTGAATTTCGTTGATGAGAATGGGGGTATTTATTTAGCTTTCGATGACGGCCATGATCTCTTCTTCGCGCATGACGATCAGGTCTTCACCATCCACTTTCACCTCACTGCCAGAGTATTTGCCGAACAGCACGTGATCACCAACCTTGAGGTCCAGGGGGCGGACATCACCGTTTTCCAGGATCTTGCCACGGCCAACGGCCATAACCGTTCCACGAGAAGGCTTCTCAGCGGCGGAACCGGGCAGCACGATACCACCCGCAGTCTTGGTTTCTTCCTCTTCGCGCTTGATGATCACGCGGTCATGCAATGGACGTACTTTCATTTAAGATGCTCTCCTCATTGTTAAACTCATAGGGTCACGGCGAAGCTGTCAGCACTCGCCAGTGATGAGTGCTAATAATAATCACCAAAACTACCCTGTCAAGAGATACCTAAGAAATGGGGACAGGTGGAAAAAATTCAAGCGTTAGGAAATTAATCCGCCAGGTAGAGTCTATTGTCCTGCTACATGCTCACAATAGCCTGGCTCTTGAAAAACCAGCGAGAAGGTAATAAGACCCGCCATGAACACGCATCACGTCGTCATCTATTGTACCTGTCCAGACCAAGGAGTTGCGGAACGCATCGCTACTGTCGTGGTTAATGATAGGCTCGCGGCTTGCGTAAATATCGTGCCCGCCATTACCTCCATTTACCGTTGGCAGGAACGGGTGCAATCCGATCAGGAGCTTTTGTTGATCATCAAGACCCGGAGCGACATGTACCCAGCGCTGGAGACCCGCATCCGCGCCTTGCATCCTTACCAGGTGGTGGAAATCATCGTCCTACCCATCCTGCAGGGCTCCAGCGACTATCTCGCCTGGCTTGATGCCAGCCTGGCCAATGCGCCGGTTACCTCAACCAATAATGGCCAACAGGGTGAAGCGACCCCATGAGCATCGTGAAATGCTGGCTGGGAGGCGCTTGCCTGCTTATCCTCGCCATGACCTCGGCTCCAGCCATCGAAGAGGCCGATCTACTGGACCCCGCCCAGGCGTTTGCACTGACGGTCACGGCCCAGGCTGCCGATACCGCGCTAGCACAGTGGTCCATCGCCGAGGGCTATTTCCTTTACCGAGCACGTTTTCGCTTCGAGTCCAATACTCCAGGCATTCGCTTGGGTGAGATCGGCTTTCCGCCCGGAGCAATCAAGGAGGATGCATTTTTCGGAAAAATAGAAATCTATCGGGGCAAATTCGCCATCGCGCTGCCGGTCCTGCGCACGGGGAGTGATCCGGAGCAACTGGAACTGAAGGTAATCTCCCAGGGGTGCGCCGACGCAGGAGTTTGCTTTCCGCCCCAGATCCAAACCGTGACGGTAGCGCTTCCAGCACCGCCTAAGACCAATCTGCTGACGGCGCTGGCGACGGCTGGCAAACCCATCGGTGGCGACCGAACCAAACCCAGCCTCCTGGACCCGGAGCAGGCCTTCATACTGTCGGTTACCACGCCAGACCCGCACACACTGGTGGCCCAATGGAGCATCGCCGAGGGTTATTATCTTTACCGGGATAAGCTGAAACTTGAACTGGTCGACGCTGGAGATCTTGCCATCGCCAGCCTGGACATCCCCGCTGGCGAGAGCCAGGCTGACGAGTTCTTCGGCCGGCAGGAAATTTTTCATCAGCAGGCGACCGCCACCGCTCGTCTGCGGGGGCCTGAGCCGCAGGGTGGAGACATCAAGGTACGGGTCAGCTATCAGGGCTGCGCCGAGCTGGGGGTCTGCTATCCCCCCCAGACCCAGCTCATTTCGCTAAGCCTGGCCGCTCTAGAACCATCAGCGCCAACTGCCGCACTCGCCGCGCCACCAAAACCACTTGCTCTGGAAGCCGAGCAGGACCGCATGGCGCGATTGTTGACTGAGCAGCGCTATTGGGCACTGCCAGCGTTTTTCGGCTTCGGCCTGCTGCTGGCATTCACGCCCTGTGTGTTTCCCATGATCCCTATCCTCTCCAGCCTCATCGCCGGTGAAGGTAAGGCCCTTACCCAACGGCGGGCCTTTTTGCTGTCCCTGATCTACGTGCTTGCCATGGCAGTGACTTATACCGTGGCCGGCGTGTTGGCGGCGCTGCTAGGCCAGAATATCCAGGCCTTGTTCCAGAACCCTTGGGTACTAACAAGCTTCAGCGCTCTGTTCGTAGTGCTAGCCCTATCCATGTTCGGTTTTTACGATCTGCAACTGCCCAGCCGCTGGCAGAGTCGGTTGGCCGAATTCAGCAATCGCCGGCGCGGCGGCAACTACCTAGGTGTAGCCAGCATGGGCCTGCTGTCGGCCCTGATCGTCGGTCCCTGCGTGGCGCCACCCCTGATCGGAGCGCTGACGGTGATCGCCGCCACCGGGGATGCGACGCTGGGCGGAACGGCTCTGTTCTTCATGAGTCTGGGCATGGGCGGACCGCTGCTGATCATCGGCACCTCCGCAGGCCGTTTGCTGCCGCGAGCCGGCCACTGGATGGAGCGCAGCAAGGCCGTTTTCGGCGCATTGCTGCTGGCAGTGGCGCTCTGGATGCTGGAGCGTATCCTGCCGGCCCAGCTCAGCATGCTGAGCTGGGCAACACTGCTCATCGTCTGTGCCACCTACATGGGCGCGCTCCAACCCCTGGCCCACGACATGCCCGCTTGGCATACCCTGGTTAAGGGGCTGGGCGTAGTATTGCTCATCTATGGCATCCTCCTGCTGGTAGGCGTGGCAGCCGGCGGCAAGGACACTTGGCAACCTCTTCGCGGCGCCAACTTCACGCTGGGCCTAGCGAGCCAGCCGGGATCGCTCTTCAAACCCATCAAAACGGTTGCCGATCTGGAGCAGGCTCTTACCGAGGCGAAAGGCCGGCCGGCACTTTTGGACTTTTACGCGGACTGGTGCGTGACCTGCAAGGAACTGGAGAAATACACCTTTAGCAACCCTGCTGTGCAAGCCGCGCTGTCTGGAGTCGTGTTGTTGCGGGCAGACGTTACCGCCAATAACGCCGCCGATCAGGCGCTGCTGCGTCACTTCCGAGTCATCGGTCCGCCAGCGATCCTGTTTTTCGGCGCCAACGGCAGCGAACAAAAGACCAGCCGAGTCATGGGGTTCCTGTCCGCCGAACCCTTCAAGGTTCATGTCGAGCAAACCTTATTGAACATCCAGCAATCCGCCCCTGGTTTCACACCCATACTTTAGTTTTAACAATAATGCAGGATTCTCGGCAATTTAGTCCATATCTTGCAGCGATCTTCCGCGAAATCAAGTTTTCCTGGACAACCTAATCCTGTTCAAGCAGAATTAGCGGCTACATATTTTTGATCTCTCGACGCTGATTCGTCTGCTATTTCTTATGGCCAAGCTACTGATCCTTAACGGACCCAATCTCAACCTGCTCGGCACCCGTGAACCCGGGGTGTACGGTTCCACAACGCTGGCTGATATCCGCCAGCGCTGCGAGGCGTTAGCTCGGGAACTGGGCGATCATGAAGTGCTGTTTTTTCAGAGCAATGCGGAACATGCCCTGGTGGACAGGATTCACGCAGCGCGACCGGAGGGAGTGGGGTTCATCGTCTGCAATCCCGCCGCCTACACCCATACCAGCATCGCCCTGCGGGATGCCTTGCTTGCGGTAGGCATACCTTTCATCGAGGTCCACTTGTCCAACGTTTTCGCCCGCGAACCGTTCCGCCAGCATTCCTATCTCTCGGACATTGCGGTCGGTATCATCAGTGGGTTGGGCGCCCAAGGCTATGAACTGGCCCTGCGGGCCGCCGACCGCCATTTGTCCCAAGCGCCATAAACTGCCCGCAATGGATATCCGCAAGATCAAGAAGCTCATCGAATTACTTGAAGAATCAGGTATTTCAGAGATTGAAATCAAAGAAGGCGAGGAAACGGTCCGGATCAGCCGCCACCCGCAAGGAGCCAAGTTGATGCAGCAACCACCTCCTCCGGTCTATAGCTTGTCCCCGCTGCCCGCCCCGCCGGCTGCGGAAACGAGCCCGGTAAACGAGCCTGCCCCCAAGGGTAAAACCATCAAATCGCCTATGGTGGGTACCTTCTACCGATCAGCCTCTCCGGCTTCCAAATCCTTCGCAGAGGTTGGTCAGCATGTCAACATCGGTGATACGGTCTGCATTATCGAGGCCATGAAGATGTTTAACCAGATCGAAGCGGACCAGGCCGGTGTGATCCTCGACATCCTGGTCGAAAATGGCCAGCCGGTGGAATACGATCAGCCACTGTTTACGCTCGGCTAGGCCCACCGCTAGCCGGCACGGCAAAGGCGGGCACCGTTTGCGCTCACACGGATCAGGTCTTCCATAAGCCATGCTTGAAAAAGTTGTCATCGCCAACCGGGGTGAAATCGCTCTACGGATTCTGCGTGCCTGCCGGGAGTTGGGCATCCAGACCGTAGCGGTCCATTCCACGGTGGACCGCGACCTAAAACATGTGCGCCTCGCCGACGAAACGGTCTGCATAGGCCCGCCTCCCTCCGCCGAGAGCTACCTGAATATGCCAGCCCTGATCAGCGCCGCCGAGGTCACCGATGCGGTGGCTATCCATCCCGGCTATGGGTTTCTTGCCGAGAATGCCGACTTCGCCGAACGGGTGGAGCATAGCGGCTTTATCTTCATCGGCCCGCATCCGGAAACCATCCGGCTGATGGGGGACAAGATTTCCGCCATTCAGACCATGCGAGAAGCGGGCGTGCCCTGTGTCCCCGGCTCCGATGGCCCCTTGGAAGACGACGATGCCATGAACCTACGCCTCGCCCATGAGATAGGTTATCCGGTTATCATCAAGGCGGCGGGCGGTGGCGGCGGGCGTGGCATGCGAGTGGTGCACAGCGAGGCTGCCTTGCTCAACGCCATCGCCCTGACTCACACCGAGGCCGACGCTACCTTCGGTAATCCTATCGTTTACATGGAAAAATATTTATCTCACCCGCGCCATGTCGAAATTCAGGTATTGGCGGACACCCACGGCAACGCGATCTACCTGGGTGAGCGAGACTGCTCGATGCAGCGCCGTCACCAAAAAGTGGTTGAAGAGGCGCCCGCCCCGGGCATCACTCCGCAGCAGCGCCACGCGATAGGCACGCTCTGCGCCGAGGCCTGCCGGCGTATCGGTTACCGAGGCGCCGGTACCTTTGAGTTCCTCTATCAGGACGGCGCCTTTTATTTCATCGAAATGAACACCCGCATCCAGGTAGAGCATCCTGTTACTGAGATGATTACCGGCGTGGATATAGTCAAGGAGCAGTTGCGCATCGCTGCTGGCGAGAAACTAAGCTACACTCAGGACTCTATCCGGATCATTGGGCATGCCATCGAGTGCCGGATCAACGCCGAAGACCCGGATACTTTTTTGCCCTCTCCCGGCACCATCACCCAGTATCATGCACCGGGTGGACCGGGCATACGGGTAGACTCCCATATTTATAATGGTTACCGGGTACCACCCAATTACGATTCCATGATCGGCAAGCTCATCGCGCATGGCGAGAATCGCGCCGCCGCCTTGGCGCGGATGCGCAATGCGCTGGCCGAACTGGTGATTGAGGGGATCAAGACTAATGCGCCTTTGCACCGTCGCATCCTCAGCGATGCCAATTTTATCGAGGGTGGTACGAACATACACTACCTGGAACAGCAACTCGGGCTCTAACTCCTTTCCGCTGATGGCATCTGGTAAGTAAATTTGGGAGAAGTATCCCCATGGGTGAGGACGTGAACGACGAAACCACCGCATTCTGGCTGCAACTGACCTTGGAGACAATCCAGCATAGCTCGGAACAGTTGGAGAACGCCCTGCTGCAAGCGGGCGCTATTGCCGTGATTCTGCAAGATGCGGGCGATCAGCCCGTCTTTGAACCCCCGCCGGGCGAAACACCACTGTGGCCGCACAGCCGGGTCACCGGTCTTTTCGATGCCCAGACTGACATCGAGGTGGTAAAGCGGCTGTTAAGGCGGGCTTTGGGAGACGGCGCCCTGTCGGAATGCCGCCTGGAAAGGCTTGAGGAGCGAAACTGGGTGCGGGCTTGGCTGGATGATTTTCATTCCATGCGCTTCGGCAAACGGCTGTGGGTTTGCCCCACCAGCCAAACCCCACCCGAGCCTTTGGCCGTCAACTTGTTGTTGGACCCTGGCTTGGCCTTCGGCACGGGTACCCATCCTACCACCGCGCTATGCCTTACCTGGTTGGATGGCGCCGAACTGGCGAGCAAGACAGTCATCGACTATGGCTGCGGCTCCGGGATATTAGCCATCGCGGCCGCCAAACTGGGCGCTAGCAGTGTATATGCCGTTGATATCGATCCCCAAGCACTCATGGCCAGCGACCGAAACGCCAGCGACAATGGGGTAGCCAGTCAGATTACGCTGACGCTGCCGGGGAAACTGCCGGCAGTAAGGGTGGATATTCTACTGGCCAATATTCTCGCCGGCCCCCTAATCGAGTTGGCCCCACGCTTCGGCAGCCTGGTCCTTCCACAGGGGCAACTCGTGCTGTCCGGCATTTTCGCCGAACAGGCCGAGGAGGTACAAGCCGCTTACACACCCTGGTTTGACTTTGGCCAAAGCCAACAGCGAGAGGACTGGGTACTGCTACAGGCTATCCGCAAAAGCTAAAAAAGACGCTTGCAAACACTTTATTCCCTTTTTTTTTGTGGTTATCATGAATCAGCTACTTTTCACAGTAAGCGCACTAGCCTAGGGGTGGCACACAAGCACCCTTCTTGGAATACCCGGAGTCAGGACGGCAGGTAAGCCTTGTGCGCTTTCGTGAACAGCGCTCAGACCTCCCAACAACAGATTCAACCAAGGCCTTCTATAAGATCGTCTGGCAACCGAGGAGCGATTGGCAGCATGACGGCGACCGACCATGAAACCTCCGACAACACCCTATCTTCAGCCCCACTGCGGGTCCAGGTGCAGTCCGCCCTGCAAGAATACTTTTGTCGATTGGACGGTCATTTACCTAACAACTTGTATAAAATGGTCCTTCAGGAAATAGAACCACCTTTGCTGGAAACCGTCCTCTATTGTACCCGTGGCAACCAGACCAAGGCTGCTGATATCCTCGGCATCAATCGCAGCACCCTGCGGAAAAAGCTCAAGCAGTACGACATGGAATAGCTCTTCTGCGCGATACCCCCCTCCAACGGGACCCTGCCGGAAGTAGGTTAGGCCGTCTTCTCAGGATACCCTAAAGCCTTCAGGGCTATGCTGAGGTCGGCGCGCATATCCTCCGTGCTGATAACTGTGACAAGTCCCTTAGCGATGTCTACTGCCACTTCCCTCACGCGGGCATCCCTGCCGAGCCCACCCTGGATGGCATTGGCGCAGCCACCACATTTGACATTTTCTACTTGAAACTCAAATTTCAGATCTTGCATTTTTTTCCACCTTGCTGCCTGCGCCAGGCATCAGCGATATGGGTAAAAGTTTTCACACCCTTTGCCAATCAAGTCTTCACAAAAGAGCGGGGCAAAGGCGAGACCGATCTTGTCCCTCATAATGCGTGTGCCTGGGTCAACTCTGGAGCAGCCCTCGATGGCCAAGATCTCCGGTAATCCTCAACGATACAGGGATATCCCTATCGTCACCATGGTCAATGCCGGGCTTTCCATTGTCAAGATCGTGGTTGGCTTTCAGGTAGACCCCCGCCTCAGCGTTGCCGAGGGACATCAGATCGGCGAGTATGCACGCACCCGTCTGTTGGAGGAAATCGAAGAAGTCGCGGACGTGACCGTGCATATCGGTTCGGTGGAGGACAGCGCCAGTTTATTATGCAATGGCTTGCCCTCGCGCTAGGACAATCTTAGTCATTTGCGCGAGCGGTTGAGTTCGGTGTTAGATCCGGCGCGGATCGAGAACATCACCTTGAATTATCTCCGCGGCAAGATATATGTTGCGCTGTTGGTGTCGCTGGCTCTGGTCAAGGATATCGAGCGTGCTCAGCGCTTGGCGCAGCAGTTACGCCGGGCAGGAGAAAGTATTGAAGCGTTGGACTCTATTCAGATTCAGTTTTGTTGATGCACTATTATGGTTCGTTAATAAAATCGTCAGTCATCCTTGGTGCAAATAGTTTTCCCAAAATCCAGACGCGCTTCCTAAAGACAATCTATTTTGGGACTTTTTCGATTGGCATATTTCATGCTGTTGCCGATTGGACTATTTTATTGACGCTAAGCCCGTCACGCTATTTCTGACAAAAATCCATGTTCCTGAGGAGGGACTGTAAAGATGACTGCTGCTGAAGTGCTTAAGATGATGCAGGAAAAGGGTGTTAAATTCGTAGATTTCCGATTCACGGATACCCGCGGCAAGGAACAACATGTCACTGTGCCTGTTAGCGTTTTCGATGAAGATATCTTCGAAGAAGGCAAAATGTTTGACGGTTCCTCTATTGCCGGTTGGAAGGGCATCAATGAGTCCGACATGATCCTGATGCCGGACCCATCAACCGCCGTCATCGATCCTTTCTTCGAAGAACCCACCCTGAACATCACCTGTGATGTGATCGAACCCACCACCATGCAGGGCTATGAGCGTGACCCCCGCTCCGTGGCCAGGCGCGCCGAGGCTTACCTAAAGGCTTCCGGCATCGGCGATACCGCCTATTTCGGTCCGGAAAACGAGTTTTTCATTTTCGATGACGTACGTTGGGGTGCCGACATTAGTGGCAGCTTCTGCAAGATCGATTCCGAGGAAGCCGGCTGGAACTCTGAGCGGGTCTACGAAGGAGGTAACTTCGGCCATCGCCCTGGCATCAAGGGCGGTTACTTCCCGGTGCCGCCGGTGGATTCCCTGCAGGATATCCGTTCCGCGATGTGCCTGACCCTGGAGCAGATGGGGGTGCCCGTGGAAGTGCATCACCATGAAGTGGCCACCGCTGGACAGTGCGAAATCGGGGTTAAGTTCAACACGCTGGTGCGCAAGGCTGATGAAGTCCAGGTGTTGAAATATGTCATCCAAAACGTAGCACACAGCTATGGCAAGACCGCTACCTTCATGCCCAAACCCCTGGTAGGCGATAACGGCAACGGCATGCACGTGCATCAGTCCCTTTCCAAGGATGGCGTGAACCTGTTTGCCGGCGATCTCTACGGCGGCCTGTCCGAAACCGCGCTTTTCTACATCGGCGGTATTATCGAGCATGCCCGTGCGCTGAACGCGTTTACCAATCCTTCCACCAACAGCTACAAACGTCTGGTGCCCGGTTTCGAGGCCCCGGTGATGCTGGCCTATTCCGCCCGCAACCGGTCTGCTTCCATTCGTATTCCCCATGTCAGCAGCCCCAAGGCCCGGCGACTGGAAATCCGCTTCCCGGATTCCACCGCCAACCCCTACCTGGCGTTTGCCGCCATGATGATGGCGGGCTTGGATGGCATCAAGAACAAGCTCCACCCGGGCGAGCCCATGGACAAGGACCTCTATGACCTACCGCCCGAAGAAGAAAAGGAAATCCCGAAGGTGTGCTTCTATTTCGATGAGGCCCTGGCCGCCCTGGATGCCGATCGGGAATTTCTCAAGGCCGGTGGGGTTTTTACCGATGACCTCATTGAAGCCTACATCGCCCTAAAGACGGAGGAAGTTACCCGCCTGCGCATGACCACCCATCCGGTGGAATTCGACATGTATTACAGCCTGTAGGCACTGTTTCACCCCTGCTCCACGAACGCCTCCTCACGGAGGCGTCTTCTTTTGAAGAATGCGGTACCCAATTTTTCAAACCTAATTTTTTATTTGCACTAATTTTGTGCGTAGCATACAACCATATGAGAATCCGCTCTTCTCAGGTGCACCAAGCTACTCGTTATGGAGCAACTTACACGCCACCGAGGAAGGAGGGGCCAATAACCCGCTAATCCTGGCATTTGGCGCTATAGCGAGGCGAAAAGACTGGCGCTCAGGGATTCAGGGCGCTTTTCCTGGCCCCTTGATGATTCTGAATGGTTCATTGGCGATGTCGAGTTTTGGTTGGTTTGATTTTTGCTGAGACTGCTAACATGCACCCGGAATCCATACTGTGAAAATCGATTATCCTTCCCGAATTTTGGATAGTTTGACTACCGGGGTTATCGTCCTGGACCGGCATTTGCGACTGGCTTTCATGAACCCGGCAGCGGAGATGCTATTCGCGGTAAGCCTGCGCCAAGCCCGATACATGGCTTTTCAGAGTCTGGCCATGGGTACCGATGGGCTCATCGAGGGAATGTTGCGCTGCCTGAACAGTGGCCATCCCTACACCGAGCGAGAATTGCACGTGATTCTACCCGGCGAGCACAGCATTACCATCGACTGTACGGTTACGCCTATGTTGGAGCAGGAACAGGCGCTGGAACTGCTGGTAGAACTGCGCCAAGTGGACCGACAGTTACGCATGACCCGTGAAGAGCATCTGATCACTCATCACAATATTTCTCGCGCGGTAGTGCGCAACATGGCCCATGAGATCAAAAACCCCTTGGGTGGCCTGCGAGGCGCTGCCCAGTTGCTGGAACGCGAACTCCTCGACGCTTCTCTGAAGGAATACACCCAAATTATCATCGGCGAGGCGGACCGCCTGCGCAACCTAGTGGACCGCATGCTAGGCCCTACCAACTTGCCGGTCTACTGCGAAATCAACATCCATGAGGTCCTGGAGCGGGTGCGCAGCCTGGTGCTGGCCGAGATCACTGAAGGCGTGCGTATCGAACAGGACTACGATCCCAGTATTCCGCCGCTGAAAGGCGATGCCGACCAGTTACTCCAGGCGGTGCTGAATATCGTGCGCAATGCCGTGCAAGCCCTGGATGGGCGGGGTCAGATTGTCCTACGCACTCGAGTGCAGCGGCAATGCACCATCCGCCAGCAGCGGCACAAGCTGGTGGTGCGGTTGGAGATCATCGATAACGGTCCAGGCATCCCCGAGCATAAGCTGGAAGAAATCTTCTATCCGATGATCACCGGCCGGTCCGATGGCACCGGCCTGGGGCTTTCCATCGCCCAGATTCTGGTGAATCAGCATGGTGGCCTAATCGAGTGCACCAGCCGCCCCGGCGAAACCGTCTTCACCCTATTACTACCGTTGGAGAGAACCGATGGCTAGGAAGGATCACGTCTGGGTAATCGATGACGATCATTCCATCCGCTGGGTCCTGGAAAAGGCCCTGCAACGGGACAATATGACCGTGTCCACCTTCGAGAGCGGAAACGGGGTCATGGCTGCTCTGGAAAAGGGGGAACCGGATGCCATCATGGCCGATATCCGCATGCCCGGCATTAACGGGCTCGAGTTGTTAAACCGTATCCGCGAGCATTCCCCCAAATTGCCAGTCATCATCATGACTGCGCACTCCGACCTGGACAGCGCCGTATCGGCCTACCAGGGTGGCGCTTTCGAGTACTTGCCCAAGCCGTTCGATGTGGACGAGGCAGTAGCGCTGGTGCGGCGCGCCTGCGACCTACATCACCAGCAAGGCGAACGCATCGAGCAGAGTACTCCACTACCCGAGATCATCGGCGAAGCCCCCGCTATGCAGGAGGTGTTCCGCGCCATCGGGCGGCTGTCCCGTTCCAATATCACGGTGTTGATCAATGGCGAATCGGGCACCGGCAAGGAACTGGTGGCTCGTGCCCTGCATCGTCACAGCCCGCGCGCCGGCAAGCCCTTTATCGCCCTGAACATGGCGGCTATCCCCAAGGATTTGCTGGAATCCGAACTGTTTGGCCATGAGCGTGGCGCCTTCACCGGCGCCCAGACCGCCCGCCAGGGGCGTTTCGAGCAAGCTGACAGCGGTACCCTGTTCCTCGATGAGATCGGCGATATGCCCCAGGAATTGCAGACCCGGCTGTTACGGGTTCTGGCCGAAGGCGAATTCTACCGAGTGGGCGGCCATACGCCAACTCGCGTTGACGTCCGCGTGATCGCTGCCACCCATCAGGATCTGGAGCAGCGGGTGCGAGACGGCTTGTTCCGGGAGGACCTGTTCCACCGTATCAACGTCATCCGCATTCATCTGCCGCCATTGCGCAAACGCCGTGAGGACATTCCCCTACTGATGAGCCATTTCCTGAAGCGGGCGGCCAAGGAACTGGACGTAGAACCCAAGGCCTTGCGCACTGACGTGGAGTCCTATCTGTCCCATCTGGAGTGGCCTGGCAATGTCCGGCAGCTGGAAAATCTCTGCCGCTGGCTTACCGTCATGGCCTCGGGGCGGGAAATCCACCTGGACGATCTGCCACCGGATCTGCGTGATCAGCCTGTCACCCAGCACAGCGGTGGCGACTGGGAAGACGCCCTGCGGACGTGGGCCAGCCAAAGTCTGGCGCGGGGCGACAACCATATCCTGGACAAGGCGCTGCCCGCGTTTGAGCGCATCCTTATTGCCGTCGCCCTGGAACAAACCGGCGGCCACCGCCAGGAAGCGGCCAAACTGCTGGGCTGGGGACGCAATACCCTGACCCGCAAGATCAAGGAACTGGACATAGAATGAACAAGCGCGCAGCAAGCGGGCAACGCCAGGCATCCTTGTGTTTCACGTAGCCCTATTCGAGCCGGAGATCCCCCCCAACACAGGCAATATCATCCGCCTGTGCGCCAATACCGGGACTTTACTGCACCTCATCCATCCCCTCGGCTTCAAGTTGGAAGACAGCAAGTTGCGGCGTGCCGGCCTGGATTACCACGAGTGGGCGCGGGTGCGGGAACACCCGAGCTTCGCGGCGTTTCTGGCGGCGGTGCAGCCTGCGCGGGTGTTCGCCTTCACGACCAAAGGCAAGTGTTACTGCCATGAGGTAGACTATCGGGACGGCGACGCGCTGCTGTTCGGTCCCGAAACGCGCGGGCTGCCTGCCGAGGTACTGGCGCAACTGCCCGTTGAACAGCGCCTGCGTATTGCCATGGTGCCGCCAATGCGCAGCCTGAATCTTTCCAACGCCGTGGCGATAGCAGTGTATGAGGCTTGGCGGCAATTGGGCTTTCCAGGAGCGGGTTGAGACGCCCGTCGGTCCCATCAAGACCGCGCAAATTGAGGATACCGGCAAGATGAAGCGCGTGGTTATTCACGGTCACCGTGTTCTCCTTGCCAATGTGGTGGGGTACTTACTACGTCGCCAACGACACCTGCGCTCACGCGGATGCTTCTCTGGCCGTGGGAGCGCTGAAGGGCCAATGGGTACGCTGTCCCCTGCATGGCTGCTGCTTTTATTCCACGGCATTGCTTCCCAAATCTATTGCTTAGCTTTACTCTAACCCCCTCAGAGAGGAGCCCGATGATGAGCGAAGCAACGCCTGTATGCCGTGAACTGTTTGATGAAGTGATAGTACCGACATACGCACCGGCGCCCATGATTCCAGTCAAAGGCGAGGGCTCCCAGGTCTGGGATCAAACTGGTAGGCGATATATTGATTTTGCAGGTGGCATTGCCGTCACTTCGCTGGGCCATACTCATCCCCGCCTGGTGGAGGCGCTGCAAAGACAAGCCGAAAAATTATGGCATGTCAGCAATGTCATGACCAACGAACCGGCGCTGCGGCTGGCGAAGAAACTGTGCGCAGTCACTTTCGCCGAGAAGGTGTTTTTTTGCAACTCAGGCGCCGAGGCCAATGAAGCGGCGCTCAAGCTGGCACGCAAGTATGCCGCTGACCATCACGGGCCCGGCAAACAAGAGATCATCGCCTTCACGCAATCCTTCCACGGGCGCACTCTGTTCACCGTCTCGGTCGGCGGGCAGCCCAAGTATACGGAAGGTTTTGGACCCCTACCGGCAGGCATCACCCACTTACCCTACAACGATCTCGATGCGTTGGCGGAACATATTTCGGATAAGACCTGCGCCGTCATCCTGGAGCCTATCCAGGGGGAAGGCGGCGTCATCAGCGCCACCCGGGCATTCCTGCGAGGGGCGCGGGAACTCTGCGATCACCACAACGCTTTGCTGATCTTTGATGAAATCCAAAGTGGCGTGGGCCGTACCGGTTACCTTTACGCCTATCTGGGGTTAGACGTAACCCCCGATATCCTCACCAGCGCTAAGGGACTTGGAGGGGGGTTTCCTATCGGCGCCATGCTTGCCACCACCGCCGTTGCCAGCAGCTTGGGTCTTGGCACCCATGGCACCACGTATGGCGGCAATCCCCTGGCGTGCGCAGTGGCCGAAGCCGTACTCGATGTCATCAGTGACCCCGAACTCCTGGTAGAGGTGCGCATGAAGCATGAACGGCTCATGGCGGGGCTGAACCGGATCAATAACCAATTCGGCGCCTTCACGGAGATCCGCGGCAAGGGACTGCTGCTGGGTTGCGCTTTGAATCAGGCGTGGCAGGGCCGGGCCAAGGACTTTGTCAATGCCGCTCAGGACCAGGGCTTGTTGGTGCTTGTGGCGGGACCCGAAGTGGTTAGAATGGCGCCTTCGTTGATCATTCCAGACACCTTGATCGAAGAGGGCTTGCAGTGTTTCGAGCGGGCGATTGCTCAACTAGCCTGTTAATGCAACATAGCAGTAGTTGTCGCGGACGCTTCGCGCCCGCGACAACGGGGCGGCGGATACATCCGCTGCTGGTTCGGCGCGAAGCGCCTCACAACCAGCGGATCAAGCGGACTCCGGCCGAAAAGCCTGCGGCTTTCCGGCCTTCGCCGCTTATGCGCCGCCCCGTTAGGATGTTTATCGTCATATAATATTTGTCTACCTTTCTCAGTTATCCTATTACTACTTGTGTGAGGGCAAAGCATGGGTCCACTCCTGAGCCAAGATGAAGTCGAAGAATACAAAAACAAGATCATCGAACTGCGCATAGAACATCGGGATATGGATGACGCCATCGGCCGCTTGGCAGAAGATATCCTCGTCGATCAACTCGAGTTGCGGCGGCTGAAAAAGCGCAAACTCCAGTTGAAGGATCTGATCGCCCGGTTAGAAAGCAAACTTATCCCGGATCTTGACGCCTAGCATACTCTGCCAGCGCTGTCTCCCGGGAAAGGAGGCCGTGCAGTATTTCCATATAATCCGGTTGCTCCGGCGCAATAAAACCACGTCGAACCAGAAAGTCGATCACCACCAGAGCGCAGTTGAGCTTGAAAGCATCCGTTTCGCGAACAGTCTCGATCACTTTCTCAATGGGCCAGAGATAGAACTCTTCCATCTCACCGTCCATGCTTACCGGGATAAAGTCAGGCGGTAACTCCAGGTCGAAGTTAAAAATCACATCGGGGCGCAGGCCTTGGGACGTCTCCCGGCAATAGCTGATAGCGCCCACCGGCAGCGCCCGCTGGGCAAGTTCCGGGGCGATACCGGCCTCCTCCCAGCATTCCTTGACCATGTTGGCCTTCAGCCCCAACCCGGCGGGCTGCCCGCCCGCGACCAATTGATCCAGCTTGCCCGGCGCACTGAACTTCGTTAAGGAACGGCGCCCTATCCACATCTGAAGTCCGTCTTTATCGCGGACAAAGCCGTTGATGTGCACACCGTAAGCGCATACCCCAAATAATGGTATAGCGGCGCGCTCCATTAGCAGATAGGGCACTTCGTCATAGCGACGGCTGACGGGATACAGTTCATCCCGCCAGCCTTTGATTAGGCCCTCATCGCGCAGGCTCAACAGCGCTTCGCGCACTGCCGCGCTGCGTGCCTGGGGACTGCCAAGGACATCGGCGAGACTGACTTGGGTTGCCTCCACATGAAACACCGCTGGCCAGCGGGCCAGGATTTCCGCAAAGGCATGCTTCACGAAACCCACCTGCACGCCGGCTACCCGGAAAGCCCGAAAACCGCTCCAATCGTAGCGGTTAACCGCGCAGATACGATCGAGAAAGCTCATCAGCCCAGCTACCAGAGGCGATGAGGGTGGCGACAGGCATGCCCTCGTGAAAACCGACAGCTGTCCGCCCCATCCCTCACGGGCAAACCGGGGGACAGCACCTTACAACTGTTCGTTATACTTCTTGAAATGCAGATCCTTTGCCTGTTCAACCCAGTTGTCTCGAGCAATGCGGCCGGAAGAGTGAATGACCTTGGTTTCAACGCGCTCAATATCCTCAGCATTCAATGCCGCAATCTGCCGGTAGGTGACGATACCAGCCGCATTCAACTTGCCTTCCAGGGCTGGACCAACGCCGGCAATCGCTTGCAGATTGTCTTTTTTCCGAAGCTGGGTCGCGGAAGCTTTTTCCGCACTTTTTGCCTTTATCAGTGCCTGCACACTCTTGTTCAAGTCATCCAAACGTTTGGCGATAGACTGGAAATCCTCGCTGCTGGGGATACCTAGGCGGCTCAGGACGCGCGACACCCGGTTTTCAAAAATCTGCTCCAGCCCATCCAAGGTATCGACCGCCTTATTCTTAGCTTCTTCGAATTTCTCTTTTGCCTCCTCAAACTTTTCCCCGGCCAGTTTTTGCGTTTGCGCTCTGACCTTCTCGCTTTCCTTGGCTATCGAATCGAATAGCTTGCTGCCTTCCTGCTGCGCTTTCTCGGCCACCTCCTGGGCCCTCTCAATGGCCGCCTTGCCAACCGCCATGATCTTATCCTGGGTTTCGGCACCTTCTTTAGCTATCGAGTCTAATAGCTTGCCGCCTTCCTGCTGCGCTTTCTCGGCCACCTCCTGGGCCCTCTCAATGGCCGCCTTGCCAACCGCCATAAGCTGGTCGGCAGCCGATTCAATAGTTGGTTTTTCAACCGATTCATCTTTCTTATCCACTGTTTGTTCTCCTCGATGGAACTTATACGACTGACAGAATTGCCGCGCTTGTGCTAGATGGTTGCGACTCTCATCACGGATGATTAAAGACAACCCGCTTAGCGACAGGGCAACACATCTGGAAATCGATTGGCGGCCACTGTGTATACCTCGCCACTGTAAATTAGCCTAGCAAATAAAAATAGTATAAACATACTAATCACATAGGATATCCAAAGAGGGCTATGCCATCGACCGCCACAACAACCCACCAGTTTCCGCAGCGCGGCTGACGAATACGCACACCAGTTAATTTCTCTATAGGCTGATTCAGGCCTTACAATAGGAGATAAGCAAAACTGCCTTTCAATCTGCGACCACTAGTAATCACAATTCGCTCATGACCACGCACTACCCTCACCTGCTGGCTCCCCTTGACCTTGGCTTTACCTCGCTACGTAACCGTGTACTGATGGGCTCCATGCACACGGGTCTTGAAGACCGTCGCAAGGATTATGACAAGCTAGCGGTTTATTTCGCTGAACGCGCCCGAGGCGGCGTCGGCCTCATTGTCACCGGCGGCATTGCTCCCAATATCGCCGGCTGGGTTGCCCCCCTGTCGGGCAAGCTTAACCGTACCTGGGAAGTGGGACGACACCGCCTGGTGGCCAGCGCGGTGCACGCGGAGGGCGGCAAAATCTGTATGCAGATCCTGCACGCGGGCCGCTATGGTTACCATCCTTTCTCAATATCGCCTTCGGGGATAAAGTCCCCCATTACCCCCTTCAAATCCCGCCAGCTCAGCGCTCGAGGGGTGGAACGACAAATTGCCGCCTTCACGCGCTGCGCTCAATTGGCTCAGGAAGCCGGCTATGATGGTGTGGAGATCATGGGCTCCGAAGGCTATCTCATCAATCAGTTTCTCGCCGAGCGCACCAATCGCCGCGCAGATCGGTGGGGCGGCAGCTTTGCCAACCGCATGCGCTTTCCCGTGGAGATCGTGCACCGTATCCGGGAGACCGTGGGGCAGGAGTTCATTATCATCTACCGTCTCTCCATGCTGGATCTGGTGGAGGATGGCTGCGCCTGGGACGAAGTGGTTACCCTCGCCAAAGCCATCGAAGCCGCCGGCACCACGTTGATCAACACCGGCATCGGCTGGCACGAGGCCCGCATACCCACCATCGCCACCATGGTGCCGCGGGGTGGATTCACCTGGATCACTCACCACCTCAAGGATCACGTCCAGGTTCCGCTGATCACCACCAATCGCATAAATATGCCGCAGGTAGCCGAGGATATCCTGGCCAACGGCGACGCCGACATGGTGTCCATGGCCCGCCCCTTCCTTGCCGATGCGGATTTCGTGCGCAAGGTGGCCGCGGGGCGCGAGGATGAAATCAACACCTGCATCGCCTGCAACCAAGCTTGCTTGGATCATATCTTCGTCCGGAAGCGGGCTACCTGTCTGGTCAATCCGCGCGCCTGCCATGAGACGGAACTCAACTATTTGCCAACCCCCCGCAAAAAACGCATTGCCGTGGTTGGCGCCGGTCCGGCGGGACTGTCGTTCGCCACCGTAGCGGCGCAGCGGGGCCACGAGGTGACTTTGTTTGAGGCGGCGGCCGAGATCGGTGGCCAGTTCAACATGGCCAAGCGAATCCCCGGCAAGGAAGAGTTCTGGGAAACGCTACGGTATTTCCGGCGCCAATTGGAACTGGGGAAAGTGAAAATTCTCCTGGGCCGGCAAATCAGTGCAACAGAACTCATCCAGGGCGGTTATGACGAGGTAGTGCTGGCCACCGGGGTAATGCCCCGCCGGCCGAACTTTAAAGGCGTAGACCATCCCAAGGTGCTGTCCTATGTGGACGTGCTGCTGCACAGCAAGCCCGTGGGTAAATCCGTGGCTATCGTGGGAGCTGGCGGCATTGGGTTTGACGTGGCCGAGTTCCTGGCCCACGAGGGCATTTCGCCCAGCCTGGACAAAGACTTGTTCTTTAGAGAATGGGGAGTTGACCTTACCCTTCAGGCACGGGGCGGCATCGCGGGGGTCAAGCCCGAGGTCGCGGCCTCACCACGCAAGCTGTACCTCCTGCAGCGCAATTCCAGCAAGCCAGGCCAGAAGCTCGGCAAAACCACCGGCTGGATTCATCGCAGCTCACTCCAGCACAAGCGGGTAGAAATGGTCCCCGGGGTTAGCTACGACGGCGTCGATGACCAGGGATTACACATTACCGTGCACGGCCAGCCGCGTCTGTTGGTGGTAGATACCGTCGTCATTTGCGCTGGCCAGGAGTCTCGGCGGGAGCTGGAAACGGAATTGCAGACCGCCGGGGTGCGCGTACATTTGATCGGCGGTGCGGACGTAGCGGCGGAACTAGACGCCAAGCGAGCTATCGACCAGGGCAGCCGGCTGGCGGCAACGATCTAAGTGGTGAGCCTGGCGGTTTTTCGCAGGCTCAGTCCTTTTTCGCCAGCGTCTCAATAGACTTGCTCAAGGCGTCCATGCGCTTATTAAGATTCTGCAAATCTTTATGGGTAGGAACCTTCAGCCCTTGCAAGGCACGCGCAACGCGGCCCTCGAATAGCTGCTCCACGTTGACGAAATTATCTGCTGGTTTACCCTTGATGGCGTCGGCCTTCGGCGGTTCCAGCCTATGCTGGCGAGCATCGATTTTCTCCCCTTCCTTAATTAGGGAATCGACCAGCTTTTCGCCCTCCTGCTGAAGTTTCGCCAGAGCCCCCAAACCAGCCAGTCGAGTCTGGCCGGCAAGTCCCTTAATCAGCGAGATTAGTAGATTTTCACTTTCTTGCGCGCTTTTTGGCGTGGTCATTATAGCTAGCCTTTTATTGGATCCGCCGTTGTAATTCCCGAATAGCCCGGTCCAACCCTTCCAGAGTAAGAGGGTACATGCGGTCTTTCATGAGTTCACGGGTCATTTGTATGGAAGGCGTATATTCCCAGTGACCTTCCGGCTGGGGATTCAGCCAGATAGCATGAGGATAGGCCTCTAACAGTCGGCTTATCCATACCGCGCCCGCCTCCTCATTAAAATATTCTATGCTACCACCTGGATAAGCGATTTCGTGAGGACTCATCGTAGCGTCGCCCACGAAAATCAGCTTGTAGTCGCGGCCGAAGGTATGAATCACGTCCAGCGTGGGTATGCGTTCCGTATAACGGCGATAGTTATCCTTCCACAGCGCCTCATACAAAAAATTATGAAAATAAAAATATTCCAGATGTTTGAACTCGGTTTTGGCGGCGGAAAACAGCTCTTCGCAACTGCGTATATGATCGTCCATGGAACCGCCCGCATCAAGAAATAGCAGTACCTTCACCGCATTGTGGCGTTCCGGAACCATTTTCAGATCCAGCAACCCCGCATTTCGGGCCGTGGAACGGATGGTATCGTCAATATCCAGTTCTTCCGCCGCGCCCTGGCGGGCGAACTTACGTAAGCGCCGCAGCGCTACCTTTATATTGCGAGTGCCCAGCTCCACGGAATCATCCAGATTGCGGAATTCACGCTTATCCCATACCTTGACCGCACGCCGATGGCGGGAGCTATCCTGACCGATGCGCACGCCCTCGGGGTTGTATCCGTAGGCGCCAAAGGGTGAAGTGCCGCCGGTGCCTATCCATTTATTGCCACCTTGATGGCGCTCTTTTTGCTCTTCCAGGCGCTTGCGCAGAGTCTCCATCAACTGTTCCCAGCCACCTATGGATTCGATGAGCTGTTTTTCTTCCTCGCTCAAGCGCAATTCCATCTGTTTGCGCAGCCACTCCTCGGGAACCTCCCCGAGAACTTCGTTGAACAGATTCTCAACCGTGCTCGCCCCGGCCGGCTTGGCCTGGCAGCGCGCGTTCCTTCTCGACCC
The DNA here is from genome assembly GCA_963696325.1 of uncultured Gammaproteobacteria bacterium. Classification (GTDB taxonomy): domain Bacteria; phylum Pseudomonadota; class Gammaproteobacteria; order Competibacterales; family Competibacteraceae; genus CAVOJV01. The sequence goes on from CAVOJV010000007.1 coordinate 36,882, forward strand.
GGCGCTCGAGCTCCACCACGCCGACGGCCGACACGCCAGCGCCGCCGGCTCCTACCTGTCCGCCTGCGTGCTGGTCGCCGTGCTGACCGGCGCCAGCCCGGTCGGCCTGCCGGCCGGCTTCACGATAGAAGGAAAGCGGCGCCCGGAGCTGTCGCCTGAAACCGCCGGCCTCCTGCAGCGGGTGGCGGCCGAACTGGCGTCGGGTTCAGCGGGGTGCGGCCGCCCGGGCAGGGGGTCCTGATGGCGGTCCTGGTCGAAGCGATTTCGGTGATCGTTCGGAGAAGCGCGGTGGACGCGAAGTTCCCCGGCGGATGGCCGGCGTTCGCCGCCGCCGCGCCGAACCTCACGTTCTGCGCCGACGGCGAGATCGCCCGCGTGGGGTTCATGTCGCCGGACAACGTCGAGGGCTATGTCCGGTCGCTGGAACGGGTGGGGCTGACCCACCTCGACGGCGGGAAGGCGATCGACCTGGTCGTGGTCGATCAGATGGGCGGCCCGGCATCCCCATCCGGGTGGCTGGAGTTCGGCCACGTGGATCTGACCGGCGCCGGCGCCAAGGTGGCCGCGTGCCGCCTCGTCGGCAGCCGGGTCGCGTCGATCATGCTGCCGGAAGGCTGGGAGTATGAAGGCTCTCTAAGCCAGACCTACGGGTTCATCCCCGCCGGGGAGCTGGACAAGAGCCTGGAGTTCCTGCGCCACGAAAACGGGATGGATGTGTTCCTCAACCGGCTCACCGGCAAAGAGGTCTACATCGGACGCACCGGCGAGGCGTGAAGGTCCCAAGGTTACAGAAACTCGCCGCCCAGGATATCTTTCAGGTGGTGCTTCAGGTGCCGAAGGTAGTCCGTGACGACGAATTCCAGGGCCACCGGTTCCGGCGTGCCGATGTTGCACGGGGAGGGCTTGGCCACATCAGGGATGCACGCGATCACGTGCGAGAGGTGATCGTTGTAAGCCGACCAGAGGGAGACCAGAGCGCCCACGGGCGTTCGTTGCACCGCTGGATTCTGACCCATTCGTTCTGAGCGTAGGGCGGGAATCCCAGCCCCGCACCGTCTACCGCCCGGACGAACCGCTGGTGGTTGTTCGCGGCCGAGTCGATCAGGTGGCCGAGGATTTCCTTCTTCGACCACTCGCCCGGGGCGGTCCTTCGTTGCCACATCTCCGCTGTCGAGCCGGGACAGCTCGGGCCCCACGATGGCGACGACGGCGCGCAGTTGCTCGGCGATCTCTTGCATATCCAGACACCTCCGCGATTCGTTTTTTCCCCCGCCCCTCAGGGTGCTATGGTCCACACGCTTACGCGGCCGCACTTTATCCGGCTGCAGGACATCGATGCAAGTCCGTCGCCCGGATGGGGGTTCGACTGAAGCGGTGCACCGCATTTCCTTCCCCGGCCCAATGGGATATGATGCCACATGTCCAACGGCTTATGAGGGGGTCGGATTTCGCCCCCGAGTCGGCTTGCGTCGATCGGTGAGGCATGGCGATGCACGGAATTGTCTGAGGAGATGAGGGTCTCGGAATGAAGGCCGTGATCAAAACCGACTTGCAGGCCGCCTCCGCGGAAGCGGCCCAGCGGGCCCTGTTCGATCTCTGCGAGGAGATGAAGAAGAAGGGCCTCGTCGGTTCCTACGCATTCGAGATCGAAACCCCGGAAGGCACGGTGACCGACCGGTGCGTTCTGGCGGAAGGAAAAGTCGTCGCCTGAAAGCCCTGATCCCTGCCTGGAGGGCAGCGTGACGGGAACCAAGGCCTGCACGTTTCACGTGGGAAAACCGGGCCGGCGATCTGACGCCGGCATGTGCGCCCCCCCCCGGAAAGGATGGCAATGCCCCCCACCGCATTCCAGGACCTGATCCCCGACAACCTCTGCTACGGCTGCGGCCCTTCCAACCTTCACGGCCTGCGCATCAAAAGCGTCTGGGAGGGGGATGAAGGGGTCTGCGTCTACCGGCCCGAGAGCCACCAGTCGGCGGGCCCGCCGCAGTTCCTCAACGGCGGCATCATCGCCACCCTGATCGACTGCCACAGCGTCTGCACCGCCATCGCGCACGCCTATCGGGCGGAGGGCCGCCCCATCGGCTCCGCCCCCCACATCTGGTGCGTGACGGCCAACCTCAACGTGACCTACCTGCGTCCCACGCCGCTCGAGCTGCCGGTGACCTTGCGCGCCCGCATCGCCGAGGCCGGCCCCCGAAAGACGCTCGTGCGCTGCAGCCTTACTCGGGCGCCGACGAGTGCGCCCGCGCAGAAGTCCTGGCCGTGCGCGTGCGGGACAG